>CAZWFQ010000023.1:29778-39214 GCA_964633225.1 uncultured Anaerolineaceae bacterium
TTTTGCTGCACCCCCAGGCGGCCCAGCAGGTACACCAACGGTGAAGCGAAGAGTGGGATTGCTACACCCCAGATAAAATTCATTGAATTCATATCATCATCCAGACTCAGAAGGTCTGCCCCCATACCGAGGCAGCCAACAGCCCTAACACAAACACAAGACCCAGCACAATACCCAGCACATTCCAATTCAACACACCGGTTTGGGTATGCGCCAGGCCCCGCCCCACCAGCTTAGCCACGTTGACAATCTGGCGGTTCAACCACTCAAAGCCAAAACTGGAGCGCGCCCAGCCCACAAACACGTTCTCGCTCCGTTTTAGCTCAACCCCTGCCCCTGAGGCCCGTCGCGCCCCCCATGCCCCCACTGCCAGCCCTATGCCCACCACCACCATCGCCGCCCACGTCAGCGGCGCAGTCACAATTTCCTTTACCAATTCCAGCAAAGAAACATCATGGATCTCGTGGTAAGGCAGGCTGCCGTGCAAGAAAGAAGCAAACGTTCCCGCCAACAGCCAGCTCAACAGCGCCGCCACAGCCAGCGGTACCAGCGCAGCGTTCATAAAAGCAGTCCTGCCCGCATGCACATGCAGATTGCTGCGCGGGTGTCCATAGAAAACCATCCACACCATGCGGAAGGTATACAGCGCCGTCAGGCCCGCCCCCACCAGCATGATCAACAACGCCCAGGTCGGGCCGCCGGTCAAGCCGGCTTCTAACACCAGCTCTTTGCTCCAGAAGCCGTTCAAAATAGGCAGGCCCGCCAGGGCCAGCGCACCGATCACGAACACATTGCGCACCAGGGGCATCTGTTTGCCCAGCTCGCCCATCTTGCGCATATCGCGCGTCCCCACCGCATGGATCACTGCCCCCGCCGCCAAAAATAGCAGCGCTTTGAAGATCGCATGGCTGAAGAGGTGGAACTGGCTCGCAAACACCCCGCCTACCCCCACCGCATACACCATATAACCAAGCTGGCTGACGGTTGAATAGGCCAGCACACGTTTCAAATCATCTGCCGCCAACGCCATCAGTGCCGCCAGCAGGGCCGTCAGAACACCCACGATCACCACAGCATCTTTCCAGCCGGGTACCGCTTCAAATGCCGGGTAGAACCGGGCCAGCAGGTACACACCCGCGTTGACCATGGTGGCGGCATGGATCAATGCACTGACCGGGGTCGGTGCTTCCATCGCATCCGGCAGCCAGGTCTGGAATGGAACCTGTGCCGACTTAGCCGCCGCCGCTGCCAGGAAACCAAATGCCATCAGGCTCAACAAGCCCGCTGGCAGGCTCGAAGCCTGGGCCAGGAATTCATTGATCTGGAAAGTCCCCAGGTTCGCATACACCACCAGCGCACCGATCAACAGCCCCACACCCCCCAACTGGGTCATGATCAAGGCTTTAATACCACCCGCCACGGCCTTGGGGTCATCATTGTTGAATGAAATCAGCGCATAAGAAGTCAGGGCTGTGATTTCCCAGAAGAAGAACAAGAACAGCAGGCTGCTGCTCAGGGCCAGCCCTCCCATGGCGCCAATGAAGATCAGCACCAGGGCATAATAACGGCTCAGGTGCGCTTCACCGTGCATGTAATCAACCGAAAAGATCACGCACAAGCTGCCGATCACCGAAGCCACCACCGCCAGGAAAACACCCAGGCCATCTGGCACAAAAGTCATCGCCCCAATCGCCGAAACCGCCGGGTTATTTCCGCCAACCGCAATGCTCAACGCAATATCAGAAGAAGAGAAAGCCAACAATGCCAGGGCTGCCACAGCCCCAGCCACGCTGAAGCCCACTGCCAGCCCATGCTGCCAGCGCGCCCGGCCTTCTGATAACGCTTTGTCAGCCACCGTGTCCACCGGCCAAATAGAAGCCGCGATAAAGATCGCCAGAGCGCCCAGCCAGGGGAATAAGATTACAAGTGGGATCAAGATACCAGGCATACGCTACCCTTTCAACATGTCTACTTCTGACACATCTACTGTGTTAAAGCGCCGGCGGATCTGGATTGCCAATGCCAGCCCCACCACCGCCACCATGGTATCCGCCACAATCACCGTCGCTGCCAGGCTTTGTCCAGTGCCCGCCCGTCCGCTGGCTTGCCCAGCCAATACCAATGCCAAAACCGCCGCCTTGACCATGATCTGTAATACCATCACGATCTTGATCAGGTTGCGCGTGATCAACAAGCCGTAAAGGCCCACCGCCATCAGGCCGATGATGCCAGCCAAGACAACGTTATAAGGAGTGAACCATTCTGCATTCATGCTTTACCCTCGGGTGACGCTTGTGGAGGTGTTTTTTCTGCCAGGCGCGGTTGGTCAGCCTGGATATATTCTTGCGATTGGGGAACCTGCCCCATGACCTCGGTCAGTGTATGCAGGCCCGAGCGCTGGCGAGATTTCCCCTCTGCCAGCAAGCCAAGCATCCCCATCACCCCCGAAAAGATCAGCACCATCTGGATCCATACATCTAGCACGCGCTGCTGCCAAAGCACACTGCGCATCGACACGGTTGCCGTTGCCTCATCGCCCCCACCCGTAATCCCCACCAGGGGCAGGGCCAGGCCCGCCAACAACAGTGCCGCCGCCAGGCTGACCACGATCGCCAACGGCTTCGGGATCAACGACGCCGGATCATACGCATCATCACCGATGACACTGATGGCGTACACCAACAACACCGTCACCAGGCCAGCGCCAACGCTCAATTCAATTGCCGCCACCTGGTAAGCCTTCAGCATGTACAGCATAATTGATACGATCGCACTGATACAAGCCAGGTACAACGTAGCCACCAGGATGCGGGTTGTGCGCATCGCGCGGTAGGCGCATACAATCGCTCCCACGCACAACACCAGGTAAAGCCAGCTTATTTCCATGCAGTCAACACCTCCGAATCATGTATCTGCCGTAAGCATTCTAACAGATCATCGGGCGGACAGCCTTTGAGCAAGAACGCATCTGCCCCAGCCTGCCGGGCCTCTGAACGATAGCCAGCATAAAGAGTCAAAATCACCACTGCCACTTTGGGCCAGCGGCATTTTATCATACGTGTCGCCTGAATGCCATCCATCCCAGGCATACGCACATCCATGATCACCACGTCAGGTTGCAACTGCTCCACCTGCTGAACAGCTTGCAAACCATCCGCAGCCTCGCCGACCACATCTACCCCCAACCCAGAATCCAGGGCCACCAAAAAAGCGCACAGCCCGGCCCGGGCCGGCGGACGGTCTTCCACGATCAAAATCTTCACTTCAAAAGCTCCAATCGATACAACATGGCTGATGCCCTTTCACACAAATACAGTATAACAAAAAACCCGCCTGATCCCATCGGATGAAGAGCGGGCTTCTTCTACATCAAAAAGATGATTTATTTTACTCGTTCAGGCTTGCCAGCCCCTCTCGCAGGGCATACAAGGCCGCCTGCGTGCGGCTGGCAAGGTGCAGCTTCGATAACAGGCTGCTCACATGCGTCCGCACCGTGGCCTCGCTCAACACCAGCCGCTCCGCAATCTCCCGGTTGCTCAACCCCTCTGCCACCAGGCACAGCACCTCGGTCTCCCGATCCGTCAACGGCTCAAGGTGATCCGAATGCCCCGGGTGCGCCAACTCGCTCAGCACCTTACGCGCCACAGCCGGGTGCAGCCACGATTCGCCCCGGTAGACCTGCCGGATCGCTTCGATCAGGTCATCTGGGTTCGAATCCTTCAGCAAATACCCCAACGCACCGGCCTTCAGCGCCGGGAACACCTTATCATCCGCCGCAAAGCTTGTCAGCACCAGGATGCGCGCCCCAAGCTGGGCAGATGTGATTTGGCGAATAGCCTCAATGCCATCCAGCTCTGGCATCACCAGATCCATCAAGATCACATCGGGCCGCAGGGCCTGAGCTTGCGCCAGCGCATCCACGCCATTACCAGCCTCGCCCACCACTTGGATCGACGCCTCGGTCGCCATCAACGCCACCACCCCCTTGCGCACGATCGCATGATCGTCCACCACCAACACCCGGATCGTTTTCGTCATAGCTGCACCTCCACCCGCACGCTGGTACCGGCCTTGGGCTGGCTGTCAACCACCAGGCGTCCTCCAAGCTGGGCTGCCCGTTCTCGCATGCCGCACAAGCCAAAGCCGCCCCGCTCGTCAACCGTCTGCGGATCAAACCCTTCCCCATCGTCCTTGATCTCTATCCAGGCCAGGGGCGGTTCAAGGCACAAAGAGATGCGTACCAGCCGTGCCCGGGCGTGTTTCAATACATTATTAAGTGCCTCTTGTGCAATGCGATAAAAACCTTCTTCCACGCTTGCTGGCAGGCGGCTTTCACCTGGCTGCCAGTTGTCTGGCGAATCGCCTGCGGGCACCACATGCAGCTCGGTCTGCAAGCCTGCCCGCCCTTCCACCGCGTCCAGGCGCGCTTGCAGCGCTGCCATCAAGCCCTCTTTCTCCAGCACCGGCGGACGCAGCTCAAAGATCAACAGCCGCATTTCTTTCAACGCATCTTGAGCCGTCAGTTGCAGCTCGCGCAGGTTTTGGCTAGCGCCATCCTCATCGCCCGCCGAAAGACGTCGCGCCGCCGCCTCGGCATACAATGTGACGCCGTACAAAGATTGGGTCACCGAATCGTGCAAATCGCGCGCCAGGCGGTTGCGTTCTTCCATCACCGCAATCCGTTCAACCTGCTGGTACAACCGCGCGTTCTCAATTGCAATTGCCGCCTGGTCGGCAAACAAGCTCATCATGCGGGTATCATCATCGTTGAATTTTTCCTGCTTGCTCACCACCACCAGAGCGCCAATCACCTTGCTCTTAGCGCTCAGCGGCGCCGCAATCAATGATGAAATTTGCCGCCCATACTCCGGCTGCACCGTGCGCCCATACCAGATCGGCTCATTGCCTGGATCATTGGTGTACATCGTCTTTTTAGCCTGCACCGCCAGCCCAGCAAAAGAATTATCGACCGGCATGCGCTCATAAGCCGGGTACCCCGACCCCACGCTGTACACAGCCTTCAACCACCCGTCCTCTTCCAGCAAGAACACCGCACTGCCCTGGGCTCCAATCAAGCTCAGCGCCTCAGAACACACCACGTCCAACACTTCTGCCAGGCTTTGTTGTTTCAACAACGCCTCAGTCACCCGGCGCAGGCTCTGGCTTTCATCCAACCGCTGACGGGTTTCCTGGTACAGCCGGGCATTCTCATGGGCCAGCTCTCTCGCTTGCTGCTGCTGGGCCTGTAACGACTGGTGGAAAACCTCTGCATACAGATGCCCCAGCCGCCCCACCATATAACGCAGGCAGCTCTCAAGATCCACGTGGGCCTGGTAAGCCGGGCTGGAGCCCGCCTCAAACGCCGTAAACAGAAAAGGCAAGGCCGCCTCTCGCACCAGCATCACCGCCTGGATCACTTCACGGATGTCAAAACCCTGGTCAGAGCGCTGTAAACTGATCCCCCTGAGGTAGGCATCCATCGCCGGCGCCGCTTCGCCGCTTATAATGAAATTCCCTTCCAGGGTCTCGATGATTGCCACCATGCCGCAGCGCGTAGAAGCCAACACATCTTCCCCCGCCAGGGTATGGTAACGCGAATTCGGCATCTCGCAGACCAGCTTGGCCCACGAATCCGCAATCTCCTCCCCATACCGCCGGCAGAGCGCCAGCAGATCTCCGCCTGTCTCATTGTTTTTGATCGGCATTGCCATGTTCGCATTATATCAGGTGACAGGCTCTTTCCGCTGTATAATAGGGGCTATGACCACTACCCACAAAACCACCTTACGCTGGGGCTTGTTGAGCACCGCGCGCATCAATCGCGCCGTCATCTCCCCCATCCGCAAATCCAGGCGCAGCCAATTGCTTGCAGTTGCCAGCCGCACTGCCGAGCAAGCCCAATCCTACGCCCAGCAGTGGGATATTCCTCGCGCCCATGCTTCGTACGAAGCCCTGCTGGCTGACCCCGACATCGATGTCATCTATAACCCCCTGCCCAATGCCCTGCATGCCGAATGGACCATCAAGGCCCTGCAAGCTGGCAAGCATGTGCTTTGCGAGAAGCCCATCGATACTTCATTAGAAGCCGTAGATGCCATCATCCAGGCCGCACAGCAAACCCGCAAGATCGTCGCCGAAGCCTTCATGTACCGCCATCATCCTCAGACTTTGCAGGTAGTAGAAATGGTCAACAACGGGCTGATCGGCGAACTGCAAGCCATGCGCGGCGTCTTCACCTTCGCCCTCACCCGCCCCGACGACCCCCGCCTGGATCCAGCCTTAGGCGGCGGCAGCATCTGGGATGTGGGCTGCTACCCCATCAGCTTCGCCCGCGCCATTGCCGGGTGTGAGCCAGAAGAAGTCTTTGGCTGGCAGACCAGCGCCCCCAACGGCATCGACCTGCTCTTTTCAGGCCAAATGCGCTTTGTCGCTCCACAAACCCAAAACAATATCTATGCCCAGTTCACCAGCGGCTTTATTACCCCATTCAATGCCAGTCTCGAGGTCATCGGCAGCACAGGCCGCTTGAACATTCCCACCCCCTTCAAACCGGGCCGCCGCCAGAAGCTGTACCTGTGGCGCGGCGGCGACCAGCCAGAAACCATCCATATCCCCGGCCAGGAATTGTACCTCGGCGAGATCCTCGATATGGAAGCCGCCATCTTAGACGGGAAACCGCCCCGCATCAGTCTTGCTGACAGCCGCGGCAACATCGCTGCCATCCTCGGCCTGCTTGCCTCCGCCCGCTCGGGTCAGCCCGTCCGCTTAGCATAGGAGCTCATATGATTCGATCTCACCCCACCACCACCCCGGTCGAGATGCTTCCCGGCCTGGTCCGCCGCACCCTGGTCAGCGGGCCAACCATGATGCTGGTAGAGTTCACCTTCCAGGCAGACGTAGAAGTTCCCCAGCATGCCCACCCACACGAACAAGTTGGCTATATCGTTTCCGGACGCCTCCGCATGACCATTGCCGGCGAAAGTTTTGAGTTGACCCCTGGCGATACCTACTGCGCGCCTGCCAACGTGCCGCACGGCGCCCTGGCATTAGAACCGTCCATCGTGGTAGACACCTTCAACCCACCCCGCGAGGATTACAAATCATGAGAATCTTAGTTACCGGAGGCGCCGGATACATCGGCAGCCATACCTGTCTTGAATTGCTAAAAGCTGGCTACGAGCTGGTTGTCGTCGATAACCTCAGCAACAGCAAAGAAGAGTCCCTTCACCGCGTTCAAGAGCTGGCGGGTAAACCCCTCACCTTCCACCAGGTTGACTTGCTCGACCGCCCGGCCCTGGAAAATGTTTTCGCCGCCGCCCCGCCAGATGCCGTGATCCATTTCGCCGGCCTCAAAGCCGTTGGCGAATCGGTTGGCATGCCCCTGCGCTATTACCATAACAACGTCACCGGCACGCTGGTCTTGTGCCAGGTCATGCAAAAATTCGGCCTGCGCAACCTGGTCTTCAGCTCTTCAGCCACCGTCTATGGCGAACCCAAGAGCTTCCCCATCACCGAAGATTTTCCCCTCAGTGCCACCAACCCCTATGGGCGCAGCAAGCTCATCATCGAAGACATGCTGCGCGACCTGCCCATCGCCGAGCCGGATTGGAACATTATCCTACTGCGTTACTTCAACCCCGTAGGAGCCCATTCCTCCGGGCGCATCGGCGAAGACCCCAACGGCATCCCCAACAACCTGCTGCCCTACATCGCCCAGGTGGCGGTTGGCCGTCTGCCTTACCTGCGCGTCTTCGGCAATGACTACCCCACCCCCGATGGCACCGGCATCCGCGATTACATCCACGTCGTCGACCTCGCCCTGGGCCACATCAAAGCCCTTGAGCACCTGGCCCATAATCCCGGCCTGGCTGCCTACAACCTGGGCACCGGGCGCGGCTACAGCGTCCTTGAAGTGCTGGCTGCCTTCGAAAAGGCCTGCGGAAAATCCCTGCCCTACCAGGTCATCGAGCGCCGCCCAGGCGATATTGCCACCTCCTATGCTGACGCCAGCAAAGCCAACCGCCAACTGCACTGGCAGGCCAGCCTCGGCATTGACGAAATGTGCGCCGACGCCTGGCGTTGGCAGTCTCAAAACCCCAACGGGTATGCCTGATCGTCCCGGCGGAGCCTGATCCATGCACCACGAACCCAACCAACGCGAGCTCATCATCCACCTGGCCGAATCTACTGGCCCCAATACCTGCGACTTCCAGATTCGCCGCATTGAGCATGGCTCCAAAGGCCACCGCCCCATCATCGGCCCGGTAGACCACGGCTGGCACACCTACAAGAAGGCCCTCCGCACCGCCAACTGCGCCCCTGAAGACGCCCCCCCTGCCGATCTCGATGCCGAGAAAGCGCATCAAGTAGATGTAATTACCTGGGGCGGCGGCCCCCTGGCTGGCTCGCGCATCCCCGGCACCCGCCGCCTGGTCTTCTGCGGCTACTCTCCGCTTTGGGATGGCTTCTATGTCTCCAGCCTCGGCGGGGCCGCCTACATCATGCACCGCATCGGCGTAGATTTCATCACCCTCCAGGGTCAGGCCCCCCAAGACTCAGTCCTCGTCCTCAACCACAAGGATGGGCAGATCCAGGTCCGCCTCGAACCCATCAATCCTGACGTGCTCTGGATGGGCTACGCCGACCCCGATGGCAATCCCCTTGTCGGCTTCTACGCCCTCCAGCAGGCCGTCTTCGATCGCTACGCCCGCGAATATGATGGCGATTGGGTGCGGGTTTTTGCCCTTGGCCCTGCCGCCCGCAGCACCAACCAGGGCATCATCGGCAGCAATCAAGTCAAAAAAGGGCGCATTCTGCCCATTGAAGATTGGGCCGGCCGCGGCGGGCTGGGCAGCCGCCTCTTGCAGTACCACCACATCGCCGCCTGCATCTTCGGCGGCGACTGGGATGACCCCGACCTGAAAGACTCCAAAGAAATCGACGGCTACTTCCAGCAGTATTACGGCGACTCGATGATCCGCGTCGACCTGGGCGCCGCCGAAAAGTACCGCTACGTCCCCGGCTTCATGACCGGCGGCACCTTTGGCGTCAATATGCACACCGTGGATGATAAGCTCTTCAGCTTCAACTACAGCTCCGTCAATGAGAGCGAGGAGGACCGCCTCGAACAGCACAGCCGCTTCATCCTTAAGCATTTCCTCAAGCAATTTAATGAAGAGATCATCCAGCCCAAGAACTTTGCCCACTGCGGCGAGCCCTGTTCGATCGTCTGCAAAAAATACGACCGGGAATTCAAGAAAGATTACGAACCCTACCAGGCCCTCGGCCCCCTGTGCGGCATCTTCGACCAGCGCGCCGCCGAAGACCTCAACCATTTCGTCGATGCCCTCGGCATCGACGCCATCCAGATGGGCGGCACGATCGCCTGGATCATGGAGCTGGTTGCACAGGGCCTCATCCCCCCCCAAGATTTCGG
>CAZWFQ010000023.1:39314-50247 GCA_964633225.1 uncultured Anaerolineaceae bacterium
ATGGCAAAATATATCGCAGCCATTGACCAGGGTACCACCAGCACCCGCTGCATGATCTTCGATCACAGCGGGCATGTGGTCAGCCTGGCGCAACAAGAACACCGCCAGATCTATCCCCAGCCCGGCTGGGTAGAACACGACCCACTGGAGATCTGGCAACGTGTCCAGGAGGTCGTCCGCCAGGCGGTCGGCAAAGCCGGGGCCCATCCCGGCGATATCGCCGCCATCGGCATCACCAACCAGCGCGAAACCACCCTCGTCTGGGACCGCCGCACCGGCAAACCCTTCCACAACGCCATCGTCTGGCAAGATACCCGCACCAAAGACATCTGCGATGCCCTCGCCGCCCAAGGCGGGCAAGACCGCTTTAGAGACAAGGTCGGCCTGCCCCTGGCTACCTACTTCTCAGGTCCCAAGCTCAAGTGGCTGCTCGATAACGTCCCCGGCATCCGGGCCGCCGCCGAACGCGGCGACGCCATCTTTGGCACTATCGATACCTGGGTCATCTGGTGGCTCACCGGCGGTCCCGACAGCGGCGCCGATGTCACCGATGTCAGCAATGCCAGCCGCACCATGCTCATGAACCTCAAAACCCTCGACTGGGATGACCAGATCCTGCACCTGCTCGACATCCCCCGCGCCATGCTGCCCCGCATCGTCCCTTCCAGCGACCCGCACACTTGGGGCCAGACCTCAGTTGATGGCCCTTTCGGCGCCGCCATCCCCGTCTGCGGCGACCTTGGTGACCAGCAAGCCGCCCTGGTCGGGCAGACCTGCTTCAACCCCGGCGAAGCCAAGAACACCTACGGCACCGGCTGTTTCATGCTCCTCAACACCGGCACCGAGATCATCCCATCCAAGAGCGGCCTGCTCACCACCCTGGCCTATCAATTGGGCAGCCAGCCTGCCGCATACGCCCTTGAAGGCTCCATCGCCATCACCGGCGCCCTGGTGCAGTGGCTGCGCGACAACCTCGGCATCATCAGCCAATCCTCTGAAGTCGAAACCCTGGCCTCCACCGTCGAAGACAACGGTGGCATTTACTTCGTCCCCGCCTTCTCCGGCTTGTTCGCCCCCTACTGGCGCTCCGACGCCCGCGGCGCCATCCTCGGCATGACCCGCTTCATCAACAAGGGCCATATCGCCCGCGCCGCCCTCGAGTCCACCGCTTATCAGACCCGCGAAGTGCTGGATGCCATGCAGAAAGACTCCGGCGTCACCCTCACCGCCCTTAAAGTAGATGGCGGCATGGTGTACAATGAACTGCTCATGCAGTTCCAGGCCGACCTGCTCGGCGTGCCCGTGGTGCGCCCTTGCGTCTCTGAGACCACCGCCCTCGGCGCCGCCTACGCCGCCGGCCTGGCGATCGGCTTCTGGCAGGGCCTCGACGACCTGCGCCAGAACTGGCAGATCGACAAGACCTGGCAGCCCGCCATGAAAGCCGCCCAGCGCAAGAAGCTGTACGCAAATTGGAAGAAAGCTGTTAAAAGAACATTCAATTGGGTAGAATAGAGATCCGGTTTATCTCAGAGAAGTTCTCAATGTCGGCCTCTGGCAAAATGCTGTTCTTGACGCCCTCGGCAGCCCTCGGCAGCCATCGGCAGCCCTCGGCAGCCCTCGGCACTGGTCATTCAAAGGAGATTTAATGCGCCAGATTCAAACTGAAATCCTCGTCATCGGCGGCGGCGCCACCGGCACCGGCCTGGTGCGCGACCTCGCCATGCGCGGCTTCAAAACCATCCTCGTCGAGCGCCGCGACCTCAGCCACGGCACCAGCGGGCGCTACCACGGCCTGCTCCATTCCGGCGGGCGCTACGTCGTCAAAGACCCCCAGGCCGCCCACGAGTGCATCACCGAAAACCGCATCCTGCGCCGCATCATGCCCCAGTGCATCGAAGACACCGGCGGCTTTTTCGTCCTGGCCCCTGGCGATGACCCCCTGTATGCCCCCCGCTTTGTCGATGGCTGCCAGCAAGCCGGCATCCCCGTCGAAGAAGTCTCCATCGCCCAAATGCTTCAAGAAGAGCCGCGTCTCAACCCCGGCATCACGCGCTGCTTCCGCGTCCCCGATGGCGCCGCCGACTCTTTCCTGGCTGCCGAGCTCAACACCGCCTCAGCTCGCCAGTACGGCGCCCAGATCCTCGTCTATCACGAAGTCCTGCGCCTCGTCTGCAAAGGCTCCAACACCACCGGCGCCGGCTCCCAGCCCGCCTCCCGCATCTGCGGGGCCGTCTGCCGCGACCTCATCAAAGACGAGGAGGTCCAGATCAACGCCGACCTGGTCATCAATGCCGCTGGCGCCTGGACTGGCAAAATCGCCGCCACCGCCGATATCCCCATCCAGATCATCCCCGGCAAAGGCACCATGCTTGCCGTCAACCACCGCGTCGTCAACACCGTCATCAACCGCTGCAAACTGCCCTCCGATGGCGATATCCTCGTCCCAGCCCACACCGTGGCGGTCATGGGCACCACCGATGTCAAGGTCGCCGACCCCGATCACTTCGGCATCGAAGCCTGGGAAGTGCGCCTAATGCTGGAAGAAGGCGAAAAGATCATCCCCGGCTTCCGCCAACTGCGCATCCTGCGCGCCTGGGCCGGTGTGCGCCCCCTCTTCCAAGAAACGGTCTCCGCCTCCCAAAACCGCGATGTCACCCGCGCCTTTGCTCTGCTCGATCATGCCGAGCGCGATGGCGTCGACGGTTTGCTGACCATCACCAGCGGCAAGTGGACCACCTTCCGCAAGATGGCCGAAGTCACCGCCGACAAAGCCTGCCAAAAGCTGGGCGTCCAACGCCCCTGCCGCACCCATGAAGAAGTCCTGCCTGCCGCCGCTGGCCGCCCTGTCCCCGTTTCTCACCACCTCGGCCACCGCCTGGAGGAAATTGAGCAGCACAAATCTTACGGCCAATTGATCTGCGAATGCGAACTGGCCACCTACCAGGATATCGAGCAGGCTGTTCTCAAAGACCAGGCCCAGACCCTCGACGATATTCGCCGCCAGGCCCGCCTGGGTATGGGCCCCTGCCAGGGCGGCTTTTGCACCCTGCGCGCGGCTGGCATCCTGCACAGCCTGCGCCACCCCCCCGTGGTAGGCGATGAAAAGACCATCGGCATCAATGCCCTGCTGCGCGATTTTCTCAAAGAGCGCTGGAAGGGCGTGCTCCCCGTCTTGTGGGGCCAGCAGTTGCGTCAAGAACGCCTCAACGAGCTGATCTACATCACCCTGCTCAACGTCGATCACCTCCCCGGGCCCAAAGCCACTCGCCTTGCCCCCGAAATGTACGCTGCCCAGCCCGCTGCTGCCGCCAGTAGTCTCCCTGCCGCCGCCCCGCCCTCTCCAACACAGTTGGAAAAGGGCCAAGCGGTGCTCTCTACCGCAGGGGTGAGGCCCCTCTCGCCATCATTAGATACGCTCGTCATCGGCGCCGGCCTTGCCGGCCTGGTCACTGCCTGGCAGGCCGCCAAGCGCGGCCAAAAAGTGCGCCTGGTGGCCAAAGGCCGCGGCGCCACCCATTGGGCCAGCGGCTGCGTAGACGTGCTGGGCTACCACCCCTTAGAAAATTTCAAAGCCCTGGAAGCCCTTGCCCCCGCGCTCGAATCCTTCATCGCCGCCCGCCCTTACCACCCCTACGCCTTGGCCGGCCTGGAACAGCTCACCCTGGCCCTGCAAGAATTCCAGGCCCTCTGTGCCGAGGCCGGTTACCCCATGCTTGGCTCTCTCCAGCGCAACTACCTCTTACCCACCGCCCTGGGCGCCCTGCGCCCCACCTGCCTCATCCCCCAAACCATGCTCGCCGGCGACTGCCAGGCTGGGCAGCCCGCCTTCCCCGGGCAGCTCCCCACCGGGCGAGCGCCCATGCTCATCGTCGGCTTTGATCAATTCCTCGATTTCTACCCCTCCCTCATCGCCGAGAACTTGAACGCCCAGTATATCTTTGCCACCGAGCTCAGCCTGAACCTGCCCAGCCTGCAAGACCGCCGCTTTGTCAGTGGCCTGACCCTGGCCCGCCTCTTCGATACCCCCGAATTCCGAGAAGAAGTCGCCCAGGCCGTCAAACCCCGCTTGGGCAGCGCAGTGCGCGTCGGCTTCCCAGCCGTGCTCGGCCTGCAGCATGCCAGCGAAGCCCACCGCCACCTCGAAGCCCTCCTCGATCTGCCTGTTTTCGAGATCCCCGGCCTGCCCCCCTCCATCCCGGGCATTCGCCTGTATAATTTGCTCGTGCAGGCCATCGAGAACCTGGGAGGGCACGTCTACGATGGTATGCAAGTGCTGCGCGCCGAGACCCAAGACGAACGCATCACCGCAGTTTACAGCGAATCCGCCGCCCGCCAAAAAGCTCAGCGCGCCGCCCAGTTCGTCTTGGCCACCGGCGGCATTTTGGGCGGCGGCATCATCACACAAGAAGATGGGCTGGCTTTCGATACCGTTTGCGGCCTGCCCGTGCACGTCCCCTCAGATCGCTCCACCTGGTTCCAGCCAGATTTCTTCTCCTCCACTCCCCATCTTTCCACCAACATCGGCCTATCGGTCAACGCCCACTTCCAACCCATTGACGACCGCCTCCAGCCCATTTACCGCAACCTGTACGCCGCCGGAGGCATCTTGGGCGGCTGCAACCCCCTGCGCGAGCGCTCGCTGGAGGGCATTGCCATCGTCAGCGGCTGCGCCGTCGGGCAGAAGGTGTCATCATGAACACATCCTCCCACAAAACGCCCTTACCCGTAGAAATGAGCCTTGACCAGTGCATCAAATGCAACATCTGCACCACCGTTTGCCCGGTCTCGGCTGTCACCGACCTCTTCCCCGGCCCCAAGTATGCCGGCCCTCAAGCCGGGCGCTTCAGGGAACCCGGTCAGCCTAACCCCGATCAATCGGTCGACTACTGCAGCGGCTGCCGCGCCTGCAACATGGCCTGCCCCACCGGCGTCAAGATCGCCGAGATGAACGCCCGTGCCCGCGCCACCCTGGTGGAACAAGGCAAGGTTCCGCTGATCTTGCGCCTGCGCAACAACCTGGTGGCGCGCGCCGCCACCCTTGGCAAACTCGCCCAGCCGGTGGCCCCCCTGGCCAATTTCATTTTCCGGCTCAAGCCCGCCCGCTGGTTCGCTGAAGTCGTCTTCCGGATCCACCGTCAAGCCCCCTTCCCCGCCTTCAGCAGCGATAAATTCACCGACTGGTTTGACCGTCACCACCTCAAAGCCGCCATCACCTCCTCCCAATGGGAGCGCCCCAAGGTCGTTTACTTCCACGGCTGCTCCACCCAATATTACGAGCCCCGCGTCGGGCGCGCCGCCGTCAATGTGCTGGAGGCCAACGGCTTTGAAGTCATCGTGCCGCCCCAGAACTGCTGCGGCCTGCCCTTGCTCTCCAATGGCGAATTCAAGGCCGCCCGCAAATATCACCAAAACAACGTCCGCAGCCTGGTAGACTACGCCCGCCAGGGCATCCCCATCGTCGGCACCTCCGCCAGTTGCACCCTCACCCTCAAAGAAGAGGCCCCCGAGCTGCTCGACATGCACGATGAAGATACCCGCCTGGTGGCCGAGAACACCTTTGACTTCAACGAATTCCTCTTGCTCTTGCATGAAGAAGGCCGCCTGAACCTGGATTTGCGCCCCATCCCCCTCACCCTGGGCTATCACGTACCCTGCCAATACCGCGGCCACCGTCTGGGGCGCCCCGGCATCGAAGTGCTTGAGCTGGTGCCGGGATTAAAGACCATCGATTCGCAAGCCACCTGCTGCGGCATCGCCGGCACCTATGGCTACAAGAAAGAAAAATACGATATCGCCATGCAGGTCGGCCAACCGCTCTTCGATTTTATTACCCAACTGGACGCCCCCCTGGTCATCTGCGACAGCGAAACCTGCCGCTGGCAGATCACCCACGCCACCGGCAAACCCGCCATCCACCCGGTAGAGTTGTTAGCTGCCGCCTACGGCTTCCCCGTCGAAGGGGCCCTGGCTGAGGTGCTGCAATCAATTGCCGCCGGGCATCGCCCCACACAGGCTGCCTAGGCTCACCCGCTTTATCCTGCCCATCCCTGTTACCGGTATTTTCAAAGGAGAAGTTATGTCATCAAAAAATCGCCTCCATCCCATTCTTGCTGGGCTTCTGCTGTTGGCCCTTGTCTTCGCCACCGCCTCTTGCGACCGGCAGCCTACCCAGGCCGCGCCAACCGCTGGCCCCGCCGTTGACACCCCAACCACCCCCGCCCTGCCTGAAGAAACCCAGGCTGCCCAAGCTTCACCGGCCGCCCCCACCCCCTTCGTCCTGCCTGAGGGGGCCACCCCCATTGTCATCTCAGAAGTCTTGGCCGGGGTGCAGGGCAACAACAATTATGAGTTCATCGAGCTCTACAACCGCAGCAACCAGATCGTCGACATCCAGGGTTGGGCCTTGTGGTACCGCCTGGCTGCCAGCCGCGAAGACGTCTTCGTTTATCGCTGGACCGCCCCCACCCTCGTCCCGCCTTACGGTCACATCTTGCTCAGCCTGCCCGGGCAAGACCTTGGCCTGCCCGTCGATGCCGTCTATGAGACCCCCATCAACACCAACGGCGGCGGCCTCCAGCTCCGCCAGACGGATGGCACAGTCCTGGACATGCTCGGCTGGGGCAAGGCCCCCGATAACTTCTATGAAGGCCAGCCTGCTCCCGCCATGCAAAACGGCATCGGCCTCGAGCGCCAGCCTGGCGCCGACCTGGGCAATGCTGCCGACAGCGAAGACAACAGCCTCGACTTCGCCCTGCAGCCCAGCCCCAACCCGCAGAACACCGCCAGCCAGATGACGCCCCTCAGCCAGCAGCGCCTGGAGATGACCGTCAGCGCGCCTGCCAATGCCGAGCCCGGCACCGAATACGAGTACCTCATTACCATTGCCAACTACACCGGCCAGGGCATTCCTGACCCGGTCCTCTTCTTCACCCTGCCCTCTGAGCTGACCATCCTCAACACCAGCTATTCCCTTCCCCCTGTCGCAGAGCTGGCCCTGCTTGGCGAGGGCAGTGTCATGCCCGGTGCCTTCACCGCCAGCCTGGCCCCCCTGGCCAATGGCGAATCCCAAACCATCACCCTGCGCGTGGCCGTCCCCTGGACCTACTTCACCGCTGAACTGCGCAATGCCTTCGTCCAGGCCGAAACCTGGTCCACCCCCGCTTTTGCCGGTCGGGTCGCCACCGTCATCAGCGGCGGCAAGATCCCCATCGGCACCGCCCGCAGCCTGATGGACGCCGACCTGGTGGTCGAAGGCATCGCCACCATGTACACCGGCGCCCTGTATGCCGGCACCGGCAACGTCAAATTCTACTTACAAGATGAAACCGGCGGCATCCAGATCCAGGTCTTCGAAGGCGCAAGCTCGGTCAACGTGGGCATCGGCGCCCGTGTCCAGGTGCGCGGCACGGTGGGCATCTACCGCAATTCGATGCAGATCGTTCCCATCCTGGTGCCAGATGATGTGGTCATCCTCGAACAGCCCGGCCAGGTCATGCCCGCCCCCTTGCAAGTTCCCATCCAGCAGGCCAACACCGATGCCGCCCTCCCCGGCCAATTGATCCAGATCGAGGGCCTCGTCACGCGGGTCGAAGAGTTCAGCTACAGCTACGAAATTGATCTCGCTGACCCGGCTGACCCCTCCGTCTTCCTGACCATCTACGTAGATAAGCAGACCAACATCCACGTCGAGCAGATCGAAACTAGTCAGTTGTACCGCGCCACCGGCGTCCTCGAAACCTATAATACCGGGCTCCTGCTCTACCCCCGCATCCAAGACGACCTGACGGAAGTCTTCCCGCCCGAACCGCGCCTTGAAGTCAGTGCCCCTGCGCTGGTAGAAGAGGGCGGCGAAATCGAATACACCCTCACCGCCTACAACCACACCCCCGCCCCCCTCACCGGTGCCGTCATCCATGCCGCCCTGCCCACCGGCGCCGAACTGGCCTCCATCCTGGATGGCGGCGTGTACGATGGCGTGTCCCTGAGCTGGGCCCTGCCCGAGCTGGCCCCAGGCGGCGGCAGTGCCAGCGTCCATTTCTCCGTCTCGCTCAGCAGCCAGGGGCTCGAGCAGGTCACCCTAGAAGGCGCCAACCTCACGGCTGTTGAATGGCCCACCCCGGTCTTGGGCCCCAATGCCAGCACCTTCACCGGCGGGCGTGTGCCCATCTGGGCCATCCAGGGCCCGGGCTTCCGCAGCCCTTACCTCTTCCAAAACCTCACCACCCAGGGCATTGTGACGGCTGCCTACCCCGAGCTGGGCGGCTTCTTCATCCAAGAAGCAGACGCCGATGTAGACCCCCAAACATCTGAAGGCATCTTTGTTGCCACCGCCACAATCGAGTTCTCTGCCCAGCCCGGCGACCAAATGCAGATCACCGGGCAGGTGCGCGAGGTCTCAGGCCAGACCACTATCCAGCCCAACAGCCTCGCCGGCCTAGAAGTTCTCGCTTCAGGCACCGAGCTGCCCCCTGCCTTCGAGATGGCCCCCCCCACTTCCACCCTCCATGCCGACGTCTATTACGAGACCCTTGAAGGCATGCTCGTCCAGGTCAGCGGCCCGGCTGTGGCTGTCTCGCCCATCAACAAATATGGCGAGTTCGTCATCGTCCTCGCAGAGCACGGCGTCGAGCGCCTCTACCAGGGCCAGGATAACGGCATCGCCATCGTGGTCGATGACGGCAGCAACGTGACCCACCAGGATGCGTCCACCATTTCTCAAGTGGTCACCAGCGGCGATATCATCACCGACCTGGTTGGCCCCCTGGCCTATACCTACGGGCGCTACAAGATCCAACCCCTCAGTCTCACCGTCACCGCCGGCCCGCTCACCCAGGCCGTCGAAAACAACACCACCCCCACCCTCCAGCCCGCCGCCCAGGGCCAGTTCAGCCTCATGACCTGGAACGTCGAGAACCTCTTCGACACCCGCGACCCACACCCCTCCGACCCGCCCATGCCTTCCAGTGGCGAGTATGACCAGGACCTGGCCAAAGTGGCTGGCACCATCTTTGCCGCCGGTGCCCCCACCGTGGTGGCCCTGCAAGAAGTGGAAAACATCGGCGTGCTAGAAGCCTTGGCCGCCCACGAGCTGCTGGCAGCTTACCAATACCAGCCCGTTCTCATCGAAGGCTTCGACAGCCGCGGCATCGACGTCGGGTACCTGGTCCGCAGCGACCAGGCCCAGGTCAAAGATACCCAACAGCTCATGGCCCCCAACGACCTCTTCAGCCGCCCCCCCCTGCTGATCGAATTGGAAGTGCAAACCGCGGATGGTCCCCTGACCATCTTCTTGCTCAACAATCACTTCCTCTCAATGAGTGCCGGGGTAGAAGCCACCGAAGGCACCCGCGCCGCCCAGGCCGCCTGGAATGTTGAAATGGTGCAAAAGCTCTTGCTCGACCATCCCAACGCCTGCATTGCCGTCATGGGTGATCTGAACTCCTTCTTCGAGTCCCTGCCCATCCAAACCCTGCGCGACGGCGGCCTGCTGCATGTCATGGATACCTTAGAGCCCGAGCAGCGCTATTCCTACATCTACGAAGGCGAATCCCAGGTGCTGGACCACATCCTGGTCACCCAGGCCCTGTGGGATCGCATCGTGCAGGTCACCATCCTGCACCTCAACGCCGATTATCCCCTCCCCATCCCCGGCGACACCTCGCCCCTCCACCAATCCGATCACGACCCCGTCGTAGCCGTATTCCGCTAAGCAAAACGCGTAAAATCAGGTGAAGCAGTGCACTCCGACTGCTTCACCTGATTTTACGAAATGATATAATCAACCTCACCTTAAAAAACACGCACAAAAAAACACCTTGAATAAACCGCCTCAAAAATTACTCTCCTCTCGTGGGTATTGGCTTATCCTGGCTGTCGTCATGCTGGGCTTGATTGCCCTGGCTGTAGCATATTTCATTTTCCGCCTGGCCCAGACCCAGTCTCAGCTCAACCTCAGCGGCACCCAAACCGCCGGCGTAGACTACAATGCCGTCGAGGCTCCCGCGGCCGAGACAACCATTGAACCTGCTTCTCCCCCCATCACCGAACACCCCATCACCCTCCTGCCCCTCTCCGGCCCTGCCGCCCAAAGCAAAGCCGAGATCTCTGGCATGGCCTGGTACGGCGATACACTGATCCTCCTGCCTCAATACCCTTCCCGCTTTGGAGACGTTGTTTTCGGTCTCCCCAAAGCGGCCATTCTCAGTTACATCGCAGGCACATCCAGTGCCCCCTTAGAACCTCTCGAGATCCCCATCCTCACCGGCGGCCTGGAAGACCAGGTGGCTGGCTTCGAAGGCTTCGAGGCCATTGCCTTCGCCGGAGACCAGGTCTACCTGGCCATTGAAGCCAGCCCCGGACGCCAGATGTTGGGCCACCTCATCACCGGCAGCATCGCCCCCGATCTCAGTGCCATCACCCTCGACCTCTCCACCCTGGTCGAAAACCCGCCCCAGGCCCAGATCGACAATTTCACCGACGAATCGCTCCTGGTCTTTGACGGTGCTCTCTACACCTTCTTCGAGAGCTATGGCGCCGATTTCAACCCCCACCGGGTCGCACACTGCTTTGGCTTCGATCTCCAGCCCTGCCCCACGCCCACCCTGCCCTTCCCTGCCATCGAATATCGCCTCACCGATGTCACCCCGCCCGACGAACAGGGCCGCTTCTGGGCCATCAATTACTTCTTCACCGGCGACACCAAGATCGCCCCGCAAACCGACCCCCTGGCTGAGCAGTACGGCCAAGGCCCCACCCATGCCGTCTACGACACCGTTGAGCGCCTGGTCGAATTCCAGCTCGGCCCCAGTGGCATCACCTTCACCGGCACAGCGCCCATCCAGCTTCAACTGCTGGAAGGCGATGAATCCCGCAATTGGGAAGGCATCGCCCTCCTGGATGACCAGGGCTTCTTGATCGTCACCGACAAATTCCC
>CAZWFQ010000024.1:0-3294 GCA_964633225.1 uncultured Anaerolineaceae bacterium
CATATAGAGGATTCTTGGGGAGCGGCGACCCCCAGGTATGGGGGTCGCCGCTCCCCAAACCCCACTTTTTAGACAACGCCTTGTCATAATGGGATCAATAGATCTCTTCAATCTCTGGCAGGGTGAGCAGGTGAAAAGCCAGGGATTCTTTTTCCCGCACCTTCTTTAACTTTACCGTTTTGGATTTGGCCTTGTTGGCCTGGGCGTTCACTTTACGCAGGGTGTCGATGGCTTTGCGCAGGTGGATCTGCACGGCAGGATGGTCACCAAAATACTGCTCAGTTGGGGCTTCACCGCTGAGAATGTCGTTGAGGCCCATTTTCTCATAGAGCGAGCTGACCAGGCCGTAAGAATATTCTTCGCTGATGCCCAGCTCATCAGCCAGCTCGCTGCGCTCCATGCTGAACATGAAAGAAAGACGGGCAGCTTCAGCATCGTGCTGGCTGAAGGCGGCAACGGTGGTGCGGCCATCCAAAACCAGGGTACGGCCCGGCACAAGCTGGTCAGGGGCCAGCAAACAGCCAACGCCGGGGGTGATGACGAGCTGCCCGTTAGCCGCCAGGGTCACAGCCCAGGCCAGGGCATGGCGGATTTCATCTTTGAGGATATACCCCACAAAGTTAACCCGCTCAAAGAAGCGGCTGGCCTGAAAGGCAGGCCGGGTGCTGAGCAGCAAAAAGGCGGGGGGAGCATACCTTTTCTGGGCAGGGCGGCTGGCATCCTCCGGAGAGGGGCAGGCATCCAGTATTTCCAGCACTTCATCCAGCCAGTGCTCATCACAAGGCAGGTCTGCACCGATGAGCACCAGGTCCACCTTTTCGTGGTGTTGGCACAGGTCTGCCAGCGCCTGCGCAAGGTCTGCTGGGCTGCCCACCTGCTGGACGACCCGCGTGCGCCAATCGCGGCGCAAGAGCATCTCTTCCCAATTGCGGGCATAGAGATCTGATTCGACGATCAAGACATTGGTGATCTTGGTGACCATTTTCCCATCCATGAAAGTGATGCGCCAATCATAACACACCCGTTACTCATCTCGACCCAGGGCCAGCACATGCTCTGGATTCAGCAATTGGAACAGACCGCTCACCCGCCAGGTGCAGTAGGCATACATTTCAGCAGGTGAGGCGCTGGGATCGTAGTGCGCCATGCTCGCGAAGCGCACGCCCGAGGGGCCCAGGCGCACCTCGAGGTGCAGGTGCGGGTTAAGGGCATTGCCCGAATCGCCAATCGCCCCCAAAGTCTGCCCGCAAGACACGGCCTCATCCGGCTGGAGTACCGGCGGTGATTGCATGTGCGCGTAGAGCAGGTACAGCGAGCGGCCATCAGAATCCCACGCCGGCAGGGAATCGGGGATGGGGCAGGTCAGAGCAGGGATGGCTGCCAGGGTGGGGGCAGGGGTGGGCAGGGCCAGGGGCTCCCATTCGCTGCCCGGCAGGCTATCCAAAGGAGTCTCGATGATCACGGCATTGCCATAGGGGAAGCGGTCAATGATGACTGCCGCCACCCGGCCCGCTAACACGGCCTGCACCGGCATTCCCGCCAGGGCGATCTGCCCCTCCCCTACCTGGGCCAGGTCCACGCCGTGGTGCGGATCATCCGAGCCAGGCTGCCTGGGCGGGGAAAATCCATTGACGATCATCTCTTCCAGCGCATCCAAGGCCACGCCCTGCAAGGGCGAACAGACTTGCAGCTCTGGCAGCGGCGTACTGGTGAGGGTGGGCGGCGGCAAGGTGGGTGAGGGCCAGGGGGTGAAGGTGGCTGTGGGCGGTAGTGTGGCCGTTGGCACAGTAGGCGTGGCGCTCGCCAAAAGCGGGGTTGGCTGGGCCTGGCAGGCGGGCAACAGCAAAGCACAGCACAGGCAGATTTTTATGAATGGAAAGAAATGGGTCATCAATATACACGCATGAACAAAGATTGCAACGAATTATAAATCATCTCAAGCGGGTATAATTAAAATAATGGAGAGCTATCCTGATAGATGATGAAAAAACACCCGTCCTTCTCTTTCTTACGCCTGCTGCTGGCGCTTGCCTGCCTGGCAAGCAGCGGCTTGGCCTGCAACTTCCCGGCCGCAACCCCGCAAGTATCGAGCCAACAGTTGGCGCAGACCCTGGCTGCTTCTGGAAGCGGGCAAGGCCTGCCAACCCCTGAGCCAGGCGCCAGCCTGCTGGTCCCCACTGCACCCAGCGCAGGCGCAGGTGATGCCACCCCGGCGGTGCCCGAAACACAAATCCCGCCCAGTCCCCTGCCGCTGGTGACCCTGCCCCCTGCCACGCCATACTGGCCTGCCACGCCCACCCCCGGTGACCCAGGTGCGTCTTATACCTATTACACTCAGCCTGGCGACACCCTGCAGGGGCTGGCTGGGCGCTTCGATGTGACGGTAGATCAGATCAGCCCGTACCAGACTGCCCTGGCCAACGTTTACCTGCCCGCCAACCAACAACTGATCATCCCCAACACCTTCGAGGCGGTCAGCGCATCTACCCCGCTGCTGCCCGACAGCGAGATGGTCTATTCGCCTACCTCCCTGGATTTCGACGTGGCAGGGTACGTGATGCAAGCCGGGGGCTACCTGAGCACCTACCAGAGCAAGGTGTATAACGAAACGGTCAGCGGCGCGGCCATCGTGCAGCGCGTGGCAACCGAGCTGTCGGTCAACCCACGCCTGCTGTTGGCCCTATTGGAATACCGTTCTGGCTGGGTCTTCAGCCAGGATGTGACCGAACGTTCTATGGTCTACCCTTTGGGCTTCGAGATCCCTGATCGCCAGGGACTGTATGAAGAGATGATGATCGCCGCCACCCAGCTCAACCTGGCCTATTACGGCTGGCGAGGCGGGACTTTTGGGGGTCTCAAATTTGCCGACGGCAGCACCCTGCACCCCAACCCCACCCTGAACGCCGGCAGCGTGGCTGTGCAGCACATCTTCACCCTGTTCTACCGCCCGGCAAACTGGCAGCCGGCCCTGTATGGAACGCAGAACTTCCCGGAACGCTACACCCAGCTCTTCGGCGATCCCTGGGGGCGCGCCGCGGCGGCTGGCCCGATATTGCCCACCAGCCTGGCACAGCCCGTGCTGGAATTACCCTTCTTGCCAGGTGAATATTGGAGCCTGACAGCCGGGCCGCACTTTGCCTGGAATGCCGGCACGCCGCGCGGCGCGCTGGATTTCTCGCCCATCACTGGCGGCGAGGCCTGTGCCGTCTCACCGGCCTGGACCACCGCCGCATCACCGGGGCTGGTGGTGCGCTCGGCCTATAATGCCGTGGCCCTGGACCTGGACGGCGACGG
>CAZWFQ010000024.1:3394-33990 GCA_964633225.1 uncultured Anaerolineaceae bacterium
TCTCCATTGACGAGAACGATATCCAGGTTGATTACATCCAGGCTTCGGGGCCGGGCGGGCAGAACGTGAACAAGGTTGCTACACAGGCCCAACTACGCTTTAATACCGTCCTGCTGCCTGAAGCGGTGCGCCTGCGGTTGGAAAAGCTAGCCCCCAGCCGCATCACCAGCGAAGGGGTGTTGGTAATCCACGCCCGCCGCTACCGCACGCAAGAGCAAAACCGGCAGGATGGCATTGAACGGCTGACCGCCCTGCTGAGCAAGGCCGCCCAACCGCCCAAGCCGCGCCATAAAACGCGGCCCAGCCTCGCCGCAAAACAGGCGAGGCTGGATCAAAAGCGCCGCCGCAGTGAGAACAAACGCCTGCGGCGGCAAATACCAGACGACAACTAAGCTTTGGTCTCAGCAGAGCGGCGCATGGTTACAAACCCCATGCTCCAGGCCAACAGGCCAATACCCAACAAGACCAGGCCCCAACCTGTCACGGTCAGGGTCGGGCGCCAGGCATCTGCCCAGTTGACGCCGTTCCAGGTATGGGTAGGGCCAGCCCACAGGTGCACGGTGAGGGCCAGCACGCCCGCCAGGATAGCCGCCAGCCCGCCGGTGGTACCGGCAGTGTTGGCCGAAGCCGGCTGATCCAAGCCCACCTGCTGCCACAAGGCAGGGATACGCAGGATGAGAAAGTACACCAGGGTCAGGATGGTGGTGTAAACGACCATATCCACCGGCATCGAGCTGCCGCGCAGGCTGCGCGAGACCAGGATGTGGATGATACCTACCACTGCGCCGCCAACCAGGGCGATCAAGGCGTCACGGTAGGCATTGGCCCGCCCGCGGATCAGTTGTACCACGGCACGCGCCCCCAGCACACCAAAGGCCACAGTGACCAGCACAAAGAGGATGTACAACCACTGGTAAGGGGCCAGCTTGCCGCCCATTTCGGCCCAGCCGGGGTTATCGGGTGCAAAGGCCACGCAGGAGGTGCCCACCCCACCCAGGATGGTGAAGGCCGCGGTCAAGGTCATCAGGATGATGGCGACGATGCGCAGGATCTTGCCGAGGGTAGTCAAATTTTTCATAATGCTTCTCCTTACACCTATTTTTTAAGATCTTTGATGATATCCTTCATGAACCCAAAAGCAAAAGCCAAGGACATGAGCAGCAGCAAGGGTGCCAGGATGGTCATGACAAAAGACTGGCTGAAAAAGAGCAGCTGCGAGCCGCTGGAGAGGAAAGCCAACGCAATGCCGCCCAACCCAATCAATGCGCCACCTACCCCCACCCACCAAAAGCCAGCCGGGGCTTTTTTATCAAAGAACACCTTGATCGGCCCGCCAAAGATAATCAACCCGGCCACGCCGTGGAAAATAGGCACCGCCAGCTTCTTCAGGTCTGATCCGGCGACGCTGGTAACTGCAATGGCCAAGAACCCCGTCAGGGCAAACCAGGCATAGGCTTTCTTCCAGGGCTTGAAAAACTGGTTCATCAGGCCCAACGAGATGCCAAGCGGGATGAGGCTGGCAACCGTGAGCACATAGGGCGAGGCCAGGATATCATAGCCCAAGAAGATCAGCAGCAGCCCCGAAACCAACAGCACCACAAAACCAAGCATATAGTAGATATCGTGCAACTGCTTGGTCTTGGTGTAACGGGTATAAAAACGCCAAACCAGATAGGCGGCCACCAGGCCGGTGGCAAGCAGGACAATACGATCAAACAGGGTCATTCACGTCTCTCCTTAGATAGAATTCTTTCTTATCCTTCTATCATGACACCGTTTGCCCTGCGCGTCTGTGACTTTCATCACGAAGGGGTATATTTTAAAGAAGTTACGACCTGGTCAGCAAGTCTTGCAGGACGGCCTTGGAAAGCGCCTCCACCTCAGCATGCAGGCTGTGGCCGTGGGCGTCCATGGTAACCACGGCTGGGAAATCCTTGACCTCGATGACCCACATAGCTTCGGGGACGCCAAAATCGTATTTGTACACACCTAAGACGCGCGTCACGGTCTGGGCGATCAAAGATGCCGCCCCGCCAATGGCGTGCAGGTACACGCCCGGCACTTCCTGGCAGGCCTTGAGCGTCTTGGGGCCCATACCGCCCTTACCAATCACGCCCTTGACCTTAAAATGATCCATCACCGCGCCCTGGTAAGGCTCTTCGCGGATGCTGGTGGTTGGCCCGGCTGCCACAAAGCGGTACTGCTTGGTATCCAGCCCTGCCACCACCGGCCCACAGTGGTAAATGACGCTGCCGTGCAGCAGTGGCTTGATGGCATTGTACACATCCAGATCATCGCCCTGGGGAGGACGGGTCTTCTTGATGAAAGTATCCACCATCCATTTGTGGGCAGTATCGCGGCCAGTGACCATCACGCCGCTCAGCCCCACCGTATCGCCGACCTTCAGGCTGCGGATGGCTTCATCGCTCAGGGGAATGCTCAGTTTGACCATCAGAACCTCCTACTCGTATTTGACCTGGTCGCCAGCGACCGTCATCTTGCGGCGGCGGTAGGCCCAGCACATGTACGACATGGTGACGAAATAGCAGGCCGGCAGGCGGTGCAGGCTGCCGATCTTGACGCCTAAGACGGTAGTCTGGCCGCCAAAGCCCATCGGGCCAATGCCAAGCTGGTTGACTTCGCCTGTCAGGCGTTCTTCCAGCTCGTTGAGCTGCGGGTCAGGGTTGGGCTCGTCCAGCTTGCGGAACAATACCTCTTTGGAGGTAAAGAAGGCCGAGCCGCGGTCGCCACCGATCGCCACCCCCAAGATGCCCGGCGCGCAGCCCTGGCCCTGGGCCTGGTAAGCCCCATCCAGCACGGCCTTGCGCACGCCAGCCAGGTCGCGCCCGGCGCCCAACCCGTCATGCGGCAGGGAATACTGCGCCCCGCAGTTTTCACTGCCGCCCCCTTTCAGCATCAACTCGATGGTCAGGGTCTCGCCATCCACCTCCTGGAAGTGCACAGACGGGAAATAGTGGCCGCCCAGGTTATTGCCGCTGTTCTTGCCATTGAGCGAGTCGACCGAGTTGGGGCGCAGGTATGATTTTTGGGTGGCCTGCACCACGGCTGCCTCGATCTGCCGGCGCAGGGCTTGCGTGCTCCAGCCTGCCGGGTGGTAGACGTAAAAGATGGGGGTGCCGGTATCCTGGCAAATGGGGGTCGAATTTTTGCGCGACAGTTCCACGTTCTCCAAGATGGTCTCCAAAGCACCGCGGGCGGCTGAACCGGGCTCTTCTTGCTGCATAGCCTTATGCAGGGCAGCTTCAACATCCGGCGGCAGGTCGGTGGAGGTCAGGCGCAGCAGCTCTAGAATTTTTTCAGTCAGATCTAGCATAGGGCCTCCGTCTAAGAGTGAATATTCGTAGTTGATCGTGAATGGTGGATGGTAGATAGCAATCAGGCGCCAGCTCTTTGCAACCGGCGAGGAAGGGATACGTTTACATTGTACACGCTTTACAATCAGTTGGATACTGACAACTTGAGGCTCTCTGGCGTGACATAGTGCGTGTTTTTGTTGCGCTTTTAACCGCAGAGACGCAGAGAGCGCAGAGTTTTTAAGTTTTTCTCCGCCCACTCCGCGTCTCTGCGGTGAACTGCTATGGCATCACCGTATACACATACACCGGCCCGGCATCGCTGGTGACGACCAACTGCCTGCCATCAGGAGAGAGGTAAACCCAGGCCAGGCTGCGTTGGGCGGGCACTTCGAAGCTCGCCAGCAGGTGGTTATCATCAGTATTCAGGATACAGATGCGACCGGTCATATTCTTCAGGCCAATGGTAAAGCGCAGGCGCCCATCTTGCGAGAGCGGCCCGGTGGGGGCGCAGTTGAACGGCGTTTCATCGGGATACTGATATCGGCCGACCAGGCTGCCATCGGCCAGGCTGTACACCATTTCATTGATGAAAAAATGGCCGCTGGCCACGTCTACCCCAAAATATTCCGGGAAGTGCGGGTTCAGCGTCATCATGCCGCTCCAATATTCCAGCGGGTCTGGCTCAATCAGGTAATTGGTAACGCCCGAGTTAACATCCCAGCTCGCCACCCGCCCCCAACTGCCCGAGCCGATCAGGTCATCGGTCTGGGGCAAGAATTTGAGCGTATAGATGAAGATGCGCGATTCAGTATCCGGCTCACCATAGGCATTGGTGCGGTTGGCTTCTAGGTAGTGCAAGAAGCTCCCACTGGCTGCCTCCCACACCTTTCCATAACAATCTTCACCGCTGGAGGCCAGGAGCTGGCCATCGCTGGAATAGGCCAGGGAAAATACAGCCCCCGCGTGGGCGGCTTCGATCTGGTATAGTGCTTTCCCAGTGTCCAGCGCGTGGACGGTGATACGGCCCTGCTCATCGCCCACGGCCATTTGCAGGCTGTTGGGGGAGAGGGCAAAGGTGGTGGCCTGGTAACGCGAGACCAACCCACCGTCGCTGGCACGTCGCACTTCCAGCGTATCACTGCGCTGGAGGGCCAGGAACCTGCCATCGTAACTGTAAGCCAGGTTGTTGATGGGTGCATCAAACGGCCAGGCGCTGAAGGCCAGATCATCCTGGCGCACATTCCACAGGTACACCGAGCCATCCACGTTTGCCACCAGGAGCGTTTTCCCATCAGGGGCATAGGCGTAGGTTTCTACGGGCGATTCAAAGCTGCCAAACGAGCCCAGCAGCCGCCCATCCTGCGTGTCATAGATGCGCAGGATGCCAAAGTAGCGCGAATAACTCAGGTTTGGCGGGCGGTACAGGATCGCCAGGCTGTCTCCAGAGGGGGAAAACCCGACCCGGTACGGCAGGTTGGCATTTGGCGAGTAGACGTCGCCGCAGTAACTGAAGGAGGCCAGGTCGCAGCCCTGCGGGGAATTGAAATCCCAGTAAGTCACCTGGATAGTCTCATCGGGCAAGGTGTAGAGCAGGCTGCCGGTCTGGAGGCTGTAGACTTCGCGGATGGAATATTCTTTGTTCCCATCTTTCTCATCGTAGGCCACCTTGCAGCGCAGTTGTAACGCCCCGTCGGGCGAGTTGAAATCGCCGGTGCCCCATTCGCGGATGAGGGTGGTGCCTCTCTGCACCGCAGACCCGCCGCTGGACTGGGCAGGCTGGCCTTCAGGATAGCTATACGTCTGCTGCCGGCCATTCCAATCTTGAAGCAGGAGGAAGCGGCCATCCTGGCTGAAATACAAGCTTTCGTAGAACTCGGGCGCTTCAAAGCCAACCCACTGCGGGGGAGTGTCCAGGTGGGCCAGGTCAAAGATGGCAAAGCCATAAGCACTGCCGATCACAAAAGCATCGCCGGCTGGGGTGAAGGCAGCCCCCAGGATGGAACCCTTGCCCCAACGAGCCACGTTGGCCAGGCGGGCGTAATTATCCAGCCCAATGGGCATTGCGCCCGCCGGAAGCGCCGCCCCGATCTCTACTGGCGTGGTCAGCACCAGGGGCATGGGTGGGACGGCGGTGGGGGTCAACGTGGGTGACAAGGTAAGGGTGGGCGTGGGCGGGGTGGTGCGCGTCGACAGCGGTGTGGTGGCTGAAGTCTTTGTAGGGGCAGAAGTCTGCGTAGGCGGGGAGACGGTGGGCATCACGGCTTGCGTGGCCGTAGGGACTGTGGCGGAGGGAAGGGTTATGGCAGCAGGTGTGGCCGTTGTGCAAGCTGCACACAGCACGGCAACACAAGCCAGGCCCAGGAAGAACATGATCTTTTTCATAGGTTAATTATACCCATCCATTGCCTTTGAATTGCAAAAGACTGCAAACCCAGAGCTTTTAAGCATCTCTTCGCTCCCTGGCGTCTTTGCACTGTGCTACACTTTTCTTCGCTCGGCGTACTACGCGTCTCTGCGGTGAGGCCGATTTCCCCTTGGCACCAAGAACACCAGGCACAGCGGCCCGGCCAAGAGCAGCCACATGGCAGCCGGAAGCCCGGCCTTGGCCGCCGCAAAGCCCACCAGCCAGGCTACCCCACTGCCGAAAAGCCCAAAGACCGAGTTGATGGCCATGACCGTACCCGAGCGCCCCGGGACGCTGGCGTAAGCCTCGCCCTGCAGCACCTCGTACCAGCCCAGGGTGATCAGCTTGAGCAGGATGATGAGGCCGATCTTGACCCACAGCCAGGGAACCAACAACCAGGCGGCATAGATCAAGGCCGCAGCCGCCGCCGAACGGCGCACCAGCCAGCGGCCGGGCACTTTTTCTAGCAGGGGGACGAGGGCAATGTTCGAGACCAGGCCGGCGCCCATCAGCACGCTCAACAGCAAGCCAGACTGGGCCAGGTCCAGGCGCATTACATCGGTGAAATAGAGCGGCAGGTAGGCGGTCAGGCCGTCTAATAGCAGATCGCCAAGCTGTAAGAGCAGCATCCAGCGCAGCAAGCGCGGGGTACGCAGCGCCTGGCGCAAACCGTTCCAAAGGTCTTCCAGGCTGTGCGGCTGAGCATCGCCAGCCTCATCGTGCGGAAAGGGCTCCAGCTGTTTCTCATAACTGGGAAAGGCGCGCGGCAAGACCATCAGCACCAGACCCAGGCAGATGACCGCCAGCCCGGCGTAAGTCCAGCGCCAGCTCAGGCCCAGGGCAAACCCCGCGGCCAGCAGCAGCGGGCCAAGCAGGTTGCCCAGTGAACCGACGACAGTCCAACGGGCCATCATTTGGGCTTCACGGCCCGGATTCAGGTCCATCATTGTCGCCTGCACCAACGAGACGAAGGCCCCGCTGGCCGGGAAGGCCACGATGAGGGCTAACAAGATCAGTACAAAGGAATGCGAGGCGGCAATGACCAGCAAGGCCGCGGCGATGGCCAGGCCGCCGCCGATGACCAGGCGCTTGCGCAAGCGGGTATCGCCCAACAGCATGATGATGGGCTCAAACAGGATATTGAGCATGCCAGGCAGCCCCAGCAGCAGCCCCACCTGAGCATAGGACAATCCCAGGTCGGTACGCAAGGCAGGCAAGGCGGCGCCTTCAACGCCGTAGTTCAGCTCGTCGAAGAACTCGATCAACAAGAAGAGCACGGTCAACGAAAAGCCGCCGCGCAAAAAACTCAAAAGGATATTCAATTTTGGGGACTTGTTTGAATTAAGCATATCTACCTCTTTCTCTCAGGATGGAAATGGACATGGGATCAAGATACCTGGAGAAAGAGGCGGTGCTCGCGCCGGAGGTAAGGCGGAGAGTTAACGGGGTGGGTGGAAGAACGCGTAGGACATAGGTTAATTATATCAGTTGGACAGTGGAGCGGCAAACTTCTGAATGAAATTCATGCCGGCGGCAGATTTCCTTTAGAAGCTTCATGCCGCCCTCCACACCGGCAGCGCCCTCATCTCTTCAATCGATTCTTTCAACGGTTGCCAACCGGCATCGTCCAGCGGCTGCTGGCGATAATCGGCCATGATGGCGCGCACCTTTGCCAGGGAAGGTGCGCCGTAGCGATCCAGGACGGCTTGTGTCCAGGGGAAGAACCATAGGTGAAAGTGGTTAGAGCTTTCTTCTTGGATGAGGGTCAAGTGCTCGATATGGGTGACGGCCTTGATGGCAGTATGAGCGGCCCGCAAGAGCTTGGCAAACTCCTCATACTCAGCCGCATCCATCTCTGCCAACGAGCGGATATGTCTTAACGAGGCGATGACCAGAAAACCCGGCAGGGGGATGAGCGGGTCTTGGTGCACGCAGAAATAGGAACCCTTATAGATGAACCCGCCCGGAACCTGCATGGAGCCATCACAAATCGCGCAGCCCATGCAGTCGATCTCCCAGGTGTTACCGAGAAAGTCATTGGTCTTCATGGGTGATCAAGCCTGCCTTGACCAATTCCAGCACCAACAGCTCCCTTTTGGCCCAACGCGGCAGGCCTGGGGGAGCGGATTGCACCAGGGCCGCGTTGCATTGGATGGCATGGTCGATGCTCACCCAACGCGGGGTAAAGCCCAGATCCTGCTCGTAGGCATCCAGGCTTTGCTCGCCAAGCGCCCCCTCGACCTGGCACAGGTAATAATAAGAAGTCATCTGGAATACGTCGTACTCCGGTTCGAGCGGGATGTCATATTCGATCACCTTCCCAAACGGCTGCATCGGGCCAGCGATATGGGCCCCGCATTCTTCCAGGATCTCTCTGTGCAAAGCTTGAGCATGCGATTCGTCCTCCTGCACCCCACCGCCCGGAAACTTGTAATCCCCATTTTGAGCCGAATAAACCATCAACACCTGATCCCCATCCAGGATAATGCCCCTGACTGCCTGGCGGGTGATGGCCCGGCTATTGGGATTGACAGGCTGCCGGCGGGGCAAAACCTGCCGGCGGAAGATTTCTTTTAGAAGCTTCATGCCGGCTTCTGGTCAGGCTTTTTTCCTGGCACCGGAGGGCAGAACCTTGAAGACGACCGAATAGGCCATCAAAGCGATGATCAGCTCAAAGAGCGATTTCAGCGTCTCAACGACGGGCGAGGTCTCTTCGATCAAGCTGCTCAACCCCGATACGAACGCGCAGAACAAAGCCAGGCAGACCCAACGCAGGAGCCCACCAATCCCATAATACACATCATCCTTCAGCTTATAGATGACGAACGCACCGAAGGCGATGATCGCAATGATGATGAGCATAGCCACAGCAGCCAACGCCCACGAGGACGTGGCATTAAGCTCTGCTTGTATCGGGGGGATGCTGCCATGAGCCCAGTAATGGATTCCTAAAAACACGAGCAGGTATATGACCGCATATACGAGGCTGGCAACAACGGCTATGACAATGGCACTGCATTTACTCCTGGAAAGCATGCGCTTTTACCTCCATTCCTGGGTCTTCTGGGGACAAAGATGGATAGATTTCTGAAAACACCTGTGCCACCTGAGGCACAAAGTGTTTCGAGCGGCTAAGCACTTCAAATGCCGGGCCGTCAGCGGTAATTGTACCAGCTTCCATCAGGATGGCCCGGTCAGCCGCGGCGGCGGCCAGTTCCACATCGTGCGTCACCAGCAAAATGGCCATGCCCTCATCGCGCCAACCTTGCAGCAAAGAGGCCAGGGTGCGCTTGGCGGCGTAATCCAGGCCGCGCGTGGGCTCGTCGAGCAGGAGGGCGGCAGGATGGGTCACGGTCACAGCCCCCAGGGCGGCCCGCTGGCGCTCTCCGGCGCTCAAATCACGCGGGTAGGCCGCTGCCAGGCTGCTCAAGCCCAGGCGCTCCAGCAAAGTCAAAGCAACAGCCTTTGGATCGGCTGTGACCGCTGCGGTAGAGAGCGCCGCTTCAGGCTTCTTCCTTCGCCCGGCAGGTGAGGAAAAATTGCGCAGCGTGGCCAGCAGTTCATCCAGCACGCTATCGGCGAAGAGCAGGGCGTTGGGGTCTTGGGGCAGGTAGCCCACCCGGCGGCAGATATCAGCCGTATCCTGCCCGGCAATATCCTGCCCGGCAACCAGCACCCGCCCCTGCTGAGGGCGCAGCAAGCCCACCAGGCAGCGCAGGAGGGTAGTCTTACCGGCCCCGTTGGGGCCCAGCAGGGCGGCGATCTGCCCGGGGAAGAGGGAAAGGCTGGCGTCTCTCAGCGCGTAGAAGTCACCATATGAGACGCCCAGCCCCTCAGCCTGGATGAAGGGCTGGGTTGTGGTATTGGGTTGAACTGTAGCCGGCGGGAGGAATTCTTCCGGTGGGTGCAGTTCGACTGCTTTTAAATGCGCCCGCGCCTCCTCCACCGTCAGCGGCAGGGGGCGCCAACCCATGGCCTTGCCCAACGCCACCAAGGGCGGGTTGAGCGCAACCTGCGCCAGCACATCGCGCGGCAGGCCAGAAACCAGGCCGGGCTGACTGGCGGACAGGTAAAGCATTTGGCTGGCAAAGGGCAAGACACGCTCCAGGCGGTGTTCAGCCAATACAACGGTCAGCCCCAAGGAGTTGTTCAGGCGCAGCAGGGCTTGCAGCACCTCTTCAGCAGTGTGCGGGTCGAGCTGCGAGGTGGGCTCATCGAGCACCAAGACCTGGGGGCGCAGGGCCAGGGCGGCGGCAATCGCCACCCGCTGCCGCTCGCCGCCTGAAAGCGTCTCCAACCGCCGGCGGCGCAAGGGCCGCAGCTCCAGCAGGTCAAGCGCTTCGCCCACGCGCTGGGCCATCTCGGGCGGCGGCATGGCCTGGTTCTCGAGGGCAAAGGCAATCTCATCCTCCACCTGGTCGACCACGAACTGCGCCTCGGGGTCCTGGAAAACGAAACCCACGTGCCGGCTCATGCCCTGAGGCGAAAGACGCACCGGATCCAACCCATCCACGGTAATGCTCCCTGCCATACGCCCGCCGCTGAAATGCGGGGCCAGGCCATTGATGCAGCGCAGGAGGGTCGATTTGCCCGAGCCTGAAGCCCCCGCAACCAGGCAGAGTGCGCTGCCGGGGATGTGCAGGCTGACATCTTGCAGGGCCGGGCGGCTGGCGCCAGGGTAGGTGAAGGTCACGTTTTGGAAGGTGATCATGTTTCTGGAAGTATATCACCCCTTCTACCGCAGAGCCGCAGCGTGCGCCGAGTTTTTCTACAAAGATCGAACGCAAAGTAGCAATGACCTAAAGCTCACAAAGGTTGATAAAGCTTTTTCTTCGCGCCCTGGCTTCCTGGCGGCTTTGCGTTACTGTTCGCGTTATGTTGTTTTTCTCTGCGTCTCTGCGGTAAAACCCCCGCTTTTACGGATATAATCAGCCCCATGACCAACAGCACTTCTCAGCCCCAACCTGCCAGCCGCCAGATCGCCCGCGCCGCGGGAACCGTGATGGTGGCTTTCTTATTCACACAATTGGCGGGCTTGGTGCGCGGGATCATCATCTACCGCGCCTTCGGCACCAGCCTGGAGTTGGATTCATTCAACGCCGCCAACCGGGTAGCCGAGATGCTCTTCAACCTGATGGCCGGGGGAGCCTTGGGGTCGGCCTTCATTCCCACCTTCACCGGGCTGCTGGCGCAAGAGCACCAGGCCCGCGCCTGGAAGCTGGCTTCGGCAGTGGCCAACCTGCTGCTGGCTGTATTGACCCTGGCGGCAGGGCTGGCGGCCCTGGCAGCGCCGGTCTTGGTGCGGCACGGCCTGTTTGTGCTGGCGCCCGAGATGCCGATCGGGCAAGAGGTTCTGACGATCTCCTTGCTGCGCATCCTGCTGCCCACGGTAGTGGTATTTGGCTTGAGCGGCCTGGTGATGGGCATTCTGAATGCCCACCAGCGCTTCTGGCTGCCTGCCATCGCCCCAGCCATGTACTCACTGGGGCAGATCGGTGGGGTGCTGCTCTTGCCGCAAGAGTGGGGCATCCAACGCCTGGCCCTGGGTGCTTTGATAGGCTCAGCCCTGCACCTGCTGGTGCAGATGCCCGGCTTGCTGCGCCTGGGCGGCCGGTACAGCGCCACCCTGGGCCTGCGCATGGCCGAGGTGCGCCAGGTGCTGCTGCTGATGGGGCCGCGCTTGTTGGGTGTGGCAGTGGTGCAGTTGAACTTTATTGTCAACACCATCATTGCCCTATCTTTGCCAGAGGGCAGCGTCTCGGCCATCACCCTGGCGTTTACGTTGATGCTCATGCCGCAAACGGCTATTGCCCAATCGATTGCCATCGCCGCCATGCCCACCTTCTCGGCCCAGGCCGCCTTGGGCAAGATCAATGAGCTGCGCAGCGCACTGGCGGGCACCTTGCGGGGCATCCTGCTGTTAGCAATCCCGGCCACGGTGGGTCTGATCCTGCTGCGCTTCCCATTGATCCAATTTTTATATGAAGACGGCATAGAATTCACCGCCCACTCCACTGAACTGGTAGCCTGGGCACTGCTCTGGTACACGGCTGGGCTGGTGGGGCATTCTCTGGTCGAGATTTTGGCGCGTGCCTTTTACGCCCTGCACGATACCCGCACCCCCGTGCTGGTGGGTGCGCTGGCCATGGCCCTGAACATAGTTTTTAGCCTGCTTTTTTCAGCCTGGTTCGCCCAGGCCGGCTGGATGCCGCACGGTGGGTTGGCATTGGCAAACTCGCTGGCTACTGCCCTGGAAGCAGCCGGCCTATTGGTGATGATGCGCAGGCGGCTGGCTTCTGAACCGGGCAGCCAGGCCAGGCAAGCCTCCGGCGAGCAGGCGCCCTCAGTGTGGGCCGGGGCGGTACAGGCAGCGGCGGCAGCACTGTTGATGGGTCTGGTGTTGTGGGGTTGGCTGGCCTTGAGCGCTGCCTGGCCTGCCTGGCTGACCGTCTTGGGCGGCGTAGGCCTGGGGGGCCTGGTCTATGCCCTGGCAGTGCTGGGGATGAGAGTGCCTGAGGCGCGCGGCCTGCTGAATGCTTTGCTGCGGCGGGTGAGGGGATAAACCGCTCTTCAGCCTGTGCATCCTGTTATTTTGTGGTTAAATATAGGCATCTAAACGCGCAAGAAGCTATTAAAAATTTCAGACAGCCGGCGGCGAGATATGGGCTGCAAAGGAGGCTCATGTTAGCATTATATTTCCATGCCCATTACGGGCTCGATGTGGAAGATTTGCCATTTTGGAAAGGCCTGGCAGAGCGGCAGGGAGGCCCCTTGCTGGAGCTGGGCTGCGGCACCGGGCGGGTGCTGATCCCCCTGGCAGAGGCCGGGTATGCCACCTGGGGTATCGACAAAGACCCCGAGATGCTCGATTTCTTGCAGGGCAATTTGAGCCCCAATGTGCTGCCTGCCCCGCACTTACTGGAAGCTGATTTCAGCGATTTCAACCTGGATATGCAGTTTCCCCTCATCATCATGCCCTGCAACACCTGGAGCACCCTGGATGCCGAAACGCGCAGCCAGGCCCTGCTGTGCATCACCCGGCACCTGAGCAGCGGCGGCTTGCTGGCTGTCAGCGTGCCCAATCCGCAGGTGCTGATAGACCTACCAGCCAATGCTAAGCCAGAAGTGGAAGATGAATTCGAACATCCCCTGAGCGGCGACCCGGTGCAAGTCAGCAGCGCATGGAAACGCAGTAAAGAGCGGCTCACCGTCACCTGGCACTACGACCACATGCTGCCAGACGGGGCCGTCCAACGCACCAGCGTGAATGTGACCCACGAGCTGGTTGCAGCCGAGCGCTATCTGGAAGAGGTGCGCAATGCCGGATTAGCTATTGAAGCGACGTATGGCGAATTCGACGGCTCATCCTACACCGCCGAGACAGAAAACTTCATTTTCCTGGCGAAGAAGCTGTAAAAGCAGATCGAACCAGCAAGAACTTTTGCCGTTAAGAAACTGCCCCTGCCAGGGCCGCCCCCACGATCCCGGCATCGTTGCCCAACTGCGCCGGGACAACCGGCGTGGAGAGGGTCAACAGCGGCAGGAATTCTGCCTGTTTCTTGACCGCCCCGCCACCCAAGATGATCAGATCAGGCCACAGCAGGCGCTCGAGGGTGTGCAGGTACGTATCCAGGCGGGCGGCCCACTTTTTCCACGAAAGATCCTCGCGCTTGCGAGCAGCATCTGAGGCGCGCCACTCGGCATCATGTCCTTCGATCTCAATGTGCCCCAGCTCGGTATTGGGCACCAGCTTGCCATCCACAAAAAGCGCCGTGCCCAACCCGGTGCCCACCGTAACCAACAGCGCTACACCCAGGTGATCTTTGCCAGCCCCAAAGGTCATCTCTGCCATCCCAGCAGCATCTGCATCATTGACCATATGCACCGGGCAGCCAGTCGCCTGGCTGAGCAGTGCCGCGGCATCTGCCCCCACCCAAAGTTTGTGTACGTTGGCGGCAGTCAGGGTGACGCCCGAGCGTACCACGCCGGGGAAACCGCAGCCGATTGGCCCATCCCAATTAAAATGGCGCACGATCTCAGTCACCACTTCAGCCACCTTACCCGGCTTGGCTGGGTCGGGGGTGGGCAAGCGATGACGCGGGCTGAGCAGGGTTCCCGTGTGAATATCTACCGGCGCGCCCTTGATGCCTGAGCCGCCAATATCAATACCCAAAACATGGGCAGGATGTGCGTCCATTTTTCTACCTCCAGGGATGGTTTGAGAGATGAATTTTACTGCCGGGCCTGTTTTAAGGCCGTCTCATACATGCGGATGACTTCAGAGCGGATCTGCTCGCGCCGCTCAAAAATATAGCGCATCACCAGGGGTTGATCGGGGGATGTGCCGGTAAAATTAAGCGCCAGGCGGCAGGTGTCATCCTCCTCCGAAGAGCGCACGATCTGACCGCTTTGCCGGGCCTGCCCGTTGGGCAAGGTAAAGGCCACGCGAATGGTTTCACCGCGCTTGAACAGCTCGGCATCTTCGACATGAATGCCGGCGCCGCCCATAGAGACATCGCACAACATGCCCTGGTATTCCTGGCTGCCACGCGTGATCGCTACGGGGATCATGGCTTCGGGTTCCACCCGCACCTCGCGCCGGTTACCAATGCGCGGCGGGGTATACGTAAAATCAACCAACTCAACCACACTGGTCAGCACGTCAAAGGAGCGCACGTGCGCCAAGATAGGGTCAAGCAAGCCATCGCTCAGCAAGGTGGTGACCCCGCCCGGGTGAAGCAAGATTGAGTTGGGGGTTTGGAGTGTGAAACTGATGGTTTCTTCGACGATCTTAGGAAAAGCTGCCTTGCACAAGAAAGGCACACCCTTGTAATAGTTCAGGATGTCAATCTCTGCCCGCCCTGCCAGCAGGTAAGTTTTCAAATCCATCAAAGTTTTCGGATTGGAAGCCATCTCTCTAGCCCTCCACTAAGAAAAACGGACCATGATCTTATTATCTCATAAATATGGAGAGAATCAATAGCTAGAGTATGTCTTCAATATTCGGTAGGATGATGGGCCACTCGCCTTGTTCATCGAGGGCAGAAATCTCACCGCGTAAAAAGTTACAAAAATCCTGAACAGATTCTTCGCCGTTCTGGCGCATATCTAAGAAACGTTCGCGCAGGGTCTTCATGCAAACTGCGTACAGCAGGTCGGGACGCACCTGGATCAAGCGCTGTTCGTAATCTTCCAGTCCTGGCAGCCAGGCTGAGCGGCGTTGGGCCAGGATGATCTCGGTCTCTTCAGCCAACAAGCGGGCCACGGTATCCATACTTTCTTCCACCAATATCGGAGCCGGCGACTCAAGGGTGCAGATCGTCAATTCGTCGCCAGATTCGATGGTAAGCCTTCCACCATAGATAAAGATATCGCGCTTGTGACCCTTACGATCAATCAGGTCGACTGGGCCGGGCAGCACCTGGTAATGTTTTTCACCAGGCCAGGGATGGTAAATGGTCAGGGGATGCACCACGTGTTCCTCGCCCCCCGAGCCTGGGTCGCAAACCAATAGGCCTACGGCTTCAGGGTCAAAATGATGCCAACTGGGGGCCGTGCGGAGGAAAATGTCCACCCGGGGGTAGCCCGGTGCGTGGGGGTAACGCCGTTCTGCAAGCTGGTAACCAAGATCAAGATTATTTGTCATGCATGGATTGTAGCACAAACCGGCAGAATCATAACAGGTGCCAACCGGCCTCGCCGCTGACACGGATCTGACGCTTTGAGACGCGCCTGTTTATTCCCGGTTTCTGCCGGTGAGGGCTTTTGCCACCACAATCCCCAAAGCGATGAACCCCGCCGCCCCTGCCAGGAAGGCGGCTGTGCTGCGCCAATCCAGGGGGATTTCAGCCGAGCCATCGGGGATGGGCGGTGTGGCAGGATCAAGATGGGGATACAGGCGTCGGATACTGGGAATGGGCACATCGGCCTGCGCAGCCAGGGCCAGGAATTCATCTGCCAGGTGCTTGATCTCATCCCGAGCAGCCAGGGCATGCCCCACCAGGGCGGTCTCCATCGTCTTGGCTTGCAGCAAGCGCTGGGCATACGGCACCAGCAGCGGCTCGGGCAGCAGTTGGAAGAGCTTCATGGTCTTGGGAACGATGGGCACGTGCAATGCCCGCAGCACCTTAAACCCTTCTCGAATAGCGCGTGCCCCCAGCACCACACCGTCGCGCGTGCGCGCCAGGCGGTAATTATCTGTTCCGCAAGCATAGAGCGCCGCCGCCAGAGAGGGCATGAGCAGCGCGGCGTGGGTCTTAAGCCAGGCATCCATATCTGTGTGGATCTCCACCTGGTAGCCGTACATGCTTGCCAGGGCATCGGCCACCATCCAGGTACGCTCGGTGATGCTGCCATCTACCTCACCAATGGGGATGGAGACCAGGCGCTTCTCAGAGCCGCCCAGGTAACACATGATATGTTCTTTGCGGTAGCCAGCCGAGCTGGGAAAACCCACCAGGACGCGCTTCATCCCCAGCGCAGCAACGAACTCGCCCGGCCCGGCAGCATTGTTCATCAAAAATAGCACATTGGGGGTGTGCTGGTTGGCCTGCAAGGCTGGCAGAACCCCGTACACATGGTTCTTGCGCATGATGACCAGCACCAGGTCATAAGCGTCCTCTGGGCCCAGGTGGTCAACCAGGTTGGGGTGGGTAATGCTCTGCTCACCAGTCTGTACATCTTCTAATACCAGGCCGTACTGGCGCAGATCATCCAGACGTTTGCCACGTGCCAAGAGCGAAACATCATGCCCGGCTTCTACCAAGCGTCCAGCGAACAGGCTGCCCAAAGGGCCGGCGCCATAAACAAGGATTTTCATAACGTCCTCCTTTCAGGTTTGTTTTTATAGTATATACCGAACATGGCTTTGAGTCACCCCCTTTTTAGTTGACGCCCTTGCCCGACTATAGGATAATCATTTTATGTTCAAAATGCACCCCTCCCCATTCAAGGTCAACCTGCAAGAAGAAGAAACCCTGCGCTTTTGGAAGAGCCACCATATCTTTCAGAAGGCCTCCCAGCCCACATCGACCCCTGAGTACCTGCTGCTTGAGCAGCCTCCGGCGGCTTTCTCTCGCCCCGGATTGACCGAAGCGCGGCCTTACCTGCTGGCAGACGCCCTGGTACGTTACCAGCGCATGCGCGGCCAGAGCATCCGGCGGCCCTTTGGCTGGCAGGCTCACGGCTTGCGGGTAGAAACCCAGGCTGAACGCCGCCTGGGACTGGCCTCTAGCCAGCAGATTGAAGCTTACGGCCAGGAGCGCTTTAACGAGGCTTGTCATAAGGTTGCACTGACGTATACGTTGGAATGGGAACGTTTCTTCGAGCGCAGCGGCTGTTGGGTGCAGGGAGAAGAAGCCTTCTCGACCCTGGATGATGACTATATCCTGGCGGTATGGGAGGTGGTAAAAGCCTTATCTGAGAAAGACCTGCTGTACCCCGAGCAGCGCATGGCACTCACCTGTGGGCGCTGCGATACGGCGCTCTCAGAATGGGAAATCGCCTTGGGGCAGCAAGAGTCAGAACAAGCTGCCGCTTATGTGCGCATGCCGCTGGTAGAAGACCCCACCACTTCTCTGCTGGTGTGGAGCCCCGCACCCTGGATGCTGCCTGGCAACAGCACTGTGGCCGCCAACCCAGAAGAGACCTTCGTCATTGTTGAGCATGAGCTGCCCGAAGGCGGCAAGGAGAAGCTCATTTTGGCGCGCGAGCGCGTGGAGGCCGTCTTTGGGCCGGCGCCAGTGCGCGTGTACGAAAGCTTCAAAGGCCAGCACCTCAAAGGGCTGCGTTACCGCCCGCTCTTCACCTTCTTGCTGCCTGAAAAACCAGCTTATTTTGTGGTCATGGATAGCGAAGCCAGCGCTGCCCAAGGCAGCGGCCTGCATGCATTGACCCCGGCTTGCGAGCCGCACGCGGCCGCGCTGGCTGGCGAACGCGACCTGCCCAGCTTCGAGATCCTGGCGACAGACGGCACCTTCCGGTCTGAGATCTTGCCCTGGCGCGGCATCCACTTCCGGGCGGCTGAGCCGCTGATCCTGCAAGACTTAGAGGGGCGCGGGCTGCTCTACCAGGTAGAAAGCCAGCCCCAATCTGTGCCAACCTGCCGCTACTGCGGCACCCAACTGCACTACCGCAAGGGACGGGGTTGGTATTTGCGCATGGAACAGGCCCGTCCGGCGCTCGAGGCGTTGAATGGGCGCACGCTGATCCAACCCAACCAGGCAGGCAGCGCGCCGCTCACACAACCCATACCAAGAGATTGGCTGATCAGCCGGGAACGCGGCTGGGGCGTGCCGCTGCCCATTTGGGAGTGCAGCGAATGCGCGGCCCGCCATGTGCTGGGCTCGCTGGATGAGCTGGCACAACTGGCTGGCCGGAGATTGAAGATCCAAAACTTGCACGCCGCCACTTTAGACCGCTTGCAGCTTCCATGCCCGGTTTGCGGCGGGCGTCTGCAGCGGGCAGCAGGCGTATTGGACGAGTGGCTGGAGCTGGGCAGCCTGCCTTTTTACCTGGGCACCGGACAAGCCGGGCGCACAGCCTGTGCGGGCGGAGAAGACGGTTCCCTATGGCTGATGGCAATGAGCACGCTCACAGCACTGCTCACCGGGCAAGAATGCAGCCACCAGGCCCTCTACAGCCCCGAGAACAAGGAAGACAACGGATCCGATCTATTGGAGGCCCTGCGCAAGCAAAGCGCTGACGCGCTGCGCTGGTCGCTGTACCTGGGCCAGGCTTTACCCAGAACCAACGAGGCAGAGGCGGCCCCCGCCAGCAAAACAGCTTTACAGGTGGTGCGCGAGGCGCAGGCCATCCTGGCTGCCCACGAGGGTGAGAAAGCACCAGCCGACAAGCCGCCTTGTGCCCTGGATGCCTGGCTGCTCTCTCGCCTGAGAGCTGCTGCCAGCGAGATCACACAAGCCATGGAACACGGCGATGTGGGTGAGGCAGTCAGGCTGTTAGATCGATTCATAACAGATGAATTGGATGGCTGGTATTTGCGCCTGGCGCGGCCTGCAACCAGTGCAACGGCGCCCAGCCTGCAAAAGGCACTACAAAGCTTGAGCATCATCCTGGCGCCGTTTGCGCCTTTCTTAGCCGAAGAACTGTTCCAGAAGTTAGTGCGCTTCGAGCGCATTGAAGCCCCGGCCTCGATCATGCTGGAAGAATGGCCGCCTGTCATCGAAGCAGGCATCCCGGCCCTGGAAGGCGATATGGCCCTGCTGCGCACGCTGAGTGCCCTGGGCAAGCAGGCCCGCCTGCAGGCGGGTATTTCGCCCCGCCAGCCCCTGGCCCTGGCACGCCTGGCTGTGCCCGAAGCAGAGCGCCTGGTGGCTGAATATTCAGAATTGTTAAAGTTGGCATTGAACGTACAAGCCCTGCAAGCTGTTGAAGGCTTGAACAGCGAAGCTGCACCCGATTGGTCCACCGCCACACTGCCAGGGACAGCCCTGGCAGTAGATATCCGCCTGACCCCCGAGTTGACGCGTGCCGGGCTGGCAGCAGAGTTTGTGCAGCGGGTACAAGACTTCCGGCGCCGCTCAGAATTTGAACCAACCGAAGCGGTGCGCATCTTCGTCAACGCCACGCCGCGCCTGGCAGAAGCGATTGAAGCTTACCAGGGCCTGGTGATGGCCAAAACCCGCTGCAGCGATTTGCAGCACTTTGATGATGCCTCCCTGCAGCCCAGCGCTGACCGCGAGAAACGCGTCTTTACCATTGCCGAGTTCGACGGGGAGCGGGTCACATTTGGTTTCGAGCGCTGTGCGCCGCCCGCATCTGAACAAAAGAAGACGGCCCGCAGTTGATGGAATACATCCCCTACATCCGCGGCCTGGTCGGGCACCATAAGATCTTCTTGGCCTATGCCGCGGTGGTCTTGCGCAGTGCCGGAGGGCAGGTACTCTTGCAGCACCGGGCTGATTTTAAGGTTTGGGGGCTGCCCGGCGGCGCGCTGGAGTTGAGTGAAGACATCTTGTCTTGCGCACAGCGCGAGGTGTGGGAAGAGACCGGCTTACGCGCCGGCCCCCTGCGCCTGGTGGGCATTTACTGCGATCCCGCCTACGATGCGGTCTACCCCAACGGCGACCAGGTGCAGCAGTTCACGGTCTGTTTTGAAGGACAGGCGGTCTCTGGGAACCTGCAAGCAGATGGCGGCAGCCCAGACCACCACGAGACTCTGGAACTGCGCTTTTTTGAGCCACAGGACCTCCCCCTGAACGAGATGCCGGTCTTCTACCAACACATGCTGCGCGATGCCCTGGCTGGCGCCCCCCCAGCCTTTGCGCCGCCTTTTACCCGCCCCGATGCCGTGGACCAGATCCAGAATATCCGGCAGATCATTGGGCATGCCCCCTTCATCGGCGTAGGCGCCAGCGGGGTAATCCTGAACGATGCAGGGCAGATCCTGGTAGGCCAGCGTACCGACGACGGCCAGTGGAACCTGCCAGGGGGCTTCAGCAACTTAGGCGAGAATGCAGCGTATACTGTGATACGCGAGGTGTTCGAAGAAACCGGCCTGCGCGTGCAGCCGGAACGTCTGATGGGTGTGTTCTCGCCGACCCACATCTGGGAATATCCGAACGGCGACCGCACCCAGGGCCTGGTGAGCATCTTTGCCTGCCGCCCGCTGGCGGGCCAGCTCCATGCTGACCTGGTGGAAACCAGCCAGGTAGCCTGGGTTTCGCCAACCGAGCTCCTGACGCTGGACGTGAATGCCATTATTGCACCGCTGCACCAGGCAGTGATAGAAAATCTGCAACAAGGCTTTTTTGTATTATGAAAACATCCTGCTATAATTTCAACCTATGAGTGATCTTGCCCCCACCCAAACCCCGGTAAATGCTTTCAACTGCACGCAGTGCGGCGGCTTGCTGCACCCTGACGAGGGGCAGATCTTCTTGACCTGCCCCTATTGCAATTCAACCGTTTACCTGGATAAGACACAGGTTGTCTTCCACTGGTACCTGGCCCCCACATTTGATGAGGCCAAGGCGCGTGCCGCCCTGGCGCGTTGGATGGCTGGCAACCAGACTGTTAAAGACCTGGATAAGAAAGCCCGCCTGGTAAGCAGCACCTTTCAATACTTCCCGCTCTGGTATTTCAAGCACCGGGCAGCAAGTGGGCAGGAAAAAATCTTGATGGAACCGGCCGCGGCCATCTCGGTCAGCGAGGTGCGCAACATCAAGCTGCCCGCGGGCGACCTGCGCAAATATGACCCGTCCCTGGATGCCGATGCCCAGGCGCCGACCGTGCCCCTGGATGCGGTGACGAAATGGCTGGAGGAACGCCAGGTACCGGGCAAAGAGATCGCCGAGCGCGCCCTGGTGCATATCCCCATGTATCACTTTAAGTACGCCTATAACAACCAGGAGTACCTGGCGGTGGTGGAGGCGGGCACAGGCGGCATATTTGCCAACATTTTCCCCGCCAAAGCCGAGATGCCCTACCAGGTCATCGGCGGGCTAACGGCCCTGATCTTCTTGTGCATCTCCACCTTCCCAGTGGTAGGGGCCCTTTCAGGTTATCCGGAGGGCATTCTGATTGGCATTGCCCTGTACCTGGTGTTGGCTTTGTTGGCTGCGCCGGTGTTGTTTGCACTGGCGTTGTGGATTGCGGCAAAAGTATGAGCGACCAAGCTTCCGATTCTCTTCACGGCCTGGCCTGCCCGCAGTGCGGGGGCATGGTACCGATCCCCGAGGGGCAGGTGATTGTCAAGTGCCCTTACTGCGACCTGCGCTCTTTGGTGCGCGGCGAACGCGGCATGCAGCGCTACCAGGTGCCCAAGCGTATCGAGCGCCAGCAAGCGCTTGGTGCTTTGCAGAAATTCCTGACCGGCAATTATGCCATTGCCATGGATGCCGCCAAGAATGCGCGCCTGAGCGAAGCCTTTATAGTTTACCTGCCCTTCTGGGCCAGTTGGAGCCGCGTCTTGAGCTGGGTCTTTGGGCAAAAGCGCGTCCGCACAAACAAAACCACCTACTACCGCCCGCGCGAAGTGCGCGTGGTGCAAGATATGCTCTGGAACAACGCCGCCTGCGATGTGCGCGAGTTCGGCGTGACCACAGTGCCCCTCTCGACCCAGCCGCTGGAGGCCTTCGACCCTGACCGGCTGCACGAGACCGGCATGGTCTTTGAGCCGGTTGGATCCACCAGCGAAGCGCGCAGCGGGGCCGAGGCAGATTTCCAAGGACGCATTCGCGATACGGCAAAGCTGGACCGCATTGGGCAGGTGTTCGTGCGTTTTCTGCGCCAGCGGATGGGGTTGGTGTATTACCCGTTGTGGGTGATGCGCTACCTGTACCGCGGGCGCTCATTCCAGGTGGCGGTAGATGGGTATACGGGAACGGTGTTATATGGCAAGGCCCCTGGCAACACCCTTTACCGCGCCGCGGTGCTGGTGGGCGGCATGTTGCTGGGCGCCTTCATGGCGATCGATCTCCCCGCAATCTGCTTCTGGCTGGGCGTCCAGGCAGGGGATGATGCCGAAGGGATCTTTGTGCTGGGGGCGGGGCTATTGATCGCAGGCTTTGTATTGATTGGGAAGGCTTACACTTCCTTCCGCTACGGCGAAGAATATGAATTCACCCAGGGCAAAAAGAAAAAGAGCGAGGCGCTCCTGGATGTTGGCAAGATGAGTAAACAGATCGAGGAGTTGTCATCGTGGCTAGACCAGTAACGCTTGTTCCCCTGGCATGTTTCAAGTGCGATACCCCAATCCCAGCCCAACCAGAAGAAGTGGCCTGGGTGTGCGCCCGCTGTGGGCAGGGCCTGGCTTTGAACGATGATCCAGATGCCGCCGGCAAAGGCACCGTTCCGTTGGTGGTGCAATTTGCGACCGGCATCCCCCCAGCAGGGCGTGGCAAACCTTTTTGGGTGGTGGATGGCACGGCGCAGCTCCAGCGCCAGATCTATGGCTCTGGCAACAAAGGGAAAGAAGCCCAGGCGTTATGGGCACAACCGCGACGCTTCTTTATTCCCGCTTTCGACTGCTCGCTAGAGACGATGCTCAACCTGGGGCAGCGCATGCTGCTTGAACCGCCGGCCCTGCAGCCTGGCCCGGCGGCGGCTTTTGAGCCGGTGACCCTGCACCGCCGCGACATCCAACCCATGGCCGATTTCATCGTCCTGGCGATTGAAGCCGGGCGCAGTGACATGCTCAAGGAAGTGTGCCTGAACGTGCGCCTTTCAGAACCTGCCCTGTGGGTGCTGCCATGAAGCCGCCCCGGCGCGTGCTGCCAGGGGGCCTTTGGGGATTGCTGCTGCTGACGACCCTGGCTTGTGCCAGCATCGCTGGCCCCACCCAAGTTGACCCAGCACCAACCTCCCGGCCCACCACCCGTCCCGCCCCCACGCCCACCCAGGCCCCCGCAGATTGGCTGTGGGTGTATTTCACCGACCCCACAGCCCCCAATGCCAGGGATTACGAGGGCGGGCCCGATGAAGCCCTGGCGGCTGCCATCGACCAGTCTCGCCTGAGTGTGGATATGGCAATGTATGCCTTCAACATCTGGAGCGTGCGTGACGCCCTGCTGGATGCGCACCAGCGCGGGGTGCAGGTGCGGTTAATAACCGAAAGCGAGAACATGGATGAGGACGAGATCCAGGAATTGATGGATGCCGGCATCCAGGTGATGGGAGACCGGCGCGAAGGCCTGATGCACAACAAATTCGTGGTCATCGACCGCTACGAAGTGTGGACCGGCTCTACCAACCTGACGGTAGGCGGCCTGTACCGCAACGACAACAACCTGATCCGCATCCGTTCTACCCGCCTGGCAGAAAATTACACCCGCGAGTTCGAAGAAGGGTTTATTGACGACAACTTCGGCACCAATGGCTCTGCGGACACACCCTACCCGGTGTTGACCGTGGAGGGCACCCGGCTGGAGGTCTATTTCTCGCCGGATGATGACCCTATTGACCGCTTGCTAGAACTGGTGGAGGGGGCCCAAGAGAGCGTTTACTTTATGGCCTTCTCTTACACCTCTGATGATCTATCATCGGCGATGCTGTCTCGCGCTCAGGTGGGGGTGACGGTGGCGGGCGTTTTCGAGCGATCCCAGTACAACTCCAATACCGGCACCGAGTTCGACAACCTGCGCGGTGCTGGGCTGGCGGTTCGCCTGGACGGGAACTCCAATGATATGCACCATAAGGTTATCATTATTGACGAAGAAATCGTGATCACCGGCTCGTACAATTTCACCGCCAGCGCTGAAAACCGCAACGATGAAAATGTATTGGTGGTCTTCAACGCCGAGGTGGCGGCCCAGTACCTGGAAGAATTCTGGCGCGTCTACGAGATGGCATCAGAATGAAGATGAGCGGCGCCGATGCGCCGCTCATCTTCATTCTGATGATTTATCACAAGCCAAAACCAAGGAAGAATAGTCTCTACGGCAGAAAAAAACCTCAAGCAGGGTATAATTATTGCTATCATGTAAGGGAGTTTTCAGGAAGGAGAATTCATGATCGAAACAGAAGGTAATTTCTACCTGGGGCGTATCTTTGACACCAAAACGGGCAAAGTAACCGACCAAACCCTGCTGTATGATCCATCTGACTTAACCACCCATGCCGTTGTAGTGGGCATGACAGGCTCTGGCAAGACCGGCCTATGCATCGGCATGCTGGAGGAGGCCGCCCTGAACGGCGTGCCGGCCCTTTTGATTGACCCCAAAGGTGATATCACCAATCTCTTGCTGCACTTCCCCGATCTGCTGCCACAGGACTTTCAACCCTGGGTGAATGCAGACCAGGCTCGCCGAGAAGGCAAAACTGTGGAAGAGGCAGGCGCTGAAGCTGCTGAGAGCTGGAGAAAAGGTCTGGAAAGCTGGGACATCGGCCCAGACCGCCTGCTGAGCCTGAAGAACTCGGCTCACTTTGCCATCTACACCCCCGGCTCGGATGCCGGTATCCCGGTCAGCATCCTGGCCTCGCTCAAGGCCCCTACCATCCCCTGGGAAAGCAACCGCGAGCTGCTACGAGAGAAGATCTCTGGCACGGTCACCGCGCTGCTAGGGCTGGTGGGCATGCAAGATGTGGATCCCGTGCGCTCACGCGAGCACATCTTGCTCTCAAACATCTTCGAGCATGCCTGGAGCCAGGGCAAAGACCTGAACCTGGGCGAGCTGATCTTGCAGGCGCAAACCCCGCCCTTTGCCAAGTTGGGCGTTTTTGATGTCAACACCTTCTTCCCCGAGAAGGACCGCTTCAGCCTGGCGATGCTGCTTAACAATATCCTGGCTTCTCCGGCCTTCCAGACCTGGATCGAAGGTCAGCCGCTGGATATTCCCAGCTTGCTGTATGGGACGGATGGACGGCCACGCCACAGCGTCTTTTACCTGGCGCACCTTACCGAAGCAGAGCGCATATTCTTCATTACTTTGCTCTATTCTGCTGTTGAGACCTGGATGCGCTCACAAGCAGGCAGCTCAGCGCTGCGCGCCATTCTCTACTTCGACGAAATCTTTGGCTACCTGCCCCCCATTGCCAACCCATCCACCAAGCCCCTCATGCTGCGCATGCTCAAGCAGGCGCGCGCCTTTGGCGTGGGGCAGGTGCTGGTGACCCAAAATCCGGTGGATGTAGATTACAAAGCCCTCTCCAATGCAGGCAGTTGGTTCATCGGCAAGCTGCAAACCGACCAGGACAAGCAGCGCTTGCTAGATGGCCTGGAAAGCGCTACCTCTGCCGGGTTGGACCGGTCTGCGTATGACCGCATGATCTCTGGCTTGGGCAAACGCATCTTCTTGCTGCACAACGTGCATGAGAAGCAGCCCCAGGTTTTCTCTACCCGTTGGGCAATGAACTACCTGGCTGGGCCGCTGACGCGCACCCAGATCCCTGCCCTCAACGCCATGGCGGGGGCAAAGGTCGAGACCCCGGCAACGACAGCCGCCCAGGCACCCGCCCAGGCTCAGGCAGCCGCACCCTTGGGGCAAGTACAGCCGATCCCGGTGGCAGCCGCTCCGGCAGCCACCCCCGCACCCGCGGCACGCCAGACTGCCAGCCAGGCAAGCACATCCCTTACAACCACCCGGCCCGCAGTGCCGGCTGGTATCGCAGAATACTTCTTGCCCAATAACCTGACCTTCACCCAGGCCTTCAAAACCGCCGGGCGCGAGTATCCCCAAGAAGCAATGAGCCAGGGCATCGTTTATCGTCCGGTGGTGTTGGCCCAGGCCAGCATCCGCTACCTGAACCGCAAATACAACCTGGATACTGAGTCCTTCAAAACTGCTGTGGTAGAAGACCCCGACCGGCGCGGCATGGTGCGCTGGGATGACTATACCGCCACCAAGATCGATAACCGGGCTCTGGATGATAAACCCGATCCGCAAGCACGCTTTGCGGCCCTGGAAACACCTTTCTCTGAATCAAAGACCCTGGCAGCAATGGAGAAGGACTTTGTGGATTGGGCCTTCCGCACGGCGGAGGTAACGGTGCGCACCAATGAAGCGCTGAAGTTATACGCCGGGCCACAGGTTTCAGCGGCTGAATTTCGTTCTCAGTGCGCTGAGGCAGCCCGCGCAGCCCGCGACGCCGAGGCCAAGAAAGCCACCACCAGCTTTGAGACCAAGCTGCGCACGCTGAAAGATAAGCTAGCGCGAGAAGAACGTGAGCTGCGCCAGGACGAGGCCGAACATTCACAACGCAAGCTGGAAGAGGGTGGCACCCACCTGGAGAACGTCGCCAGCCTGCTAGGCTTTGGCCGTAAACGCAGCCTGACCAGTTCCCTTACCAAACGCCGCCTGACCGAGCAAGCCAAGGCCGATGTTGAGGAATCGGTGGATGCCATTGAACAATTCAATCGCGACATCGCCGCATTGGAGAAGGAAAGAGATGCGGTTGTTGAAGAAGTCAGCGCACGCTGGGGCAGCCTGGCAAACGAGATCACAGAAACGAAGATCTCGCCGCTGAAGAAGGATGTCCTGCTTGACTTCTTCGGCGTAGCCTGGATGCCTTTCCACATCGTCAAGATTGGTGATAAAACTGAAGAACTACCCGGATTTCACGCCAGTGAATGAACCCATCCGAGCCTGTTTCGCCTGAGATTGAACATCTGAACCTGGCGTTGGCTGCCCTCGATGGCCAACGCCAGGTTTTAGGTGATGCAGTGGTGGATGCAGCACAAGCCCCCATCCGAGAGCGTTTGCGTGTCTTACAGCAAAAACCGATCGAGCAGCAGCGCAAACAAGTGACGGTGTTGTTTGCAGATGTCTCAGGATTTACTGCCGCAGTTGAAGACCAGGACGCGGAAGATGTGGCCGACGCCGTCAACACCCTGTGGGCGTTGGTAGACCACACCATCCTGGCACAAGGCGGGGTGATTGACAAACACATTGGTGATGCCGTCATGGCATTGTGGGGAACGAATTCAAGCCAAGAAGATGATCCTGAGCGAGCCGTGCTGGCGGCGCTGACTATCCAACAGCAGATCGAAGAGACCGGCCCAAAATGGCTCGCCGGCAAGCGTTTTGCCATGCGCATTGCTATCCACACCGGCCCAGTCTTCTTGGGGGTGGTGGGAACCACGGGTGAATACACCGCCCTGGGCGATACGGTCAACACCGCCAACCGGCTGCAGATGGCGGCACCGGTGGGAGGTGTTTTGATCTCGCATGAAACCTTCCAGCTTGTGCGCGGCCTGTTCGAAGTGGTTCAAGTTGAAACAATCGACGCACGCGGCAAATCCACCCCCCTGCAAGCCTACCAGGTTCTACGCGCCAAGCCGCGCACCTTCCGTCAGCTTCGCCGCGGCCTGGAAGGCATTGAAACGCGCATGGTGGGGCGAGATGTAGAGCTGCGCTCCTTGCAAGAGGCATACCGTCGTACCTTTCAAGAAAAACGCTCACAGCTTGTCACCGTGATTGGAGATGCCGGGATCGGCAAATCGCGCTTACTGTACGAATTCGAGTATTGGCTTGAGCGGCTCCCCGAAAAAATCTGGTATTTCAAAGGCCGGGCCAGCCCGCAAATGCAGCGCCTGCCCTACGCCTTGCTGCGCGATTTGTTGGTCTTCCGCTTCAAGCTCCAAGAAAACGAAACAGCCGCCGTGGCCTACCAGAAGGTTGAGCAAGGCCTGGGGGGTGTGTTGGGGATGGATGAGAACGGCTTGATGCGCGCTCATTTCATTGCCCAACTGCTGGGCTTTGATTTTTCTGCCAGTCCGCACCTGCAAGGTGTGTTGGATGGGAGGCAGCTGCGCGACCGCGCACTGCGCTACCTGGGTGAGTTCTTCCGCGCCCATGCCGAACAAGGCCCAGCCATCATCTTCTTGGAAGACGTGCACTGGGCCGATGACAGTTCACTGGCGGCCATAGAAGGCCTGGCGCACGCGGTAGACGATCTGCCGGTTTTGATGGTGGCCCTGGCGCGTCCCAGCCTGTTCGAGCGTCACCCACAGTGGGGCAACAACCTGCCTGCTCAAATCAGCCTGGCGCTGGAGCCGCTCACCAAAGATGACAGCCGCAGCCTGGTCAATGCCATCCTGCACCGGGCCGGCGAAGTGCCCGCTGTTCTGCAAGAAATGATCGTCGGGCGGGCCGAGGGCAATCCCTTCTACGTGGAAGAGCTGATCAAGATGTTGATCGAAGATGGCGTGGTGATCAAAAGCCCTGAACGCTGGCAAATTGACCCAGAACGTCTGGTGGCAGTGCGGGTACCTTCGACCCTGTCTGAGATCCTGCAGGCCCGCCTAGACAGCCTGCCAGAACAGGAGCGGAAGGTGCTCCAGCAGGCATCGGTTGTGGGACGCGTTTTTTGGGATGACACCTTGCGCTACATGGAAGATGGACGAGAAACCGTCTCAAAAACCGGTCCTGGGCAAGCACCAGACCCGCTTGAGCGCGCCATCGAAGCGCTTGCGCGCCGCGAATTGATTTTTGAACGCCGCAGCAGTGCCTTTGCAGGGGCACAGGAATTTATCTTCAAACACGCCATCTTGCACGAGGTAACCTACGAGAGTGTTTTGAAACGTGAACGCAAGCAGTACCACGCCCGCGTGGCCGAATGGATTGTCCATCACGGCGGCGAACGCACCGATGAATACACCGGCCTGATCGCCGATCACCTGGAGCTGGCCGGTGAATACAAGCAAGCCGTGATCTACCTGCAAAAAGCCGGCGACCACGCTGCGGCCCAATTTGACAACCTGCAAGCCATCGACTATTTAACTCGCTCGCTGCACCTGCTGCCTGAAGGGCAGTCTACTCAGGTGCGAATTGGCGCGATGCTGTCGCGCGAGCGCGTGTACGACCTTTTGGGGATGCGCGAACAACAGACGGCTGACCTGCAAGCCGTCCAGGCTCTGGTAGATGGGCTGGATGAAAAAACAATCGAAGCAGCCAGGTTGCAAGCAGTATTGGCGCGACGCTGGTCCAATTATTATGAGGTAACCAGCGATTATACCCGCGCAGCAGCCGCAGCTCAGTTGGCGGTGGAAAAAGCACAACAAGCAGGGGATGCAGCCAGTGAAGCAGATGGCTACCAACTTTGGGGCCGGGCGCTGTGGCGAAACGCGGCCCTACACGAAGCACTGGAACGCCTGCAACAGGGCCTGGAATTAGCCTCTCAGGCCGGCCTGCAGCAGACCCAGGCCACCTGCCTGCGCACCATTGGCGCCATCCACTTCCACCAGGGCGATTATTCACAGGTCAGCGAGATCTACCAGCAGGCACTCAGCCTGTACCGGGCGATTGGCGACCGCCGCGGCGAGGGCAGCGCCCTGAACAACCTGGGCGATATTGCCCGCCAACAGGGCGATTACGAATATGCACGCCAGTGTTTTGAAGAATCGATCCGCTTCAGCCGCGAGATGGGAGAACGCTGGAGTGAAAATGTGGCCCTGGGCAATATGTCTCTGGTAAGTCTCAGGCTGGGGGACCTTCAGGCATCCCTGGATTACGCGCAGCGCACTTTACAGCTCGCCCAAGAGATTGACTACCGTTCAACAGAAGGAACGGGGCACGGATTGGTGGGCAATGCACTCATGGCTTTGGGGCGGTACGAGGAGGCCAAACAGCATTACCAACAAGCATTGAGCTTGCGGCGTGAAATTGGCGTGACTTTGCAAACGCACGAAACCTTGGCCGCCCTGGCGTTCCTGGCGCTAACACAGGGTGACCTGCCCTGTGCCAGCGCATATGTAGAAGAGATCTTGCGCTATTTGCAGACCAACAGCCTGGACGGCCTGGACGAGCCGTTTCTGGTGTACCTGACCTGCTGCCAGGTTTTACAAGCGGCTGGGGACGAGCGCTTTGCGGCATTATTGGGGCGCTCTTACCAACTGCTGCAAAACCAGGCTGTGCGCATCAGCGACCCTGAGATGCGCAAGTCGTTCTTATGCAATGTGGTGGCCCATAGTGAGTTGGTTAAGCTCTGGGAGTCTTCTCAACCATTGTAGGTGACATCATTTGCGCCCCCTTTTGGCCTGCCGGGGAGCGCTAAAACCGGGCAGTTCAGGAGCGCCCATCTGGCGCATGCGCTCTTCCTCGCTGGCGCGGGTGATGCGCGGCCCCTCGGTCCACACACCGCCATCCAGCTCTTGGGTGGCGATACGGATCGCTTCATCCACGCCGTTGGCCCAGATGGTCTTGGCATACGGCTCGATGTAAGCCAACGGCACCAGGCCGCTCTTTTGTGCCTTCTTCACCCCCTGCCGGGTGGCGTACAGACCCTCAATGTGATATTGCTGCATAGGATCTCTTCCTCCCCACAAATCAACCTGTGCTGCTCTTTGGCTCTTCAATTTCACGCGCGGCATTGGTCAAGACCTGGTGCCCTTGTTCCGCCAGGCGCTCCAACCGGTTCATAGCTGGGCCAGAGCCAGGTCTTTTTTCTACCTGCTCGATGCCGCGCAGCAGCGCTCC
>CAZWFQ010000024.1:34090-49525 GCA_964633225.1 uncultured Anaerolineaceae bacterium
GAAGGATCGTTAAACCATTCTTCCCAAGAAATCTTCTTTTTGATGATCAGAGAGCCGCTGGCATCAATCTCCACATTTTCCTGGGTGCCCAGCAAAATACTGCCCTCTACCAACAGCGGATCCATCATGTGCAGCAGTTGGCCGCCATACTTGCGGCAGTTCTCCTGGAAGCGGTTGCGAGCCACCGTGCCATAACTGCCAATATAAAACCCAATCTCAAAACGCTTGTAGTTCATCCATAACGAAAGCTGCACATCTTCCATCTGCCGGTTGCTGCGCGGGTAGAAGGCCCCCCAATAAAAATCCCATGCCCCAGCCTGCCCAGGGTCTTTTTTGGTAAAGCGCGAAAAGACGCGTTTATCAATGCTCATGATGGCACGGATCGGCTCAGACAGCCGCCCTGCCACCAGGCGCATTACGCGTTGAAAAGGCTCTTCAATGTGGACTTGGAATTGCTGCTGGTTCTCCAGGTAAAAATCGATCGTCGGCTGATCGTGCAGCCGATCTAACAGATCAAAGGCCTGGAGCGTGAAGGGGCAATCAGGGTGAGGGTAAGGAGAATCGTCCGGAAGCATGGCAATTCAGCGATGGAGAATAACTTCGAATTAATCCAATAATAAGTATAACCGTTTTTAGCAAATTATGGCATGGCAATAGAATCGTGAGAGCCGGGTACGCCCACCCGGCTCTCGTTTTCAAGGAGGAGAAGAAATGCCCATCGTCTGACACAATAATACCCTAACTGCCGAAAGCGTGCTTGACGCTGGCTTAACGGTTGCCCTACGATTACGCAACGATTTCGTCCTTTAAACCCTGTTCCAGGTCAGCTAACAGGTCTTCAATGTTCTCAATCCCCACCGAGAGGCGCACCAACCCATCGGTGATGCCCTGCTTGAGGCGGTCGGAGCGAGGGACGGGGGCGTGGGTCATGCTGGCGGGGTGCTGAATGAGCGTATCTACGTTACCCAGGCTGACAGCCAGGGTGGCAACACCCACACGTTCCATCAGGCGCACACCCGCTTGCAGGCCGCCCTTCAATTCAAAAGCCAACATGCTGCCGAAGGCTGGCACGCCGTTAAAATGCATCTGGCGCAGGGCAACCTGGTGGGCAGGATGACTTTCCAGGCCAGGATAATGCACAGCAGCCACCGCAGGGTGAGCAGACAGCCAGCGGGCCACAGCCAGGGCATTCTGGCAGTGACGCTGCATGCGCAGCTCAAAAGTCTTCAGCCCCAGGTTAGCCAGCCAGGCATCGAAGGGGCTGGGCGTGCCGCCCAAGACCTTAACAAAGAGGCGCAGATCATCATGGATATACGCCGGGTGGCGGCTGATGACTGCCCCTCCGATCAGGGCGCCATGCCCAGAAAGGAATTTGGTGGTGGAATGGAGCACAATATCAACCCCCAAAGAAAGTGGGCGCTGGCAGTACGGGGTGGCAAAAGTATTATCCACTGCCAGCCAGGCCCCGTGGCGATGAGCAATTTCGGCAACGGTCTGCAAATCCACCACGGTCATGGTGGGGTTGGCAGGCGTCTCGGCATAGGCCAGGCATGCCCCAGGGTAAGCAGCAAAAGCCGCCTCCCAACCTTGCGGTGAGATGTCGCTGACCCAGGCCACTTGCAGACCCAGGCGCGGGGCAAGCTCTTGTAAGAAATTAAAAGTATTGCTATATACCGCCTCTTGGGCGATGATTGTATCGCCGGCCTTCAGGCGCGAGAGCAGCACCGCTGAAACAGCCGCCATGCCCGAAGCAAAAAGCTGCCCGGCAGCCAGCTCTTCGGGCGGCACACCAGGGTTGGCGCGCAGTATGTCCAACGCTTCAAGCAAGGCTAGCTTGCTTGCCAGGTGTTCCAGGTTGGGGTTTCCCAGGCGGGTGTAGTAATAGCCAGGTTGGGTGCGCCCGACGATGCCCGCCCCAGTGGCGACATCGGGAAAATTAAAGGTCGAAGTCTGGTAGATGGGCTCGACATGGGCATTGAATGGGTTTGCCGCTTCGCCCAGGTGAGTCACCAAAGTGCCCAGGCCGTGTTTTTCAGAATAGCGGTACATAACTATTTTCCTTATTTTTGCGCCGTAGGGCCGCAGAGAATGCCAGGCCCTTGATGCAGCCCAGGATCATGAGCGCTTCTGCGGTGAAGAGATTGTGGAACCGAATAAGAGGATTATACGTCTTTCTGGTACAATGAAGAAGCCTATGAATACTCCGATCTATACCCAACCCACCCCCACCGGCTATATTTATAACCGGCCGTCTTCGTTTGGGCAGGCCGCGGCAGCACTTGCACTGGGCCTGGCGTTGTTCCTGTTCTTTGTGCTGCTGGTACCGGTGGTGTACGGCATGAGCTATGCCGGGCGCATCTTCCAGGGCGTTTCTGTCAGCGGCGTTGACGTTTCTGGCCTGACGACGGAAGAGGCCGCTGAGCATCTGTCGCAGCAAATATCTTACCCACTCACAGGGCACATCGTTTTCCAGGATGGCACGAAAATCTGGGTCGCCACCCCCAACGAGCTGGGCATGTTCCTGGATGCGCAAACCACTGCCCTGGCAGCCTTCAACGTGGGCCGCGCCGGGGGAGCCTTCGAACGCCTGGGCAATCGGGTGCGCACCTGGACTTCGGGCGTGGACCTGGCGCCTGTCTTCGTTTTTGACGAGCGCGCCGCCGAGCTCTATTTGAAAGGCATTGCCGCCGAGGTGGATCGTTCCATCATCGATGCCGCGTTGGGCGTCAGCGGGGTGGAGGTGGTGGTGCGTTCTGGGCAGATTGGGCGCACCATGGATGTGCCCGCCGCCCTAGACGCCCTCAGCGTGCAGCTCCCCACCATGACGGATGGCATCATTCCCCTGGTAGTGGTTGAGACCGCCCCCATCATCCTGGATGTAACCGCCCAGGCTGACCTGGCGCGCAGTATCTTGAGCGCCCCGCTGGTTTTGCAAGTGCCATCTGCCGCCGCATCTGACCCTGGCCCGTGGACCTTTGAGGCAGAGGCCCTGGCAGCCATGCTGGCGATCGAACGCGTGACTATGAACGGCGTAGAACAGTACCAGGTTGGGATCAGCTCGCAGGCACTGCGCACTTTCCTGGAAGGCATCGCTCCCAGCCTGGTGCAGTACCCAAATAATGCGCGTTTCATTTTCAACGATGAGACCCGCCAACTTGATCTGCTGCAAGAAGCTTCCATCGGGCGCTCGTTGGACATCGAAACCACCATCACCCTCATCAACCAGAAACTGGCGGAGGGGGTGCATACGCTTGAGCTGGATATGGAATATACCAACCCGGCTGTGACCAACGATGCCACCGCTGAGCAGCTTGGGGTCAATGAAGCAGTCAGTGTATATACATCGTATTTCTATGGCTCAAGCGCTGAGCGTATCCAGAACATCAGCCTGGCTTCGTCACGCTTCCACGGCCTGCTGGTTGCCCCGGGCCAGACCTTTTCGATGGCCTCAGCCCTGGGCGATGTCAGCCTGGATACGGGGTACGCCGAAGCGCTGATCATCTACGGCGACCGCACCATCCAGGGCGTAGGCGGCGGCGTGTGCCAGGTGAGCACCACCCTCTTCCGCACCGTTTTCTTCGGCGGCTACCAGATTGATCAACGCTATGCGCATGCCTACCGGGTCAGTTACTATGAAATGAACGCCAATGGCAGCATCAACCCCAACCTGGCCGGGTTAGACGCGACTGTTTTTGCACCGGTGGTGGATTTCAAATTCACCAATGACACCCCCTACTGGCTGTTGATGGAAACCTATGTTGATGCCAGTGCCCGCACACTGACCTGGAAGTTCTATTCCACCTCCGATGGCCGATCGGTAGAATGGAACACCACCGGGCCGCAGAATACCGTAGAGCCACCTGAGCCGCTCTATGAAGAAAACGCCGCCCTGTCGAAGGGTGTGATCAAGCAGGTCGATTGGGAGGCCGAAGGCGCTGACATCACCGTCTCGCGCATTGTCTGGCGCGATGGCGCCCAGATCCACGTGGACACCATCACCACCCATTACCTGCCCTGGCGGGCGGTGTACCAGTATGGTCCCGGAACTGAAATCCCTACCCCCGAGGCATCAGAAGAGCCTTAAGCGCTCAAAAATAAACCGGAAGTTGTATCGATACACAGCTTTCGGCTTGTTTTTGGTTTGCATCACCACCGCTGTGGCTGCCGCCACCAGCAGTTGTGTTTTCTTGCCAATCGTTGCCAGGCAGGCAGACATTCCCCCCACCCCGCCCAGCGAAGTTTGGCAGCCCGCACCGGGCACCACCTGGCAGTGGCAGCTCAGCGGCACGATTGATACTTCCTTCGACGTTCAGATGTACGATATTGACCTGTTCGAAGCCCCGCAGCCCACCATCGATGAGCTACACGCCGCCGGACGGGTCGTCATCTGCTACTTCAGCGCCGGCAGCCACGAAGATTGGCGCCCCGATGCAGAAGACTTCCCTGAGGAAGTGCTGGGCAATCCATTGGAAGGCTGGCCCGGCGAGCGTTGGCTGGATATTCGCCGCATCGACCTGTTGGGGCCAATTATGCAGGCCCGCCTAGACCTGGCGGTGCAGAAGGGCTGCGAGGGGGTTGAACCCGATAACGTGGAAGGCTATGCCAATAACCCAGGCTTCCCACTGGCTGCCGCTGACCAGTTGGCCTACAATACCTGGCTGGCAGAGCAGGCGCATGCTCGCGGCCTCTCCATCGGGCTAAAAAACGACCTGGCGCAGGTTCCTGACCTGCTGCCATATTATGATTGGGCGCTCAACGAGGAATGCTTCATGTACGAAGAATGTGAGCTGCTGCTGCCATTTGTGGATGCCGGAAAAGCGGTTTTTGGGGTAGAATACGAACTGGACGCAGCCGATTTTTGTCCTCAGGCAAACGCGATGAACTTCTCATTTTTACAGAAGAACCTCGAGCTGGATGCCTGGCAAATTGATTGTACTGGGAGACTTACATGGTAAGCCAAGAACTACTTGATATCCTGCGCTGCCCCGCCTGTGTGCGTGAAAAAGATGGGCTGTTGACCTATCACAAAGAAGCCTGGCTCATCTGCCAGGACTGCGGGCGCAAATACCCCGTTCGTGATGACATTCCCGTCATGCTGATCGAAGAAGGCGATAAATGGGTGCAGACGGCGGTTGAGGCGCTGCCCATCCCGCCGCCCTCTGAGTAAGCGACTATTTAGCGGTTCAGCGCCCAGATCAGCCAGAGCATGATCATTGCCACGCCGATCCCCAAGCGAACAAAGTAAGACAACCCAAAACCCATCGCCAGTCCACGCAGTGCGTTGATGGCATCGGGCCAGTTGCCCGCGCGCGTGCGCTCGTAAAGCAAGATGGCCAACGGGGCAGTGACCAACCCGCCAATCGGCGGGAAGGCAATAGTGCCCACAATTCCGGCTGCCAGGGCGATCAGGATCGACTTCCAGGATGCGCCCTCACGGTTAGCCTGCACGCCCATCAAAACATTGTCTATCACCACGCCCACCAACATGAGCACGGTGATGATGGCGAACATCCAACCGCCCAGGGTTCCAAAGCCAGCCACCAACCCATACCCCAGGGCCGCCAGCCAGATGACCACTACGCCAGAGAAGAGCGGCACGATCAGCCCACCCATGCCGATCAGCATGACGAGGACTGTGATGAAGAACACCGGGATATGCATCCATTCAGGCATGGTCAAACTCCTATGACTAGATATACGAGGCTGGCAAGAATAAGTCTCAAAAATAAGAAAAGATTACCACCGAGACACAGAGAAAAGCTTAAAAACTCTGTGCATGCTCGGCTGCAATTCAGCCGCTGTGTCTCGGTGGTATTTCTCAGGTCTTAAGGGGTAATTGTCTCTACCCCGCCCATCCAGGGGCGCAGGACCTTGGGGACAACAATGCTGCCATCGGCTTGTTGGTAGTTTTCGAGCACTGCAATCAGGGTGCGCGGCATGCCCAGTCCCGAGCCATTCAAGGTGTGCAGAAGGCGGGTTTTACCACCCTCAGCGGGGCGATACTTGATGTTGGCACGCCGGGACTGGAAATCGCCCACGTTCGAGACCGAGGAGACTTCCAGCCATTCTTGCAAGCCAGGCGACCAGACCTCAATATCATAGGTCATGCGGGCCCCAAAGCCCAGGTCACCGGTGCAGAGCTGTTTCACACGGTAAGGCAGGCCCAGGGCAGCGCAGGTTTGCTCGGCATCGGTACGCATCTTCTCTAACCAGGCGTCAGACTCTTCGGGCTTGCAGAAGATGTACATTTCCACCTTGTCGAACTGATGGCCGCGCTTGATACCGCGCACATCGCGGCCAGCGCTCATCTTCTCGCGGCGGAAGCAGGGGGTATAGGCCGTGTACATGCGCGGCAGGCTGGCCTCATCCAGGATATCCTCCATGTGCAGGCCTGTCAGAGGCACCTCGGCGGTGGGCACCATCCACAAATCCTCTTCGATATCGTGGTACAGGTTATCCTGAAACTTGGGAAGCTGCCCGGCGCTAAAGAGGGTCTGAGCTTTGACCATGAAGGGGGTGTATTTTTCAGTATAGCCCTGGCGGATATGCAGGTCGAGCATCCAGGCAATCAGGGCACGCTGCAAACGCGCCCCCGGCCCGCTGAGCACGTAGAAGCGCGAGCCGGTGATCTTGACACCCTGTTCAAAATCGATCATCCCCAGGGCAGAACCCAGGTCCCAGTGCGGCTTCGGCTCAAAATCGAACTGGCGCGGCTGGCCCACGTTGCGCAGGACCACATTTTCATTCTCATCCTTGCCCAGCGGGGTGCGAGGATCGGGAATGTTAGGGATGCCCGATAACACACCGTGCAAAGATTCTTCCACCTGGCGCAGTTGTTCATCCAACTGGCTGATATGGTCGCCAACCAGGCGCATGGCCTCGATCTTGGCCTGACGCTCAGCAGCATCTTTGCAATGACCAATCTCTTTTGAGACGCTGTTGCGCTCGGCCTTGAGCTGCTCAGCTTCTTGGATGATCACCCGGCGTTGGGCATCCATCTCCAGCACCTGGTCCACCGGTGCCGGATCCATCTGGCGGTTGACCAGCGCTTGGCGCACCAGGTCGGGCTGTTCACGAAGCATATTGATGTCTAACATAAGAGACCTCCATCACAACACATAGAAATGAAAAGCCCCCATCGCCAGCAGGACGAGGGGGCGCTCGTGGTGCCACCTGCTTTTGCCGTCTTGCAGATTGACCTGCATCAACAGCCTCAGCCTCGCGCTATCGGGCGAACCCGGTCCTCTTATGGCCTTGGCCTCTGCGAGGACGGTTGGTTGTGGGTTCACAACCAGCGGAGGGGATTTCGCCGCTCCAGCCTGCCGCCTCGCACCATCCGGCAGCTCTCTGATAGGGGGAACGGGTAATGATCTCCGCGCAAGTCTGATTATACTACTCTGCTGCCATCACCTCAATATCCGGGAAGAACTGCTTGATGGTACCTTCGACCCAGCCGTGCAATGTATTGGGGGAGAGGGGGCAGCCCAGGCAAGCCCCACCCAGGCGCACCTTGAGCACATGTCCATCGAAAGACACCAGTTCCACCGAACCACCATGGAACTGCTCAATGTAGGCACTGAGGCTGTCCACCAGGGCCTGCACCTGTTCATCCAGGGATGCATCTTGATTAATTGGAGTCGCCATTTTTTATCTCTCCAGATTTTCTGTTGGGCTTAAACCCATCTTTAGCAGTGACATGACCAAAGCATGTGTGCTGTTCAAACGCTCAGCAATCACGGTCGCCAGGCGCTCCAATACCAACACGCCAGTACTGGGATGTTGGTTGCACAACTGGCGCAAATCACTTCCCCGCACCCTGAGAAGCTGGGTATAGGTGGTGCAAGAAGCGCCCGAAGTATACAGCCGGCTGCCCAGGGCAGCAGACCAACCGACAATGCCGCCAGGCTCAACATGCGATACCAGGATCATCGGCCCATCATCCGGTTTAAAGTTTACCACCACATCCCCCATCACAACCACAAACAGGAATTCTGCCGGAGAACCCTGTTCAAAGAGGGTCGTCCCAGCATAATAATCGCAGGGGAGAAAGATCTTCTCCAACCTGGCGAGTTGTTCAGAAGTGAGGCCCTGAAACAAGGGCAGGTTGTCAATGAGGTCGCGGTCCATTTATATCACCTGGCGCGAAAAAACCGATTCACGCACCAGTGTAAATTTAACGCCAATTGGAAAACGCTCCAAGATGGCAAATATCCTGAATGCACCGACAAACATCACAAAGGGAAGTTACTTGTCTGGTTAAGAATATATGACAGCCAGGCAGCCGTTAGGGGGCTTGCAATACACGCTCGATGACCCCATCTACCCCCAGGGCAGCCCCCTCAGCCAGGGCCGCCTCCATCTCAGCAGCAGGCAAGGCGGCGCGCAGCTTCTCAAAAAGCGGTTGGGCCTCACTATCCCAAACCTCTCGCTCAATCACTTGCATCTCTTGCACCGGCCCCAGAAGCCAGGCGGTGCGCCTGAAAGCGCCCTGCCGGCAGGCAATGTCAGCCATGGCGATCAGCGTCATTTGCTTGATGCGCGCCACCTGGGCCGCGCTGGCCTCCACCAACCCCTGGCGAAGATTCTCCAGGGCTATATCTAGCTGACCAGACCGCATATAAATTACGCCCAGGTCAAACAGCGCAATGCACAGGCTCTCACGGTCACCAATTTCGCGCTCGATCTGGATGGCTTCTTGATAAAGCCGGATCGCCGCCTCTGGTTGGCCAATCCTACTGAGGACGTTACCCAGGTTTGCCAGGTCATTGGCAATCCCCCAGCGGTTATTCAGCCGGCGGTAGATTGCCAGGCTCTGCTCATAGCACGCCTGCGCCCGGTCATAATTGTGCACCGCATGAAAGAAATTTCCCATGTTGAGCAGGCAGGTGGCCTCGCCAGTGGGCAGATCGGCCTGGCGGAACAGATCCAGGCTCTCTTCCAGCATTGCCTGGGCAGCCTGCTCGGTCTCCTGGAAATCCGCGTAGTTCATCAAGGCCGCGGCCATACGCTCCGGGTCACCTGCCTTGCGAGCAGAATCCACACTGGCAACCGTCAGGGATTTCGAACGATCTACATCTCCCATGGTGAAGGCCACAAAACCCAGGTTGTTCTGGGCTTTCGAAAGCAAAGCCCATTCTTCCAGCAAAGCCGCCATATCCACCGCCGCTTGCAAGGTCTCACTGGACTGTTTCATATCGCCCAATCGCGAATGGATAAAGCCGATCTTACCGAGCAGCCCGGCACGACGGGTAGAAGCTTCTGGCGGCAGGAGGGCCAGGGCGCGCTGCAAGAGATCCAAGGCATCGCGGAAGGCACTAAAATCTAAGGCGGCTGTACCGGCGCGGTACAGCCATTCAAAAGCCTTCTCGTTTTCACGCGCCTGTTCATAATGGAAAGCAATCAGCCCGGCGTATTCATCCAGGCGGTCATGGCAGTTGACCTCCAGCCATTCAGCCACCAGGCGGTGATAGAGGCGGCGCAGCTTGAGCAAGACGGTCTCGTAGACCACATCATGCAGGATAGCATGCTTGAAGATGTATTCTTGGGCAGATTGAAAAGCAGAGCGCGGCTGAGGAAAGATCAGTTGGCGTTCGCACAGGCGATTCACTTCCGCATTCGTTGCCGCCAGCTCGGCTGGCAAGGGCCGTTCGACTTTGCCGGCGGCCAAAGCTTCCAACGGTAGATCCCAAAAACGGCGACCTATCACCGCGGCGCGCTGCAGCAGCTCTTTTTCGGATTCAGACAGGCTGTCGATACGTGCCTGCAAGACGCCCACCAGGGTCGAGGGCACACGCAGGTCTTTTAACCGTTCTGGCTCCACACGCCAGCGCTCACTTTGCCCGGCAGCAGGTGGTTCGCAAACGATGACCCCGTCGCCAATCAGCATCATCACCAGTTCTTCAAGGTAAAAGGGGTTGCCTTCTGCCCGCTCGATGATCAGGCGGCGCAGCATTTCTGGCGGGTCTACCAGGCGCGCCAGGATCATATCCACCAGTTGGAGGCTGTGTTCTTCAGAAAGCGGCAGCAGGTCCAGGCGCTGCCAGCCCGGTGGATTGCCCCAGCCTGGGCGGCGTTCAAAGAGAGTGGGGCGAGTTAGAGCGATCAACAGCAGTCGCTGCGCATCGGAGGCCTCTTGCATTTTGGCAACCAACCCCTCAAAAAAGTCCAACGTCGAATCATCCACCCAGTGCAAATCTTCCAGGAAAACCAGTTGAGGTGCGTGGGCCGCCAGGCCGCAGAAAAACGCTTGCAATTGAATGATAGCTTGCGTAACCTGCGCCCGGCTGCCAGCCAGGTTCTTCACTGCCGGGGCGTCGTCAAAGCCCAGGCCAAGCAGATGCCCGGCAAGCTGGATCCCATCGGGCTCCAGGTAAGGGCGCAGGCCAGCTTCAAACTTCTGGCGCACCTGGGCTGCGCTGTCACTTTCGAGGATATTCAAACGCTCTGACAGCAGGTCGCGCAGCACGCCATAGGGAAGGTGTTGTTGGTTGGGGGTGGCGCGCCCGCGCAGCAGCCCGTAGCCACCCGGCTGAGCCGCCAACCAGTTTTCAAATTCGAGCAGCAGGCGGCTTTTGCCCACGCCGGCATCTCCTACCAGGGTGAGGCAGGCTAAAGCAGAGTCGGCATAAGAGGGGGGGGCCACCAGGTGCTGGAAAGCAGCCTGCAAGGCTTCCAACTCGGTATGCCGCCCGACCATGGGGGTCTCTATCCCTTCAATGCCGCGCCCGCCAGCGTGAAAAGTGCGCGGGCGCAAACGCTGCACCACGTAGGTCTGCACCGGTTCTGCGTGGCCCTTCACCAGCAGGGGCGGCTGGGGTTGGACGTCAAAAAGGCCGCGCAAGTGTTGGTAGGTGGCATGGGTGATGAGGATGCCGCCGATAGGAGCATTTTGCTCCATGCGCGAGGCCAGGTTGATGGCATCGCCCATGGCAGTGTACTCCACACGCAAGTCTGAGCCAACCTCGCCCACCACCACCAGGCCGGTGTTAATGCCCACGCGCACATTGAACCCGCTCAGGCCGCGCTGCTGTTCAAGGGCTGCGGCATACTCTTTGATATTTGCGACGATCTCCAGGGCAGCGCGCACGGCACGTTCAGGGTCATCTTCGTGGGCAATCGGCGCGCCAAAAAAGGCCAGGATGGCATCCCCCATCAAGCGCGCCAGGGTGCCTTCATGATGGTAGATTGGGGCGATCAGCGCATCGAAGGCGCCATCCATGATCTCCAGCACCTCCTCAGGGTCGAGATTCTGGGCCATGGCGGTAGAACCTTTGATATCTGAGAAAAGGATGGTCACCAGGCGGCGCTCGCGCTCCACCTTGCCGCGCGCCGCCATCAGACGCTGCAAAAACTCCTTGGGCACCAGGCGCTGTAAGCGCTCCAGGCCAAGGTCGGATGGGGTGGAAGAAGCAGCCGGCGGGGAAGAAGCAGCCGGGGCGGGCTGCTCGAGAGCCAGGCCGCAGTTCAGGCAGAACCTGGCGCCAGCCGGCAGGGATGTGCCGCAAGATGGGCAGGCGGTGGGCTGCGGTGCGCCACAGCTCAGGCAAAATTTAGCGCCCGCAGGAAGCTCGGTTTTACAGGCCGGGCATAACATAAGCCATTCCCCTAATAACAAGGAAGTGGCAGACATCGCCTGCCACTTCCCACCAATCTATTTTTCCTTTTCCTTGAAAACCAGGGCATCGTTGGGCTCGTCCACATCCACGATCACGTGACTGCCTTCGGACAAGTCGCCGCCCAACAACTGCACTGAGAGCGGACTTTCAACATATTTCTGCAAGGCCCGGCGCAGGGGGCGGGCACCAAAAGCCGGATCATAGCCGGTCTTGGCCAGCCATTGGCAGGCCGCTTCGGTCAGATCTACCCTCAAACCGCGCTCAGACAGGCGTTCTTGGATCTCTTTCATTTGCAAGCTTACAATCTTGACCATCTCTTCCAACGAGAGCGGAGAGAAGGTGATGATCTCGTCGATACGGTTCAAGAACTCGGGGCGGAAAGTGCCCTTGAGGGCCTTGGTGATCTTCTCTTCGGCTTCGCGCTCTTCGCTGCTGCGAGAAGCGGGGGCAAAGCCCAGGCTGCCTGACTTGCGCACATACTCGGTGCCCAGGTTGCTGGTCATGATCAGCACCGTATTGCGGAAATCCACTGCCCGGCCCTGCCCATCCGTCAGGCGGCCATCATCCAAGATCTGCAGGAGGGCATTCCAGACCTCGGGGTGGGCCTTCTCGATCTCGTCGAAGAGGATGACACGGTAGGGACGGCGGCGGACGGCCTCGGTCAACTGGCCGCCTTCCTCATAGCCCACGTAACCGGGCGGGGCGCCGAACAGGCGCGAGACGGTGTGCTGTTCGCGGTACTCGCTCATATCGATGCGCACCAGGGCGTCCACGTCGTCAAACATAAATTCCGCCAGGGCCTTGGCCAGCTCTGTCTTCCCAACACCAGAGGGGCCGATGAAGATAAACGACCCAATCGGGCGGCGCGGATCTTTGAGGCCAGAACGAGCCCGGCGGATGGCATCTGAAATGGCGTGGATGGCTTCCTCTTGGCCAATGATATGCTCATGCAGGCGCTCTTCCATCTGCAGCAGCTTCTGGGATTCGGTCTCCATCATCTGGGTGACCGGTATGCCCGTCCACTGCGCTACCACGCCGGCAATGTCGTCCACATCTACGACCTCATCCAGCTTGTGTTCATCTTCCCATTTGTCGCGCTTCTCGTTAAATTCATCTTGCAGGCGCAAGCGCTCAACTTTGATTTCGGCGGCATGCTGGTAATCCCGCGCCACTGAGGCGGCATCTTCGTCGGCCTGCAAGCGGTCCAGTTCACTCTTCATGTCTTTCAAATCAGAGGGCAGGGAATAGAGCGCTACGCGCAGCTTGGCTGCGGCCTCATCCATCAGGTCAATCGCCTTATCGGGCAGATGACGGTCAGTGACATAACGCGAAGACAGGCGCGCCGCGGCCACCAGGGCGTCATCTGAGAAACGCACCTTATGATGGGCTTCGTAGCGGTCGCGCAGGCCGTGCAGCATCTTGATGGTGTCATCTACGCTGGGCTCTTCTACATATACGGGAGCAAAGCGGCGCTCGAGGGCGGCGTCTTTTTCGATGTGCTTGTGGTATTCATCCAGGGTGGTGGCGCCCACGCACTGCAGTTCGCCGCGCGCCAGGGCCGGCTTGAGCATATTCGAGGCATCCATAGCGCCTTGGGCGGCACCGGCCCCCACCACGGTGTGCAGCTCGTCGATGAACAGGATCACTTCGCCCGTCGCGCGCTGGATCTCTTCAATGGCGGCCTTCAGGCGCTCTTCAAACTCGCCGCGGAAGCGCGAGCCGGCGATCATGGCACCCAGGTCCAGCGAGACCACACGCTTGCCCGAGAGGATTTCCGGCACATCTTTTGAAGCGATCTTCTGCGCCAGGCCTTCGACAATGGCTGTCTTGCCCACACCAGCCTCGCCGATGAGCACGGGGTTGTTCTTGGTGCGGCGAGAGAGGATTTGGATGACCCGCAGGATCTCGGCATCGCGGCCAATGACAGGATCGAGCTTGCCCTCGCGGGCAGCCAGGGTCAGGTCACGCGAATATTTTTCCAGGGTACGGTAGCGCGTCTCGGCCTGGGGGTCGGTTACGCGCTGCCCGCCGCGGATTTGCTGCACGGCTTCATAAACCCGCTCGCGCGTGACCCCGGCGCCTTCCAGCAAACGGGCAGAAGGCGTGCTGCGCTCATTCAAGATGGCGAGGAAAATATGCTCGGTGGAGATGTAATCATCTTTCAGGCGATTGGCTTCTTCATTCGCCAGGTCAATGATGCGTTTGACACGCGGGGTGATGAAGATCTGCCCGGCGCCGCCACCAAAGATGTTGGCTTTGGGGCTGGTGCGCAAAATGTAATCCAGGCGCTCTGACAGGGATTTGGCATCCACCTTCAGAGCTTCGAGGATCTGCGGCACCACGCCGTCCGGCTGCTCGATCAGGGCCAGCAGGATGTGCTCGGTATCGATCTGGTTATGTCCGTAGCGTTGGATGATCTCGGCGGCGCGTTGAGCGGCTTCTTGAGCGCGCTCGGTAAAACGGTCAAATCGCATCATAGGGAATGTTCCTTCCTCTCCGTACCCCGGTCAGAAGGGGGTATGGTAGAAGGATTATAACATTTTGTCCAAAAGCACAGGGCTTAGAGGCGTAAGAGATTTATATAAGTTTGGGAGAGGGTTGGACGATTGAGAGACAGGGAGATGAAAACCCACACAGACGCAGCAGCAGTACTTCAGTCGAGAGAGCACAGAGTTTTAACCCTTATGGGAAGCAGCTTCTTGCGCTGCTTCCCATAAGGGTCGTAAGGTTTTATTTGTTGATAACGGGCAGGAAGATGCGGTAGCCAGATGGGGTAACAACGATAGTGAAATTGACCTCATCGTGCCCGCCGTCGTCGTCGGTGAGGGTGAGGGTGGCGTTGTAGACGCCAGCCTCGGTGTAAGTGTGGGCAAAGGGGAAGGCCTGCGTGCCTTTGGCCAGGGGCATGGTCTGGGTAACACCGTCGCCCCAGTCGATGACGGCGGCATGCGTATCCAACCAGCCGGGGTCGAGGAAGGAGGCAGTCAGGGCCAGGGGCTGGCCTGCCATAACAGACTGGTCGGCGATGGGATCAAGGGCCGGGGCCGCGTTGACTACACTGACGAGCAGGGTATCCACGCCCACTGCTCCTAGTTCGTCGGTGATGGTCAGGGTGACGGTATAGGCGCCATTGTCAGCATAAGTGTGGGTGGGGGTGAGGGCGCTGGTGAAGGTCGCTCCGTCGCCAAAGTCCCAGGCAATGGTGACCGCGTGGAGGCTTAACAAGTCGGGGTCGGTAATGGTGCCGCCAAACTGAACGGCTTCCCCCTCCCCCACTGATTGATCCAGTCCAGCATCCACGAGCGGGGCATCATTGACGGAGGTAATGGTGATGGTCACCTGGCCATCATCCGATGCTGCGCCATCTGAGACAGCGAAAGTGAAGCTGTCGAGGCCGTTGTAATTCAAGGCCGGGGTGTAGGTGAAGACGCCGCCGGCGTCTACCTGCACACTGCCGTGGGACGGAGCCGTATCCAGGCTGTAAGTCAACGGGTCACCGTCCACGTCCGATGCCGCCAGCGGTCCGGTGAAGGCCGTATCCTCAGCGGTGATAATGGCCTGGTCGGGGGCGGCGGGCGCGTCGTTGACTCCCATCACAGTGATGCTGACAATGGCCGTGTCGGTGATGGTGCCGTTGGAAACCACGTAGGTGAAGGTATCTGTCGTCACCTCGCCCTCCGCCAGCCACTCGAACTGGCCGTTCGGGTCGTAGTTAAAGTCGCCGCCCCAGGCTTCATAGCGCGCCAGAGCAAAGTCAACTTCAGGATAGTTTCCGGTCCACCCGCAAGCGACAAGCTTGCCATCTGGCTGCGCTACCAAA
>CAZWFQ010000025.1:0-18435 GCA_964633225.1 uncultured Anaerolineaceae bacterium
GGGGCTGATGGCAGGCGGGCGCGGGGTGGGGGTTTGAGATGGGACGCGCGTATCGGTGGCGCGGGGCGTCTGAGAAGGCCAACGCGTGGGTGAGGGCCAGGGTGTGGGGGTGATGGTGCGGGTGGGGGTGACGGTGCGCGTGATGGTGACCGTGGCAGAAGGCCGGGGGGTGGAGGTGGATGTGACGGTAGGCGAGGTTGTTTTGGTGGGCGTGGTGGTGATAGTGGGCGATGGCGTGGTCGAAGGCGGCGGGGTGGGGGCATCCCCTTCTACTGTGAAGCGGCCAGAGACCTGCCAATCGTAACCAACAAAGATCTGCACCTCGTATTCGGCGGGCTGCCATTCGTACGGCAGGGGGTCCCAATCGGTATAGCCAATGCCGCCGGTGCCGCCATCCCAGGGCTTGGTTTCAAAATTGACCAGTTCGCCATCGCGATACCAGACCGCTGTCCACTGTGAGCCAACCACCATGCCGTCGTAGCTGAACTGGGCGTAGAGATGACCGACCGGGTTCTGGAAGACCTCAGAGGGCTCTACTGGCAAGAAGTTATCATCCAGGTCGCGAGCGAAGACCAGGGGGCTGAAGATGACCCCTGGAACGGGGGTGATGGTGCTAGCAAAGCGGGCCTCGATGGCCAGGGGAATGCGCGGGGTGGGGGTGATGGTGGGGGTATCGGTGACCGAGGGGGTGGGGGTGATGCTGGGGGTGAGGGTGATGGTGGGCGTTTGGGTGATGGTGGCGGTTTGGGTGATGGTGGGGGTCAACGTTTGGGTGATGGTGGGAGGGAAGAACCCATAGATGACTGGCTCAGCAAAGCTGTTGAGGGCAATGGCGACAACAATGAGCACCAGCGCTATGAAGAGCAGGCGCCAACCGGCTACCATGCGGTCGCGGCGCATGCGGAAGAACTTGAGCCCGCGGGCGCTGCGAATGGATCGAATGCCTGCCAAGAAACTGTATAGGATGAGCAGGACGGTGATGACGAGAGCGGTTTGGACAGCGGTATGGATATCGAGGTTCATGCTTTATGTGTGTCAGCGGCTACGGGGCTGCGCAAAGTGCCCAGGCCTTGAATATTGATCTCAACCACATCGCCCTGGCGCAAAGGGCTGACACCGGCGGGGGTGCCAGTAAGTAGTATATCACCTTGCTCGAGGGTCATAATGGATGAGATGAAGGCGATCAACTGCTCAACTTTGAAGATCATGTCGTGGGTAGAGGCCATCTGGCGCATTTGGCCATTGACGTGGCAGGTGATGAGCGAGTCGGAGGGGTCGAATTCGGTCTCAATCCAGGGGCCGAGGGGGCAAAAGGTGTCGAAGCTTTTGCTGCGCGTCCACTGGCCATCGCTGCGCTGCAGGTCACGGGCGGTGACATCGTTGGCGATGGTGTAGCCGAAGACATAGCGCATGGCTTCGGGCGGCTCAACCCAGCGCGCCGTTTGACCGATGATGACAGCCAGTTCGGCCTCGTGCTCGATCTGCTGAGATTGGGGCGGGATGAGAATGGCCTGCTCGTGACCGATGACTGAGGAGGCGGGCTTGATAAACAGCAGGGGCACTTCGGGGATTTCGGCGTTGTGTTCTTTGGCGTGTTCGACATAATTGCGCCCGACACAGATGATCTTGCCGGGGGTGAGGGGGGCCAGCAGGCGCATAGAATCGAGAGATAGGTTAGCCTCCAGGCGACGGAATTCACCAAAGGGAGTGCCTTCCAGCGGGCCAACCTGGTCTTGATAGACCCAACCCCAGCGGGGGGTGGGGTCAGTGCGGGTTTTGTAACGGACAAAACGCATACGTTCGAGCTCCCAGGATGCGGCAGGGGCGGGCTATTCCGAAAGGGCGCGGATGCGCTCGGATAGCTCGGCAATGGCCTGCTCTGCACCAGCGAAGCGGTCGGCAAAGCGCCAGCGCAAGGCCTCGACCAGGACATAGATCATGACGTTGGTGATGACCATGCCGGTGGAGGTGGAGGGGTGCTCCAGGGCGGCAAGGACCACATCGGCCGAACGGGCAGATGGCAGCGAGGCTGCGGCTACGATGGCGGCGGTGTGGATGTCGTGCCGCCTGGCCTCGGCCAGGGACTGCACCAGGTAAGGGGATTGGCCCGAGACATCAATAGCCAGGAGCAGATCTTGCGGGGTGGAGGTGTGGATGGTGCGGGCCAGGTCAACCACGCCGGGGCGGGCAATGTAGACGGAGAAGCCGCCCTGTTCTAAGAAGTAAACCAGGTTGTAGGCGGCAGGCTGGGCAGGGGCTTCGGCCAGCACCACGATACGGCGGGCCTGCCCGATCTCGCCCACCAGGCGCTCGACGGCATCGGTATTGAGGGATATACGGGTCTGTTCTAGCTCGCGGATGAGGCCCTGGATAGCCAGGCTGACCACGCCAGGGACGGAATCGGAGACTTCGGCTTCGCCGGGGCGGATGAGCAGGTCGCGGCGCACCTTGTCGCGGATCTCGCGCAGCAGCTCGGGGTAACCTTTGTAACCCAGGGCCTGTGAAAAACGTACCACGGTGGCGGCATCCAGGTTAAGGGCATGGGCCAACTCACTGGCGGTCATGAAAGATGCTTCGATGTAGGAATCCAACAAGTAATCTGCCAGCTTGGCAAAACTTTTCGACATGCCATGCCGCCCACGGCGGATGCGTTCTTCATAGGGCATAAGTACCTCCTAAAGGTTCAAACATTTGCTGAAGTGTATCATAATCGGATGAATTTATGCAATTGAATTTGTGATCTGATGGTACTTTAATCAAGAAATATTCGATAATTTAAAAGGTATTTTTCTTCCAAAAATGGGCGAGTGCGGTATAATCAGGCGGTGCGGGCGCTTAGCTCAGTCGGTTAGAGCACTTCCTTTACACGGAAGGGGTCGGGGGTTCGAGTCCCTCAGCGCCCACTACAACAAAAACAGGGCTGTCATTGTGGCAGCCCTGTTTTCTATAATTCCATCGGTATGATTGTTTTCTATTTTACTGGGCCAATCTACGGCCTGTGGTAAAAAGCCTACTTTTTTAAACCCAATGAAGTTCATTCGGCGATCGCTTAGTGATCGTCCTTGTACTTTTTCTCCCCGGCTTCGAGGGGAAAGTGGATGATGTTTTCGGGGGGAGGCAAGACGCAGGTGGCGAAGATGGTGTAGGCGCAGGGGGGATTGAAGGCGCGGTTAAAGTCGATCGTCAGCAGGTCGCCCTGGGGTTTTTCGGTCACCAGGTAGCGACCGCCGGCGTAGGTGGTTTTGGCGTTGGTTTCGTCGCGGAAGGCGATGAATAAGCCATCGCCGGCGTCTTCTACTTCCAGGCGGCAATTTTTGCCGCTCATCTTGAAGGTGACGTAGCCAATCATCTTGGTTTCGACGATTTCGCCGATGATGTCACTTTGCTTGACGAATTTGCAGGGGGCATAGCCAAAGTATTTGGCCTGGATGCGGAATTCTGGCTTGTAGGGGTAAAAGTTGAGGCCAGAGAACGCTTTTTGGTTGGAGCACTCGGCATCCCAAAGGCGGATGAGGGTGGCGCTGCCGCGCTGGAGCACCACCAGCACAAAACGTCCAAAGTAGATATAGTCGGGCTCGTCTTGCTGATCGTCGCGCAGGGGGCCATAGGGCAGGGGGCCGCCGTTGCAGTTCATCTCTACACCGGGGGCGGCTTCGAGCCGGACCTGGTCGCTTTTAAAGTGAAGTATGCCCGCCTGCCTGGGGGCGCCGGATGGGAGGACAAAATCACAGGCGGGGTCGCTGCCAAAGGTATTGGACCCGCTCTTGGGCCAGTACAGGGCGGCCAGGCAAAGCCAACTTTTCTTTTGGGTGCGCAGGAACTCGGCGCGCTCTTCTCGCCACTTCAGCACTGCGGATTCGATTGGGTCGTTTTTTGCCATGGGCATAGTATACAATAAAAAAAACTGATTTACCAGGCGGCGTGGTGTTCTTCGGCAAAGCCGACCAGGTCTTGGATCTCAAGCGTCTCGCCAGTATCCAGCACAGCGCGGCCGGCGTAGCGCCCGAACATCTGGTGAACTTTGGAGTGGATGGGGCCCAGGTCGGTGGTGGCGAGGCGTTCTTTGAAGGGGGTGAAGGTGAGGTCGAGACGGCCCTGGCTGTCTTTGAAGCGCCAGGGGCGCATGTACTTGCCAGGAGTGTAATCGAAGGGCACCAGGTCCAGCTTGTGCAGGGCGCCATCGAGGATGATGGCGTTTTCGGTGGCCTGGCTGAGGTCGCCAAAGCCGCAGCCCAAGTTAAGACCAATGCGGCGCCCATCGGGTAAGAAGCCCGAGGCAGAAGCCCAATTCCAAAAAGAGCGGTAATCCCAAACGCCGCGGCCCCAATCCAAAGAGCCGAGGCTGCTGGCGGGGTCGAGGTCCTGGCGTTGGCCGTTGTAGGTGATGTGCCCGGAGGCGGGCAGGTTGTTGATCTTGCGGTTGTAGTAGAAGCGCTTGGGCGGGATGGGGATGACGATGGTCATGGATTGGTGCTCGGGCGGGCAGGCCAGGTTGATCTGGGCTTTGACGCCGCGGCCGTTGTGGTAGGCGGGCCAGTCTATGTCAAGGCGCCTTTGGCCGGGTTCGGCCTGGAAGCGCAGGCTGAGGGCTTTATTGGCAAAGGCGGTCTCGCCGCTGCGGCTGTCGCGCGGCAGGTGAATGCCCAAGCCCAGGGGGACGACGATGCCCTCTTCGTGCAGCTCGCCGGTGGCAAAATCGAGGGTGTAGACAAAGACGTTTCCGGCGTAGCCCAGATCGGCGATGGTGGCCGAAAAGAAGCTGTGGGGGGTGAAGATGGCGTAGTAATCCCAGCGTTTGATGCGGAAGCGCTGCAGAGGGCGCAGGGCATAGAAGCGAGCGTTTTCAAGGTTACAGTCGAGCAGGGGCTGGCGAGACCAGCCGACCTGGCTGAGCTGGCCTTGATGGGTCAAGAGAGGGGAGGGGGAAGTGATCTCGGTTTGCATAACTGGATTATATAGCGGATTGGGTTGAACGGGTAGCGAAAAACTGACTATTTGGAATTCATCAGGGGCAGCGCGTGCCTTTAATCACTTGACCCATGTGATGGCAAGGGCTACAATAAATTTGCACATGGGAGGGATGGCAGGTGTCTGCGTTCTTCCTTTATCGAATTTAATCAACTACCTTCGGGTAGTTAAACTAACCAGAGGAGCTTATCAATGAAAGATTTTCTGTTTCGCGGTAAATTGGCCGATATAGATGCGGCTGTGCACGAATTGACCGAACTGGAGGCAGAGCGGCAGTACCGCAAGCTGATCCTGATCCCAAGCGAGAGCCAGGCACCGATGGCCGTGCGCGAGGCACTGGGCTCGGCTTTTCAGAATATCTATGCTGAAGGTTACCCGCGTGAAGAAACACGCTGGCTGAAGGAAGCTGAATCGTTGGACTACGCCACCCGGCTGGCACATTACCGGCGCTATGCCGACCGCCGCTATTACAAGGGCGTGGAATATGCCGATACTGCGGAAGAGATTGCCCGGCGGCGCTGCGCGGAGCTGTTTGCCACCGGCAATGTGACGGCAGATGATCTGTACGTCAACGTGCAGGCGCTCTCGGGGGCCCCGGCGAACAATGCCGTGTACCATGCGCTGGTCAAGCCGGGCGAGACCGTGATGGGCCTGGACCTGCTGCACGGCGGTCACCTGACGCACGGCTCGCCGGTGAACCGCTCGGGAAAGTTTTTCAATGCGGTGCATTATGCGGTTGACCCGGTGACGCAGCAGATCAATTACGATGCGGTTGAAGAGCTGGCCCAGCAGGCCAAGCCCAAGTTCATCATCGCGGGTTACTCTTCGTATCCCTGGGCGGTGGACTGGGAGCGCTTCCGCAAGATCGCCAATTCGGTGGGGGCTTACCTGTTTGCAGATATTGCGCACGTGGCCGGGTTGGTGGCAGCAGGGGTTTATCCTTCGCCGGTGGGTTATGCCGATATCATCACGTTCACGACCCACAAGTCGTTGTGCGGACCGCGTGGGGCGTGCATTTTGACGACGGACGAACGCCTGGCGCGCGAGATTGACCGGGCGGTATTCCCTGGCGAGCAGGGCGGCCCGCATGTGAATGTATTCGCGGCGATGGCGGTGGCGTTCAAGCTGGCAGGTAGCAAGCAGTTCCATGAATTGCAAAAGCAGATCTTGAAGAACTGCCAGGTGCTGACTGATCAATTGCAAGGGCGGGGTTTCCGCATCCCATTTGGGGGTACCAATACCCACCTGATGAACCTGGATTGCAGTACGGTGGTGGGAGAAGACGGGGCGAAGTTGTCGGGCGATATGGCGGCTCGCATCTTGGATATTGCAGGCGTGGTGGTAAACCGCAATACCATCCCCGGCGACACCTCGGCCGGAGATCCGTCTGGCATCCGCATGGGCACGCCCTGGATCACGCAGCGCGGCTTCGAAGAAGCAGAAGTGAAAGACCTGGCGGACATCATTGCCGACGTGCTGTTGGCTTGCAAGCCGCATGGGCGGGTTGGCTCACCAGACCGCTTGCGGCGGGCCAAGGTAGATTTTGACGTGCTGGAGAATGCCAAGCTGCGGGTGCGTGACCTGGCGGAGCAGGCAGGCGTGGATTTTGAACCGGCCAAGCATGGCTATCCACACTTCCATTATATAGATCAAAAGCCTGGCAAGGGCGAATGGAATGTGTTGGACCTTAGTGGCGATCGGGTGCGGCTGTTCTTGTGCTTTGCACTGTCGAGCGATGTGGAACGCCTGAAAGTTGGCGAGAGCCAGCCGACCTGCCTGGTGCTGCCAAAGGAAAGAGTGGATGGTACGGTGACCTGCGTGGATGCTTATCACTACCGCTTGACCGTGCCTGCCAAACAGGCAGCAGTTGTGGCGGCCTGGCTGCGCGACCTTTCGGACGGGTATGTGAAATTTGATCACGACGTGATGCGCAAGCTGCCCGGGTTGACGGTGGTGGAGGAATCAAAGGCAGAGCCAGTGGTGGTGAAAGAAGGGGAGCCGATTGAATCTTGCAAGCCCTATTTTGTGGGCTTGAAGCAGCTACGAGGCGATCAAATCTGTGGCAAGCCCCTGCCTGAGTTCAAGTTCGAGGAGAAAGAAGGGGCGATACGCCGCACGCCGATCTTTGAGACACACCGCCGCCTGGGGGCCAAGATCATTCCCTTCGCGGGCTGGGAAATGCCGGTGTGGTACAGCTCGGTGGTAGAAGAGCATATGGCTGTACGCCAGGCGGCTGGCCTGTTTGACGTGGCGCATATGGGTGTGTACCAGGTGGAGGGCCCAGATGGGGCTTCTTTCTTGGACAGCGTGGTTGGTAACGATGTCAGCTATTTGAACGTGGGTGAATCTTGCTATACCCATTTGCTTGACCCGGATGCCAATGTGATTGATGATTTGATCATTTACCGGCGAGGAAAAGAGAAATTCTTGATCGTGGTGAATGCATCGAATGATGATAAGGACTGGGCCTGGCTGAATGCGGTGAAGGACGGCAGGGTGCTGATCGACCGCCAATACCCCTGGAAGAAGGCGTATGGACGGAATGCCATCCTGCGCAACTTGCGCGACCCCAAGGCAGGGGCCGATATGCGGGTGGACCTGGCTTTGCAAGGGCCTAAGGCGCGGGCGATCTTAATGGCGTTGGGCAAGACTGGCAAACAGCCCAGCGACGCAAAAACACTGGCGCGGGTGCGCTTGCTGAAGCGTACGCAGTTGTGCGAAGCGAAACTGGGTGATTTTGACCTGGTGGTATCGCGCACTGGCTATACCGGCGAAAAGTTCTCGTATGAATTGTTTGTCCACCCCGACCAGGCAGATGCGCTGTTCAATATGCTGTTGGAAGTGGGCCAGGCATTTGGCATTAAGCCGATTGGGCTTGGGGCGCGCGATTCGCTGCGCACTGAAGCTGGGCTGCCGCTGTATGGGCACGAGATGGGCGGCGAGTTGGGCCTGGGTGTGGCAGAGGCTGGTTTTGGTTCCTTCGTGAAGGTATACAAGCCGTGGTTCATTGGGCGGCGGGCCTTCATTGCACGTGAGCTGAAGCGCAAGGCTGAGTTGGTGCGCTTTACATTTGATGATAAGGGCGTGCGCATGGCGCACCTGGGCGATCCAGTGGTGGATCACCGCGGGCGGGTGGTTGGCAATGTGACAAGCTGTGCGATTGACCAGGAAGGATACCTGACCGGGCTGGCGATTGTGGAGATGAAGAGCGGCGAGCGCGGTACGGCCCTGCACATATACCAGGGTGCGCCAAAGGAGGCCGGTAAGGCACTGGGCATACTGCGCATGGGCGACCGTGTGATCTTGCCTGGGGCAGTACACGTGGTGAGGCGCTTCCCGCGGTTCAAGTAATCTGGCCGGAGTCTCAAATAATTTTCGGATAGGCACTTAATAAAAGGAGAAAAACGAAAAAATGGAAACTTTGTGGGATCGTCGTTATGCTCAACGCACACAACGGATGGCAAGTTCAGTAATTCGCGAGCTGCTAAAACTGACAGAGCAACCTGATATCATTTCGTTTGCGGGCGGGCTGCCTTCACCGGATGTGTTCCCGGTGGATGATTTTAAGGCGGCGTGCGACCGGGTGCTGAGCACTTCAGGCAAGCAGGCCTTGCAGTACAGCACTACCGAGGGTTACCAGCCGCTGCGCGAGATGATCGCACGTCACAGCGTACGTTACGGCATCAATATCGGTCCAGATAATGTGCTGATCACTTCGGGCTCTCAGCAGGCCTTAGACCTGATCGGGAAGGTATTCATCAACCCGGGCGACCATATCTTGACTGAGGCGCCGACTTACCTGGGTGCGCTGCAAGCCTGGAATGCTTACGGGGCTGAGTACGTGACGGTGCCGTTGGACGATGACGGGATGAATACGGATGAATTGGAGAAGGTGCTGCGCAATGGGCCGAAATTCATCTATGCTCTGCCGAACTTCCATAATCCGGCTGGTGTAACGATGAGCCTCGAACGGCGGCGGCGGTTGGTTGAGTTGGCAGACCGCTACGGCGTGCCGATCATTGAGGATGATCCGTATGGACAACTGCGTTATGAAGGGGAGCATTTGCCATCCCTCGTGACCCTAGACAGCCAATTCCGCGAAGAATCGGGCGGAAATTACCGTGGCAATGTGATCTACCTGAGCACTTTCTCGAAGATCCTGGCGCCGGGCTTGCGCCTGGCATGGGTCATTGCGCCGCAAGAGGTAATCCGCAAGCTGGTGCAGGCCAAGCAGGGGGCAGACTTGAACACGGCGGTCTTCACCCAGATGGTGACGCATGAGGTAAGCCGGGGAGGTTTCTTAGACCGGCATATCTGGCTTATCCGGCGCATTTACGGTGAGCGGCGCAACATTATGTTAGAGGCGATGGAAAAATACTTCCCCTCGCAGGTAAGCTGGACCCACCCGAAGGGCGGCTTATTCTTGTGGGGGACCATGCCTGAGGGTTGGGATTCTGCTCAGGTGATGAAGGTGGCGGTGGAGAAGAAACGGGTGGCATTTGTGCCAGGGGCTTCGTTCTTCCCGTTGGGAGGGGGGCACAACACGATGCGCCTGAACTTCTCGAATGCTTCGGATGATAATATCCGGTTAGGCATTCAGAGATTGGGAGAGATCTTGCACGAGCTGGTGGAGACGACCCAGAAGTAAGCGGTATATCCAGAAATAAAAAAGTGGCGCAGCTGCGCCACTTTTTTATTTCTGGGGTATTCGATTAGGGGCTGGTGATGTTCAGCAGATTGACTTCGAAGGTGAGGGTGGCGTTGGGAGGAATCGCGCCGCTGCGGCCGGCTTCGCCATAGGCGAGCTCGGGCGGGATGATGAGCCGGCGGGTGCCGCCGACCTGCATGCCGGCAACGCCTTCGTCCCAGCCGTCAATCACACTGCCGGTACCCAGGGTGAATTCGAATGGGGTGTCGCGCTGGATGGATGAATCGAACTGGGTGCCGTCTTCAAGCCAGCCGGTGTAATGCACGCTGACGATGTCGCCGGGCTTGGCGGCTGGGCCTTCGCCCAGCACCATATCCTGGTACTGTAAGCCGGTGGCGGTGGTGATCATTTCACCGGTTTCAACACTGGCGGTGGCGACGGCATCTTCGGCCTGGTTGAACAATTGGTCCCTGAAGGCAAGCAGCAGAATGGCGGCGAGGATGAGGACGAGAAGGCCGCCGATGATGATGCGCTGGCGCATCAGTTTGGAGGCGCGGGCGGCGCGGCGCTGCTCGCGCAGGGTGGGTTTGGATATTTTACTGGACATGGACTTGAGGTTTTCTTTGGTCATTGGTTTCTACTCCGCTAGGATGGGTTCGATTTCCAGACTTTGAATTCTTTGAGGCTTGAGCCGCCGATAAATTCGCGCAGAATTGAGTTGTCAGGCAGGAGCTCAGTGGTGATGGGTTCGAACCATTCGAGCAAGGCCAGGAGGCGCTTGGCTTCGATATGTTCGGGGGTGGCGAAGGGCACCTGGCGCAAAAGGGGTTCAGCCAGGGGTTTGAGGGCCGAAAGTTCGTAGGCCAGGGCAGAGTTGAACATCACGTCGGCATTTTCTTGGTAAGGGAAGATGTTGCGCTTTTCGCCGCGGCGAACCGATTCCCAACGTTGGATAGTGTCACGGGCGGTATAGCCGCGCTCACGGGCATCGCGGACGATGCGCCGGATGAGGCGGGTGTCGGTGGTGGAGATGCGGTTGTGGCGATCGAGGTTCAACTGCGTGAGCGCAGAGGCGTATAGGCGGAAGGTGTGTTCGATGGGAAAATCAGGCAGCAGAGCCGGGTTCAGCCCGTGAATGCCTTCGAGGATGATAACCTGCCCCGGTTGGAGCTGGATTTCTTCGCCGGGTTCGGCACGACCCTTCTTAAAGTCGAAATGGGGCATGCGGACCATCTGGCCTTCTACAAGCAGGCGTAGATCGTGGGCCATTTGGCGGGTATTCATGGCGCTGAGCGATTCGAAATCGGGCTTGCCCTCTTCATCCAGGGGGGTGTGCTCGCGGTCGATGAAGTAATTATCCATCTCAAGGGGATAGGGGGAGATGCCTTGAGAAAGTAATTGAATGGTCAGCCGCTTGGAGAGGGTGGTTTTGCCACTGGAGGATGGTCCGGCGATGAGAATGATGCGCACCTGGTTGGGAGAACCAGGCTGGCAGCGGGTGGTGATGTGAGAGGCAATGTCGGCGACATGCTGTTCGTGGAGGGCTTCGGAGACCAGGATGACCTCGTTGATGCGCCCGGCCTGGATGGCATCATTGAGCGCGCCCACGCTGGCGATTCCCAGGCGGTTGAGCCATTGCCCGTAGAGCTTGAAAGTGGCTAGCAGCTTGGGGTACTCGGGCATGGGGAGCAGGCGGGTGGGGTTGTGGCGGCGAGGAAAACGCAGGGTGAAGCCGCCGTTAACCAGCTCCAGGTTGAACCAGCGCAAGTAACCGGTGGATGGCACCATGTAGCCGTGGTAATAATCTTGGTGGTCGTTGATGCGGTAGAGGGTGAGGTAATCCTTCTGGCGGTGGGCCAGTAAGCGGGCTTTGTCGTCATAGCCCTTGGCTTGGAAGTAAGCAATGGCTTCAGAGATGGCGGCTTCGCGCTTTAAGAAGGGCAGATCAGCAGTAACCAGGGAGCGCATGTGGGTTTCGAGGCGATCCAGCTCCTCGGCGTTGAGCGGAGGCCGCTGCTTGACCTCACAGTAGTAGCCGCCGGAAGAGATCGAATGATCGACCGTCAGTACGGCATCGGGGAATAATTCTTCGAAGGCGGCATCGAGCAGGAATGTGAGACAGCGGCGGTAGATGAGCATGCCATCGGGCTCGCCCATGGTGACCGGCCGGACGCGCGATTCCATTTTGATGGGATAGGTCAGCTCGCGCAGTTCGCCATTGACCACGGCCCCAACAATGGGGCTGGCTTCGCTGTCTTCGGTTTGTTGAAGGACTTTTAGGAATTCACCCACCGCAGCCCCGCGCGGCCCAGAGATAACTCTGTCATCGGGGAGGTGGATTTCAACTGTGGGACTTTGAGAGATGATTGTAAAATTGTTTGGATTAAGGGTATTCATTTGATCTTGATGAGCCTTGGTGAATTAGATTTCAAGCCCCTATTGTAACACAAGGCCTGAAGTTCCGAGAATGAGAGTGAGGCGGTGCCGGGGCATCGCCTCACTCTTGTATTTGGGAGTATTTCAGGGTGCGTGTTACTCTCGGTCTAGGGCCGAGACACCGCAGCAGAGGACTAACTCTTTGGCGGCTTTGACCTCATCGACGCGCCCGATGAGGGTGTCGTGGGGGGCATCTTTAAGCAACTGCGGGTTGGTATGGGCCTCTTCGGCGATCTTGAGCATGGCATCGGCGAAGGCATCCAGGGTTTCTTTGCTCTCGGTTTCGGTGGGCTCGATCATCAGGGCCTCGTGAACGATGAGCGGGAAATAATTGGTTGGCGGATGGAATTTGTAATCCATCAGGCGCTTGGCGATATCCAGGGCATGGACATCGGGCACTTCGGGCCAGCGGCCTTCAAGGACAAATTCGTGCATGCAGACGCGATCGTAGGGGAGGTGGTAGGTATCTCTAAGGCGAGAAAGCAGGTAGTTGGCATTGAGCACAGCCATCTCGGCGATCTGGCGCAGGCCCTGGGGCCCGTGCATAACCAGGTAGGTGTAAGCGCGCACTGCCATGCCAAAGTGGCCGTGGAAGGACTTGACGCGCCCAATGCTCTTGGGCGGCTGGACCAGGCCGTAGAGGGGCGGGGTATCTTCATCGCCCATGTCGATCACGTCAACAATCGGGCCGGGCAAGAAATCGACCAGCTTTTCGACAACACCCACCGGGCCAGAGCCAGGGCCACCGCCACCGTGCGGGGTGGAGAAGGTTTTGTGCAGGTTGTAGTGCAGCACGTCGATGCCCAAGTCGCCGGGGCGGACAATGCCAAGCAGGGCGTTCATGTTGGCGCCATCGCCATAGACCAGGCCGCCGGCCTGGTGCACCATACGGATGACTTCTTCTACATGCTCATCGAAGAGCCCCAGGGTATTGGGGTTGGTGAGCATCAGGCCAGCCAGCGTGTCGTCGCATTCCAGTTTCAGGGCATCCAGATCCACGTTGCCGCTGGCATCAGATTTTAGCTCGACCACGCGCAGGCCGCTCATGGCGGACGTGGCGGGGTTGGTGCCGTGGGCAGAGTCGGGGATGAGGATTTTGTCGCGCTTGTGGTCGCCGCGGGAGCGGTGGTAGGCGCGGATGATCATGACACCGGTAAGCTCGCCGTGAGCGCCAGCCGCAGGCTGGAGCGTGATGCCGGCAAAACCACCGATTTCTTTGAGCCATTCTTGCAGGTTATACATCAGGACAAGGCTGCCCTGCACGGTTTCAACAGGCTGCAGGGGGTGGGCGTAGGCAAAACCGGGCAGGCGGGCGGTCTCTTCATTAACTTTGGGATTGTATTTCATGGTGCAGGACCCCAAAGGATAGTAGCCGGTATCGATGCTGTAATTTAGCTGCGAGAGACGGGTGTAGTGGCGGATGACTTCCAGCTCTGACATTTCTGGCAGGGGGAGCTCATCGCGCAGCAAGCTGGCTGGCGGCAGGTCCGATAGGGGGACATCTGGCTCGGGGAAGCGAATGCCCTGGCGGCCAGGAACAGACAAGTTACATAACTGTGGTTCACCCATTGGAAACCTCCCGTAAAGCCTCTACCAGCATTTCAATTTCTTCGTGCGAATTCATTTCAGTGACCGCCAGCAACATGTGGTTGGTGAGGGCGGGATAGTCTTGGCTGAGGTCGTAGCCGCCCAGGATATCATGCTCGAGCAGGTGATCGTTGATTTCGGCCACAGGAATGGGGCACTGGATCACAAATTCGTTGAAGAAGGGTGCACTGGACCAAAGCGAGTACTTGGGCAGATCGTGGATGCGAGCTGCGGCGTGGTGGGCTTTGTGGTAGTTCAACTCGGCGACCTGGTGCAGACCGTTTTTGCCCAGCAGGCTCATATACACTGCTGAGCCGAGGGCCATGAGGCCCTGGTTGGAGCAGATATTGGAAGTGGCTTTTTCGCGGCGGATATGCTGTTCGCGGGCGGTGAGGGTGAGGACGTAGGCCAGTTGGCCGCGGTTATCTACCGATTCGCCGACCAGGCGCCCAGCCATCTTGCGGACGAATTCTTTGCGGGTGGCGAAGAGGCCGAGGTAAGGGCCACCATACGACATGGGGATGCCCAGGGGCTGGCCTTCGCCGGTGACAATATCAGCGCCCATTTGGCCGGGGGTTTTTAACATGCCGAGGGCCATGGGGTTGACGTCCACGCACAGGAGAGCTCCGGCGGCGTGGGCGGCCTCAGCCAGGCTGGTGTAATCATAGACGCGCCCGAAGAAGTCGGGGTATTGGACCACCACCAGGGCGGTATCGCCATCAATGAGGGGCAGCAGGGCTTCGGGACCGGCCAGCAGGTCGCTTTGGGGGGCGTCGCCTACCAATTGGAGCGGGCTGTCTGTGCTGTAGGTGCGCACCGTCTGGCGGTACTGCGGGTGCAAGGCGGGCGAGAGCACGATCTTGGCACGCTTGCCGCGGAAATTGGCGTAGGCCATGTTGACGGCCTCAGCCACAGCGGTGGCGCCATCGTAATGGGAGGCATTGCTGACATCCATGCCGGTCAGGGCGGCAACCAGGCTTTGATATTCAAAGATGGCTTGCAGGGTGCCTTGAGAAACCTCAGGTTGGTAAGGGGTATAGGCGGTCAGGAATTCGCCGCGGCGCAAGACGGCATCGACTGCGGCAGGTACGTAATGGTTGTAGGCGCCTGCTCCTAAGAAGCAGGCCAGGTCACGGGCTGATTCGTTCGCCCATGCCAGGGTTTGCAGCTCGGCAACAGCTTCCATTTCGCTTTGAGCTGGCGGCAGGTCAAGCTGGGGGAAGCGGTGCTTGGCCGGCACAACCTTGAACAGATCGGCCAGTTGGTCAACGCCGATGGCACGCAGCATTGCCTCCCGGTCGGCATCGGTATGAGGAGTGAACATAGGTTTGGTTAACCTTGGGATTCGATGTGCGTGCCGTAGGCAACGGCATCCATCAGCGGCTTGAGCTCGGCAGGATCGCTTAACTCAATTTTGATGATCCAGGCCGATTCATAGGGGCTGCTGTTGATGATTTCGGGGGAAGCACTGAGGTCTTCGTTGATGGCTATAACTTTGCCGCTGACGGGAGAGTAGACATCGGCGGCGGCTTTGACCGATTCGATGGTGGCGATGGTGTCGCCTTTCTTGATCTCATCGCCTTCGGCAACCACGATCTCGGCAAAGACGATATCAGAAAGTTGATTTTGGGCGTAATCGGAAATGCCGACCGTACCGGTGTTGCCTTCAACCAGGACCCATTCATTGCTTTCGGCGAACTTGAAATTGGCGGGGATGTTGCTCATGGAAATACCTCCTGTGAAAAAAAAAGGGTTTGTAGGATTTAACAAACGAGAGGCACACGACATAAGCCGCGTGCCCCTGTCATGGACCTGAGAGATTCGCGCGGCCGGGTGAGCGGCGGGCGTTTGCCCCATCGGTGCGGCGGACAGGTAGACTGTCACGCGGCTTTCCAGAGGTGAGCGAGGACAGAGTCCTTTTACCTGAGAGATTCGCCTGGCTTTGCCTTGCAGACAGGTTTGCACCTTCGGTGCCCGGTTTTGGATGCCGGGTCTCTTCTCTGTGCTCGTAAGATTACGCTATCATTTTAACGGTGAAATATCGAAATAACAAGGGTGAAGCGGTGCCAAAAGCACCGCTTCACCCTTGTTGGGAAGAAACGGTTATAACCAACCGGAAAGGTTGCTTATGCCCAGCCCTGGTTCTTGATGAAATCGGTGATGACCGGAACCTGGACCATTTCGCCTTGGTAGGCTTTGTAGGCGAAGAAGAGCATGACCAGCCAGATAATGGCGCCGCAGCCAAACAGCGGCAGGAGGACGATGTAGATGATGCCGAGGATCAGCGATTGGACAGCGTGGAACTTGATGAAGGGACGAGATTTCTTATCTTCCATCAACAGCATGATGATGGACACGAGTGGAGAGAACACGTAGGCCAGGGCTGACCAAAGCTTATCGTCACTGGTGATCTCGGGGGATGGGTTTACAGGTGTTTCCATTTGCGATTACCTCCATGGTTGGTTTGGATAAATTAGCCGGCATGATAGCCGTACAGCTTACAAGAAAGATTGTACATCAAAAACCGGTGAAAAGGCAAGCTATTTGATGTCCAATTTTTATAACCCCAAATAGGCGGTTGGGTTACGCTGTGGTGAGATTATGGATCCATTTATTTGATCGGTAGCGACGAAGGCCGAAGATGAATTTGTTTATTTCGTCACCCATCACCAACAAATAGATCCAATAAATGGGCAGGTGGAAGACGAAAGCACCCAGCAAGGCGAGGGGAACGCCCACAAGCCAAATGGAACCAACATCAAAGAGAAAGGCAAAATGGGTGTCGCCGCCACTGCGGAAGATGCCGACATAGAGTACCATGTTGGCTGAGCGCAGCCAGAGCATTGTGGAGATGACCCACAGAATGCGTTGGGCATATTGGGCCACATTGGGGGATACTTTATAGGGCAGCAGCATCCAGCCTGATGCAGCCCAAACCAATATGCCTACCACCAAAGAACTGAGCATGGCCAGGGCGATGGCGTTCCCGGCATAACGGAAGGCTTTTTTCTCGTCGCCTGCGCCGATGACATTGCCAACCAGGATGGCGCAAGCATTGCCGATGCCAATGAACATGACAATGGCCAGGCCGTCAAAGGTGGAGGCGATGTTCATGGCGGCGATGGCGTCGGTGCCCACGTGGGCGTAGATGGCGTTGTAGGTGGTGATGCCCAGGGCCCAGAGGATTTCATTGAGCATGACGGGCAGTATCCGGCGCAGCACGCGTGTAACGAAAGCCCAGTCGAGTTGAAATAACTCGGCCAGGTTGGCGGCAGCCGGCGTTCTCAGGCGGTAAGACAGCCATAACAAGACGCCACACTCAAGGGCGCGGGCGATGGCGATGGCAACTGCGGCCCCATTGATGCCAAGGGCTGGCAGACCCAATTTGCCGAAGATCAGGGTGTAGCTCAGCAACGTGTCAATGCTTAAGGCCCCTACGCTGACGACCATTGGCAGGCGCACGTTGCCCGTGCTGCGGAGCACGAAGGCATAGCAAAAGGTGAAGATGGTGAACGGGAAGCTGAGCGCATAAATGCGCAGGTAGGAGGCACCTGCTTCGATCACAGCCGGGTCGGTGGTGTAGAATCCCAGGGCCAAATGAGGAAAGAAAAGCCCCAGGCCGGTGAAGAGCAGCCCGCCTGCAGTGCCTATGACTAGTGCCAGGCCCATCACGCGGCGAATGCTGGGGATATCGCCTTTGCCCCAGTATTGGGCCATGAAGATGGCGGCCCCACTGTTGGTGCCAAATAGCAGCAGGCTGAACAGGAAGTAGATCTGATTCGAGAGCCCCACGGCTGCCACAGAAGTCTCGCCAAGCTGGCCGACCATGATGCTGTTGACCATATTGAGAGACGACATGATAAACTGCTGTGCAACGATCGGCAAAGCCAGCTTAAAGAGTTGAGAGAAGAACTCGCGGTCTTTGATGAAATCAATTAACCAGGTATGGGTGCGAGCAAGCAGCATGATTAACCTTGTCGTCTGGATGGACGCTAACGGGGGGCCTAGTATTCGCCTTCGAAAAGGAAGATCAGTGGGCGAGAGCGGGCGTAGTGGATGAGGGCTTTGCCGGGGGCAACGGTGCCGTAGGTTTGCGCGTGGGCGGTGATGGTGCGGAGACTGCCATCGGGGTGTTGTGCATCGAATTGGACGATGACATGGTGGCGGGTGATGGTCTCTCCCATCAATTTGACCGTACGGCGTTCATCTTGCAGGACCCTGGCCAGGGTTTTGACCTGAGAGCGGCGGTAGATGAACCAGGTGCGCAGGCGGCTGGTAAGGAAGTAAAGAGCCAGCAAAACGAAGCACAGCGTATAGCCATCGTATTCGGCCGGGGAACCCTGGAAGTAGCGCCCCAGGCTGGCAGGGGCGAGGGCCAGCCCAAAGAGCAATGCGAAGCCCAGCATGAGCAGTGCGAAGAAATCGGCGGCATCGCTGGGGGGCTTGCGGCGGGGTTGGGTGGGCTCCTGGCGGATACGGCGTTCCAGCCAGGCCCAGATGACGGCAGTGACGGTCAGCCCGAAGAACAGGGGGAGCATGCGGCGCAGTGCCAGCGCGGGCAGGGACAGGGTGGATGTGGAGGCCCAGGCGGGTAAGAGCAAGATGCCCATCCATACCGCCAGCCCATTGAAGCCCAACAGCCAGGTGAGCAGGCTGTGCTTGCGGCGCAAGTTGTTCGAGAGCATGGCAATGGCCCACCCAACCAGGTTGACTGGTAGGATGACAAAGGGCCCGTAGGCCGCCATCAGGATATAGGCGATAAAGGCAGCAAGGAAAATGCCGACAGTGCGCCAGAA
>CAZWFQ010000025.1:18535-45721 GCA_964633225.1 uncultured Anaerolineaceae bacterium
TTGCTGTTCATGGCGGGCGGCTTGCAACAGGCTGGCCTGGCTGAGACCACAGCAGGGAATGCGGGATTCATCACTGGCCTGTACGTGGTGTTTGTGCCCTTTTTGTTGAGCCTGTTCTGGAAAGAGCGGATGACCTGGATGGTGTGGGCGGCAGCCGGATTGGCGATGGCGGGCGGCTTATTGCTCAGCACGGGGGGAGCGCTGCGCTTCAACCGGGGGGATCTGCTGGAGTTGATTGGGGCCGTTGCCTGGGCCCTGCATGTGATCGTGGTTGGGCGGGCAACGAGCCGGATGGAAGTGCTGAGGTTCTCGGCGGGGCAGTTCTTAATGGCTGGCGTGTTGAACCTGGTGATCAGCGTGGTACTGCGCCAGTCTTGGGATGGGTTGGCAGCGGCCTGGTGGACGGTGCTGTACGTGGCACTGTTCTCGACTACTTTGGGGTATACGCTGCAGGCTGTGGGACAGAAGGTGGCTCCACCAACCGACGCGGCGATTTTGCTGAGCATGGAGGCGGTGTTTGCGGCCCTGTTTGGCTGGTTGTTCTTGAAGGAGGCGTTGAGCGGTTTGCAGTTGTTGGGGTGCGCCTTGATCTTGGCGGCGATCCTGTTGACCCAGGTGGGAGGCATGTGGATAGAAAGCAGAAAACTGCCTCAGCACGTGGGCGGGGATGTTCAGAAAGGTCAATCGGAAGCTCATGGAGGTGATTGAATGGCGGAATCGTTGGAACAGTATTTGGAGTTCATTACGCAGACGGCTTACCTGGCTGGCAGGAGCACGTTGGGATATTACCAGGCCGGGGTAAGGGCAGACTTCAAGGCGGATGATACGCCGGTGACGGCGGCTGACCGCCTGGCAGAGCAGGTGGTACGCGGGCAGATCGAGGCGCGTTTCCCGACACATGCCATTGTGGGGGAGGAGTTTGATGATAAGGAGACCGAGGGCGCCACGCATCGCTGGATCATTGATCCGATTGACGGTACCAAGTCATTTGTGCACGGTGTGCCGCTGTATGCAACCCTGATTGGCCTGGAAATTGAGGGGCGGGTGCGGGTGGGGGCGGCCTATTTCCCGGCATTGGATGAGATGCTGGCAGCAGCAGAAGGATTGGGCTGTTGGTGGAATGGGCGACGGGCGCACGTCTCGCAATTGACCGACCTGAGCAGGGCTGTGATGACTTTTACAGACCCGGCCAGTTTCGCCCGGTATGGCAGGCAAGAGGCCTGGGAACGCCTGCAGAAAGCAGTTTATTATCGCACCGGCTGGAGCGATGCTTACGGGTATATGTTAGTGGCTACGGGGCGAGCTGAGCTGATGCTTGACCCGGTGATGGCTGTGTGGGACTGCGGGCCTTTTCCGCCCATCTTTCAAGAAGCGGGGGGGTATTTTGGCGATTGGAAGGGGAACCGCACGATCTATGCCATGGAGGCGTTGGCGACCACGCAGGTCTTGCTGCCCGAGGTTTTGAAGCTGATTGATGAAAAATGATGCCTGGCGGATTTGATTCTCCGAAATGCATCAACGTTCAAGTCCATCAGCCGCCGCCGATGACAGCCAGCAGTTTGATGTAGTCTCCGTCTTGGATGATGTAATCTTTGTCTTGCTGCTCATCGTTGACCAAGACCAGCGCTACCACCTCGGGGGGCATGTGAAATGAGAGCAGGGCCTGGCGGATGGTTTGCCCGGCAGCGACCTGTGTTTGGGGTTGGTGGTTGATATATTCTTTCAGGATGCCGTAAGGGCGGATGGTGGCGGTCATAGGCAATCAGAGCAATCAATGGCGATCGTGGCGGGCAAAGCCCGCCACGATCGTTTAAACATTTTAGTTAACCTGGGCTGCGATGTTCAGCTTTTTGAGAGTGGCAGGGGTGGGAATTCCATTGCTATCCCAGCCGCGCTGTTCGTAGTACATATCCAACAGGCACTGCACGTCTTCATAGCTGGTGATCTGGCCGGCTGTAGCGCCGGTTTTTGGGGGTTCTTCGTAGAAGCGCGGTGAGGGCAGGTCCCAAGAGCGGTCAAAGCCCTTGTTCTCGCGCACCCAATACATACGGGTCAGGTTCCAGATGCGGTTGCCGACGGCCTCGAGGTCTTCCCAGGTGCGGTGAATGCCGGTGACTGCTTCAAGCAGGGGCACGTACAGGTCGCGGTCAATGCCCAACTCCACCCATTGCAAGCGGCAGCTACCCAACACGTCGAACATGGGGCGGAAATTCTGCAGCCAGATGATGCGGGCGACTTTCTCGGGCACCACTTTGTCGCGGCCAACCTGGAGATCGTAGGTGATGGCCCAAGAACGGTTGTGGTGGGCGCCCACATCGCAGGTCATATAAGCTAACAGCATGGCGGTGGCGTTGTGGGTAGCATAGCCTGATTGCTCCATGCCTTTGACGTGGATGGCAAACTTTTCAGAGCCTTTGCCAATTTGCTGGGCGGCGCGCTTAACGCCCTGGGCCAGCAGTTGGCCAAGCTTGCCTTCGCGGTAGGCGATCTTTTTGATGGCGGCGAAGGCGGCTTCAATGTTGCCAAACTTGAGATCGAGGCCATCGGTGTCTTCGATGGTGAGGATGCCTTTTTGGTAGCATTCCATGGCCCAGGCAATCGCATTGCCCGCGCTGATCGAGTCCAGGCCCAGATCGTCTGCCAGGCGGTTGGCCTCAGCCACGGCCTGGATGTCGCCAATGCCAAGGTTGGAGCCCATCAGGCCGATGGTTTCATATTCGGGGCCTTCGACAAAGGTGCCGTAGCGTTTGGCGTTGGAATATTTGCCGCAGGGGCAGGGGCAGCCAAAACAACCTTTATCGGTGATGACGATTTCTTTGCGCATGACAGGGCCGTAGATGTTTTTGCCGTCTTCAAATGAGCCGGCACTGAAGTTGCGGGTGGGCAGGGCGCCAACTTCATCACACCAACTGGTGACGATGGTGGTGCCGTAGCGCGTCCATTCGTCATGGCCTTCGGCTTCGATACAGGCACGGTAGAGTTCAATGCCAGCTTTGCGGTAGCCTTCGGGATCGGCAACGGGTACAGATTTGGTGCCGCGCAAGACAATGGCCTTGAGCTTTTTGTGACCCATCACGGTGCCCACGCCGCCGCGCCCAGCCTGGCGGCCAAAATCGTGGTTGACGCAGGCGTAGGGTACCAGGTTTTCGCCGCCGGGGCCAATGGTGGCGATTTGGAATTCTTCGCCGTATTTGTGTTTGAGCTCCACTTCAACGTCAAAAGCGCCTTTGCCCCACAAGGAGGAGGCGTCGAGCAGTTGGAGCTTATTATCGTCAATCAGGAGGTACACCGGATTGGGGCTGACGCCTTCAAGAATGATGGTGTCGATGCCGGCGTACTTCATTTCGGCGGTAAAATGGCCGCCCATGGAGGCGCTGGCATAGCCATTGGTAAGGGGAGATTTGGTTGTCCAATCACACTTGCCGCCGCCGGCTGACAACATGCCCGAGAGGGGACCGCTGGAGATGATGAGCTTGTTTTCGGGCCCAAGCGGGTCGGCGCCTTTGGGTACTTCGCGCAGCAGGTGATAAATGCCAAAGCCGCGCCCGCCGATGAAATCGCGGGCTAGTTCTGGGGGGGTAGGTTCTTTGGTGATTTTGCTAGCGGTTAAGTTGACACGCAGGATGCTTCCACCGTATCCGTTCATGGCTGCCTCCTAATCTGCAATCCACAAAGCGCCAGTGCCGCAGACTTTGACACAGTCGCCGCACAGGTCGCATTTCCAGGCCGCGTCGGCCAATTCAACGCGTACATACATTACATCTTCGGGGCATTCGGCGACGCAGGCTTCGCACAAGGTGCACTCGGCAAAGTCAACGTAGTAGGCGCCGCGCTCGTTCAGCTTGATACACTCGGTTGGGCAGACCGCGGCACAATTTCCGCATTGGGTGCAGACTTTCATCTCGTAAACACCCGGGGCGGGGAAGTGCCCAATTAAATTCAAAGCAGCTTTCTTGGGATTACTCTCTTTAAACAAATTGAGTGAACAGGCAACCAGGCAGGCCCGGCAGCCGGAGCACTTGGCGCTATCTACATAGAGACGCATGGTGAACCTCCTTTTGTATAACCGTATACTCTAAGATACTTCAAGAATGCTGGCAAGACTAGAGACATCTTTCCTGATTATACTAGTACAGGTGTCAGGTAGTGATCTGCCGCGCGTGACAAATATCACTTGCCCATCTAATGGAACTTCGGTATAACTAAACAGGGTGATTTGGCCCGATCTCACCTATCGGGGACACCCCAATACCTCATACAGCCGATCAGACACAAGGAGAAGGGATTATGACGGTCACGTTAAACGGTACTGGCCTGACGCTTGAAAAACTGGTGCGAATTGCACGCCACGGCGAGCGGGTGAAGCTTGACCCTGACGCACTGGAGCGGATCAAGGTTTGCCGGGCGATGTTGGAAGAAAAGGTGAAGGCGCACGAGATCATGTACGGTGTGAATACCGGGATTGGTGAGTTCTCGGAGCGGGTTTTGACTGACGAACAGGTTGAACAATTCCAGCGTTACCTGATCTATAATCATGCGGCTGGGATTGGTGACCCTGTGCCGGTGGAGCAGGTGCGGGCGGCGATGGCTGGACGCATTAACGTACACGCACACGGCAATTCGGGCTGCCGTCCAGAAATCACGCTGACGTATGTAGATATGTTGAACAAGGGCGTGACGCCGGTGGTATGCCAAAAGGGTTCGGTGGGGGCTTGCGGCGATCTGGCGCCGATGTCGCAGATTGCGCTGCTCTTGATGGGTGAAGGCGAGGCTTTCTACCAGGGCGAGCGCTTGCCGGGTAACGTGGCGATGGAGCGGGCCGGTATTCCGATCCCCGGTTTGCAGGCGCGTGATGGCCTGGCGGCGATCAACGGCTCAAACCTGCTGACGGCGATGAGCGGTTTGCAGGTGTACGATATGAACCGCTGGCTTAAGCAGGCCGAGATTGCTTGTGCGATGAGCCTGGAAGCCCTGCTGGCAAATTTGAAGCCATACGATACACGATTGCATGAGGTGCGCGGTTTTAAGGGTGCCATCCGCTCAGCAAAGGCGATCCTGAAGTGCATTGCGGGCTCTGACCTGATGACGGGCAAGGTGAAAACCAAGGTGCAGGATGCTTACTCGATGCGCTCTTCACCTCAGGTGATTGGCGCGGCACACGACGCAGTGGCTTATGCACGCAGCCAGGTGGAGATCGAGTTGAACGGCGTGGGCGATAACCCCATTTTCTTGCCAGAATATAAATTGACCCTGACGGGGGCTAACTTCCAGGGTTCACCAGTCAGCCTGCCGATGGATATGGCTGGGGCGGCGATCACGATGGTGTGTGTGCTGTCTGAACGGCGGCTCAACCGCTTGACCAACCCAGCTTTGAGCGTGGGGCTGCCCTCGTTCTTGACCAAGGGGGCGGGGATGTTCTCGGGGATGATGCTGAGCCAGTACACGGCAGATATGATGATCGTGGAGCAGCGCATCTTATCCATGCCTGCCAGCATCCAATCGATCCCGGCGGCGGCGGACCAGGAAGACTTTGTTTCGATGGGGATGAACACGGCGTTGAAGAATGGGCAGATCATGGATAATGCCTACGGCATTTTGGGGATTGAGTTTATGGCAGCCGCCCAGGCGCTCGACTTCCGCGAATTCACCCCTGGTAAGGGCGTGCAAAAGGCGCAGGAGGTGGTGCGTAAGTATGTTGAGCACCTGGACGTGGATCGTCCACTGCATATTGACCACAATAGGATGAAGGCGCTGGTCAGATCGGGGGAAATTCTGGAGACGGTGGAAGCAGAGGTCGGCAGTTTGGAATAATTAAAATGAGTGGGCGAGGCTGCACAGCGCAGCCTCGCCCACTCATTTTAGGATGTACCGAAACACCTATCCTTTGAGGGATCCAGCCATGAGGCCGCGCAAGAAGTAGCGGCCGAGGAAGATGTAGACCAGCAGGGTGGGAACAGCCGCCAGGAAAGAACCAGCCATTTGAATATTCCAGGCGATGATTTGGCTGCCAGCCATGTTATTGAGGGCCACGGTGATGGGCCAAGCCTGGGGATTGGTGAGGACTACGGCGAAGAGAAAATCGTTCCAGGCTGAGGTGAACTGCCAGATGAGCACCACCACAAAGCTGGGCCAGGATAGCGGCAGTAAGATGTACCAGTAAGTGCCTAAGAGGCCGGCCCCATCCATGCGGGAGGCTTCAACCAGTTCTTTTGGCAGGCTGGCGTAGTAGTTGCGGAAAGTGAGGGTGGTGATGGGAATGCCGTAGATGACATGCGCTAACACCAGGCCGGGCAGTCCCCCATACATATTGATGGTTTTCATGAACTCAACCAGGGGGATGAGAATGGATTGGTACGGGATGAACATGCCGAACAAGATGAGGGGGAAGATGATGTCGGCGCCGCGGAACTTCCACTTAGCTAATACAAAGCCGTTTATGGAGCCCAGGAAGGATGAGATGATGGCAGCAGGGACGACCATGCTGAAGCTGTTCCACATGTAGGGGGCAAGCGTCTGAAAGGCAGCAATGAAGTTGTCGAAGCGAATGCTTTTGGGCAGGTCCCACATGGTCTGAAGGCTGATTTCTTCAAAGCCTTTCAGGCCGGTTATCAGCATCAAGTACATGGGGATGAGGTAAAAGATAGACATCAAGATCAGAGGCAGGTACAACAGATGGCGCCACTGAAGAGGATGACGGCGATGCGGTTTGGAGAGGGGGATGGTGCTCATATCTCGGCCTCGCTGCGCAGGGTGTAGTAAAGGTATGGAATGATCAAGACGGCTACGCTCAGCAAGAGCAGGATGCCAATGGCGGCGCCGCGGGAGAAGAAGTAGCCATCAAAAGTGGTCTGCCACATGTAGATGGCGGGCACATCGAGCGGGAGCTGCTTGCCAGCGATGGCGATGATCAGGTCAAAAACCTTGAGCGAAATATGGCCAAGAATGATCATGGCGCTAAGGGTGATGGGGCGCAGTAAGGGGAAGATGATGTTGGTGTAAATCATCAATTCGCTGGCGCCATCAACCCGGGCGGCTTCGCGGATTTCGTCGGGGATGGCGCGCAGGCCGCCTAAATAGAGCGCCATGGTGTAGCCAGACATTTGCCAGATGGCAGCCAGGGCAATGGCAGCCATGCCCCAATTGGGGGTCAGGTGCCAGCTATTGATCAGAAAATCAAGGCCTAAGTTTGAAAATAAAAGGTTGAACCCGCTCATGCGATCGCCTGCGGCAGGGTTCATCAGCCAGCGCCAGACAACACCAGTGACGATGAATGAGATGGCCATGGGGAAGAGGAACAAGCTGCGGAAAAAAGGTTCGCCTTTCAGGTTCTGATCTAACATGACCGCCAGCAGCAAACCGACGACCAGGCAGCCAAGGACGAAGATGACCGTAAAAATGACTGTGTTGCGCACATCAACCAGAAAGCGGGGATCTGCGAAGAGGTTGATATAGTTTTTTAAGCCAGCCCAGGTATAGTCTGGGAGCAGGCCTTTCCAATTGCTTAATGAGACACGCACTGACCAGGCGATGAATCCATAAATAAAAATGGCAACTGCCACGATAGATGGAGCAACCAAGGCGATGGAGAGCGCGGTGTCTTTGTTTTTGCTCATGTATTACCTCAACGAGGCAGGGGTGAAAGGTGCAGATTTGCCTGCCGGAAGGTAGATAGGATTGATAGGACGGGCGCACTCAGGCGCCCGTCCTATGGTAGAACGAGTTACTTGCAGGGGCCAGAGGCCACGCAGGCGGCTACGAGAGCGCCCTGGAAGGTGGCGGCATCGGGGCTTGCGAGGAACAGGCCGAGCGCGGTGTCGATCTCGGATTTCCAAGAGTCGTTAGCAACCACGCCGTGAGCCAGGCTGCCGACCACGGTGTTGCTGGCCCAGTCATCCATGGCAGACTGCAGGTAGGTGCCGTACAGGCTGCGGTCGCCATCGCTGCGAGCAGGGATAGAGCCCTTGACCGGGTTGAAGGCATCTTGACCTTCTTTGGAGCCGCAGACGATCAGCCAGTTGACAGCGGCATCGCGGTGGGGGGCGTTGACAGGCAGGACGAAGCTGTCGGACAGGAACTGGAAGCTACCGTTCGTGCCAGGGACGGGTGCCCAACCATAATCGGTCTGGGGAACCTTGCCCAGTTCACGGAAGTAGCCTTCGGCCCAGTCGCCCATAACGTTGAAGGCGGCCTGACCATTGACAACCAACTGAGCGGCATCCTGCCAGCTGAGGGAGGCGGCATCTGTATTGGTGTAGGTAAGGATCTTAGCGAAATTCTCGAGGGCAGTTTTGACCTCAGCGCTGTTCCAATCGGTGGTGCCATCCCAGAGGCCGTTGTATTTTTCGGCGCCCAGGCTGCCCAACAAGACGGTCTCCATGAGGTGCATGGCGGTCCACTGCTCGCCCATGGCAAGCGGGGTGATGCCAGCGGCTTTGAGGGTGTCCATGGCGGTGATCCACTCGTCAATGGTGGTAGGCACGGCGATATTGTTGGCGGTGAGGACGGCCGGGTTGTACCACATCACGTTGGCGCGGTGGATGTTGACGGGCACTGAGTAGATGTTGCCGTTTTCTGAGATAAGCGGGATGAGGGTCTGGGGCATTACATCCAGCCAACCTTCTTGTTCATACAGCCAGTTGAGGGCCTCGAGTTGGTCAGCAGCCACGTAGGTGCCGATCAATTCCTGGCCGGCGTGACCTTGCCAGCTATCGGGGGCATCGCCAGCCTGCAGGCGGGTGGCCAGCACGGCACGGGCGTTGGTGCCAGCGCCGCCAGCGACGGCTGCGTTGACAAACTCAATATTCGGATAGCGGGTATTGAAAATGGCGATCATGGCATCCAGGCCAGCCGCTTCGCCGCCGCCAGTCCACCAGGAGAAGACTTCTACCTGATCGGATGCAGCAACCGGTGCATCGGTGGCTGCAGGGGCCTGGGTAGCAACAGGTGTGGGGGTGGTGCAGCCGCTGAGAACGAACGACAGGATGACCAGAACGGTCATAAGGGTCCAGCTAGTGCTTTTCTTCGACATTTCTCTTTCTCCTTGGAATTTGTTGAACGGGTTTGTTTTGATACTCGATCACTGTGGGACGAAAGGGTGTATGATCGGCACGGCACCTCCTATACAGATCGAACCCGGATCGTAAGTATCGATTAAAATATATTATAGTGATAGTATAGGTTAAGTACAAGCGATTTGTGGACTGATGGCGGACTTCTAACGGACATCTGGTGGATATGGATCGATTTGAATTTGAAGAGCAGTTGAGAGATTTATTGGGGCATTTGTATGATCATGCTGCCCTTGAAACGCATGCGCTGACTGCGGTATTAAAAATTCCTGCCGGTTACCCAGGCAGCCGGGGAAAATATGGGCGCGAGATGGTGCTCCAGGCGATTGACCGATTGAAACCGGTTGGTCGGGAGCTATTACAAGGTTCGCCGGAATGGCGCCCTTATTTGATCTTGTATAAGCGTTATGTGGACGGGCTTAGCTTGCAAGTGTTATCGGAACAACTTTGTTTGGGTGACCGGCAGCTGCGGCGCGATCACAGCCGGGCCATCCAGGCATTGGCGGGGCTGCTTTGGGATGGGTGGTTGGTGCAAGAAGATGCGGGCGAGGCAAAGAGGGCGGAATCGAACGGCACACAAACTTTTGAGATCCACCCTGAGCTGCTGGACTTAAAAGGCCTGGTACAAGGGGTGATGGCTACCATGGAGCGGCGGGCGGTGCAGGAGGGGATTGAACTGCGCCTGTTTATTTCAGAAGATATGGAAGCGGTAATGGTTGACCGGATCGTGCTGCGCCAGATCCTGATTAGTTTGTTGAGTTATGCTTTCCGCTTGCAGAGCGATGGCAAGGTGGGAATGGATGTGTTGGATTTGGGCGAGCAAGTGGAAATCCACTTACGCGTGGCGTTGGAAGATGATTGGTCAGACAGCGTTGATGAAGAACAAGACGCCCTGTTACAGTCGGCGCGCTATTGGAGCGAACAGCAGTCGGCGGGGTTAGAATTGTTCTTCCCGCCACACGCTCAGGTGGGTGATGCCAGGCTGGTGCTGGCCTTGCCCAGGGAGTTACAGCCGGTTATTCTTGTTGTTGATGACCAGGCGCCGACTTTGCGAATGTATCAGCGCTACCTGAGCCGCTATGCATTTGATGTTGTGGGCGTATCGGATCCGACGCAGGTCCTGGCATTGGCCCGCAAGTTTCGTCCGCAGCTTATTACGCTGGATGTAATGATGCCGCACGTTGATGGCTGGGAACTATTGCAGGCCTTGCAGGCAGATGCCTTAACCAGCCAGATCCCAGTGGTGGTATGCTCTGCCTGGGAGGAGCCCGAGTTGGCGCGTTCGTTGGGGGCGGCCTATTTTCTGAAGAAGCCGATCACACAGCGGGATCTGTTGGCGGTTCTGCAACAGTTGGATCTTCTGCCTTAGAGAGCCCCGGCTCGACATTCTCTAACAGGGTACGCAGGGCGGTTGATAGTTCTTGGGGCGATAAAGACCGTTTCATCGAGACGTTCAATACAGTCCGCCCAACTGCAAAAAATATGTGGGGAAGATCGGTGGCTGAAATGATCATCACCGGGATTGATGCCAGGCTGGGGATGCGCTGTAGGGCAGCGAGAATACGCCAGCCGTTCATGTCGGGCAGATCGATGTCCAGCATGATGAGATCAACGGGTTTTTCGTGCAGCAGGCGGATGGCCTCTTCGCCGCTGCTGGCGCTGTAGATTTGTTCAATGGGCGTGGTGCCAGGGTCTTGGCTGGCGCGCAGTGCCTGGGTTACAAAGCGCTGCATGGCGGGGTCGTCGTCTACGACTAACAAAGTGTGGATTTCAATGTTGAGTTGGTGGACGGCATTGACCAGGGTTTGGCGGGCGATGGGTTTGACCAGGTAATCGGCAACGCCGCTGGGCAGGGTCTCAAAGCGGTCCCAAACTCCAGGAATATAAAAGGCCAGGACGGGCACGTCATAAGGCAGATCTTGGAGCGGCAGGCGCTGCTCATCGAGTGAGGATTTGTCAACCAGGATGGCGCGCGGCTGTAATTGGCTGACGCGTTCGGACAGCAGGTTTGTTTGATCCAGGCTGAAGATCTGGTAATCATCCAGGTATTGTTGGATGGCCTGTTCGGCGTGGGGGTTGGTACTCAGCAAGAGACAGGTGGGGCGAGATTCTTGGGCAGGATAATATGCTGCGGGGGTGGATTGGGCCTGCTGGGACGGTTCTGCTTTGGGGGAGGCTGTCTGCAAGATTGGAATGGTAAAGTAGAAGCGGCTGCCTACACCGGGGGTGCTTTCTAGCCACATGATGCCGCCGTGCAGTTGGATGAAACGCCGGCTGATGGCGAGGCCCAGGCCGCTGCCTTCGCGGCGGCGCCAGCTTTCTTGTCCTACCTGGCGAAACTCATCAAATACTTTGGCACCATCTTCGGGGGCAATGCCAGGGCCGCTATCTTCAACACAGACTTGCAGCATATCTTGCGCCCGGCTGATGTGAATGGTTACGGAACCCTGGGTGGTGAAGCGCAGGCTGTTGTTGAGCAGGTTCAGCATTACCTGGCGAATGCGGGTGCTGTCGGCAAAGACGTTGGGCAGTTCTGGTGGGGCCACGATGTTGAGCTGGAGACCTTTTTGGGCGAAGGAAGGCTCAACCATCTGGCGCACCTCTTCGGTCAGGGCTTGCAGGCCGATCCATTCGCGGAAGATGGTCATCTGTTGGGCGTTGATCTGGCCCAGGTCGAGGATGTCGTTGATCAGGCGCAGCAAGTGGGTGCTGCTGCGGTAGATTTCTTGGATATCTTCGTAGAGACCGGCCGGCCAGGCTGTTTTTTCGGCATACATTTCAGGCGTATTCACCATCAGGTCGCTGAAGCCAATAATAAAATTCAAGGGGCTGCGCAGTTCATGGCTGACCGCCAGGATGAAACGATCGCGGTCGGCGCGAGCCTCTTCGGCATGGCGGCGAGACCATTGGAGCATCTGGTTGAGACGCTCAAGCTGGTAGTTGGCCTGGTTTTGTTCTTTGAGCATGCGGCTGATCTCGGCGCGGTGGATGCGGGTTTCTTCAAGTAACCGGCGTGCTTCTCGGTAATGGTAAGATGATGATGAAATGGCTGAGAGCAGGTTGCTAGAAATGGCCCAGCCAAAAAAGCCAGTGAAGATGCTGCATAAGACGATGCCAATGCCATAGCCGGAGGGTAGAGGGGGCAAGAATGTCATGAGCGGCATGCTGATAACCAGGCCGATGATGAGCAGTTCGACCACAAAGGTCCACGGCACACCAATGGTGACGATGGCCATCAGAGGCAGGAAAGTCAAGAAGAGTGTGATGGCCGGCTGGTGGAATTGTCCATAAGCATGCAGGATGATGATGGTTAGGCCGATCATCCAAACTGCCTGGGCAAGGGGATAGTGGCGCTTGAGGAGCCTGGCAGATAATGCCAACACGATCATGACGAAAAATGTGGTGAGCCACAAATGCGGGGTATAGACCTGCGGCCAAACCAAAGTGGCAATAAAGTGCCATACCAGGTACAGACCACCGACCGTGAAGATGATGTGCCGCGAGGTGGATTGCAAAATTTCTAGCGAGTCGGTATCGATTTTTCGGATGGTGTTGATCCAGTTCATGGCTTGATCCCTAAGCCGAGTGTGTTGATGAAAGAACCGAATGCGGATGTGCGCTGGGAGCGCATCCGCATTCGGTCCTGGAAGTGAAATCTTACGCCGGCCCTGGCCCTATTCTGCCGGTGGAGGTTCAGATAGCGTTGGCGTGTCTTTGGAAGTTGTAATGCGCGAGTCGAGGGCAGACCAAATGTCTTTATCGAGTGAGCTGCCAGACTTGCGACGTAAGTTGACGCGGTAGGTCATCATATCGCCTTCGCCGGCACGTGCCAGCCAATTTTGCTCCACCAGCATGTCCAGGGCCTGGTCTAATTCTGGCCTGGTCAGACGTTGGGCTTCTGGCAAGGCGTCAATCGCTTTAACGATATCCGGATATTTCATTGCCAGTTCACGCAGCATCATGCGCATGATCCTACGCAGGTTAGATGGCAGGTCAGCCAATTCAATGGCGCTGATCCCTTGCTCGCGCTTTTGAACCTCAAGCTTGTGTTGTAGCCGGTCAAAAATGCCGCTCATAGGGTGCCTCGCGTTACCACAACTCAGGCATGCCAATGGGTTCTGGCTGGGGCTCACAGATGCCGCACCAGATTACGTTGGCCGCTGCCAGACCTTTGGGCGTGTTATTTGAACCAAGGAACATGCATAAGAAGGTGGGCATGGTTTTGGCATGCTCTTTACACACAAATCTGCCACAAAATGCGCAGGCTGCCCGCGCCGGTTTCTCACATTCCCAGCATTGCATAGAGACCTCCTCGCTAATCGATCAGCCAACATCCAATATTTTCTGGGCTACTTCACGCAATGCCTTGGACCAAATATGGTCGGGGTAGCGCAGTGAAAAGATATCGGCACTGCCCATATCAACCATATCTTCACTCAACGGGAAGACCGCCGCCACGGGTGCATCGTAGAAAGAGGTAACCTGTTCGGAAACTTGTTTGAAATCGTACTTTGAGAGTGCTTTATTGACAATGAGGAACAAGTTGGGCACATCCAGGCTGCGAGCAATATCCACGGTAACGGCAGTGCCCTGGAAATCTTGTTGGTCGGGGCGCAAGACGATCAATAAGATGTCAGAGATGGCGATGGACAGCAGGGTCTCTTCTTGCAGACCAGGGTGGGTATCAATGAACAGGTAGTCGAGCTTCAACTCCTTGATCATTTTCTGCATGCCTTCGTTCAGGCGGTTAACATCATAGCCATCGCGCAGCACCCGGCTGATCTCGCCGCTGTTAATGCTGGATGGAACAAGCCAAAGTGATTTGCCGGCTAATTTCTGGCGGCCTTCTGAATCGCCAGTGTGATCACCAACCGAAAATGCAACTTCAGTAATCGTGCACTCGCCGCGTAAAAATTCATTCAGGGTGTGACCCATTTTGGCTTCGTTCAAGCCGAAAAGAACATGGATACCAGGGGACTGGATATCCGTGTCGATGATGCCGACGCGTTTCCCTGAGACGGCTAATTGGGAAGCCAGGTTGGCGGTGAAGTTGGATTTCCCTGTGCCGCCTCGAAACGAGTGGATGGAGACTATGTATGCCATACGACCTACCTCCAAAATGTAATATGTGAATGTACAGCCGAGAAACAGTGCATCGTCAATTATACAGCCAAATCTTGGAAATCCCGGTCATGTTTGATCGGGCGGGGGCGGCTGGCCTTGGGCTGGTGGGGCTGGCTTGGCCACGCGCTCACCCAGCTTGGCAAACAGGTTAGCTCCACCAGTGGCAGGGCGGGCGGCAATTTTCTCTTGGATACGCTGTTCCAAAATTCCCCAAAGCGGGCTGGCATTTTCAGGGAAGATGTTGCGCAGGTAGAGCATGCAGTAGCTGCCTACGGCGCGGCGGGCATCGTCCATTTGCGTGCGTAGGTCGGCCATTTGGTTTTCGACAGCGGTACGCATTTTATCGTCATTCAGTTTGTCGAGCGTTTTGCGCAAAATGCCCAGGCGCGCCTGAATGATAAGAAATTTTTCGATTTGTTCAGCTTTCTCGGCGCCAAAACGTTCAGCCAGGGGCGCCAGGATCTCTTGCAGGTTGGATAATTTTTGCACCATGGCCGCTTCTTTTTGGGTAACCCGGTCAGCATCGCCAAGTTTTTCCTCGATCCACGACTTTTCTTCTGCAAGCCCGCGAGAAATGATAAAGGCGATCAAGCCAGCCGCACCCAGTCCTAACATGGCGGCATAAACCAACAACATGCCGCCGGAGACGGCAAGGGTGATGTGATTGAAGATGCTGTGCAAGAGAATGGCTGCCACCCAACCCGCCAACATTACCAATATGCGGCGCAGTGGGCGCTCAAAGCGCCCCAGGCCCAAGGCGATCCCGATGGTGGCACTGGCCGAGGCGTGAATCAGGTTGCTGGAGAGAACGCGGCTGATGGCCAGGCCCAGTCCGGCGCCTTGCAGCCCGGCAAGATACTCGTAATTTTCAACCACTGCAAAACCAATGCCGGCGGCAAACCCATAAATGGCGCCATCCACAAAATAAGTGAAGTTGGGGCGGCGCACCAGGTAAATCAAGACAAGTGCTTTGAGCGTTTCCTCGATCAGGGGGGCGGCATAGCGGATGATCTCTTTGCGCGTGAGGATGCTGCGCATGTAGAGCTCATAGTTAATTTGCTTGGCTACCAGGTAAGCGGCAATACCGCAGACCACGCACAACAACACATACTTGAAGGTGCCTGTTTTATAGAGATCGAGGGTGTAAATGATGTATAGGATTACAAGAGGAACCAGGGTGGCAATGAGGAGAGCAAGGATCATGGAAATATCCTTTGGGGAAAGGGTAAAACGATCAACGGTGTGCTGCAGGTCAAGGTTTGTGACGTCGATTCCACCATGCAGCAGCAACCAGTCCTGCGGCAATCAAGAGGACGGCCAGCAATGGTGCAGCCCCGCCCTGCAGGCCGGCTGTGCCGGAGAGGTTCTCGCCCAGGGATGGGGAGAATATGAGGATGGCAGCCAGAACAATCACCACGGCCACGGCGGCGGTGCGCAACATCCAGGCGCGCTGGCGGGCGGCAGAAGATTGCCAGCCCTGGGTCTTAGGCAGCAAGGAGCGCAAGCGATCTCCAAGGGAGATGGTTTTGGGACATGGGCCTTCAGCGGCCCAATGTGTGGCCAGCCTGGACTGCATCTGGCGGCGGACTGAGGCGCTAACTGGTGTGGTCGGCAGATTGCGCTGCAGGCGTAGTACCATATCTTCCAGCAAGCGCAGATCTGGCTGGTCTGAGAGCGCCGATCTCTGGTCACTGCCGCCGGCTAACGCCTGGTCGGTAAATGACGCCAACGCATCATCGAGAGGGTCTCTCACCTGTTCGGGATGGGCTTTGGATTCTTGAGTCTCAGGCATCGTTTTTGTCCCACTGGTTCTGTAAGGCACTGATGGCGCGGCGAAAGGTGCTTTTGGTGGCTTCGAGAGATTGGTTTTGGAGCTGGGCAATCTCGTTAAACTGCAATCCTTCTACGAAACGTAACAAGATGATCTCCTGGTAATTAGACGGCAGATTTAACAAAGCCTGGCGCAGTGCCACGCGCTCTTCCAGTGAATAGTCCGAATTTTCAGCCACTAAAGCCGTCACTTCCTCAAAATCTTCGCGTCCAGGGTAAGCGTTGGCAAACCCGATGGTCGGTTTTCGGCGCCGGTAGTAATCGGCTACCTGGCGGTTGGTCAGTGTTCGCAGCCAGGTACTGAACAGAGACTCGCCTCTGAAATTTCGCAGCGACCGAATAGCGGCAATAAACACTTCTTGGGTAACATCCTCAGCATCCTGTTCTGGGACAACGTAACGGACACGATTGTGTACCAGAGGCAGGTAACGTTCGAAGAGAACATTAAATGCTTCTTGCCGGCCTTGCTGTGCGGCATGAACCAGTTCTTCGTCGCTCGGTTTTATAGAGGTGGCCATATTCAGGATGGCTCAATAACTTAGTCGCAATGAGAGGCAGAAAAGGGTTGACGGTTGAAAAGATGCCGAGATCGGGTCTTGGGTGGTGCTTACAGCATCAGATGGTCGAGCAGTTTTTTGAGTTCTTTGGTGAATGGGCTCTCTGGGTGCACCTCCACAAAAATATCGGCGCTGGAAAGGGTCATCATATCGGGATTTAGGGGTAAGGTGGTTGCCACCTCGCAATGGTAATTCGCCTCAATCTCTTTGGTCACTTCGGCCAGGTCATAGGTTTTGGGGACCAGGTTGCCGATCATGATCAGCCGGGGAACATCTAGACGGCGGGCCAGATCAACGGTGACGGCAGTACCTTGAAAATCCTGTGCATCGGGGCGCAGGATAATGCAGAGAATATCAGCCATGGCAATGGCGGCCAAAGTGTCGTCGGTGAGGCCGGCGCGGGTATCCACAAACACGAAATCTAGCTGGTTGTTTTCGATCAGCTCGGGAATGCAGGCATCCATTATTTCAGAATTGAAATCGCCTTTAAGCACCTGGGATATATCGAGAAAACGTGTGCTGGCTGGCAGCAGATAAAGCTTGCCGGGTACGCTGCCCTGGAGGCTGGTGGTGACATCGTAGGTGGCCTGCTCGACAGAGCAGGTTTGCCATAAAACATCATTCAGGCAGCAAGTGATTTGGCTGTCTTTTAATCCAAAGGTGAAATGCAGGCTGGGTGACTCGAGATTGAAATCTACCAGGCCAACACGTTTGCCGGCCCGAGCGAGCAGGGCGGCAAGATTGGCTACCAGGCTGGTCTTGCCTGTACCGCGGCGAAAAGAATGGACCACAATGACAGTTGGCATGCTGTTCACGGCTTTCAGGCTAAAACGCGGGCAACCACTTTTTTAAGCTCAGCGGTGATGGGATGGTTTGGGTACTGGGCAACGAAGAGGCCAGCACTGGCTAGGGCCATCATTTCGTCTGAGTGGGGCAGGATGGCGGCAACATCGGCGTGGTAGATTTGCTCGATCTTGGGGCCGATCCCGGTCATGTAAACCTGAGGTACTTTGTTCACGATCAAGTAAAGGCTGGGGACATCCAGCTTGCGGGCCACCTCTACCGTGACGCTGGTCCCCTGGTAGTCCTGGTTATCGGGGCGCAGGATGACCAGGAGCACATCGGAGATGGCGATGGACAAGAGGGTTTCTTCGTTAATTCCTGGGTGGGTATCGATCAGTAAGATATCGAGCTGCATTTCGTCGATCAGATCTGTAAAGCCATCGTTGAGCAGGCCCACATCATAACTTTCGCGCAGAATGCGGGCGATCTCGCCGGCTTTGATGCTGGATGGAATCAAGAAAATTTTGCCATTGACGCTCGCCTTCAGGCTGGAGGTCACATCGTGGGCGGTTTCTTTGATGCTGCATTTACCCCACAGGTAATCATTGAGCGAGTGCCCCATATCTTCTTCGCTCAACCCAAACAAAACATGGATGCCAGGGGAGGCGATATCGGTATCTACGATGCCCACGCGCAGTCCTTGCATGGCAAGCAGTGCGGCCAGGTTGGCGGTGGTATTGGATTTGCCTGTTCCACCGCGGAATGAGTGAACCGAGACGATTTTTGACATAGTGCCTCCTGGAATTACATGATAGGTAAGTTTAGCTGAATTAATACGCTTGCGCAAGGTGCGATTAAGTTTTGCCCTGTTCGCGCAAGCGCTTTACCTTTTCCTTCAGGCTGAGGAACTCCTGGCTGCTGGTAATGGCGGCGACCTCTGATTTGCGTTTGCTCTCATCCACTTCGATGCGCAGCATGGCGACTTCTTTACGCAGTTGTTCTTCACGCTCTTGAACACGAGATGCCATTTGGGCAAATTCGGCTGCCAGGGTAACAAGGGTTTTGTCTTTATACTGGTCGCTGCTTTTCATGATATCGTCGGCCTGGTAGCTGCCATTGGCAATGCGCTGAACCCAATCGCGCACCTGGCTGAGAAAATCAGTGGTGTAACGGATGCGGTCATTTAAGCCCGACATTACAGACAGGGCCAGGTCGCTGCTTTCATTCAGCAGGCGGAGGAATTCATCGCGCCCTAGCGTAAGTACTACGGCGGGTGTTTCGGCGCGGGCGCTCAGAGAACGGGCCTTCTGGTCGATCAAGGCCATTTCTCCCAGCACATCGCCAGGCTGGAAGATGCGTATGGCTTGCCCGGCCTGGGGGTCGTTGGGAAGGGGGGCATAAATGGCCACCTGCCCAGACTCGACAATGACCAGGTAGGTGCCAGGGTCACCGAGGTTGAACAGAACTTCTTTGCTTTCCAGGCGGCGGGTGTTCAACGCTCCTGAGACGCGCTCAAGAATGTCTTCGGGAAGGGATCGAAATAATTCAACGTTTTCTAGCAATGGGTTCATTTACTTGCTCCTGTATGGATCGGGTCTTCTCAATCAAGATGCGGTGATGGCATGGGAGAGTAGTTGGATGCGCAGTTGATCGTCCACCGGTCGCCAATGCCAGCCTGGCCAGGCATCCGGCTTCCCTGTCCGGATGATTTTTAACGCTTGTTTGAAAAGATCGCGCCCTTCAACTTGAATGGCGGGTATGCAACCTTCGAGATGCTTTTGCGCTTTTTCTAAAGCGGCCTGGCAGGCAGACGTATCTTTGTCAATCCATGAAGCCTCTGCCTGGCGGAAGCCGATCAATGCCAGGCCGCAATCTGCGCCGGGCAGTTTGCTCCAGATTTGAGCGGCATGCTGGTATTGCCCTTGTGCCAGGTGTGAATTACTTTGTCTTAGAAATTGATCGCCCAGGCGGATGGCAGCCAGGGCTGCCCCGACGGGGAGGTTGTATGCCAGGTAGGCGGCTTTGACCGCTGCCCATTGGCCAGCCAGATCATTCACCAGGATTTCAATGCCGGTTACCCAGTGCCCGGTGATGGTGGGCAGTAAAAGCTGGCAGCGCTTCAGGTAGCTGGCAGCCTCGCTTTTTTCTGAACGCCAATGCAACCAGGCCAGTGCGGCGGTGAGGCCCAATTCGGCAGTGCCGGGCTCGGAAGTTAACAATTGGAGCAGCAATTTTTCGGCGTCTTCCGGGCGGTTTTGGCTGATCAAGAGCAGGGCTAATTTGCCGCGTAATTTCAGGGCATCGGGCGGAGGCGTGTTTTCGGGCAGGAGCGTGTTGGCGGCCTCGTAGGCGGCGGCGGCTGGCCCCAGGTCTTCATTTTGCACGCAGGCATCGCCCAGCGCAGCCTGGATGCGGCTGCTGAGGGCCAGGCTTTCGGATGTGGTTTGACCGGCAGGGATGCGGTTGATGGCATCCAGGCCGTGCTGTAAAAAAGTGGCGGCCTGGGCGGTATCTTGCCGCTGGCTGGAATGGTCTCCAGCCAGGAAGAAGTGTTGGGCGGCAGGGAGCCATTGTTCGGCGTGCATGTAATGCCCGGCAATGATCGCTTCTTCTTGTGCAGCGTTGGCGGTGGAACCTGTATCCAGGAAGGCGGCAATGCGGCTGCGTAGTTCGCTGCGCTGCGAGCGCGGTGCGCTGAGATGTTCGGCGATTTGGGCATGGATTTGGCGGCGGCGCGCAAAGGGCAGGCTATTATAAAGCACCTCACGCACCAGGGATTGTTGGAAGGTGTAGAGCGCATCCACGCCGGTCTCGAGCAGGGTGATGACGCGAGTATCAAGTAGGGCACTTAGATTGTTGCTGAGGGTGACCGGGTCTAGCTTTGATTGCATCAGTGCCAGCACCTGGCTGAGGCGGAATTCGTCACCAATCACCGATGCTACCCTGGCGATCTCGCGCTGCAGCTCGGTCAGGCTTTCAAGGCTGCTGAGGGCCAATTTTTGCAGGATATTCGATTCGGTTAGAACCTTGCCTAAGTCTTCAGCGCTGATCTTGCGCGTGGTTTTGATCCAATGGCTGATCTCGCTGACGAAGAGGGGGTTGCCGGTGCTTTGCTGCTGGATGAGGGGAACCAGGTCTGACACCAGGATGTGCGCGACCAGGGCGGATGTATCGGCCTGGCTAAAGGGTTTTAGAGAGACGGTTTCCCATTGTTTTGTCTGGCGGCTGCCCTCGCCGCGCTGGGCGGTGAGCACCAGCAGCGGCTGGTTTTGCAACTGCGGCTGGGCACGCATGAGCAGGTCCAGCGATAGAGGGTCCATCCAGTGTGCATCTTCAAAGAAGAGCACTAGCGGCCCTTTGGACAAAAGGCCAGAGAGTAAAGCGACAAAGGCTTCAGCAAGGCGGTGCTGCTCTTGGCTGGATAGGGGAGAGACTTGCAGCCAGGTTTGCCCGCCGAGATCGGTGGGATGACCGACTTCTAATTGTTTTAGTAAGGTAGCGCTTTTGCCCTGGCGAGATTTGCGGCCTTGTTGGCTGATTTGGCGCAGTATTTGAGCATCATCGACCGGGCCGTCTTCGGAGCCAGGCAGGTTCGGTTTTGCTGGGCCAGATGTGATATGCAGCCCTAACAAGCTCTCGAGCGCGTTGATCTGTTGTTCGTCCAGGGCCATGTCTGTAAGATGGCGGCGGAGCTTGGCCTGTTGAATGTGGGGAATATCGGTTGGGCTGATGCTGGCTAGGGTGCGTAAGATGCCGCTCAGGCAGGCGTAATTGGTGGTGGCGCGATAAGAGCGGCACTGGTGGAGCAGTAAGCGAGCGCCCAGGTTTTCAGCTTCTTGGAGCAGGATATCAGCCAGGTAGCTTTTCCCAATGCCTGGAGCGCCCAGTATGCTCAAGTAAACACACTGTCCTTGTAGGGCGTTTTGCAAGAAGCGCCTGGCGCGTGTCCATTCGCCTTCACGCCCAACGATGGGCGGGCGTTTGTGGACGCGGTTGGCAAGGGTATCTTCGCGGGCCCCGTCTACCTGGTGCAGGGGGATGGGGCGGCTTTTGCCCTTGACGCGGATGGAGGGCAGTTCGGTCAGCAAGAAATAATCGGAGACGGCAGTGTATACGGATTGGCTAACCAAGATCTGCCCGGGCTTTGCGGCGCCCATCAGGCGCGCCGATAAGTTCACGTCGTCGCCCATGACGGTATATTCGCGGCGGGTGGATGAGCCGACCATGCCGGCATACACGCTGCCCTGGGTGATGCCTATGCGGTGCCTGACCAGGGGACCCTCCCAATCGGCGGGTATGTAGCGAGCGAACTTGGTGCGCCAGCGCTCGTTGAGCGCTTCTAATTCCACGTTCATGGCTAACGCGGCGCTGACGGCACGCTGGGGGTCATCTTCGTGGCTGACTGGCGCGCCAAAGACGGCCAATAATTTGGTGCCTTTGCTGTACGGATCAATGCGGGTGACAATACCACCGTAACGGATGATGGCCTCGTTCATCGCAGTGAAGTAGGCGCTCAACAGGCTGGTGAGACGCGATACACCGGCCTGTCCCCAGGCATCAAACAAGGTCTCAAAGCCAATGAAGTTGCAAAACAGAACGGTGGTGAGCAGAAATTCGCTTTCAACGCGCCGCTCACGGGCGTGGACGATCACGCGTTCGGCTAACTCGGCGGCGATAAACGGTTCGAGGGCATGGATCTGGTTCAAGGCAATGCGCATTTGGGCCAACAAGGCCTGCGGGCTGGCATTCCATGGCACACCAGAGCGGGCGCGGCGTTCTTCTGCTTTGATCTCGAAATCGCCTACGGATTGGTCAGAATGGGCTTGGGCCAAGAAATAGCCAGGAGCCTGTGGAGAGACAGTGAATTCATCGCCAAGGAGTTGGGTAGTGGTTTCGTTCACAATCAATTGGCCTGGGCCGGTCGACGCGCCTTCGGCGCCCATGGTCTGGGTGACAGCGGGTCCAATCACGCCATATTCCATGCGGCGAGCGCTGCCTACGCTGGCAGCCAAGAATTCGCCGCTGGCGACGCCAATCTTCATTTTGAGGCTGACATTTTCGGTGGGGGTTGGAATATTCGAAAATTCTTCAATGGCGTGCAGCATGCGTGTGCCAGCACGTACTGCCCAGCGGGCCTGGGCCCCTTGCTCTTGCTGGGGGAAGTAGACCAGGGCGGCATCGCCAGCAAACTTGAGCAGAGTGCCACCAGACCAGGAGATGATCTCTAACATGGTGGTGAAATAGCGGTTCATGATCTCTGTCAGGCGTTCGGCGCCTTCTGGGCCGAGGACAGCCAGGCGCTCGGAGAGCGCAGTGAATCCGCTGACATCTGAGAAAAGTAGAGAGCCTCGCAAGACCTGGCCGCTGACCAGGCCGGCAACTGGCCGACGCATTCTCTCTTGTACAAGGTGACTGGGTAAGAAAGTGGAAAACAGGTATTGGACAGAGCGTAGACGCTCCAGGGCGTTGATCAATACGCCACGGCGAGGACTCTGTCCATTGAGTTTGCGCCATAAATCTGCCGAGAGGTAGTGTTCAAGCTCAGGTGGAAAAGATGTCTCACCAATTGGTTCGACCTCTGATGGGTTATGGGGTTCAACTGGAGGAATTTCTACAACCGGTGTTGGCTTTGGATCAGCTTTTTCGGTTGTTTTTTGGGTGTCGCTATCAGAGAAGAGGTCTGAGAGATCGGGTAGGCCGCGTCCTTGCCTGCGGCGAGGGGCAGGCGAACTGGGCTTAAAGAGATCATCGTTCTCAGAATTGTCCATAACACATAAATTATACCCTTATGTGTTAAGAATGGGCTTGTGTATCCGCAAGATATCATCTTCTAGCTTGCAGATCCAATTGGGGCGGGCCGACAACACCCGTGTTTTGACCGCATCGATGATGAGATCCTTCGCTTAAGGAGCTGTTTTAACATCATGCTGAGGTGGACCGCTTTCAGGATTGGATTTCACCACGTTTTGGCGGTGTACCATCCCGGCGGCCGAGATAAGGCCAGCAATCACCCACAAGTAGGGCATGGCAAAAGAATCGATACTGAAGCCCTCGCCAATGAAAGCCACCAGTGCTAATTGGCCGGTGAAAGCCAGTGTGCGCAACACAGGTTGGCGGCTGCGACAGGTTAGTTGAGAAGAACGAAAAACCAGGTACAGCCAGGTGATAAAGGTGGCAAAGCCGAGCACCCCGGTTTCGGCAAGCAGGCGAACCCACAGGCTTTTGATGTTGGGGACGATTGCAAGATCATACATCAGCATGCGGATTTCAAGGGATTCCCATCCAACGGACGGGATGTGGCTGGGAAAGAAGAAACCGGAATTGCCAAGCCCGACCCCCAGCCAGGGGAAGTCGCGGAAGACGGCCCAGCCTGTGTTCCAATACACCATGCGTTCTAGGAATGCCAGGCGGTTGCTGTAATAAAGGAGGATGCTTTCGTCGAGCATCAGCATCTTGAGTATATCTTGCCAGGGAGGTAGATATTCGTACAGGAGCAGCAGGCGTTCGTCGCGCAGGCTGGCGACCCAGACGAGCCCTACAGCCAGGACCAGGTACAGTAGCAAGAGGGCGATATTGATCAGGAGGCTGGTGGTCCATTTGAACCTGGCCTGAGATGCCAATTTGTTGGCCCAGGCCAGGGATGTGATCTTATGAACAAGCCTGCGATAGAGTGCCCAGTGGAGCTTCATGACCAGGAAGACGATCAGGAGCATCAGGGAGATCAGCCCGATACGGGGCGAGGCCAGGAAGAAAAAGATGATCGCGGGCACAAGCAGGATATTTTCTAGCGAGAGGCGAAAGATGCGGAAGGTGAACGCAGAGGTGCGTTGGTAGGTGGCGGCTACCCATAAAGGCAGATACAAAACGACCAGTTGGTGCGCAAACCAGGATGGCTCATATGTCATGCCGCTAATGCGCTGACCACCGCGCTCGGCGGCATGCGGTACCTGGACGACTAAGAATTCTTGGATGCGCTCCATCCAGTAAGGGTATTCATGATTGTGGAGGAGAACAAAGTAAGACTGGACCAATGCGTAAACAAGCGCAAAGACGCCGCCGATTGTGAGCCACTGCCAGGTTTTATGCAGCTTTTCGGTGCTGTTGGGCCAAGAGGCGATGACAAAATAAAAGGCCAGGCCGATGACCAGTGTGGCGAAGGCACGCAGCTCTTGGGCCGGTAGAACCTTTTCTTTGAAAGGTGGAACATTAATAAAGAAGGCGGCTGCATCTGCGAGCAGCACGATCAGGGTGAAGACGAGCAGGGGGCGCACTTCGATTGGTAAAATCCCGCCCCGTAGGATGAAGGGGATGAACCAAACGGCTGCCAGAACCAGGATCGGAACGGCTGAAAGGGGAGCTACAATGGTGTTGGTAAAGCGGATCAGCAAGGAGAAGCTGGTCATTGGCAGCGTGAAGAGGGCAAAGGCCCAAAGAAAGTCCAGGCCTTTGTGCCAGGTAGGCAAGAGCTTGTTGAACTGGTTCATGCTGCCTTGGGCCGCCGGAAGGCGAATACATCGACCAGGAAGATACCCACGATGGCACCTGCAAGCATGCCTGCCAGGATCAAGTGGTTGCGTTGATATAAGACAGGTTCAGTCGAGCCCGGCAGGAACTCAGGGGCGCCGAACATGACGTAGTCGGGGATGTTGCCACTAGCCTGTAGATCGAGCATGGACTGGTAGGCCATGGACGCCCAGATCTCGATGGTGGCCTGGGCAATTTGGGGATCGGTATGGCGATAGCGCAGGTACCAGAAAGTCAGGCGCCGTTCAACGATGGTGTTCTTGAGCAAAGTTATCGCATCCGTTTGAATGCCCTGGCGATCTGCCTCGGCGACCACCAACTCAAGCAGGATCGGCGATTTGATCACGGCCTCGGTGGTTGATATGGCCAGATCCTGGGTGTGGATGAATTGATCGCGCGGAATATCCAGAATGGGCATTTTTTCTACATCGGCCTGGACAATATAGACAGCAACGGCTTCATACTGCGGCGGGGTAAGACGATGGAAAACAAAGCCAATCCCTGCACCTATCAAGATGGCAATGACAATGACCCACCACCGGTCAGCCAGGCGGCGGAAATGTTTTATTGGTACAAATTCGTCCATGTCTATTCTTCTCTGTTGGTCTTGTATTTCTCGTAAAGGTCATTCGGATCAAAAAACTGGCGTAATTATAATCGCTTTGGAGGCGTTATAATACTTGCTATGATCACACTGCATACGAAGTTTCAAGTTCCCGAGGAAGTGTTGTTTCGTGAGATTGGCGGCGAGGCCGTGATCTTGAACATCAAGACGGGGAAGTATTATGGATTGAATACGATGGGAACGCAAATGTGGGCCTTATTGGTTGAAAAAGGTACCCTGCAGGCGGTTTGCCAGGCATTAGCAGAAGCTTACGCTGTGGAAGAGGCACAAGTGCAGGCAGATATGTTGCAGTTGGTGGAAGCTCTAATAGAGAAGGGGTTGCTACGCATTGAGCCTGAGGCGTAAACTGGGTACGGCAAGCAGTCTGACCTGGCGCGACTGGGGGATCTTTTTCCAGTCGTGGTTTTTATTGCCAGGTGTGGATTGGGGGCTGCGGCTATTTTCGTTCCGGCGGGTGCAAGATTGGGCTTTAGGGGGGAAACGGCAGGCATTTGCGCATAGCCCAGAGAATGGATCTGCTGGTCTGGAAGCATCCAGCCTGGAAACGGCGCGCCGGGTGGCCAGGCAGGTTGGCCGGGCGGCGCGTAATCACCTGTATCCGATGAGCTGCCTGCGGCGATCTTTGGTTTTGCAGCACTTATTGAGGCGGCGAGAAATTGCCGCAGCGCTGCGGATTGGGGTACGGCGAGAAGATGGGATGCTGCAGGCACATGCCTGGGTGGAAGTGGGTGGGGTGCCGATTGATGAGCCGGAGGGGATTGCGGCTGCTTTTCCGCCCCTGAACGAGGTAGATGAGGCTGTGAAAATATATGAACAAAGTATGTAAGGGGCTTTCAATTTAATGGGTGGGCTATGTGTGCAGCTTAACCTGGATGGCAGCCCGGTGGATGCGGATATGCTGCGCAGGATGGCGAAGGCAGCAGCTTACCGTGGACCGGATGGGATCCGTTATCGGGTGGATGGAGCGGTGGGCATGGCGCACCTGGCTTTTTATACCACGCCCGAGGCCGTGACCGAAGTGCAGCCGCTGATGGGGGCAAACGGTGGCTTGATGCTAGTGGCGGATGCGCGCCTGGATGACCGGGACGAATTGATTGCCAGTTTAACCTCCAAAGGATACCTACAAGAAAAATGCCCATCGGATGCAGCCTTGATCCTGGCAGCTTACCTGTGTTGGGGTAAGGACTGCCCGCGTCAGATCCGCGGCGATTTTGCGTTTGTGATTTGGGATGCGGCGGAGCAAGAATTGTTTTGTGCGCGCGATGCGGTGGGTATCCGGCTGCTGCATTATGCCCAGGTAGGGCAGAGCTTATACATTGGAACTGCGGTTGGCTCAATATTGGCAGCGCAGCCGGCCTTGCGGAAAGTGAATCTGCCGCTAATGCGGGATTTTTTGGCCGGAAAGTATAAACGCTGGGTTTACCAGACCGCGTATGAGGCTGTGGCGCGCTTGCCACAATCTTATGCAATGACGGTGCGGGATGGGCGAATTTCGCTGCAGCGTTATTGGGTTTGGGGTGAACAGCCGATTGTGCAATACCAGCGCGACGATGATTATATCGCCCACTATCGAGAGCTGTTAGAGAGAGCGATTTTATCTCGTTTGCGCACCACTGCGCCGGTCAGTATTTGGTCGGGCGGGGGATTGGACTCGGCGGTGGTGGCAGTGACGGTG
>CAZWFQ010000025.1:45821-47473 GCA_964633225.1 uncultured Anaerolineaceae bacterium
GCCTTGACCAACCGCCTATACCGGGCAGCCAGGGCGGATGGCTGTAAGATATGCCTTTCGGGAGAGGGGTCAGACAATGCGCTGCTGAAGGGGGCCTATGCTTACCTGAATGTGGTGCGCGATGTGCCCCTTAAAGACCTGGCGAGGGAACTGCCTTATTTTGTGCTGCGTTCCAATTATTCGGGGGCTGGAATTTTGGCGCGTGCGTATTTGCGGCCTATGATGCCCAAGCTTTGGCAGATGCTGAAGCGCTTCAGACCCAGGCTGGATGAGACAGGCTGGAAGTTGGCGCCGACGCCTCCGCCGGACGAGTACCTGCCTGCGCCTGAATTTTCGAGCCGTGGCGGACAGACGGCGTATGAAATCATCACCAGTGGGCATTATGCTTTCAGGTTTGCTTATTTTGACGCGCTGGCGGCGTTCAACGGTTTTGAAGAGCGATATTCATTTTTAGATCGCCGGCTGGTGGATTTTTCGCTGCAGATCCCTCCGCGCCTGCGTTTTCGAGGGGGCGTCAGCAAGCTGATCTTGCGCCAGGCTTTTGCTGATCTACTTCCGGAAAAAATCTCGTCTCGCCAGGGGAATACGCACTTGGGGGATGTGATTGCGCCCGGTGTATTGGAAAAAGAGCATCAGAAGATTAATGCTCTGCTGGACGAGGCGCGCGTGGTGGATTATGGATTGATCGAGCAGGATCAACTGCGCAAGGTGTGGGATGCTTGCCGGGTGAACCAGGATCTGTGCGCTTATAATATGCTGACAGATGTGTTCCCGATAGAATATTGGCTGCGTTCTCTGGAGAATGATCTTTAAGCGGGACGGCAGGAGATGCAGCAGTGTGCATCTGGGCACTTAACCTGGAACACTATCGGGACAATCCTTGGGGTAAATTGTGATAAAATAATATAAGTATGCAATTCTTTTGCAGTTGATTTATCGCGGAAGGAAGGGATTTATGGAAGCTACTTGCACACAAGAGCAAAAAACAGAGCGGAAGCCATATCAGAAACCTGAGCTGGTTGAATATGGCGAATTGAAGGATCTGACCCGTGGTAGTGGTAATGCACCCAAAACAGATACGAAAGCTGGGAGTTGGACCTCGTAAGGGCTGATATGGAGAGCGTGTCGCCGGGGCTGCACATACTCGGCTTTGATGTTGGAGCGCTTCAGTCTTACGCCAATAACCTAGAACTATCCGATCATTTTGCGCCGCTGATGTTGTCGCGGGCCGTGGCTGAAAACCTGGCTAACGATGGCTTCGCCGGCGCTTTATTAATTTTGCGTTACAGACCTTGTCCAACCCTGGCGGTGATTGGACGATTTGATGAAGCTCAACGTGTGTACCTGGATATGCGCGCCAGGCACTTGCAGCAGTTGTGCAATACGATTCGTTTTGTCTCCTATAAACAGGTTGAAAAGGATTGCCAGGTCTTGGCGGATCGACTGCGAGCGCAACTGGGAGATGATATCAATCGCTTTTACTTCCAAGCTATGCCGCGCGGCGGGATGGTGGTTTTGGGGTTATTGGCCTACTGCTTGAATCTGGAACGCCAGCGATTTGAGCCTCCTTTTCCGGCAGATGCGCCTCTGGTGGTGGTGGATGATTGCGCCCTGACTGGGGCAAGATTTGCCAGTTTTTTGACGCGCCAGGC
>CAZWFQ010000025.1:47573-49316 GCA_964633225.1 uncultured Anaerolineaceae bacterium
CTGCCAGGTGAGTTGTGTTTAAAAAACCGTTTGCCAGAACAGACCACCCCGATTCCGCTGCAAATCCAGCCGGATGGGGATGGACTATTCAAGCCGGCTGAGCATGTGGTCTATGGCGATTATGAGGGCGGGGTCGTGATCGGGCAGTTGCAAGATGGGCGGGTCTTTGGGCTGGAAAATACAGCCGCAGCCATGTGGCAGGCATTGCTCAATTCGGTAAGCATGGAAGATGCGGTTGCCAGGCTGCAAAACGAGTATATGGTGGATGGTGCGGTTTTGATGGCAGACCTGCACGCTTTTGTGGAGCAACTGCTGGCACGCGGAATGATCGAAAAAACTGGAATAGGGGCTGCTCCATGAGACATTTTTGGGACAGCCCTTCATTCGCGAGATGGTATATAATTTACTCGCGATGGTAGAAGCTTACCTTATTTTTGGCATTACCCTGGTCAGTGATTTCCCCTTCGCAAACCGGTTAGAAAAAATTACCTGGCAGAATGGGAAGACGCCAGACTTAACCTTTACTTGTATGCGCCAAGCACCGGTGGTGGATGATCCAACTGGCCAGGTGTTGTATCGCAGCCCTGATCAAAATAAGGCCGGGCAGAGTGCGTTGGTGCTGTACCGGCTTGGGGATTGCGACTTGATGCGTCTGAACGGGGTGGCTGATTTCTATATTTGGCCGAAACGGATCGACTGCCATGTGCATGAGAGTGGGCAGTTATACCAGGTGGAGATCGGCTTCTTGGGAACGGTCCTGGCGTATTGGCTGGAGCTGCGCGGTTTGCCAACGCTGCATGCTGCAGCGGTTGCGCTTGACGGGCGGGCGGTTGCTTTTTTGTCTGGGAATGGGGGTGGAAAAAGCTCGCTGGCAGCGGCATGCCTGCAAGCAGGCGGCGCCCTGCTGACAGATGATGTACTACCGGTGGCGGAAACAGGTGATGGTTTTCTGGCCCGCCCCGGATACCCTATCATGCGGATGTGGCCGGATGGGGCGCAGTTTTTTACCGGTGGATATGAAAACCTGGAATTAGCACACCCTAAGCTGGAAAAGCGGCGTGTTGTAATCGACCCCCAAGGGTTTGGGCGATTCTGTGCTGATGCACTGCCCTTGGCGTCTATTTATATACCAGAGCGTTATCATGCGGTGGAAGGAGGCGTAGAAATTTCAATCCTACCTGTTTCCCCTCGGGAATCTGTCTTGGCCTTATTGGCGTGTTCGTTTGATGCTGGCCTGGTTGAGGCAGCCGGAATGGCTGCGCAGCGCTTGGACGCCTTTGCTCGGCTGGTGAACTTTGCTGCTGTACGCAGACTGCGTTATCCAGATGGATATCCATCCCTTTCGACAGTTTGCGAGGCAGTGCTTGCAGACCTGGTAGGCAGTGCCAGGGGATAACAGGAGAATTATGCAGCGATCTGTGAATTGGCGCGACCCTTTTTGCCAGGCATTGACGACTAAATGGTTAGAAAGATTGCAACCATTCATTGTTTTCCATAATAGGAGTAAGGAGATACATCCATGAAACAAATAGAGAAGTGGTTACGCAGTAAGAGCGGGCGCAACACCCTGATTGGGGTGGTGGTGCTGCTGCTGGCAGTGGGGGTAGTAGGGCAATTGGTAGGTTGGTGGGATGTTGCTGGTCTATCGGGCACGGCCGGGCTGCCGAGCGGCGAGTGGCCGGCGCCGGCGGACGGTGTGACCTGCCTGCCAACTTGTTCAGAGACGGACGGGCGTTTCTTGCT
>CAZWFQ010000026.1:0-45405 GCA_964633225.1 uncultured Anaerolineaceae bacterium
GTTCACTGACCTTCCCGGCTAACTTTCAATTGATCGGCGCGATGAACCCATGCCCCTGCGGTTACTATGGTGATTCCGTCAAGCCCTGCACCTGCTCGCCGGGCACGGTGACGAAATACCAGAAGCGCATCTCCGGCCCCCTGCTCGACCGCATCGACATCCACATCGAAGTGCCGCGCGTGGAGTATGACAAGCTCAGCGACACGCGACTGGGCGAGCCATCCGAGGCCGTGCGGGCACGCGTCGAAACGGCGCGGCAGATCCAGCGCCAGCGTTTCGCCGCCGCGGATGGAATCGCCTGCAACGCCGATATGCGCCCGGCCGAAGTGCGCAAGTTCTGCGACCTGGACGATACCAGCCGGAGTTTGATGAAGAGTGCCATGAGCCAGCTTCAGCTCAGCGCGCGGGCGTATCACCGCATCCTCAAGCTGGCGCGAACGATTGCGGATCTGGCGGGGAGTGAACGGATTGGGCCGAGTCATCTGGCGGAGGCGCTGCAATATAGGCCCAGGGGGATGATGGGAGGGGCGTAATGGCAACCCACAAGCCTACCCAGAAAGACGCGGAAATCTAGCACTGCCGTTTTACCATTCGCGATAGCACACTAAAGTTCGTTTAGCAAAATCCAAAGTGCGATTCTGATCTACCTATACACTCATTGAGTGAGCGGATAACTGTTCGAACATCACCTCGATCGGCCTGACCAAATCATCCAGCAAAAATTGCAAAACGGTGGTAGAAGGCAAGGTCATCGTCGCTAACAGGTCAGAGGCATCTTGATGTCGCTGCAAGATCTGCTGGATGCCATAACTGATCGCCCCGCATTGGAGCAAGATAGATTGGGCTTCGGCCAGGGTCTCAGTCAGAGGAATTGCCCTGCGAAGCCCAATGAAGCGTGCCTGTTGGGGATGGTGCACACTCTCGGCAAACAAAATCGGCAGCGAGGCGCGTCCCAACAGCCAATCAGGGTTGGCCGGTGTGTCCAGAGCATCTCCCAGATCATCATGAATTTGAATGATCTCTCCGTACAACCGGCCCAGGTGTTTAAGCTGTGGAGCCTTCTGTAGGTCAATTCCTCCAAAGAGCCCGCCCAGGTAGAATGCCATGCAAAAGAAAGGGACGCTTTTCATTTCCACTAAACGCCAGTAGCCCTCTTCGGTGGACGGGTTTTGCATATCCAGGCTCTGTCCCAGGGCGGTGATATACAGCATCTTTGCGGCTTCTGCCAAAGCGACCAAACGGAGCTCTGGTTCAAGATCACTGGAGGCGATAAGGCGCATCCCGGTAGCTGCAAAAGCCAGAGCCAGGTTAGCGACCGTCGGTGCGCCAATCCGATTATGCTCGCCGCGCGGATCATCATCCAACAGGTCGTCTACCAGAATGATGCTGATATGAAAACAGGCATTGGCAGTTAGGGCCGGCGCGGCCTGATCGAGCGTACCACCGGCAGCCTGGCATGCCAGGGCAGGCAGCCGCCAATGGCGCGGGCGCGCTGCAATAATCTTATGGAACAGCGCACCCATTTCCGGCCATTCAGCCAGCCAACCATGCCGGTCTATGGTGTCCTCAATGAGCATAAATTCATCCATACTTGCCTCCGTTCCATCGGGCTGCCCCCAGTTCAGAGCAACCCGATGGTTTTACTCGGTTTTTCAGGTCAATTTCAGGCGTTGTCGCTGCCCCACATATCCCAATACAAGAAGCCCTGCATGGCCGTGAGCTGGGCCAGATCGGCCCGGGTAACCTGGCGCAAGACCGACATTTGGGCGTCTTGATCAGCATCCTTGGAAAGCCGTTCGTAGAAAGCTTGCATTGCGGACATAAGGATCTCCTTTATTTTGAACTGGATTAGAAATGGTGATGGTGGATGGTTCTTTCGACTATAATTTGGGATGTCTCCTTTCTCCTATTGTTTTGCGGGAAAGTTTCACATCCCCATCATAGAATCAGGGGAAACGAACATCCACCAACGTTTGCTTGAAATCACTCAAGCGTTGGTTGATTTTGAGGAAATGAGTCATGAGCCGTTTTGGAGAGCTGCTGTGCTTATATCGCCGGCAATCGCACGATCGAGAGCGCGGCGGTAAGCTTACCCAGGAGAGGTTGGGCGAGCTGCTTGGCCGCGAGTTGGGGGATATGGGATACACCGGAGCTGCGATCAGTGAATGGGAGCGCAGCAAAAGCCAGATCCACAAAGATCATCGCAAGGTATTAGTGGCGTTGATCAAGGTTCTTTACCAAAATGAGGGCCTTCAATCAATGATTGAAGCAGACACGCTTTTGCTGAGTGGCAATTACCGCTCCCTGGATGATGATGAAAAGAGGCTTATCTTCCCGAACGATGCACCCAGGCAAGCGTCAGGCAACGAAGTAAGTTGGGCAACTTCCCTGATCGCGGCAGAACAATGGTTTACAAAAACCAGCGACCTGTTGAAAAAATATATTGAAGAACATGAACCACAGACAAGCCATAGCGCATCACGTTGGTTCCTGGGCAGCCTGGGCTTTCTCTTCAGCCGGTGGACTTTTGATGGCACGATAAAGTGGTTGCTTTGGTTGGGGTTGCTGGTTGCAGTGCAAAAGATCCTATTCCCACTGTTGCATTGGCCTTTTGCCGATCAAGCCCAGGCCTGGAAAACTCTGCTGTGGTATGAGGGGGGGGTATTAGCGTTGCCGGCTTTGGCGGCTCTGCTGACCAACACGGATAAAGACACTCTTTGGAAACAACAAGGCCTGGTAGGTAAACCGATCTTGCGCCTGTATACCTACATAGGCGCTTTTATGGGCTTCAACATCGGTTATGTAATGGTGCTTGTGGTGGCATTGATCGGTTATTACTTAGAAATCAAAGCTACTCCGGGATGGCTGGTTATCTTAGGGGCGGCTTGGCCGCTAGTAATGGGGTACAGTGCGGCCCGCCAGTCGCCTTTCAACCATTGGCGCGCTTATGGCAATTTGCGTCTGGCAGACGGTGGTATTCCTCTACTGATTGCGGGGATGGCATTGGGACCGATCGTTGGTGCTTTTTTCTATGCATACTACTTCTGGCTGTTGGAACCGTTGACAGGAATAGCGTTGTTCGCAGTATCGGTGGGTTTACTCTATGCAATAGCTACCTGGCAAAAGAAGCGCGGTCACTTGGTGATTCAGTCACATATATGGGTAATCTTGTGGGGGGTAGCGATCGTGTCCTATGCCGCCAACAAGCGGACAGAAATATTTTGGCTTGTTGCATTGGGCGCATTATTGCTTGTCATTGCAGTTTTGTTGGCATACCGACGTATTCATTTCAACCTGCTGGATATAACTGTTTACCTGGCCGGTTTGATCGCACTGTTAGCCAGCTTGCGATTTCATTTTTGGATCGGGGTCATCGGTACATTTTTGGCAGTCGCAGCCTGGCGTTGGCGTCAGCAGGAAAAACAGGGCCGTTTTCCGTTTAGCTTGTGGTTGTTCACCGTCACACTAGGGATGGGAGCTTTTCTGTTAAAGCAAATGGCATTGAGTCCGACTTGGGCATCGTTATGGGTCGTGGCGGCAGCCGGCACAACCGCCCTATGGGCAATGAGGAACAATCCGAATAAAAAAGGTGAGCGTTCCCGCTAACGCTCACCTAGAAGTGTTTATAATTGGATTGGCTAACAAGGCTATTTATACCGTCTATCCGGTAAGGAGTGAATAGACAGGCATATTGCGGGACATAGGCATTTGTACTGTTTCGGTTCAGGAGCTTGTCGAATGGGGGAGAATGTTGTATCCTATAAGCATGCAGAAAGGGGCCGCTATGCTATCCCAAACCATCCGCATTGCCATCCTGGACGATCATCCCGGCATCATCGATGGCTACCGCTATCGCCTGGGCGAAGAGCCAGATTTAGAAATCGTCGGCACGGCTGGCTACGGCGAAGAACTGGAGCCACTATTGGCAGAGCGCCCGGCAGATGTGCTGCTGCTGGATGTGCAGGTACCCACCAGCCCCGAGAACGTCAACCCCTACCCCATCTTGCACCTGCTGCCGAAGCTCTTGCAGCGCTACCCAGATATGAATGTGCTGGTCATCTCGATGCACGCACAGAGAGCGCTGATCCAGGCCAGCATGGAAGCCGGGGCCAGCGGTTATGTGCTCAAGGATGACCAGGCCGCCATCCGCGAGCTGGCAGCGGTGGTGCGGACGGTGGCAGACGGGGGTGTGTACTTAAGTCAGATAGCCAACCAACTGCTGCGCAAGCGCCCGACCGATGAGCTGAACCAGGCGCTCTCAGCGCGGCAGGTCGAAGCGCTCTCGCTGTGTGCGGCCTATCCCGATGCCAGTTCAGCCGAACTGGCCGACAAGATGAGCATTGCCGGCTCCACCCTGCGCAATTTGCTCTCTGGTGCGTACTTGAAGCTGGAGGTACGCAGCCGAGGGGCGGCGGTAGCGCGAGCGCGCCAGATGGGCCTGCTGCCCCAAGAGGCCCCTGATTTGTAGATCCACGCCCGGCCTGGCTTGCATTTCCTCTTTTTGCGATATACTTTCAATTGAGCTTTCTATTCATCCTATCGGGAGGGTTTGGTATGGATAACTTGCCGGCACGTTTGCGCCGCCTGGCAGAAGCGAGCGCGCCCTGGTTGGTATTGGTCATCCTGTTGGCGTTGACCTATGCCCGCTTTGTGGCAGCCCCCTACGCTGGCTTCTACTTTAACCCCAATTCGGGTGAGATCACCGGCCTTTATGTAGATCGGGTGATTGGCGACCGCTTGCAAGCAAGCGACTTGTTGCTGCAAGTGGGGCCGGTGGCCTGGGAAAGCTATGCCAGCCACCTGCGCCAGCAATTCTACGAGGGTGTGCAGCCGGGTGATATTATGCCGATCGTGGTGCAGCGCGGGGAAGAACGCCTGGAGGTGAACTGGGTTTTCCCCGGCCCGCAGCCTGTTGAAATCCTGGCTCGCCTGGGTACGATCTGGTGGCTGGCCTATGTGTTTTGGGGCTGCGGTACATTGACTCAGCTCTTCTTACACCCGCGCGACCTGCGCTGGCGCTTATTGATAGCCTTTAACTTCTTGACGGCCATCTGGCTGCTGGCCGGCACTTTTTCGCTCTGGCATGTCTGGGAGAGCGCCATCCTGTTGCGAGCGGCCATCTGGCTGTGCGTGCCGGTTTATTTTCATCTGCACTGGGTTTTTCCGCGCCCCCTCGGTAAGATGCCGGCGGCTTTGACCTGGGCCTTGTACCTGGGCGGGGCAGGGCTGGCGCTTTTGCAGTGGTTCGAGCTGCTGCCCCCCCCGGTCTATTTCCTGGGCTTCCTGCTGGCATTGATTGCCAGCGTGGCCCTGCTTGCAGTGCACTATTGGAAGCAGCCGCAAGAGCGTCAGGGGCTGCGGCTGCTGCTGGGCGGGGTGGGCTTATCTATCCTGCCATCTATCGCGGTGGCATTGGCCGGACTGACCGGCAAAACCGCACCGGTCGAACAGTTGGCCTTGCTCAGCCTGCCAGTCATCCCCATTGCTTATCTATACATCGCCTACCGCCGCGAGCTGGGCGGCATGGAACTGCGCGCCAACCGGGTCATCGGCCTGTTCACCTACGCCATCATCCTGTTGAGCGTGAGCCTCCCGCTGGCAACGTTAGCCGGCGCCTGGCTCAACAACACGGCAGCGCTGGTCTCGGTCGGGGTGGTGCTGACATTGTTGGCCGGGCTGTTCACGGTGTGGTTCTACCCGCATTACCAGCGCTGGGTGGAGCGCCGCTTGCTGGGCATACCATTGGCACCCACCGGCCTGCTAGAAACGTTCACCACCCGCGTCACGGCCAGCTTGGAACGCCCTCATCTGATGGCTTTGCTGGGCGAGGAAATGCTGCCCAGCCTGATGGTGCGGCAGGCGGCCTTGCTGCGGTTGGAGGCTGATTTGCATCCCACGGTGGTGTTCGCGCTGGGGGTGGAGGATGCGCCCCTGCCACAGGCAGACGAGGTCGCTGGTCTACTGAACGGGGCGGGGCAGGTGCGTCCTTTGGATGCGTTACCCTGCACCTGGGTGCGGCTGGCACTGGCGCTACGGGTTAGTGGCCGGCCGGTGGGGCTGCTCTTGCTGGGTCGGCGCGATCCCGAAGATCATTATCCCGCTGCCGACCTGCCGGCCTTGCAAGCGTTGGCCAATCAGACTGCCGTAGCACTGTTGAACATCGAGCAGGCCGAACACTTGCGCACCCTCTACCAACTCGACATTGAACGCCAGGAGGCCGAGCACAGCAGCCTGGCGCGCGAGCTGCACGACGATGTACTGGGGCAGTTGGCTGTGCTGGCGATGAACACCGGTCAGGAAGAACCGACCCCTCAGTTCAAGACCGCCTACCAAGCTACCGTCCAGCACATTCGCGAGATCATCAGCGGGCTGCGCCCGGCAATGCTCAATTACGGCTTACGAGCAGCATTGGATGAAATGGTGGATGAACTGGCATTGAAACTGGATGAGAAGCCGCAGATCGTGCTGGAACTGCCGCCGGGCGAGGTACGTTACCCGGCAGAGGTTGAGATGCACCTGTACCGCATCGTGCAGCAAGCGGTGCGCAATGCCTTGCAGCATGCCCAGGCGCAACGCATCCGCATTTATGGCAAATTGAATGAATGTGAAGCGGAACTGGCGGTAGAAGATGATGGGGTGGGCTTTGCCGCCAGCGAGCAGACGGACTTAGCCGGGCTGTTGTCCAATCGGCAATTCGGATTGGCAGGAATGCTGGAGCGGGCCAAACTGATCAATGGTGAGGTATATATCCGCTCGGCGGTCGATAGAGGAACAATGGTGGCAGTACGGTGGCAACCACAGAATACCGGCCAATGACAATACAATAAAAATCAAAAATTCGCCCTACAATTTTCGGGGTGGTTGTAGTAGAATGTAAATGTTCCTGTTCTGCCTGCCCCCCTCAGGCAGGGCGGGAACATTTTGTTGCTGGGGGTTAACCAACCTACTACTTTGGATTGCATATCTTATCGAAAACCTCACATTGTGTGTATCTCTACCCCTGCGGTTACTATGGTGATTCCGTCAAGCCCTGCACCTGCTCGCCGGGCACGGTGACGAAATACCAGAAGCGCATCTCCGGCCCCCTGCTCGACCGCATCGACATCCACATCGAAGTGCCGCGCGTGGAGTATGACAAGCTCAGCGACACGCGACTGGGCGAGCCATCCGAGGCCGTGCGGGCACGCGTCGAAACGGCGCGGCAGATCCAGCGCCAGCGTTTCGCCGCCGCGGATAACGATTTCCAGGATGACGCTTTCGAGTACCGCCAGAACGATATGTTCATGCGCACCCTGCTGCGCTGGGTGACGCGCGGGCCAATTTGTGAGATGCAAGACACCCAGGCCCCCACGGCGGTTGCCACTTGCCCGGCGCAAACCAGCGCCTTGTCCTTCAACGTGGGCTGGAGCGGTACAGACGAGATGAGCGGGATTGCCTCGTATGACATGCAGTACCGGGTGGGGGCGAGTGGCGTATGGACGGATTGGCCCGGCTTCATCGGTACCCAACTGACTTCGGCCACCTTTGGGCCGAGCGCGCCGGTGCAGGTGGCCTATGGCCAGAGCTATTCCTTCCGCGCCCGCGCCACAGATAATGCCGGTAACCTGGGCAGCTATGCCCCCAACGGCGACTGCACGACGACCGTCTTACCGCAGCAGGAATTCTATAATGTCTTTTTGCCGCTGGCGCTGCGCCGCCCTAACCTGAGCACGCTGAGCGACCCAGCCGGCGATTGGCTGCCTGGCGCAACGCACCTTAGCAGTGCCGACATCCTCTTCGCATCGGCTGAACGCCGAGGTGGCAACCTGGTCTTCATCATGAACCTGGCTGGCAACCTGCCCACCTCGCTGCCGAACGATGAGCGCAACCGCTGGTTCTGGGCATTAGATACGGATATGGACCCCGATACCGGCGAGCCCTGGTATGAACTGGGCGCTGAATACCAGGTCAACCTGCACATTCAAAGCGACGGCTACTATGTGGATGTGGTGGACGCTAACAATCACTGGACCTCCCTGCCAGGTGCGGCGACCCTTTCGGGCAGTTCGATCACAGTGGTCATTCCTCCCAGCTATGTGGGCGGAGCCACCCGTTTCAATTGGATGGCCGTGGTTGAGCCTTTCGATCGTGAGGGGATGCGTTTTGACATCGCCCCCAACAGCGGTTTTGCCACGCTGCCGTAAGCACAGCAGAACACATCACAAATTTAATCTAAAGAATACACAAAGCATGATGCACTCCTAAAAGATGAAATCAGGAGTGCATCATGTCTGGCCGCAGACGATCGCAGATTTAGCGGGGAGTGAAGGGATCTCCAAAAGTTGGCTTTCTTTGCCAGATGCCATCTCCAGATGCCATCCCAATTGAGGCTGCGATGAGATGGATTGCCTTAGCCGCCAATCGGTCGGTGGCGGCGGCGCAGTTCAGCCTTAACGGCTTCCAGATCAATCTCTCAACTGGCAAGCAGCACCAGCGTGTGATAGAAGAGATCTGCCACTTCTTCCACTACCCGCTGGTCGCCTTCGGATTTGGCCGCCACGATCACATCAGTGGCCTCTTCATTGATTTTCTTCAATATTTTGTTCTCGCCGACTTGCAAGAGTTGGTTGGTATACGAGCCAGGCCGTGGATGAGGCCCAGTTGCTGAGCTTCAGCGCCACCGCCAGCGACCCCGACCTGCCCACCAATCCGCTCACCTTCACCCTGGAGCCCGGTGCACCAGCGGGGGCCGGCATCACCGCAGGCAGCCTCTTCACCTGGACGCCGGACGAGAGCCAGGGGCCGGGCGCTTACCCCATCAGCGTGCGCGCCACCGATGACGGCCCCCCCCCATCTACGGCAGCACATCCTTCACCGTCGCCGAACTCAACCAGGCGCCGCTCGCCCTGGCCGATACTTACACCACCACCGAGGATACCCCGCTCAGCGTGGCTGCCCCCGGCCTGCTGGCCAACGACAGCGATGCCGACCTGCCCGCCAACGCCCTCAGCGTTGAGCTGGTAGCTGCCCCTCCCACGGGCGTCTTGGTCCTCAATCCTGACGGCGGCTTCAACGACCCCGGCTTGCTGGCCTTCCCCCAGGCTAGCGAATCTATCTCCTGGGACTTTGGTGATGGCACCGGCGCCAGCGGCGTGCTGACCCCCACCCATACCTACCTGGAAAATGGCGCCTACACCGTCACCCTGACCATCACCGACACCCTGGGCGGCGTGGGGCAAGATACCCTCCTGGTCACGGTAGCCAACGCCGCACCACTGCTGGGCGACTTGGGTGATCAAACGGTGCTCCAAGGCGTCGATCTGAACCTCAGCGTTTCCTACACCGATGCCGGGCCTCTCGACACACACAGCGCCCAGATCGCCTGGGGCGATGGCAGTGTGACCGGCGGCGTGGTGGACCCGCTCAACCACCTGCTTGGCGGCAGCCACGCCTATGCAGCCCCCGGCGCCTACACCTTGACCCTGACCTTGACCGATGACGATGGCGGCATAGTCACCCGCACCATCCAGGTGACCGTCACCCCCGCCGGCTACCAGATCTTCTTGCCAACCATCCTGCGCTAGGACGTATCTTTAAAAAGTGTGGGGCGGTGCCAAAACACCGCCCCACACTTTTTAAGAAAATAGTGATCGCTACTTATTGGTGATGGGCAGAAAAACCTGGTAGCCTGTATCCACCTCGCCGCCAGAGTGCCAGAAGCCGCCATACAGCCTGGCATGATCGCCAGACAGGTACCCTGCATCGGGCTGGCCGATGGCGCCGTTCAGGCTGAAGTGATCAGATGAACTGTGCCCGCCGCCGCCATCAACCGTCCACCAGTCGATCTCGGCTGCCGTAATCCTGGCGTAAGCCACGCTGGTCGCCAGCAGCAGTAAGGTACACACCAACCCGAGCAAAAGCATTTGCCGGTGAAGTTTCTTCATGATATTCTCCCTTAAGGAGTCGCAACCTCGGTCAGGGTCAGCTTGACCGTTGAGATGATCACGCCGTCTTCACCTGCATCCGCCCCATTTGAGTCGAGCACAATTTGCACGAAGCTCGAATTTTCAATTGGCAGGCGGGTGGTGGCTGTGACGGTAAAGCATTCTTCGGTCGTGCTGTTACGGTCCGTACCGTCAACCAAGAAGGCGTCAGTATTGGTGCCATTGTACTGGTACACGCCCACGCTGGTGACAAAGGCCGGACCCGGGTTGGTGATTTGGTAGCAGATATGTAAGGATTTGACGTACATATCCGAACCCAGCAAACTGCCAAAGGTTGAGACAGGGATGGAGATGTAGCGTGCGGCGCCGTCAGAACTGGGGGGCACAGCCTTAGCTTTGCCATACACGGAGTACGTAAAGGTCAGGTCGTTGCCCAAAATTTGCATGGCGGTGTGCGGGCTGAGGTATAGCTCAGAATCTGCGTTGCTATAGATGCCGCCGCTGGCAGCAATGGCGCGGCCGGTAGGGCCGCCGGGGCCGGCTACCACCATGCCGACGCCTGCAGCGCCGTCATTGATCACCGTCAGCCCTGCCGGGCTGGCAGCACCCTGCCATACCTCGCCCAGGTGGTTGTGGTCGGGGACGTTCATGGCATAGATGGCATAGGGCACCGGCGAGAGCGGTTGGCGAGGGGCCAGCGTCTCTTGGAAATCGGTGCAGGTGAGCGCGACGCTCAAATAGCGGATTTGGCCGTTGAAGGCGTTGCTGCCGAACTCGTTGCCATCGTTGACCGAGGCCGTGAAATAGCCATCCTGAATTTGAACATCTGCATTATTATCATCATATGTGCCAATCTGGATGCCGCTCTGCGTAGCCGCATCCCACAGGCCAAAGCGAATGTCGCATTGGTCGCTGAGGGGGGCGCCAGTCTCGTCGGTGACATAACCCTGGTAAGTGAAGTTGGTATGCAAGGCGGCTTCTGGGCTGGCTTGAGAGCCGCTTTCTGGCTGGCTGCCGGTTTGGGCCGCCGCGCCGATAACCCCCAGGAAGAGCACGGTCAGGATCAGGCTGATAATGGTCAATTTTTTAGCGTACATGTTTTTTATTCCCTTCTGTATGTAGAAAGTTAGTAGATGGTTGTGAGCATTCGAGCGGGCATCCGGTTGAACAAATTATTCAGGCAGTGCCTCCTTTAAATGGCGGTTTACCTTGTGAACAGGAGGATGGAGCCTTTATGCACCGGCTGATGAAACCTGCCAGGTCATCCAGCGAGGTGAAGTAGCGCTTTTGCCCGGAGGCAACATGTTCCACTGAGCCGCGCCACTGTACCGCACTCAGTGCGGTGGTCTCGGCCCAGAGGCGAACAACAAAGGTGTGCTGAGGGGAAATGATTGCGCCATCCATACGTTACCCCCATTGTACGGATGGCGCGTCCAAAAAGCGTCCAAAATATCAGGGAATTTAAATCCACTCGCCGCGTTCGTAGGCGGCGACAATCTGGCAGTTGTGGAGCATGTTCGAGAACGCCTGGCGTGATTCGGCGTCTGGGATGGCGGCTGATGCTTCTTGATATGTGCGGTAGGCTTGGGCCAGTGCCTGCGCGGCGTGCTCGGTTTGGCCGGCAGCATGCCAGATGCGCGCCGCCGACCACGCATAACGATGCGCATTGTCGTCACGGCCTTCCACCTCAGGATAGCTCGTCATGATCTCCTCGGCGTGCTGCAAGGCCTGGGGCAGGTCGCCGGCTTTCCAATCGGCCAGCGCCAGGTCACTCAACACGCAGACGCATTCCTTAACCAGCGAGAGCGATTGCAAGATCTCCAGCGCCGCGTTCAGATGCTGGCGAGCGGCATCCAGGTCACCCAGCTCGCGCTCCGCTTCCCCCAGGTTTTGCAAGGCCATTGCCTCCAGGTAATGGTTTTCAATCTGGCGCGCCAGGCTCACCGCCCGCTGAGCGTATTTTTGCTCAGCAACAAAATCAGCTCCGAAAGAGGCGGCACAGCTCAGGTTGATGCACTCGGTGGCCATGCCGTTTGCATCACTGAGTTGTTCTTTGATCTCGAGCGCCTGCTGGTAATAATGGTTAGCAGCGGGGTAATGGCCCAGGGATAATGCCAGGTGGCCCAGGGATTGCAAGGTCAGGGCATATCCTTTGGGCTTTTGGATCAGGCGGTACAGGCGCAGGGCCTCATTCAGGTGCCGGGTTGTTTCGGCAATCTGGAACTGGTGCTGATAAGCCATGCCCATCAAACGATGGGCAGCAGCTTGCCAGTTCCGGTCACTGGCCCGTTCAGCGGCGGCCAGCAGCTCTGCGGCATATTTCAGACAGCGCTCCAAATCATTCACCATCATTCTATTGGCCGCCAGCCCCCACAAGGCATTCAGCACATGATCAGCCGGTGCCTGGTCGCTGCACAGTGCCAGCGCTTGCTGCCCCCAGCCTTCGGCCTGATCAACCTGGCGCAGGTTAATGGATACCTCGGTCAGCTTGGCGCAGCAAGCGATTTGCTGCGGGATGTTTTGTAGGTTCCGGTAGCGTTCCAGGGCCTCCTGCAGGTAAACCACCGCCTGGGGATGTTCATTTGTCACCTTATAGTAAATGCCTTCTGCAAAAGCCGCTTCAGCCTGCCAGAGCGGGCTGCCCAGGGCTTGTGCCTGCTGTTTCAAGGCCTCTAAGGCTTGCTTTAAAGCAGGGAAGTCGTTAACCCTCGTGTAGTAGATGATGCGGCGTCTCAAGACTTCACAGGCCAGGTCTGGCTTCCCCAGAGCGATTGACACCTGTTCCAGGCGCTGGAGATCCTCCTGCTGCTGCGGGCGCTCGCCGCGGCGGTTGTAAATGGCCTCGCGCAGCAAGAGCAGCTCGATGGCAGCGGGTGATGGGCTGTCAGCATTCTGATCAACCAGCGCCAGGGCACGGTCCAGCGCGGCCAGGGCTTCAGGGTCAGCGAACAGGGCCAGGCGCTGCTGAGCTTTCTGAAGATAATAGGGGATGGCGCGCTGCGCCTCGCCGCCCAGGTCATAATGCTTGGCCAAGGCCCCGGCCAACTCGCTGCATCGTTCAGGGTATAGGTCTTCCAATACCTCTGCGGCGCGGCGGTGGCGCTGGCGGCACTTGGCAGGCGGGATTTCTTGATACAAGGTGGCCTGCACCAGGTGATGGGCAAAAATATATTCATTGCCTTGTTCGATATCGTGTGAGATGCGCTGATCCAGCAGCTCATTCAAGGCATCTAGCGCCTGGCATTCATCCCACCCGCCAATTTCGCGCGCCGCGTCGGCGTCAAAGGTCATCCCCAAGACAGCCGCCACTTCGGCATAGGCCCGTCCTGGCGAGCTGAGCCGCGCCAGGCGCTGTGAGACAGCCGCCCGCAGGTCGCGGGGCAGGTCGCTGTCTGCCAAAGAGCCGCTCTCTTGCCAGTGCCGCAAAAGCAATCTTAAGAATAAGGGGTTGCCCTCGCTGGCAGCGTGCAGGCGTTGGGCCATCTCGGCTGCGCCGGGCAGTTGGGTATCTTCTGCCAGCGTCCTGACAGCCTCTGCATCCAGGCGGCGTAAAGCCAGCAGGTGGACCAATTTCTCACCCTGCAGGCGGCGGCGCAGAAGGTGCAGCGGATGAGAGCGCTGGACTTCCTCATCCCGATAGGTGACAACCAGCAGCAACGGGGATTGGGCGGCGCGGCGCGCAATAAACGCTAACAATGCCAGGGTAGATGCGCCGGCCCAATGCAAATCTTCAAGGATGACGAAAAGAGGGTGCGGGGCAGCTAATTTCTCCAGGCTGGTGGCAACCGCATCAAAGAGGCGCAACTGCTCGCGTTCAGGTTCCAGGGTTGGCAGGCTGGGCAGCTCCAGGGATTGGTGCAGCTTAGGCAGCAAAACTGCCAGGGCCGCCAGGCACGGCGCATCTGCGCCAAGATTGACCAGCATGGGAATGGCAGATTGCAGCGCCTCACTCACTGCCTGGTAAGGCCGTTCTTCACCCGGAGGATTAGCGCCATACAGCAGGCGTGCCCCCTGGCTTTCGGCCAGCAAACCCATTTCGCGCGCCAGCCGTGTTTTTCCGATGCCGGCTTCCCCACTGATCAGCACCAGCCCGCCGCAGCCGCGCGCCGCCTGGTTCCACCAGGCGCTCAAACGCGCCATCTCGGCCTGCCGCCCAACAAAAGGCTGCACCGCTGGCGGTTGAATGGGCAGCGCGTCTTCCGCCGGCGGCACAGGGGGTGCGTCTCCCACCAGCCGGCCATTGTTGCGCACCGTCTCGTACAGCGACACCGTTTCAGGCATTGGGGCGGCGTCCATCTCCTGGCGCAGGTGTTTTACAAACTGCTCGTATTCGGCAATGGCCCCAGCGCGATCGCCAGCCTGGTAGCGGGCGGCAATCAGTTGGCGCAGGGCATCCTCACGGAAAGGCTCGTGATTTAGAAGCTGCTGGGCATAAGCGCTGGCATCACCGTATTGGCAGCGAGAGCGGCGTTGAACAGCCAACTGATACAGTGCATTCAGGTAAGATTGGTACAGCCGCTCGCGTTCAAAGAAAACCCAATCGTCATACACGGTTTCGAGCAAGTCACCCTGGTAAAGCTGGACGGCCTCTGCCAGGGTTGCTGGCTGGGCAGACAGGCGCTCAAACTCGGCCACATCCAACCAGAAATCCGCCCGCGGATTCCACTGCACGGTAGTGCCATACAGCAGCAGCCAGGGCCGGTCTGGTGGGGCTGGCGGCAAGGCATGCTGCACGTGATGCAGGTGGCGGCGCAGGTTAGAGCGTCCATCCGCTTCGGGGGTATCGGGCCACAGGGCAAAGGCAATCTGCTGGCGCTCCATTGGTCGGGAACGGTGCAACAGCAGGTAAGCAAGCAAAGGGAAAGCTTTGGGAGGAACAGCAAAGCGGACAATCGTCGTATCGATCAACAACCTGGGCTTGCCAAAGATGTATATGGATAGGGTCATATCCGTTGGTGATTTGATAATTTTATCACATGAGGTTGAACGGGCTGATAAGAGAAAACACCCTGCACTTTCAAACCAGCCCCGCTCCTGCATCCTTATGGGGTTGACATACCTTATCGTTGTGTTAGAATATGAATTATTAGATACACAGAGATAATATTAGCATGTACTAATATCGTGCGTTCGAGATCGGATTGCGAAACAATGGCACAATTTGCAAAATCTACCGATGAAAACCGCCCCACCCCTACCATCGAGGATTACCTGGCGATCCTGTATGTGATGGAACGCGATGGCGAAGAGGTGGTTGCTGCCCGGCTGGCTGAAGCCCTGGGAGTGGCCCCGCCCACCGTGACCGTGACCCTGAAGCGCATGGAACGGGATGGCTGGATCGCAGTTGATTCTGAAAAGGGCATCTATCTGACCAAGGCTGGCAGTGAGGCGGCCAGCTCCGTCATCCGCCGGCACATGCTGACCGAATGGATGCTGGAGCGCATGCTCAAGGTGCCCTGGTCGCGCGTCCATGCAGAAGCCGACCAGATCGAGCACTCGATCTCCGACGAGATTGAAAACCAGATGCGGGCCAACCTGGATGACCCGCAGACCTGCCCACATGGCAACCCCCTGCCCGGCTACGAACATATTGCCGCAGGTTGGCTGCCCCTCACCGGCGTGAGCGCTGGCGAGAAAGTCATCATCCGGCGCATCCACGAAGCAGCAGAAGACAATCCGGAGCTAATGCAATTTCTGGAGGCTAACGGCGTGGTGCCAGGCACCCCGGCAGAGATCGTCGAAATCCTGAACTTCAACCAGACCATTGGCCTGAAGGTTGGCGATCGAGATGTGACCATTGGCTTCCCAGCCGCAAAATATATTTTTATTGAGCAAGCAAGTCAACAAAATGGCAACAACGAGGAAACATGGTCCCATTGATGAAACTCAATCCCGGCAAGAAGGCTGTGATCCGCAAGCTCGGAGGCGGACGCTCTGTGTTGACGCGCCTGGCAGCCATGGGGTTTACGCCCGGGGCAACGGTATCCGTCATCCGGCGCAACGACCATGGCCCCTTGTTGGTATCGCTGCGCGGCTCGCAAGTAGCATTAGGCAGCGGAGAGGCGGCTCACATCCTGGTCTCTTTAGATGAAGAGGCGCCGGTCATCGAAGCAGAGACGCCTGCTGCAGCCCACCTGACCATTGCCCTTGCCGGCCAGCCAAATGTGGGAAAATCCTCGGTCTTCAATTTGCTCACCGGTTTGAATCAACATGTTGGCAACTGGACCGGAAAGACGGTGGCATGCAAGACCGGGGAATTCAAATTCAAAGATACCACCTTTTCGATTGTCGATCTACCTGGCACGTACAGCCTCACTGCCTGCTCTGAAGAAGAACGCCTGGCGCGGGATTACATTATCAAAGAACGCCCAGATCTGATCGTGGCTGTGGTCAACGCCGCCACGCTGGAACACAGCCTTTACCTGGTGGCAGAGCTCCTGCTCCTACCCGTTCCGGTGATCGTGGCGCTCAATATGACCGATGTGGCTAAGCAAGAGGGCATCCAGGTCGAACCGAATGTGCTGGAAGCGGCGCTTGGGCTTCCCGTGGTGGCAATGGTGGCAGCCAAAGGCATGGGTCTGACCGATCTCAAAGAAACCATCCTGCGCATGTCTCGACACGAAATTCCTTACCAGCCCAAACGTCCTTCGATCCTGCCGACTCACCAAGCCATCCTGGACCAGCTCAAGGGTCTCATCCAGCCGTATGTTCCGCCTGCATACCCTGAAGAATGGGTGGCCCTTAAACTGCTGGAAGGTGACGAAGAGTTAACTGCCATGATGAAATCTGCCATGCCTGCGCCAGCATGGGAACCGGTGCAAGCCCTGTTGTACCAACACGAAGACGCCATCCTGGATATCGCCGGAGCGCGTTATGAATGGGTGGCCCGCATCATCCGGGCGGCGGTGGTCGAGCCTAAGGTGACCCGTGTGGGCCTGACTGCTCGCCTGGACCGGGGGCTAACTCATCCCGTATGGGGCACGCTGATCTTGATCGCCCTGCTTGGCGGGGTGTTTTTCTTAACCTACGAAATAGGCGGGCCCGTGCAGGGCTGGCTGAGCCAATGGGTCGAGCAGTTGGCGCAGTTCATCCGTACCAGTTGGGCAAGCGGCCCAACCTGGCTGGTAGAGTTTTTTACCAGCGGCGTTTTGGGCGGGCTTGGCATGGTGCTGACCTTCGTGCCAATCCTGGTCATCTTCTTCGCCGCCCTGGGCTTCTTGGAAGATACCGGCTATATGGCGCGGGCAGCTTACCTTTCAGATCGCTGGATGCATATGATGGGCCTGCACGGCAAGAGTTTCATGCCCATCCTGCTGGGCTTTGGCTGTAATGTCCCGGCGGTAATGGGAACACGCATCATCGAATCAAAACGGGCGCGCCTGCTGACCACCCTGTTGGTGCCGCTGGTGCCCTGCACCGCCCGCATGGCAGTCGTCACCATCCTGGCGTCCGTGTTCTTCGGGCCCAATGCATTCTGGGTCGCTTGGGGATTGGTGGGGCTCAGCCTGCTCATTCTGGCCGGGGTGGGTGTGGCCTTGCACCACTTCTTTTTCGAGAATGAGCACGTTCCTTTTATTATGGAACTGCCCCTCTACCACCTGCCAAACTTAAAAACCATCGGGCTTTACGTGTGGGAGAATGTCTTGGGCTTCCTGAAGAAAGCCGGCACCACCATCCTGGTGGCAACCCTGATCGTGTGGGCACTCTCGTATTTTCCCCACGGCGATGTGATGACCAGCTACCTGAGCATGGCAGGCCAGGCCCTGCAGCCGGTTGGGAATTGGATTGGCCTGCCCTGGCCGGTGCTGGTGGCCTTGCTGACCAGCTTTGTGGCCAAAGAGAACACCATTGCCACGCTGGGCGTGCTGTACGGCAGCCTGGATGTGCTGAAAACAATCATGACACCAGCCGCAGGATTATCCTTCCTGGTGTTCCAAATCCTTTTCATCCCCTGCGTGGGGACGGTAGCGGCCATTCATCAGGAGACCAGGTCTTGGAAGTGGACCCTGGCCAGCGTGGGGATGCAGTTGGCCTTGTCCCTCGGGCTGGCCGTGGCAATCTACCAGGTGGGGAGGCTCTTCTAAGATGCTCTACCAATTTCTAAAAACCATCCGAGATGGCGAAGTGCAGAGCCTGATGGAGATTGCCCGCGCCTTGCAGATCTCTCTGGCGATGACGCTCCAAATGGCAGAAGAATTGACCCAGAAAGGGTACCTGCAAGAGCTGGGGGCAGATTGCACGGCGCCGCAAACTGCCTGTTCGAGCTGCCCAACCGGGAGTAGATGTCAGGTGATGACCCGGCACTGGTTCCTGACAGAAAAAGGGAAAGCTGCCGTTTCCGAAATCGATGCGCCCCGCTAGGGACCCACAGCACATCTGAGAGATAATCCGTCGATCTACAAGCCAATATACAAACCCCGCCCGGTGTTGTGATAAAATTTCACAATCATTGGAGGCGTTATGAAAATTTTTGTTCCAGGCCGCATCTGCTTATTTGGCGAGCACTCCGATTGGGCCGGAGGCTACCGGCGCATCAATGCCGAGATTGAAAAAGGTTACACCTTGATCGCGGGCACCAACCAGGGGATTTATGCCGAGGTGGACCCACACCCCGACTCGCTCGTCATCACAGCTACAGGCACAGATGGGGAAATATCAGGCCCGTATACAATTCCAATGGAACCCGAGCGCCTGTTGGAAGAAGCCCAACGCGGCGGATTTTGGAGCTATGTGGCGGGCGTGGCCTACCAGGCGTTGGTCCTTTATCACGTCAGCGGCCTGGTGATCAATAACTACCGCACCGATTTGCCGGTTCAAAAAGGCCTATCCTCCAGCGCAGCCATCTGTGTGTTGGCGGCGCGGGCCTTCAACCGCATTTATGATCTCAAGCTGACCGTGCGCGGCGAGATGGAGCTGGCCTACCAGGGCGAAATCACCACCCCCTCGCGCTGCGGGCGCATGGATCAGGGCTGTGCATTCGGCAGCCGCCCAGTATTGATGACTTTCGACGGCGACCGGCTGGAGACGACCGAGCTGCGCCCCAAACAAGATCTATTCTTTGTGATCGCTGACTTGCAAGCGCAAAAAGACACCAAAAAGATCCTCTCCTCGCTCAATCACTCCTATCCATTCGCTGAAAACGAGTTGAACCAGGGGGTACAAAATCTCTTCGGCCCGATCAACAAACGCATTGTAAGCCAGGCCATCGAGGCGCTGCGCATGGCTGATGCCCGCCGCATGGGCGAATTGATGAATGAAGCGCAGTCGCTTTTTGATCGCTACGCGCAGCCCGCCTGCCCAGAAGAGCTGACCGCGCCCACCCTGCACAAGGTGCTCAATTACGAAAAGCTGACACCGCATATCTGGGGAGGCAAGGGGGTCGGCTCGCAAGGAGACGGCACCGTCCAATTCGTCGCCCGCAGCGCAGCCGACCAACACAGGGTCGCAGAAATCTTGCAGCAAGACCTGGCTTTGCCAGCTTACCGCCTGACACTGCACGCCGGGGCAAGGGTGCGCAAGGCCATTATCCCTGCGGCTGGTTTTGGCACGCGCCTCTTCCCGGCTACCAAGGCCGTCAAGAAAGAACTCTTCCCGGTGGTAGACCGAGATGGCATCACCAAGCCCGCCATTTTGTTGATCATTGAAGAAGCTTTAGAGGCCGGGATCGAGGAAATCATCATCATCACCCAAGAGCATGATCTGGATGAATTCCGCAGCTTCTTCACCAAGCCGGTTTCGATTGAGAATTACAACAAACTGCCCCAGCAGTTCCAGGAATATTCGCGCCGCCTGCTGGATATTGGGCAGCGGGTATCGTTTGTCATCCAACCCTTCCAAGAAGGTTTCGGTCACGCCGTCTACTGCACTCGCCAGGCCATAGGCGACGAGCCTTTCTTACTATACCTGGGCGATCACATCTATCGCTCAAACACCGAGAAATCTTGCACGCAGCAGCTTTTGGATGCTTATAACCAGCGCGGCGTCAGCATGGTGGGCCTGCGCCGCACCCCCGAAACGATGATCCAGAACTTTGGCACCGTCACCGGCGCCTGGGCTGAGCCCGAAAAGCTGCTCACGATCACCGAGTTTGCCGAAAAGCCAACCTTAGATTATGCCCGCACCCGCCTGCGCGTGCCTTACCTGGACGAGAACGAATACCTGACGGTTTTCGGGCAGTATGTCATCCAGCCGCAGGTTTTCGACTACCTGGAAGAGAATATCCAAAACAATGTGCGCGAACGGGGTGAATTCCAGCTCACTTCAACCCTGGAGCGCCTGCGCCGCGAGGAAGGCTTTATGGGCCTGCTGATTGACGGACAGCGTTTTGACATCGGCCTGCCAGACTCATACATCGAGACACTGCAATCCTACCGGCACTAAGGCCTATCTCAACAGCTTTCAAAAAAAAGAGGCTGTCCCAAACCACGCTTTTGGGACAGCCTCAACACCAGATAGAAAATGCTTGTGGTGAAGGTCATTCCTCCAGTAGAAGGCCTGCCATCTGGTCGGCGGGTACGGTGCGCTCAGCGCCCGGCTCAAAGACGACATCATCCTGGGCACAATAATACAGCTTCATCCAAAGTCCAATTCCGCGTTTGACACGCTCGACCTTGGCCTTCTGTTCAGCCAGGCCGCGCTCGAACCTGGCCTTGAGCGATTTGCGCATCAAGAAATACGCGCCGTAGAACACCGCCAGGCACACCACAGCCACCGGCAGGGCCGCTGGCTGTGATGTGTTGATCTTGAACAAGAGGAAGGGAATCACCAGGCTGAAGACCGCCATCGCCATATCCGGAGAAATCGGGCGGTTGGTGGGCGATTCACGGCCCATCGCCGGGGGCGACAACCGCTGGCTGAGTTGTTTTAGCTCGGCCGCGGGAATTTTGGACTGCCTGGATCTTTCTCCCGCCACATCTTTGACAGCAGGAACCAATTTCTCAAGTCTTCCAGGGTCAATTCCCAACACATAGATCGTGCTGACTTTTTCCACTGTCTGCGCCTGTCCGCAGATCGGGCATATCACGTCACGCATCTTCATCTCCACTCACAACCGGAACAACCAACTGAAGGCCACAATCCCAATCGCCACCGGCACCCACCAGATGGCCTGCGGGCCTGGCAGAGGGATGATCCCCAGGTTCAACAGCACACCTGCCAGGATTGCCAATAGACCTGCCCCCGCAATCACCCGGTCGCTTGTGCGCGGGCTGATAATTGAATAAGGCCGGGAGGTTTGTGCTTCTTGGGCAGCGCGTTTCTTCTTCTTACTGCCAGCAGGTTGAGCCTGAGCTGAACGGAGCTGTTTGGCGCGTTGACGCTGCAAAATGATCAGGCGCAGGTAAAACACCAATACCGCCGCAATGACAACGGCCGTTCCTGTATCAATGTTCATGATCCTTCTTGCCTCCGTACCCAGGTATCTATCAAAACCAACATGCCCTATACTATACCTCATAAAGAAGAAATCCACCACAAGAGCCGGGGGGGGTTGGGGCAGGCAGGGCTTTAAACCTTTGCGCAAGCCCTGAGGCCAGAAGGGTCTTTGGCCAACCAAGTCATCTAACAATCACCTGCCTTAACATAGAAAGTGGGTGTATACTAAGAACAATATTGTTAAAACTTCCCAGAACGAAACGAAAATAATGGTGTTGTAATATTCGGAGGCGCTAAGATCGCATAAGCCTTTGCCTGACTGATGACATCCTGCTTCAATATTGCGAGCAAAATCGATTGGTCATTCTGTCACACCCTCCCGTAAGCCACCATATTGCACATACCTGGCTGAGCTTCATCACCAGCCAGTATCCTCCTGTACCACATCCATCAATCGAATATTTGTCTGGTCACTTTGCTGCGAAGGCCAGCAGAAAAGGAGCTTGCTGATTCCATACACAGCCACCCTCTCCCCATATTGCATCCATTTCAAAATTCAAAACTGAAGGAGCAAAAAACGATTATGAGCAAGCAAGAAAAAGCCAAAATAACCGGCTACCTGCCTCCAGATGCACCACCCTGGGGTGCAATGATCAGCCTTGGGCTCCAGCAAGTGCTTACCATGTTCCCCGCCACCGTGCTGGTTGCCATTCTCACCAAGTTTGATGTAGGCGTGACCCTGCTGGCCAGCGGTATCGGCACCATTGTGGCCCTCCTGGTTTCAGGCCGCCGCATCCCGCTCTATTACGGTTCAAGTTTTTCTTACATCACCGTAATCGTCACCACCATGAGCCTGTATGCCAACGATTGCTTCAGTGACCCCACCACCTTTTACTGTCCAGAGGGGGTGCGCCTGGTACAGGTGGGTATCATTGGGACGGCTGTCGTCGAGATCCTGATTGGCCTGCTGATCATGCGCATTGGCAAAGAAGCCCTGGATAAGGTACTACCTCCTGTGGTCACCGGCAGCGTAGCCATTGTCATCGGCATTGCCCTGGCTGGCACAGCTCTAAGCGAAGCCTCGCTGAACTGGGTCGTAGCCTTCATCACCTTGCTAGCTACCATCCTGTTCTCTGTATACCTGCAAGGCAAAGGTCTCATCGGCATGCTGCCGGTGTTGCTGGGTGCGATTGTAGGCTACGTCATTTCGGCTATCTTCTTCCCCGACCAGATGAATTACGCTATCATCGCTGAAGCGCCCTGGATCCGCCTGAACGTGACCTTCCCCGATTTTGGCAATCCCAATGCCTGGGCAGCTGTGGCAGGCATCGCATTGATCGCAATCGCCACCATCCCAGAAAGCACTGCCCACCTCTACCAGATGAGCCTGTACATCGATCAACTGGCCAAGGAATTGGGCCGCGCCCCGTTGGAAATCAAGCGCCTGATCGGCCTCAACCTGGTGGCAGATGGCGCAGATGATGTGGTGGTGGGCTTGCTTGGCGGCTGTGCTGGCACCAACTACGGCGAGAACAACAGCCTGATGGCCATCACGCGCTGTTATTCTGTGCCTGTGCTCATGACCGCCGGCGTGATTGCCATCTTGTTGGGCTTCATCGGCAAACTGGCGGCGGTTGTGAACACCCTGCCTACGGCAGTTGTTGGAGGCCTCTCCATCTACCTCTTTGGCGTGATCGGTATGCAAGGTATTGCCCTCATCCAGTCTGAGAAAGTCAACCTGTTTGAGCCGCGCCAGTTGGCTGTTGGCGCAACCATTCTGGTCTCGGGCATTGGTGGCGCAATTGGCTTGCCGAACGGGCTCTTCCCCTTCCCCATCCCGGTAGCCTTCCCCAATGGCATCCCAGCCATCGTTTTCTCAGCCATCCTGGGCATCCTGGTGAACCTGATCTTCCTGGTCTTGCCACCTAAGATGTTTGGGATTGCAGACCGCGAAAACATCAACTTCTAATCGTTTGCATCTCGATTTTACCTGGGCGGGGCTGTCCCAAAAAGCACTTTTTGGGACAGCCCCGCTGCTATATAGAGGAGGTTTAAGGTGGGAAAGCTGGGCTGCACAACTTTGTAAAATCCCTGGCCAGGCAAGGTGGCATATTGCTTTTTTCGACCAGATCAGATATAATATTACTTATAAGATGATATATATCTTATATATCCTAATTAAGCAATGTCACCCACACAAACAATTACCTTTTCGTAAGGAGTAAGATATGAAAGCACAAACCTGGCCACAAAATGTTATTGTTTCAGACCCCCCTATCGCCACCAGCTTGTTCGGGAACACGCGTTGGTCCTGGCTCTGGCTGGCGGCACGCCTATATATCGGCTACACATGGATCACATCGGGTTGGGGTAAATTGAGCAACCCGGCCTGGGTCCAAACCGGCGATGCCTTGAAAGGCTTCTTCTTGAACGCGGTAAAAATTCCCGAGGCCCCGGCGCGGCCGGCGATCGCCTTCGACTGGTATCGAGCATTCATCCAGTTCATGCTCGACAATGAGGTCTACACCTGGTTTGCCAAAGTGGTGGTAGCCGGCGAGATCCTGGTGGGCCTGGCCTTGATCCTGGGGATATTTACCGGGATTGCCGCATTCTTTGGAGGCTTCATGAACTGGAACTTCATGATGGCAGGGGCCGCAAGCGTCAACCCGATGCTCTTTACGCTCTCCATCTTGTTGATCCTGGCCTGGAAGACAGCCGGTTGGTTGGGGTTTGACCGCTGGTTGTTGCCGCTGCTGGGAACACCTTGGAAGCCCGGCAGGCTGTTTGAAAAGCAAACCGAATAGCGAAATCATGCCCCTAAAACAAGCGTGAGGCAGTGCATTGGCACCGCCTCACGCTTGTTTTCAGAACCTAGGAAAAGTTTTCCAGGTAGGCCCTCAGATGCCTGGCTGCCAACCTGAGCGGCTCTGTATGGTGATAGGTGCGGCTCATCAAGATACCCCCCTCCACCAGGGTGGTCACATAGAAGGCCAACTCCACAGCCTGGGGCTCTGCCAATCCACCCTCCAAAAACTTGACCTTAAAAGCTTCCAAGATCATATCAAAAGCATCCCGGCAAGCCTGGTTGATCATCTCTGAGGTCACAGCGGTCTCAACCGTCACCGTGGTCAGCGGGCTGCCAGCAGCGAATTGAGAAGATTCCACATTTTCAGCCATACCCACCACAAAGTTGTAGACGGCTTCGGCAGGGTCGGGGGTTTGTTCCAGCACACCACGCAAGCGCTCAGAAATGATCTTGCCGGCCTCAAGGATGGCCTCGGCGCCAATCTGTTCTTTCCCGTTGGGAAAATAATAATACAACGAGCCTTTTGGAGCGCCACTTTCGCGGATAATCTCACTCAGGCCAGTGGCATGGTAGCCCTGCTTTTCAATCAGTCGTGCCATGGTCAACAGAATCCTGGAACGCGCGTCCGACATGGTGTCACCATCCTTGTGTGCCTGATTGTAGCAACCAGTCTATATACTGTCAAGAAAAGCCTGGACATGATCGCTCACCAGGCCATCTGAACAGCGGGGATAAGCCTGCGATCGAATCAGGCCCCCCACTGGCCCACGTAATCGGCATGGGCCTCCAAATAGGCCGCGACCAGGAGGCTGGCGCGCGAGTACGAAAGCACCAGGGGATGCGCCATCAAGGCCTGGGCTGCCAGCGCTGGCGAGCGTTCTTGCACCGCCTGCACGGTCAGGCGCTCGTAAAGCTTGATGGCCCTCATCAACCCCAATTGTGGAGCGGGCACTTCGCCCAGCGGCAGGGGGTGAACCCCTGTTCCGTCTATCCGGCAGCTTACTTCGACCACATCGCTGGCTTCCATCCCATCAACAGCGCCATCGTTGGGGATATTCAGGGCTGTATAGAGGGGCTGATCTTTGGTCAGCGCTTCGATGATCGCCAGGGTCACCCCGGCGTAGCCTTCACCGGCTTCAGCCGGGATATCGGCATCAAAGATTGGCTGGCGGTCAGCCTCGGCGATGCTCAGCCCGCCGTAGGCATAGTGCATATAAGTTGCGCCGCGCCGCTTTTCATAGCCAAAGAAAGTACGCAAGGCCTGCTCAGGGTTGCGCTCCACGCCGATCTCTTCAAGCTGTTCAACCAGGCGCCAGTTTAGCGCCAAGATCTCTTCGCCGCGCGTCATGCCCTCACGGCTGATGGCTGCCAGGGCTTTTTCAGCGTAATAGTAGTAATACAAATACTCGTTGAGGTGCATACCCACCTGCCGCACCAGCGCAGGCTCAAAGAGGCCCTGGGCTTCACGCAAAAAGCGCTCATCGGCCAGGGCGCGCGGCAGCAAATCTTCGCCATCCAACCAGGCCCGGCGGCACCAGGAGAGATGGTTCAGCCCAAACACCTCGGCGCGGATGCGGGCCGGGTCTACGCCAGCCCAGCGAGCTACCGCCTGCTGCCCACCATTGGCGCTGTCGCAGATGCCAATGGTGCGTTCATAACCAGCATCGCGCAGCGCCTGGGTCACCAAGCCAGCCGGGTTGGTGAAATGATACATCCAAGCCTGCGGGTTGAGCTGCCGCAAGAGACCGGCATATTCAAGGATGGCAGGGATGCTGCGCAAAGCCATGGCAAAGCCGCCCGGGCCAGTCGTCTCTTGACCCAGCACGCCGTGACGCAAGGCAATGCGCTCGTCAAGGGCGCGTCCCTGCTCAAAGCCCACCCGCATGGTGGTGACAACATGCTCGGCATTGCTCAGCGCGGCGCCTGCATCCAGGGTCGCCGTGATCGAAAAAGGATCGCCGTCCCGGTGCACCACAGCCCGGCACAAAGCGCCGAAGAGCTCTAGTTTCTGCTCGTCCACATCCAAGAGGCACAATTCGGTCAGGCCGATGCGCTGATACCAGCGCAGCAAGGTCATTACAAAAAGCGGCGAGCGCACCCCGCCGCCACCGATCAACGTTAGCTTCATGTTCTCTCCTACAGGTACTGCTTTAACTGCTCAAGGGTGGGCACAGCGCTGGCGCCGCCGCGCTGGGTGGTAGAAAGGCCGCCGCAAATATTGCCATAGCGCAAGCACCTCTCCAGCGGTTCACCCAAGAGATGGGCAGCCAAAAAACCAGCATTGAACGAATCGCCGGCCCCGGTGGTGTCAATCACATCAACTTGAAGGGCCGGAGAATGCCAGGCCTGTTTGCCAGCCTGGGCATAGGCCCCATCCGCCCCGCATTTGACGATCACCAGGGGGCAAAATTCAGCCAGGCGGGCGGCAGCGGCTTGAGGGGTAGATTCGCCGGTCAGTTGACAGGCCTCGCTCTGGTTGGGCGCAAAAACGTCAACAGCACGCAGCAAAGTGGTCAGGCCGGGCTCAGCCAGGGTCTGGGTGACATACTGGCAGTCAACATACACCTGCCCGCCGTGCTGGTGGATGAGATCTACCAGGTGGAGATTGGACTGCGAGCCATTGAAAGGCACGTTGAGCACCCAGCGCGGCCGCTGCGCGGCCACCAATGTGTCAGCCTGCCTGGGCGGGAAAGGATCCATATAACTGATAAAACCGCGGTCTTGGGTGAAGGAAAACGATGTACTCACACTGCGCAGCGGGCGATCGAAGTATTCAAAAAGCGCATCATCCAGGCCAGCAGCCAGAGCCTGATCACACACAAAGCGGCTGAAGAGATCATTGCCCAGCCGTGCTGCCCAAAGCGCCCGCACCCCCAGCCGGTGGAGGGCGGCTGCCAGGATAAAAGCCCCGCCTGGGGCAAGTTCCATGGCATCGCCATACACTTCCGCCCCCAAGCGCGGCACTTCGCGCAGCCCGGTGATGATGATGTCGAGAAAGTAATCGCCCAGGATGAGTACATCGCAATCAGGCATCAGATTACCAATACGCTTTCAAATCAAGCCTGGCCCTGGTATTTTTTGGAGGCCCCATTTACGCCCAGTATCCCCCGCCGAATAAGATAAGCAGCCATTTCGCGCACTACAGGCTGTGCATCCTGGCGGGCATCTTCAAGCAGCTTGACACAAATGGGAGACATCAGGTTGACGGCGATGCCAAGCAGGTTGGCCTTTGTCTGCGGTTCAGACTCTTGGCCAAAGGCCCAAGCCAACAGTTCTTCAGCGCGGCTGCAGCGCATCCATGCCAACGGGCGGGCAGCCGCCAAGCGCGTCTCGGGCTGGCTGTCTTGCAAAGCCAGGGCTAAGGCGTCTAGCACTTCAGATGCGGCTGAGCTATGAGGAATATCGATGAACAGGTAGTTGGTGGCATGGAAGAAACCGCGCAAGATAGCCTGGCGCTCAATACCCTCAGAGGCACAGATGAGACCCGCCAGGTCTGCCAGGCTGACTTCGCGCGCCAGCTCAAGGTAACTGAGCACGGCGGCGTATTTGACATCTGGATCAGGATAATCAATTGCCTGGCGCACGGTAGGGATGGCTTCGGGAGAACCGGTAGCGCCGAGCACTTCAATGGCCTTGGTGCGCGTTTCCGAACCGGGGGTCTGGAAAACGATCTGCAGCACAGGCACAGACTCGGGATCTGGATTAAAGCTCAGGCCCCAGGCGGCAGCCAGCTTGACATTGTCAGATTGGCCCGGCAAGACCTCTCTCATAAAGCAGTAAGCCTCTTCGCCGCGCATACGACACAGCGCATACACGGCCCCCTCTCGAACGCGCTCATCTGGGTCTGCCAGAGCCAGTCGTAAAAGCGGCTCGGCGCCAAACCAGGTAAGGTGGTAAAGATGCGTGGCAATGCTGGCACGTTGAGGCGGAGTGCCGCCGGATAAGACATCTTGCATGAGCAAACGCGAGTCGCGGTCATTGCGCCGGCCCAAGATCTCTGCGGCGTTGTAACGCACGTTGAAATCTTTACTGCGCAAGGCCTCTGCAATGGCATCCAGAGAAATCGATTCAGGAGGCAGCACATTCAACATGGTCGCCAGGCTGCGCAAGGGTACGATCTGCTGGCCCAGGTGAGCATGATGAGGCGCAATGGCAGGCTCGCGGCCGGCTTGCTCACCAACCGTCTCTGCGTCTGCCCCAAGCGCATGCTCACCCAGGGTCAAGATCACATGTTCATGCAGCAATTTCTTATGGGTTTTGATGTCTATGACCGTGAGGCGCAGGCGGCGTTGGGCATCAATGGCAAAGATGGCTTCAAGGCGCTCTTGCCCTGGCTGACCCGGAGGATCGAGCTGCACTACGGGAAGATTGTTAGAAGCCGTGTTGAGCGGCACAATGTCTTGAGATTGGCGCACAGCATTGGCTACAAAGAGAGCTTGGCCGCCATCATACTTGACCTCAATACTGGCTACGGCACCGGCCCCGATCTCGCCAATGACAAACTCGACCGCCTGCTGACCTGCGTGGGCGGCTTCGAGGGTGATCTTGACCGGCCTTTGCGTAGGATAACGGCTGCCTTGAGGAATGATCTCATCATAGGCCTGGATGCCGGTCTTGGGATCCAGGTAACGCAATCCGTAGCTGTGCGCCAGGTAATCTTCCAAGCCATAACCGGCCGCCACCTGGAGCGCGCCCTCAGCGATGGCGGTAAAGGGCTTATCTACCCTGACCGGTACGCCGGGGAAATAGGACTGGAGCAAGCGCTGGACAGAAGGCATTAATGATGTACCGCCCGTCATGAGCACGCAGCGCATATCTTCGCTGTAGATGCCGCTACGGTGGGCAACATGCATCAACTCTTCAACTGCCCGGCGAAGCTGGTAATAGAAACCAGTTTTCTGAAGCAAGGCTTCCAGCTCAAGACGCGTCCAGGGAATCTGCTGTTCTTGATCCAGAGCGACAAATGAGATCGACGTCTCCTCGACCGAAGATAAGGCGATCTTAGCCTGCTCGCAAGCAGAGAGCAAACCATCCACCTCATGTTGGTAAAGGGTCAATCCAAGGCGCTCGCCGGCAATCTCTTGCATAAGCCATTGGTCTATGTCGCTGCCGCCCAGCGCCAGGCCCGATTTGGCAATTACGCGTGCCACAGGTTTGCGAGTCGAGCCTTTAAGCAAGCCACCCAAGAATCCGCCCATATCGGCACGCGATTGGGGCAGCTCAACCAGCGAAATGTCCAACGAGCCGCCGCCAAAATCAAACACCAGCACGGGGATGCCTGGCTCGGTCACGGCATAGCCCAATGCAGCAGCAGTTGATTCATCCACAACCCGGATCACATCGGGCGGCAGACCCTTGAACGCTTCACCCAACCAGGCCACATAACCTTCAAAGGCTACCACCGGAACGGTCAGGACAAGTTGTTCAATCTCTGCCAGGGGGAAGGGCAAAGCATTCATCAGATGCCGGATGAAAAGACGTCCGGCATCTTGATCGTTCCAGGGTGTGCCATCGATCAGGCGTGGCTCAGTGGACTGCCCACTGATAATGCCGCGCTTGAAATTGCGGAAGAGGCGGCTGTCATCCCTGCTTTCTGTACGCAAAGCCTGGCCAAAGAAAGCCTGGCCTGTATATTCATGCCGGCGATCCAAACCTTGATCGCGCACCGCCTGGCCAAAGACAGCCTGACCCACCCGTCCATCCTGGATATACGCCAGGGTAGGGATAATGGGCTCGGCGCGATCGGGAGCGTATCCGCTGAGCCCGGAGATGGATATGAATTGGGAGGTGCCATCAGCCTCATTCCAACGGACTACGACGGTATTGGTAGTACCGAAATCAACGGCAAGACGATGAGACATATTTACTCTAGCAGAGGGCTTAAACGGCCCGCCAGCACAACCTGGAACAGGCGCACAATGAGGACTGAGCGGACAGCACCATCCAGGCGCTGATCCATGAGCGGCTTGAGCAGTTGGTCTACATAAGCCTGGCGTTCTTCGGGCTTCAGTTCAGGGCGGCCCGTGAGCGAAACATCCCACAATTCGCCGCACAGGTACCAAACCACATCAGAATACACCAGGGCGGCCTCGATCTCCCAGGCTTGCACATTCTTGACGGCCGCGCCGACATCCAGCATGGCCGTCACCCCGCTGGCTACCAGGCGGCGCAGCGGATCAGCCTGCTCGGCCAGCATCTCTTGCAAGCCCACGCTGGCTACGGCTGCAGTGCCCAAAACCGCCCCCCAGCGGCTGGCATGGCGCGAGGCGGTCTTACTCTCCAGGCCCTGCAAGAAGCTGAAGAACCGCCCGGCTGCCTGGCGAGCCGCCAGGGCTGGGGCGTCACCGCGGGCCAGCAGCTCCATTTGAAGCTGCCATAAGTCGGCGCAAGCAGGCGCCGCCAGGATGCGCCCCAGCAAAGCACCCAGGGGAGAAGCATTGGTTGGTTCGCTCATTGTTCAAGCCTCCTAACAGGCACTCTCGGTACCAGCATGTCTATAATTGTAACAGCATGTCACCATGCAATGCAACCAGAAAGGGCCCTGTCACCCAAACACTTCAAACCCCCGCCGGCAAGGCGAGGGTTTGAAGATTCAGGGGTTCATTTTATTTGCTCAGGGTGGTGGTTGCGCGGGGGATCAAGAGGTCATGAATGATCGCTGGCGCAGCCGCCAGACCGCCAGTGCAAAGAAGCCCAAGGCGTAAGCCAGCAAAACCAGGGTTGGCAGCCAGGCCGAGCTTGAACCCAAACCGCGGATGAGAATGTTCTGGTAGCCAGTCATGGCCCAGGCAGAGGGCAGCAGCTTGCCAATCACCGCGAATGCCCCGCCTGCCGCTTCCAGCGGAAACCAGGTGCCGCCCAGAGCCGAGAAAAAGAACATCGCCAGGAGTGAGAAAAGCACTACCTGCGAGTCATCCTTGGCCAACCCGCTGATCAGCAGGCCCATCGCCGAGACCCATAGTGCCAGCCCGATCGACACCAGCAGGGTGCCCAGGGGAGCGCGGGCATAGTCTACGCCCAATGCCAATTGACCAAAGATCACCAGCAGCATCACCTGGCCAAAAACCAGGATGAACATCGCCAGCGCATGACCGGCAATGATCTGCCAGGGGCGCAGAGAAGTGGTCATCATGCGCTGCAGGGTGCGCGTCTTGCGCTCTTGCACCAAGATCTGCCCACAGGTCACCAGGCCCATGATGGCAAACTGCAAGAGGATGCCAGGAGAAGCCTGGTTATAGGGATTGTTGCCGAACCAAGATGGCTCCGACTCGAGAGCAGCCATTTCCATCCGCACGAACGAAGCGCTTTCGGATTCAGACCAGGCCTGGACGGCGGCAGTGAAAGCCTGCGAAAACTCACTTGCATCGCCCGGCTTGCCAAGCATCTCAGCGCTCTGGCGGGCAATCTCAGCCGCGCTCATCAACTGCGTAACCGGGCCGCGCAGGGCCTGGAACAGGGTCTGCGCCTGCAGCGCACCCGGATCAGCAACCAACGCCAACTGGCTCAGGCTTCCAGTCACGGCCAGGCGGCTAAAATCGGCCGGCACCACCAACACCCCAGCGGCCCTGCCATCCTGTATGGCTTCGTCCACGTCTTCAGGCGCAAGCTCTACCAGTTTCACCGTCTCTGACCGCGCCAGCATCTCAAACAACTGCTGTGCCAGCAGACCATCCGGATCGTTATTCACCCAGCCCAAGGCCAGGCGCTCATCAGCCGGTGTAGCACTATCTTCGCCGCTCTGGTAAGCAAACCCCATGAAGAAGGTGAAGAGAATGGGCATCGCCACCAGGAACAAGAGCGATTGTTTCTCACGCAAGATGTGGGTGATATCTTTGAGGGTAATATCGAGAAGTCTCATTGCATTTTTCCTTTACGCGAACCGGCGGCGGAAGAAGAACGCTCCGATCGCAAACATCACCAGGCCCATCCCAACCAACACCAGGAAGGGTAAGACCATTTCAATGGCAGGCTGTCCAGATAGGGCCAACTGCCAGGCTTTCAGCACCCAACCCTGGGGAGTGAAACTGCCAATGGTATTGAAAGCTTCGGGCATCTTGACATTGGTGGTGAACAAGCCGCTGACCATGCCCAGGGCAGTCAAGGCGCCGCCAAAGATCGGGCCGGCCTGGCGGCTGGTTTTGATAAAAGCCACCAATAGCACAGCCAGGCCCACAGCAGCAAACATCTGTCCCCCAAAAGCCAATGCCACTGCCGCCGGTTGGCCCCAGCGGATGCCGAAGAACAAACTCCCTGCCAGCAGCAGCACCAGGCCCTGGATGAACACAGTCAGCAAGACCGCCAGGAACTTGCCCGCCAGGATGGCTGTGCGCCGGGTGGGGGTGGTGAAGAGGCGCGGCAGTGTGCCTTCTTCAGATTCTTGCAAGATAGACATCATGGCATAGGCCCCGGTAAAGAAAGAGAAAAAGATCATCTGCCCCGCCATGATAACGCCCATCATTGCCTGCATTCCGCGGCTTGTTTCAGCGCGGGCAGCGGGTGTGCTGAGCACCAGGACCGCCTCTGCTGGCGTATGGAACAGGGCACGTTGGAAAGCAGCGTACCAGCCGGCATACCGTTCAACCAAGGCCGGCAGGCTGGAGGGGGCGAGCGCCTGCCCATTTGCAGCCAGGCGGGCGTTAACCACTTCATACATCACGCCGCCGCCTGCCACGCCATCCAACAGCGAGGTGACCATATCCCGAACTACAGCCGGGCCGGTAGACAGGGTGGGGTCTTGCAAGATCGTAAGCGGCTTGCCTTCACCTGCCAGGTAAGCCTGGGTGAAGGCCTCGGGGATGATGACCGCCACGCCGATTTCCTGGGCATCCAGGGCGGCGCGGGCGGCAGCAGCATCGGGGTAGTCGCGAGCGGTGATCCATGATTGCACGCTCTCATCAAAGAACATACTATGTATGCTCTCGCCCAGGGAGGCCTCCAAAGGGGAGTCTGCGGGCAGGGTATCGGCATTGACCACACCCACCTGCACAGCAGGCATGGCGGCCTCGCCATCTGGCATGCTGCCGAAGGCAGCAAAGATCAAAAACGTGACCAAGAGCGGCGCCGCAAGGGTCATGCCGATCAGGAAGAGGCTGCGCGAAGAACGCAGCAAGTCTTTTAAAGCAATGTCCAGGATCTTCATGTGTGCCTCTCAATCGCGCAAAGCGCGGCCCGTAAGGTGCAAAAAGACGGCTTCGAGGTTCGGCTCTTTGATATCGACACCGGTAATGCGGGCGTTCAACCGGGCGGCAGCCTCGAATAGACGCGGCAAGACGATATTGCTGTCGCTGACCAGGGCAGTGATCTGCCCATCACTTCTATCCACCCGCGAAACGCCCTCCACCTGCTTCCAGGCCGGGATGATGGTCTCTGCATCCACGTTCACGTGCAGGTCAAGGCGCGTCTGCTCGCCCACCAACTGGATGAGCTCTTTATAGGTGCCCTGCGCCACGATCTGGCCCTGGTCCATAATGGCAATGCGGTGCGAAAGCTCTTCAGCCTCTTCCATGTAATGCGTGGTGTAGAGCACCGTCATGCCCTGGGCATTGAGCTGTTTGACGTTATCGAGGATGTGGCGGCGCGACTGGGGGTCGATTCCCACGGTCGGCTCATCCATGATGATCACGGCTGGTTTGTGCAGCAGGGCCGCGCCGATGTTAACCCGCCGCTTCATGCCACCCGAGTATTTGCTGACTGCTTCTTTCTGGCGGTCAGCCAGGCCAATGATCTCCAACACCTCATCCACGCGAGCCTTCAACGCCGGGCCGCGCAGGCCGTACATCTTGCCCCAGAAGACCAGGTTTTCACGCGCCGAGAGGTCTGGATACAGGGCAACATCCTGCGGCACCACGCCGAGAGAGGCCTTGGCGGCCTCGGGGGCCTGGGTGATCGAATGTCCCATGATGAAGGCCTGGCCTGCGCTGGGCGCAAGCAGCCCGGCAAGCATCGAAATGGTGGTGGATTTGCCCGCCCCATTGGGGCCCAGCAAGCTGAATACCTCGCCAGGGGCAGCCGAAAAGCTGACATCCCGGACAGCCAACAGGTCACCGAAAGATCTGCGAAGGGATTGAACATCGATTGCAAGTGTCATTGCGTTTCTCCTTAAGACGATTGAAATCGTTACGGCGATTTCTACTTTACCAGTATACCCACTTCGATGATTTGACACAGCGTACGGGCGGATAGTCTTGCCTTGTACTTTCGGACAATGTACGTCGAGACAATGGCAGAAACGCCAAACCGGTTTACAATAAAGGCATGCAAACGAGAACATCTCCTCCGATGGTTGAATACGACTCGCGCTGGCTGATGGGTTTTCTTACCCTGGTGGTGGCGATCATGTACTTCGTATCGCTGTTCTCCACACCGGCTTTGCGCCAACCGCTGAACCTGGCAGCCTTCACCGCGCTGATCCTGGTACATATCTTCTTACATTGGAAGCTAGAAGCAATCAGCAAACACCGGTTCGGCATTTTGAGCTATATTCTCATCCAAGGGGTACTGGCTTTTGCGATCGCCTGGATGTCTGGCACGGTGGGCATGGTCTTTGCGCTCTTCATGGGATTAATCGGAGAAGGGTTTGGCCTGCTGGGGCTCACCTGGCGCGGTTTCCTGGCAATCATCTACTACTTATTGCTTTCGCTGATCATCTTCATTCACTTCACTGGGGCGCAAAACGCCATCTGGTGGGCCCTGGGCACCCTGCCCATCGTGCTCTTTGTGGGCATCTATGTGATCCTTTACATGCGGCAGACCGAAGCCCGCGAGCACGCCCAGACCCTGGCTGGGGAGCTGGAAACGGCAAACCGCCAATTAACAGAATATGCGGCCCGGGTGGAAGACCTGACCATCGCCAATGAGCGCCAGCGCATGGCGCGCGAGCTGCACGACACCCTCTCGCAAGGCCTGGCTGGGCTCATCCTACAGTTAGAAGCCGCTGATGCGCACCTGAGCCAGCAGCACCCCGAAAAAGCTGCCGCCATTGTCCAGCAAGCCATGCAGCGGGCGCGTGCTACGCTGGCGGATTCGCGGCGCGCCATTAGCGACCTGCGCCAGTCCAGCACCGACGAGTTAGCAGAAACCCTGCGCCTGAAGGCAGTTCACTTCACCGAATCTGCCGGCATCCCCTGTGCTTTTGAAGCCAGCCCCCTGCCGCTGATGCCCGATGCGGTCAAAGAAGTGGTGCTGCGCAGCACCAGTGAGCTGTTAACCAACATCGCCCGGCATGCCAATGCAACCAAGGCATCATTGAAGGTATTCGCCACGCCCACGCACCTGAAACTTAGCCTTCACGATAATGGGGTGGGGTTTGACCCGCAAAAGATCCCTGCCGGGCATTACGGCCTGCTGGGCGTGCGCGAACGGGTGCACATGGCAGGCGGCGAATTAACCCTTGATAGCACACCACAACAGGGTACAATCATCCAGATAGAGCTGCCCCTTCAACCGGCAGTTCTGGAATCCGCATGATCCGTATCCTGATTGCTGACGACCACCTGATCATTCGCCAGGGCCTGCGCCTGATCCTCGAAACCGAAAATGAGGTAGACCCTAGCCTGCGCTTCGAGCTGGTCGGCGAGGCCGCCGATGGCGCCGAGGCCATACGCCTATGCGCAGCCCTGCACCCCGACGTGGTGCTCATGGACCTGCGCATGCCCGGCATGGATGGCCTGACCGCCATTGAGCATTTGCACAAAGAACAGCCCCAGGTGGCAGTCGTCATCCTGACCACTTTCAACGAAGACGAGCTGATGCTGCGCGGCCTGCGCGCCGGAGCCAAAGGGTTCTTGCTCAAAGACACCGATCGCCAGGCCCTCTTCGACACCATCCGGGCGGCAGCGCGCGGCGAAACCCTGCTCAAGCCCGAGACCATGACGCGCCTGCTGGCCCAGGTTGGGCGGCAGGCTAACCCGGCAGGCAGCCCCTTTGGCCTGACCGAGCGCGAGCGCGAAGTGCTGGCCGCCGTAGCGCAGGGTGAGCGCAGCAAGGAGATCGCCCTGCGCCTGAACATCACCGAGCGCACGGTCAAAGCCCACCTGGCAAGCATCTATAATAAGTTAGGGGTTGATTCTCGCGCTGCAGCCATTGCCGTGGCTTCAAAGCACGCATTGCTCTAACACTTGCGAATGAACACCCCTACCCCCACCCCAAAAGCCCGCCTGCTGACGCCGCTGCTGCTGCTCTTCATGCTCGCCATGATCCTGGCCAACATGGGCGGCAACATGTACGGCCCGCTAGAAGCACTTTACCTGAAAGAACTGGGAGCAGGCATCGCGCAGATCGGGCTGTTCTATACGCTCTCCCAAATCATCCCCCTGCTGCTGCAAATCTTAGGCGGCTGGCTCTCCGACTCGATCGGACGCCTGCGCGCCATTGCCATCGGCAGCGTGGTGGGCGTCTTTATGTACGTGCCGTTGATCCTGGCCACGCGCTGGGAATGGGTGCTGTTTGCCTCCGCCTTGAGCGCAGTCACGCGTTCGCTGATCGGCCCCAGTTTCGATGCGTTCATCGCCGATCACTCGGCCCCCGAAAACCGTGCCCGCCTGTTTGGCATCACCCAAACCCTATATGGGGTGGTGGGCGTGATCGGGCCGGTCTTGGGCGGCTACCTGGTGGATGGGATGGGTTTTAAGAAGATGCTCCTGGTGGCCGCTGGGCTGTACCTGGCAGCCACCGTGATTCGCATCAGCATGGCCCGCGAAGCTTCCAAAACTCAGGATGCGGCACCCAGCAAATTAACCTTTGACAACCTGAGCACCAACCTGGCGGCCATTTTCACCCTGATCCTGGCAGGCGGCCTGTTCACCTGGATCTTGATCACGGACGGGGTGCGCGACATCTTCTTCAACATGTCGTTCAGCTTCTTATCCGTTTATATGCAAGATATTGCCGGCCTGAGCATCAGCCAGATCGGCGTGATGAGCAGCATCTTCGGCGTGGCAATGATGGCGGTGATGATTCCGGCTGGGTGGCTGGCTGACAAGGTGGGAGAACGGGTGAACATCGCCGTGTCCTTCCTGTTCATGGCCGTCTCCATTGCCATGATCGCCACGCTGCCCCCTGCCAGCCCGGTCTGGCTGTACAGCCTGGGCTGGGTGATTGCCGGGATTGGCGTGGGGTTAGCCAGCCCGGCTTACCAATCGCTGATCAGCAAGGCTGTCCCCCCGCACCTGCGCGGGGTGGCCTTTGGCCTGTTCAGCACCAGCCTGGGGCTGGTTTCGCTGCCGGCGCCTGTCATCGGCGGCTACTTGTGGGAACAGGTCAGCCCACAGTTTCCCTTCTTCCTCACCGCAGGAGCATCCCTGCTTTCGATCATCCCGGTATGGCTCAAATTCAAGGTCAAAGACAGCCCGGCAAGCACCCAAGAGGGGACCCCATGAAACCTATAGAAACGGAGCATTACCATATCTTGTTCGAATACGCACCCATCTCTCTCTGGGAAGAAGATTACAGCGGCATCCGGTGCATGTTTGAAGACCTGCGCGGGCAAGGCATTCAGTCACTGGCAGCTTACCTGGCACAGCACCCCGATTTCGTAGACGCCTGCATGCGCCAGATCCAGGTCCAGCACGTCAACCTGCAAACGCTAAAGCTGTTCAAGGCCGCCTCGCAGGAGGAATTCCTGGCGAACCTGGAGCACGTCTTTGGCGACGGCATGCGCCACCATATGCAAAGTGAGCTGCTGGCATTGTGGAACGGCGACCTAGAATGGAACGGAGATGGGGTCAACTATACCCTTGAGGGTGAAGCCCTGGACATCTTGCTGCATTGGCGCATTCTGCCGGGTTCCGAACAGAGCTGGCAGCGTGTGCTGGTGACGATCGAGGATATCACTGCCCGCAAGCAAGCCGAACGCCGCCTGGAAAGCCTGTTCGAGGCCTCGCCCATTTCCCTCTGGGAAGAAGATTACAGCGGCGTAAAAGCGCACTTTGATGCCCTGCGCACCGAGGGGGTGCAAGACCTGGAGGCTTACCTGCACGATCATCCCCAAACAGTGTCGCACTGTATGAAGCTGATCCGGGTACTCTCGGTCAACCAGAAAACGCTGGACCTCTTTGGTGCCAGCTCTCAAAAACACCTGCTGGCCAACCTGGAGCGGGTCTTTCGCGGCGAGATGGAGGCGCACTTCGCTCACGAATTGATCGACCTGTGGAATGGGCGGTTGGCTTACGAACGCGAAGGCATCAACTACGCCCTGAACGGTGATCCGATCAACATCACACTCAATTTCCGCGTCATGCCCGGGCACGAAGAAGACTTTGCCTGGGTGCTGGTGGCAATCCAGGATATCACGGCGCGCAAAAAGGCTGAACATTACCTGCGCTACCTGGGCACGCATGATGTGATGACCGGGCTGTTTAACCGCGCCTTTTTCCAGGAAACAGTGGAACAGCTTGAGCGAGAACGCCGCGATCCGATCAGCGTGATCGTGGTGGACCTGGATTACTTAAAGGTAACCAACGATGACCAGGGGCACCAGGCTGGCGACGGATTGATCCGCCGGGCCGCCGAGGTGCTGAAAGCAGGCTTCGAGGACGAATCATCAAGGGCGCCGGTTGTGGCGCGCATCGGTGGGGATGAATTCGCTGTCTTGCTGCCCGGCCTGGACGCCCCCAAAGCTGCTGAGGCGGTCAAACGCCTGCGGAAGCTGATTGGGTTGAACAACCATTATTACCGCCAGCCCGAGTTGAGCCTTTCAATCGGCACTGCCACCAGCCAAGCGGGGCTTTCGCTAGAGAAAGTGATCAACCTGGCGGATAATGCCATGTACGCCGATAAAGCTTCACATCGCAAAACTGCAAAAGGAGAACCGACTTCATGAACACCACCCCCGCAACCATCACCGCCCTGTTTGACCAATGGAACCAGGCCCTGCTTTCAGGCGATGCGAACCAGGTGGCACAGTTATATGCCACCAACGCCATCCTCCTGCCCACCGTCTCGAACCGGGTGCGCCACACGTACCTGGAGATCCGGGATTATTTCGAACACTTCTTGCAGAAGAACCCGGCTGGAACGATCGACGAATCGAACGTGCGCATCTTTGGCGAGATGGCGATCCACTCTGGCCTATACACCTTCACACTGTCGCCTCAAGGCAAAGCCCCTCAAACAGTGCACGCCCGCTTTACGTTCGTTTACCACTGGTTTGGAGATCGTTGGCTGATCGTAGAGCATCATTCTTCAGCCATGCCGGAATAAACATGCAGTACTGGTCAGTAGTCAACGGCAAAGGGCAAAATCCGATATAATTATGCTGTACCTTCCATAGATCTGGGAGTGTGGGGATCCCGGCTGGTTTACGAGGAGACCTCATGACGAAAAAACCGGTTTTGACCGAACGCCAAAAGAAAGTCCTGGAACTGATGGAACATTTTATCCAGGAATATGGCTACCCCCCCAACGACCGTGAGATCTGCAATATGGCAAATATTGCATCTGCCAGCACGGTGCGATACATCCTCAGGCAGCTCGAAGAGATGGGCTACATCGAGATGGACACCCACGTGGGGCGTGGGCTGCGCATGCTCAAGACAGCCGAGCAGGTGCCTGTTTCGCTTAAGCTGAGTGAGTATTTTGGCAAACAGGGCAAGTCGGAGATCCTGGAAGTCCCATTGATCGGGCGCATCCTGGCCAGCACACCCATCCCCTTCCCGGTAGAAGATGGCCAGGGTGAGGAAGAAGCCGATCGAGACGAGCTGCGCCCAAGGGTAGCAGTTCCGCGCGGCTGGCTGCCCGAGAACCTGGAACTGTCGGCGGCTGCCAGGCTGTTCGCCTTTGAGGTGCGGGGCGATTCACTGGTCGACGCGCTGGTCAGTGATGGAGATATCGTGATCCTGCAGCCCGCCAAGGCGGCCCACAATGGCGATTTTGTAGCGGTATGGTTAAAAAACAAATCCAAAACCGCGCTGCGCTATTATTACAACGAAACAGGCCGCGAACGCCTTCAACCTGCCAACCCCAGCCTGGGGCCAACCCATTTTGACAGCCCCGGAGAAGTAGAGATCCAGGCGCGGGTGGTAGCAGTCCTGCGGTCTTCATTCAACGGACTGGGGGCGGCAGAGCTGCTGCCAACCCTGACCTTCCACATCTCGGGCGGCTCAAAGCTGACCCCCAGCTACCTGGTTGAGGGCGTCTTGCCATACATCAAAGCGGTTGCAGAGGTGCAAGAAATGATCCTGCAAATCCAGGGCGAACAACCGCAAGAAGTGATGATCCGCTCGATCAGCCAGCAGGCGCCCTCGTTCCGGATCAGTTTTGAGGGAGCCAGGGAGGCGATCGAGGTCATCCAGCGCTGGATCGCCCCATGGCGGCGCAGCCAGGTGGAGAGCATGGCGCGCATCCAGGAACGCAAAGCCGGCATTGAGATCGCCCTGGCCGAGGCAGAAATGCGGGCCGAGGAACTGATGCGGGCAAAGGAAAAATCCGAATACGAGAAGCTGGCCTCTGAGATCGATCTCAAGCGCCAGGTAGCAAAAAAAATGCAAGCAGAAAACGAGCAAGCCGAGATGAATTTGCAGAATGAAAGGTTGGCACTGGCGCCGAAGGTGCTGGCGGCTTATGGGCCCTGGCTTTCGGATGATGAACTCAACAAACTGGTGCCCAGGCTGCTTTCGCCGCTGATCTTACTGAGCTCAGTTCAGATCGAAGTGGGATAGGCGCTTAAATCAGCCAGGGCTGCGGCAAAAAACCGCAGCCCTGGCTGATTCATATTACTAAGGTTGAGCACGCAAGATCAGCGGCAGCAAAATCGTATAAGCCACCGTATGGGTCAGCGTGAAGCTGGAGGGCTGATAATCGAGTGTGCCCAGGTACTCGGCACGGATGGCGTGATTGCCTGCTGCCAGGCTTGCCGTGCTGAAGGAGGCTTCACCGTTCGCATCCAGGGCAGCTGTTTCCAAGATCGACAGGCCATCGTAGAAGACCACCGTGCCTGCCGGGGTGCCCGCGGCAGAAGCCACCACTGCCACGAAGGTCACCTCTTGCCCCACCGCCGAAGGCGCCGGATCAGCCGTCAGGCTGAGCGTGGTGGTGATCGCATCTTGGGGCAAAACCAGCTCAAATGTATAGGCAGCGCCGGTGTCGGTCAGCGGATTGGTCGGCCGGCCATCCTCATACGGCGCGCCGATGGCCGCGCTGCTGCCATCCAATGTCACCAGGCTACCGAAGCGCCCATCCGGCTGGGACTGCATTGAACGCAGAGTCTGCGAGCTTTCCCAACCACTTGCCTCATAGAGAAAGGCATACGCCACCCCGGTGTTGGTGATCGGGTCGCCCGGGCCGCCATCTTCAAACGGTGCTCCAATGATCATCGCCAGGCCTGAGAGCGCCACCGAACTGCCAAAGGCATCCCCCGGCCCCGCACCCGGCCCCGCACCCAGGGTGCCCACCTGGCTCCAATCTTCAGGGGCCGGGCTTACACCTGCCAGCGAGAGGGCGGGTGCAAAATTGAAGACATAGGCAATGCCGGTATCGGTCAGCATATCGCCCACCCCGTCCTCATCCGGCGCACCTACCACCAGGCGGTTCCCCTCCAGGGCCACGGCCTGGCCAAAGCCATCCCCCGGGCCGGCGTTGTTACCTGCCCCCAGGGTGCCCACCTGGCTCCAGTCTTCAGGGGCCGGGCTTACACCTGCCAGGCTCAAGCCAGGCACAGCTTGATAGACATATACCACCCCGGCATCCGGCACCGGGGTACTGCCGCCCTGGTCTTCACCGGGCGCGCCGACGGCCAGCAGGCTGTTATCCATGCCCAGGGCATAGCCGTACAGCCCATTGGCCTGCGGGTTCTCAGAACCCAGTGTGCCCACCTGGCTCCAGTCGTCTACCCCAGTATTCAGCACGGCAGTGTATTCGAATTCATAGACTGCCCCCTCATCTGCCTGCGTGCCATCTGCCCACGGCGCACCGACGGCGATCGTGGAGCCATTCACCGCCACGCTGTAGCCAAAGCCGTCGCCAGCCTGCCCCCCACCGGCCCCCAGCGTGCCCACCTGGCTCCAATCATCCAGCCCGTTCTTTAACGTGGGACTATATTCAAAAACATAAGCCGCGCCCGCAGTACTGCCATCCCCATAGGCCCCCACCACGATGGTGGTGTTGTAGATGGCAACCGCATATCCAAAGTGGTCACCCGCCTGGGGGTCGGGCGCACACAACACAGCCTCCTGGCTCCAATACCCCACTTGACGAGTGTAAACATAGGCTACGCCCGTATCAGTGATGGGCGAGGAGATCGGGCAGGCATCCCCATCCGGGGCGCCTACCACCAGGGTATCCCCATACAAGGCCACCGAGCCAAACAGGTCACCGGATTGGGCATCTGACGGCTGGGGCAGCGCTTCGGGCTCCCAACCTGCTTGCAGGGTGAAGACATAGGCAATACCGGTATCGGTCAGCACCTCGCCCGTTCCATCATCATACGGCGCCCCTACCAGGATCGCATTGCCCGAGATGGCCACGGATTCGCCGAACCAGTCATCGGCCTGGGCATCGCTGGCATGCAGGGCGCGCACCTGGCCCCACTGGTCCGCCCCGCCCTGGTTGCGCTGGAAGACATAAGCCGCACCGGCATCGGTGAGCAGGTCGCCTGGGCCGCCGTCTTCAGACCGTGCAGTTGCCACAATCGTATCGCCGGCAATGGCCGTATCCCAGCCAAATTCATCCCAGGCCTGGGCATCGCTGGCGCGCAGGATAGCAATCTCACCCCACAAATCCGCCCCGCCCTGGTTGCGCCGGAAGACATAGGCCGCACCGGAATCATAGAGCAGGTCGCCTGGGCCGCCGTCTTCGTTTGGAGAGCCCACCACAATGGTATCCCCAGCGATAGCAACCGAGAGGCCGAACCAGTCCCAGCCCTGAGCATCGCTGGCACGCAGAATCTTCACCTCGCCCCAGGCATCGGGGATAGAACCCATCCCTGGCCCGCCCTGGTTGCGCTGGAAAACATAAGCCGCACCGGAACCAGAGAGCAGGTCGCCCAAACCGTCTTCCTCGTACGCCCCTACCACGATCGTATCCCCGGCAATAGCCACAGAGGAACCAAAGTAGTCACCGCCCTGGGCATCGCTGGCGCGCAGAATCTTCACCTCGCCCCAGGCATCCGCCCCGCCCTGGTTGCGTTGGAAGACATAAGCCGCACCAACATAGGGCAATGGGTCGTCTGGGCCGCCGTCTTCGGTATTCGCCCCCACCACGATCGTATCCCCGGCGATAGCCACGGAATAGCCAAACCGGTCCTGGGCCTGGGCATCGCTGGCGCACAGAATCTTCACCTCGCCCCAGGCATCCGCCCCGCCCTGGTTGCGCTGGAAAACAAAAGCCGCACCGGCATCGGTGAGCAGGTCGCCCAAACCGTCATTGCCATAGGCCCCCACCACGATCGTATCGCCCGAGATGGCCACGGAAGTGCCAATAAAATCGTCATAAGCCATTTCGCTGAAAGCCAGGATGTTGATCTCACCCCAGGCCTCAGCCCCGCCCTGGTTGCGCCGGAAAACATAGGCCGCACCAGCATCGTTTTCAACGCCCCAAGCGCCAACCACCAGCGTATCGCCATCCACAGCTACAGATATACCGAACATATCATCTGCCTTCGATGCATCCATCAAAGTGTGCGGCAAACTGGCCGCTTCCCGCCAGGTGCCGCCGGCGTTGAAGAGATAGACCGCGCCGGCATCGGTCAGCGGGTCGCCGGAACCGCCGTTCTCGGTATAGGCACCTGCCACGATCATATTCCCATCTATGGCTACCGGGGTACCGAAGTAGTCATACTCTTGGGCATCGCTGGCGCGCAAGATGTTGATCTCGCCCCAGGCATCTATCCCGCCCTGGTTGCGTTCGAAGACGTAGGCGGCGCCCGAACTCGTCAGCGGGTCACCCAGGCCACCGCCTTCGTTCTGGGCGCCCACCACCAGTAAGTCACCGTCCAGGCCCAATGAGGCGCCGAACATATCCCCCGCCTGCGCATCGCTGGCGTGCAAAATGGCGACCTGGCCCCATAGATCCGCCCCGCCCTGGTTGCGCCGGAAGACATAGGCCGCACCGGCATTAGACAGGGGATCGCCGGGACCGCCATCTTCAAGTGTGGCGCCGACGACAATGGTATCGCTTGAAATGCTGACCGAAAAACCGAAATAGTCATTCACCTGGGCATCGCTGGCGCGCAGCGTGGTCACATGCCCCCAGATGTCCGCGGCGACCTCATTCCGTTGGTAAACAAAGGCCGCGCCAGATTCGCTCAACGGGTTGCCCGTCCCACCATCTTCGCCGTAGGCCCCCACCACCAGCATATCGCCAGAAAGATCCAGGTCGGCCCCATAGTGATCGTCCGAGTCCCACTCATAATCTTCCACGTAAGTCCACATTCCCCATAGATCGGCTCCGCCCTGGTTGCGATATAAGATATACACAACGCCGGTATTGCCCAGGGCATTGCGCGCCGCCGCTGCTGCCACATCACCATCCAGGGTTACGGCTGAGCCAAACTGTGCGTCAGGCAGCCAATCCGGGTTACGCACCACCGCCACCTGGCCCCAGGCATTTGCCCCACCCTGGTTCTGGTAGAAGACGTAAACCGAGCCAGAGTCGAGAGCCGAATCGCTCTCGCCGTCTTCGTAAGGCGCACCGACGATGACCGTGTTCCCCGAAATGGCAACAGCCGAGCCGAAGGCATCATTGGCCTGGGCATCGCTGGCGCGCAAAACAGCCACTTCTCCCCAGGCATCCGCCCCATCCTGGTTGCGCTGGAAGATGTAAGCCGCACCGGTATTGGTCAAGGTATCGGTGATGCCGTCTTCCGAAGAAGCTCCAACCACCAGGGTGTCACCATCAAGGTCCACCGCATAACCAAAATAATCAGACGCTTGTGCATTCGAAGCCCGCAGGATGTGCGTCTGGCTGTGCAGCAAAGGGTCTACGGTGAGGGGGTAGACCGCACCGGCGTCATCGATGGTGATGCGCAGGCCAGCCTCTGTCAAGGCCATCCGGGCAGGCAGGCTGCGCCCGGTAAGGTCGTAGACCGCCAGGCCGTCATAGGCCAGCACAGCCGCGCCATTGGCTGCGCGCAGCAGTAGGCCGCCGCTGGGGGCCATCTCGGCCCGCAAGCTGCCGCGGAGGGCAAAGTCCAAAGATAGCATTGTAGTAACGTCGGACGAAGTACGTCCGACGTTAGTCGTTACCGGCGGGGCATACAGGGTCAACCCATGCTCCACCCCCTGCGGCGTGTTCTCATACCACTCGCTCACCCCAGCCCCGCGCCGCGCCGTCACCCGCCCCCGCTCGGCGCTCAACGGCTGGGACTGGGCC
>CAZWFQ010000027.1:0-21735 GCA_964633225.1 uncultured Anaerolineaceae bacterium
TTCTCACCCACGATTACATGGCAGGCGAAGATACGTAACCCAGCTTGCTCAAAAGGAGATATGATGCACAAACCGTTTGTTACCCTATTACAAGCATCGTTGTTGCTGTCTCTCGTCTTTGGTGCTGGTGTGGCGGCGCCCACTCAACCGGCGGCTCCTGCTGAACGGGTGAATGCCAAGGATGGGCTTCTAATCAGTGGCCCGCCATCACGCGGGTACGATCTGTCGAATGGGAATAAAGGATTACTGTCACCTGCTGTCCGGCCGGTCGTGCCGGCTGGGGCTGGTTATCGTATCGATCTGGAAAAGCAGTTTGAAGAAACCTCCTATTACCTGAAAGACACTGATTTTGTCACCACCAGCCTTGGCTGGGCGGTGGGTGAGCCGCACTGGGATCGGCTTACGAAAACCTATGTGGGCACCATTGTGCAGACTACCAACGGCGGCGAAGACTGGAGCCCTCAGACCGTTCCGGTTGCCGAAGCTTTTAACGCCGTAGAGTTCATAGATGCCAATTGTGGTTGGGCGGTGGGAACAAATGGTGCCATCCTGCATACCATCGATAGCGGGGTGCATTGGGAGCAGCAGGCTGTTGCCACTAGCGATGAGTTTCTGGATGTGGTTTTTGTGGATGCCAACAATGGATGGGCTACCAGCCTTCACCCTACTCACTGGGATTGGCTGGATGAGCCTGACAATTGGGATGCCAGCCTGTGGCATACGGCTGATGGCGGTACGACCTGGGTCTCCCAGGCCATTCCCGCCAGTGCCAGCATCTTGCACGCAGTTGATTTTATCAACGCACAAACGGGTTGGGCGGTGGGGGTCAAATACGTCGGTGGTGAATATGCCGACTCGCCGGCGCACCGGGCAGTCATCTATCATACCAGCAATGGAGGGCAGAGCTGGCTCGAGCAGCCTTACGGGAGCGGAGAATTGGAAGTCTCGCTGACTAGCGTGGACTTCATTGATGCCGTTCACGGCTGGGTAGCGGGCTTCCCAACTAGCAGCATCGTCACCGGTGGGTTCGTTTTCCATACAGAAGATGGTGGTGTGACCTGGGAGCAGCAAGAGCCGGGTGATTTTTTTGCACCCTTGTGGAATATCTATTTTTTAGATCAGGCCCGAGGGTACGTGGTGGGCTTTGACTACATTTCAGCCTGGGGACCGCCTGTCTGGCGCACGCAGGATGGCGGGGATACCTGGGAGAAGATTGCCATGACGATGCACGAGAACGATGGCCTTTTTGGCCTGTTTGTTGACGAAGAGAAAGCGGTGGTCTTAGGCGATCATGATTACGTAGCCACCTCTACCAACCCCTGGGGGCCGTATAGCTGGCCGAACGGCGAAGAACTATTCAGCCAAAGGTTCATCAACATCCATTACCGCTTCGAGGAAGTCTTTTTTGCAAATGCGCTGCACGGCTGGGCTGTCGGCAACCGCAGCTATTGGCCGGGTTTCACCGGGCAGGTCATTTTGCACACGGCAGATGGCGGAGAAAGCTGGGAGACTCAGTATGAGAAAGCCCCGAACGCCAGCCAATTGTTCAGTTATCTGCGCCTGGACAGCGTCCACTTCGTGGACATCCTCAACGGTTGGGCAGTTGGCGTATCTGAAGACATGCACGATGCCATTTTGCACACCGACGACGGTGGCCAGACCTGGGAGGAACAGGGCCAGGCATTGTACGCTTCACAGGACTTAGAGTTTTTCGACGTGCAGTTCCTCGATTCTCGGGAGGGCTGGGCGCTAGCAACCGGTAATTCTTCTAGCGGCAACATCTTCCTTGCTCACACGGTTGACGGCGGCGCAAACTGGGAATGGGTGGATACGGGCATCGAAGGGACGATTGCCGTGGGCTTTGGAACGGTTTTGGGCGGGCTCTATTTTTTAGATGCTCAGCATGGCTGGGCTGTGGGCGGGTTGGGAAACATTGTGTATACGCCAGATGGCGGCGCGACCTGGTCGGCGCAAGCCATTGACTGTGGATACCCTACCTGTCCGAGTCACATGTTTGAACTCGACATGATTGATACCCAGGTGGGCTGGCTGGCTGGGGAAGACCTTTTCTACACCAACAATGGCGGCTTGCTATGGGAGGTCAAGGAGATTGGCTTTGGGTATGACCTGCAAGATGTGCAATTCCTGGATGCACAGAATGGATGGCTGGCAGGCGACGCAGGTTGTGCCGCCTATACGACGAACGGTGGGACTAGCTGGATCCCTGTGCAGAACGTGGTGACGGGTGTCTCGCTGCGTGGCCTGTCGTTTGTCTCTCCTGAGAAAGGCTGGTTGGTGGGTGACAGCGGCGTCATTTTGACTACGGTGTCGGAGCCCTATTGGCCTGTGTACCTGCCGCTGGTGGCGCGATGAGGCGGCTTATTAGCCTTGGCATGCAAAAAAATTTCTTACCACACCAGGGGAATGACCCGCCAGCGCACTGTAGCAGTGTATTTGCCGTAACCAGCGATCACCTTTTCCTCAATATAAACCCGGAAAACGATGCTGGCGATAATTAGCACGAGCAGGCCAATGTTCGGCGGCGTGAGGTTCCAGGCAACTACAACTCCCGCATTCAACAGCGCCCCGGTGTACATGGGGTGGCGCAGAACCCGGTAAGGGCCCTGGGTGACCAGCCCTCGGTCGGCGGGGGCGATGCCAAATGACTGCCCCAGGCTGGTGATGGCCCAGATTGTCAATACGATGCCAGCCCCAGATAGGACGCTTGCAATGATAGGCGCCTGTCCCTGGCTGGTGATGCCCATTGGCAGGAAGACCGAGGCCCAGGCGATGACGGTCACATACCAGGGCTGGGGCGTGGCAGCGTCTTCTTTACGGTTCAATAAACGCCAAAAGACCAGGGCGCTCTCAATTGCCAGCAATAACGGCAAGAGCGAGCGGTTGTTCCAGGCTGTTTGCGCCTGGACGCCAGCAATCAGCGCCCAAAACCCGGCCGCCAGGTAGATCCACATTAGAAAGTTACTCCTATCGTATGGATTTTATGATCCCAAGGTGACACGTTATTGGTCTTTCGACCCATGACTGTATACAGACGCCGTGGTATCATACCATAAACTAACGTGAACTCGGGATAAGAAGGCTCCCGTTTTTTTGCATCATCTGAAATAAGGTGTGATGGCTATGGAAATGTATGATTCGTTAAGCGCCGACTATGACCGGTTCGTGAATTGGACAGCCCGGCTGGCAGTGGAGATGCCGTTCATCCGCCAAACGCTGGAAGCATTGCAGGGTGCCAGCGGCCAGGCACTGCGCGTGTTGGATGCGGCTTGCGGTACTGGCAAGCACGCCATTGCGCTGGCCCAGGCGGGGTACTACGTTAGCGGCGCCGATTTGAGCGCAGGGATGATCGAGCAGGCCAGAGAGAATGGACGGCTGGCGGAGGGGCTGCCAGGCAAGCTGCACTTTGAGCAGGCCGGCTTTGGGCAGTTGGCAGCGCGGTTTGGGCGGGGTGGTTTTGATGCGCTGCTGTGCCTGGGGAATTCTCTGCCGCATGTGCTGTCGTTGGACGAGATGGGGGCTGCTTTGCGCGACTTTGCGGCTTGCTTGCGGCCTGGCGGGCTCCTGCTCATTCAAAACCGCAATTTCGATGCGGTGATGGAGCGGCGGGAACGTTGGATGGAGCCACAGGCCATGCGAGAAGGCGATGCGGAGTGGCTTTTCTTCCGTTTTTATGATTTCGATTCTGATGACCGGATCAGCTTTCATGTGGTTACATTAAAGCGGATGGGCGATGCTGGCTGGAGACAGCAGGTTGCGACCACCCGGCTTTACCCGCTGGGTGAGCAAGCGTTGAACACGGCGTTGGGTGTGGCAGGTTTTCGAGAAATCACATTGTACGGCGATTTGACAGGCAGCCCCTTTGATGTGGCTTCGAGTGGAAACCTGGTGCTGGCAGCCATGAAAGGAGACGCGGACGAATGAAAATAGTCTTGGTGGCTTCGGAATGTGTGCCTTATGTAAAGACAGGCGGGCTGGCAGATGTGGTTGGCGCACTGCCGGCCGCACTGCGGGCACTGGGTCACGATGTGATTGTCATCTTGCCGCACTACAGTATGATCGATTATCAAAAGCATGGCTTGCGCCCTACACTTGGCCCGTTGGGGGTCTGGATGGGCAATGCGGAAGAGTGGTGCTCGGTACATGTGGCAGACAGCGGCCCGGCACCGGTTTATTTTATTGAGGCCAACAAGTATTTTGACCGCTATGGGCTGTATCACGATGCCGATTTCAATGATTACCTGGATAACGGGCGGCGTTTTGGCTTTTTTACGCGGGCAGCGCTGCAATTGTGCAAAGACCTGAACTTTGCGCCGGATGTTGTACACGCTCATGATTGGCAAACTGCCCTGGCGGCGGCTTATCTGAAGATCTGGCATTGGAATGATCCTCTGCTTGGTAAGGCAGCCAGCGCTTTGACCATCCATAATATTGCTTACCAGGGTGTTTATAGCGCGGAAGATTATGAATACCTGGGGCTGCGCCAAGAAAACTTCGTGGGCGACAAATTTGAAGATCACGGCCGGGTCAATTTTCTCAAGGGTGGGGTGGTATATGCTGACGTGGTCAATACCGTCAGCCCCAGTTATGCAAACGAAACGCGGACGCCTGTGGGGGGAGCGGGATTGGCGCCTTATTTGAATAATAAGGGCGAGAATTATTGGGGTATCTTGAATGGCTGTGATTATGAACGCTGGGACCCGGCGGTTGACCCACTCATCCCGGCGCGTTTTTCGGTGCAAGATATGAAAGGCAAGGCAACCTGTAAGCGGGCTTTGCAAGAGCGCATGGGTTTGGCTGTGGATGAGAGCATCCCGGTGATTGGTGTGGTGAGCCGCCTGGTTGGCCAAAAGGGCTTAGACCTGCTGGCTGGTGCGATCGAGAATATTCTCAATGATATGCGCGTGCAGTTTGTGATTTTGGGGGCAGGCGAGAAGAGCCTGGAGGCTTATTATGGCCAACTGCCAGGGCGCTACCCGGGGCGAGTGGGCAGTTTTATTGGGTATGACGACGCGCTGTCGCATCAGATTGAGGCGGGAGCGGACTTTTTCATCATGCCTTCCATTTATGAGCCGTGCGGGCTCAATCAGATGTACTCGCTTAAGTATGGTACGCTGCCCATTGTGCGCGCCACAGGTGGGCTGGACGACACCGTGCAGCAGTATGATGAACAAAGCGGCCTGGGGACCGGGTTCAAATTCTGGGAGCCAAGTGCTTGGGCGATTTATTATGCGGTGGGATGGGCGGTGAGCACATACTATGACCGGCCGCAGCACTTGCAGCAGATGAGGCGGGCGGCTATGATGCAGGACTATTCGTGGAAGAGAAGCGCCGAAACATACGTGAAAATTTATGAGCGGGCAATCAGCGTAAAGCCGAAGTAACTTCACAATGCCGCGATGGCAACGTGATCGGGGACTTTTTCCAGGAAGGAACGACGCAGGGCCAGGTCGCTGATGTGCTCGGCCCGGGTCATTAGGGCCTGCTTGGCATCTGCAATGACCTGGCGGGCTTCTTCTTCTTGTCCACAGGCCTGCATGACCTGAACGGTGGTCAGGTAAATCAAGAAGGGGGCTTCGCTGAGGGGGAAACCTTGGGTGCGGATGTGGGCCTGGATGTCGCGTACATAAACACATGCGTTTTCAGTATCCTGCTGGGCCAGGGCGATGCGCGCCAGGCCGGCCAGGTTATCAAAGGCATATTTCTGTTGGCCAAGCTCACGCCGGGTGTCGAGCGCAAGCTGGTGCCTTAGGCGGGCATTTTCCAGGTCGCCGGTGATCTCAAAGGCGCGCGCCAGGTAGGTCAGGGTGAAAGTTTCGTCGCGCCGGGCGCCGATATCTTGTAGGATTTGCAGGGATTGTTGGTAATGCTCAATGGCTGTTTTGGTGCGGCCCTGGGCGAGCAGCACGTTCCCCAGGTCTCCCAGGGCAACGGCCTCGCCGCGCCGGTCGGCAATGCTTTGCCGGATGGTCAGCGCTTGTTCGTAAGAAGACTGGGCGGCGGCAAGGTCGCCGCACTGCAAGTAAATATTGCCCAGACCTGAAGTGCTCCAGGCCTCACCGCGCCGGTCGCCGACCATGCGGAAGTACTCCAGCGATTGGCGGTGATGGTTGAGGGCTTCGGTAAAATTGCCAAGATCATAATGTAGATTGCCCAATTGATTGAGGCTGATGGCAATCTCGCGGCGGTCGCCAATAACCTGGCGGATCTCGAGGGCCTGGCGGTAACACTCGCCAGCTTGTTCCATGTTGCCCAGGGTACGGTGTACCACCCCTAAGGTGGTCAGGCTGATGGCGGCGCGTGAACGGTCATCAATGGCGTGCGCTACGTTCAAGGCGGCCTGGCCGGTGTTCAGAGCTTCGTCAAACTGACCCTGGCGCCAATAGACACTGGCCAGGCGGTGGAGACTGTCTGCTTCAATACTGCGTTCATTTGCCCGGCGAGCAGCTTCCAGGCTTTGCTCAAGGGCGGACCGGGCAGCAGGGTACTCGCCCCAGCCCTCGTGCCAGATAGCCATGCGGTATTGGGCTTCGGCAATCTGATGATCATACTTGCCCTGGGTAGCCAGTTTGAGCAACTCGTCTAGATCGGCGCGTTGTTGATCGCGCTCGCCGATCAGGTCGCACACGCGCTCACGCTCTAACAGCAGCTCATAGCGTTCAAGGGGGTTGCTGATCAGTGCCAGGGCTTTGGTGAAGAAGATCAGGGCTTCTCGGTTGTCGTAGGCTCGGGCGGCCTGGTAGCCTGCCCGGATGCAGTATTCGCGCTGCTTATTGACCTGGTCGGTATGCTCGTAATGATAGGCCAGCAAGGCATATGGCATTTCGGGCTCGTCCATCCAGTTGGCTTCGTACCATTGTGCCACAGCGCTGTGCAACTGGGCGCGAGTGCCTTTTAACAGGCTTTGATAGACTGTCTCGCGGATCAGGTTGTGCTTGAATTTATATTCTTTTTGCGGCAGATCGACCTCGAGCTGGATCAGGCTGGCCTCTTCGAGAATCTGAATGCTGTACGCAAAGCGGGCAGGGGAGATTTCCATCCCTTCGCAGACTTCAGATAAAACTCGGATGGAGAATTGGCGGCCAATGCAAGATGCCAGTTGCAAGACGCGTCTGACATCGCGCTCCAGGCGGTCGATGCGCGCTTGCAAGATGCCCTGGATAGTGTTGGGAATGGCGGCCTCTTCCCAGCCTTGCATTAATTCCCAGCGATGGTTTTTGGCGGGCACCAAGGCGCCCCGGTCAATCATCGAACGTACCAGTTCTTCAATGAAGAGGGGATTCCCGTCGGTACGCCGTGTGACCAGGTCTAAAGCCATTTCGGGTACGAGGTCAGTTTCTAACAAGCCTTCGATCATCAATTGAGTATCTGAATTAACCAGGGGCTGGAGCCAGGCTTCGGTGTAATATTTATTGTAAGGGCCTCGGGCGGCTTCGCGCAGTCGCCAGGCTGGCCTTTCTGGCTCGGGGCGAAAAGTGGTCAGGATCAGGATCGGTTTTTGTGTGACGATGGGCAGGATCTGTTCCAGAAGCCTGGCAGAGGATGGGTCCATCCAATGCAAGTCTTCAAAAGCGAGCACGAGAGGTTTCTGATCTGCCAGCGCAGAGAGCCAGGCCTGGATGGCGCGGGCGTTTTGCCACAAGAGGCTTTCTTCGTCCATCCAGCTTAGTTGTTCTGTGATTTGATTGGAGATGGGCAGCCCAAGAATTTTCGCAAGGTAAGGAAAAGCCCAGTCAGCCTGCTCGGGAATCAGGTGGAATAGGTGATGGGCGAGCTGTTCAGAAGTGTTGCCGGCATCTGGGGCAATTGAGTGATCGCAGACAACAGGTATGCCGATGGCATTGCGCAGCAAGGCCTGGAAGCATCCATAGCGCAGTGTCTCGCCGGTTTCAAGGGTATTGCTGCTGAGCCAGGCAATTTTTGGGCTCTGGGCACCGTTTTGTGGGGCGAGGTATTGGGCCTGGATTTCGCGCAGCAGGCGTGACTTGCCCACCCCTACTTCGCCGATGATCGAGACAATGCTTCCCTGGTTGTTGATCAGGCTTTCGATGGTGCGCTGGAGCATGGCAAGCTCGGCTGAGCGACCAACGAGGGGTGAAAAGAAAGCGCTTTTTATGCTTAATGGAGAAACTTCCTGAAGCTTGCCGAGCAGCTCGAAAGCCTGGACTTCGCCATCGATCCCCTGGAGGTAGGGCAGGGTGATGGGTTTGTACGTAAAGGCATGCCGGGTGAGACGGTTCAGCTCTTCGCTCACCAGGATCTGGTTAAGGCCGCTGGCTTGTTCCAGGCGGGCCGCCAGGTTGACGGAGCTGCCGATGACCGTGTATTCTTTGCGCCCTTGGGCGCCAACGCCCGCCGCCACCACCTGCCCGCAGGCCAGCCCCAGATGAAGAGAGATGCGCGGTACATCCAGGCTGAACTTGAGCTTTGAGATCTGTTCTTTCATATCCAGGGCGGCTTGGATGGCACGTTCGGGATCGTCCTCATGGGCCGTTGGGGCGCCAAAAACGGTCAGTAGGCCATCCCCCAGGTAGTGCACCATCTGGCCACCGTACTGCACGACGACGCGCGTCATCTCGTCCAAGCACTGGTTGACCAGCAGGACGGCTTCTTCGGGGTCGAGTTGTTCAGAAAGGCGGGTGAATCCGGCAATATCGGCAAAGAGCACGATAACAAAACGGCGTTCTCCCTCTAAAACTGCTGAGGGCCGGATGCCGGTGACGAGGGGACGAACGCCCCCTGCCGGACGAGAGTCGACGGTCGAAGATGGAGTGCTGGAATGAAGGGCAGATTGGGGGAGTTGGGCACCACAGCGTCCGCAGGTTGGCAAATCGGCGGGGTTTTCAAACCCACACATTGGACACTGCTGGGGAAGCGGTTGGCCGCAGCATCCGCAGAAGTTGAAGCCAGAAGGGTTATCGTTGCTGCAATTTGAGCAAATCATTTCTAAGGCTGTGGTACGTTATAGTAATTATAGATGGCGCTGGATATATCTTTAACCAACTCGTTGGCGGGGTCAAAAACAATCTGAACTGGGTGATACAAGAAAACGGTCAATACATAATCGCCACCGGGAGAGAAAACGATGGCCGCGTCGCTCATATCGTGGATGATCCCGTAAATATCTTGGACCCAACCATGTTTGTGGGCCACGTTGGTGCCATCTGGAAGACCAGCTTCGATGAGCAAGGCGATCTTGTCTTTGGTGAGGTAGTCAACCATGGTCTGGCATTCGGCCTGCGTGATCTCACCAGGGAAGGCAGCAAGCAATGCGCCTCTGCCGCTGGTGGCAACCGAGGGGCTTTCGCTGGCGCATTGGTAGATATCTACCAACAGAGAGCCAATCTCAGAGGGGGTGGTCTGATTGTAGGGATCGGGCTCGGTGTCGATATCGGTGCGCTGGTTGCCAGGGGTATCATACCTGTCTAACAGTGGGGCGCCGAGGTAAAAATAGCCAGCCAGGAAGGTGTTCACTAATCCAAGGGATTGCATGTCGTCTGTGACGATCAGGGGACCGGTGATCGAATCCAGCACATTGGCCATGAGCCAGTCTGAGGCAGGATTAATAGAACGAGCAATCATATCCTCAAGGTTTTGAATGGTTTCTTGATTGGGATCATCCCCCAGGCGGCGAAAGACTGAAACCATGATCGGGATTTTAATCGTACTGCTGCCTGTAAAAGAAACATCTGGTGGGTAGGGAAGCATTTCCCCTTGATTTTGGACGAAGCTGATCTCTTGCCCGGTTTGCAGGTCTGCCAGGTAGACGCCAATCACGCCGTCAAAGCCTGATAATTCAATGGTTTGCTGGATCAGGATTTCCAGGTTTTGCATGGTAGGGCGAATGGGCGATGTACGCTGGAGGGGCAGCGTGACGGTGCGGTAGGTGGTTGAGCGTAAGGCCGCCTCGATCAATTGAACGGCGAGCTGTGTGTCTAGGGTTGTGCCCTGGCTGCCGGGTTGAAAGTTGACTGTGCCGGGGACTGGCACTGCGGATGTTGCCGGTTGGTCATAACGAGTTGAAATTTCACTTTGCAAGAATTCAACCAGGCGTTCTTCAGAGTATGCAACAGCCAGGGGAATATCAACGGCTTCGTCTGGGCGGCCCCATAGGTAATCTCCAAAAGCTTCCCAGAAGGGCTGGCGCGTGCGCTCGATATCAGCCGCGGCCAGCATTGAATCCAGATCCAGGGTGAACCCTACTGTGGTAGGACTTAGTTGGATGACAGCGTCGTTATAGTACAGCTCAACCGGTTGAGAGAATACGGTCAGCAGGCGTTCTCCAGCTTCCTGGCGATTGAGGTGCGCCATTGGAATGCCGGCAATGGTTAGACCGGATGGAAAGTCTGCCCATAGGCGGCTAAAGCGCACCAGTTGGAGCATGGCCAACACTACGGCCAGAATAACTAAGCCTAGTGAGCCCCAGCGTAAGAAGGAAAAGGATGAACGGTTTCGCATGATGGTACCTGAATGAGCGTATGATACCACAGGAAATTAAAAACAAGTGTAGGGCAGCATGCAAACACTGCCTTACACTTGTTTTTGGCTCGTTGTTTTATCGCGAGACGACGATTTTTAGCAGCTTGCCGGTGGGATCGAGGCGTAGGCGGGCATATTGTTTGTGGATGATGGCCGCCTGTTGGGTTTGTTTGCTAAGTGTGATCACTTGGCGTTGTTGAATCTTGTGGCGAGCTTTTGTGCTGGAGGGATTTGATGCATGCGATGGTTGGTCCGGGCATTTTTCACCGCCTGAGCACCCCTGGCAAGATGCAGCGCAAGGCGGGCGTTCTTGGCTGATGGTGATGTTGGCATCGGTCATGGTGGGTAAATAATGCGAAACAACCTGCCGCACGCGGGCCAGCACTTGAGGCGGGATGGTGGTGCCTGGGGTTTCGGGATGAAGGGTGCAGGCTGCCTGCATGGGTTGGGGCAGACTTGTGGCGTGAGCGGGGGCCTTGGAGGCGCGGCGGCTGGGATAAGGCTGGGCCAGTGGGTCGCCGTACAAGATAAAGGATATGAGGGTCTTCTGGTCTTCGCTATCCAGGTAACCCTGGCGGCGGTGCATTTCGTGCGCTAGGTAGAGTTTTGCGCGCCGTAGGGCTTCGCCTGCCATATATCCTTCGCCAAGAAAATTCCAAAACAGGCGTCCAAGCAAGTCGGCGGCGATCAGGGGGGCGCCAACCGAGCCGTAAGAAATGCAGGTGGATCCGACCACAGCCTGGCTGCCTGCTTCTAAGAATTTTAAGGAGATGGCTTCGTCGACTTGTTTTTCAAGAATATGCGCTCCATAGCAGGCTTCGCTGAAAACAACCTGCGGGGCATGCCCGCCGTTGCGGATATCTTGTGGGCGCAAGGCGATGGGATAATCGGGGGCGGCGGTGGCCTCGGTGGGGTCGCGTTGACCGTACCACTCGATGGCATCTGGCAGGCCGTGCAGGTTGAAGTAGGCCAGGCGAGCCGAAGGCAGGGTGAGGCAGGCGGAAGCTGGGTTGGAGGTTGGTGTTGTTGGTGCGGTGCTGGCAGCCAAACGGGATGAGCTTGGGAGGTCGCAGGCCTGGACGGGAGGCGAAACCAAGAGGGAACGCGGTTCGCCAATGGTGCGGAAAACGGAGAATGAGGCGCGCCGCCAGATGGCGGCAGTGTAACCAAAGCTGGCGCGCTGGCGGTCAGGACGCAGCCAGGACAGGAGCATGCGCCATACCCGCTGGGGCAGAGGATCTGGATGGGCGGCGTGCTGCGCGGCGGCGGCGCGTAGGGCAGCGCGTAAGAATTGGGGATCGGAACCGTGTCCTCCAGGTAAGCGTCCAACGGGCCATTCGGGGGCAAAGTAGTTCTCGTCACGCGATGCGTATGGGTTGTCTGACGGCACCGCGTGATCGTCGTCCTCAACGGGATTGGGGAGAAGGTGGAATGGCACCACTTCAGGCCCGCCGACGATCAGCAGCGCTCCGATTTTTTCGCCGCGTTTGCCAAGCGCCTGGTCCAGGTCGGTCAGAAACAGCTTGATGCGCCAGGGGTCGTTGTGGGGAGCTGGCGACAGCCCATAGGAGGTAGTATTTTCGGGGACATCGGTGTAGATCACCTGCGCCCCCCAATGATGGTAACCAAACCGGCGGCGGCGGATGGCTTTGGCCAACTGCTGCATCTCTTGGTCCAGGGCCGGCAGGGCACCGGCACCATATTGGGTCTGGAGCCCCAGGCGGGTGGTGACGATCACGTAGACGGGAAAACGCCCATCGCGCGTGGCTGCATCGGCGGGCCTGGTAGGTGGGCGAGTGTGTGCTGTTGTTGGGGCGTTAAAGACTTTGGCAGACTGCGTGATGGGGGAGATGGATTGAGGCTGTGGATCGCGGGCTGCTGGAGCGGTGGGATGAAGAGCGTCTGGGGAATCTTGCTTTTCTATGGATACCAACCCTGGCAGTTGATTCCAACCTAAGGCGGCAGTGACTGCGGCCGGAATGGGGATTTCTTGCGGGCAGCCTGGCTGGCCGGGCTGGATCTCGAGCAAATCGGGCCACAATGCACGATAAGGATGGGCTGAGCCCCACAGACGCTGTGCAACCTGGCCGGCGCTATCCTGGCTAACGGCTCGATGCAGCAGGGCAACCGCCTGTTCTTCCTGGCCGGTATCCATGAGAAAATCTGCCAGGAGCAGGGTAAATTGCAGGCATTCGGGCCATTGCGTGTGATACATGTTTGCCAGAACCTGGAGGGCCTGGGGGGGATAGTCGGGTTTTGTGAGACAGATCTGTAGATGGGTGATGGCGGCCAGCGGAGTGGCGGGTTGTTGGCTGTCTGGCGGCATGGAGGCAGCCAGGGAAGAATTGTTTGTGATGGGCAGGGAATTGCTGCTGGACGAGATGTCGCAGAGGACCTGGTAGACCAGTTTTTCTGCCGTCTCCAGGTGACGGGTGATGGCTTTCTGATCATGGTGGGATTGAGAGCGGGCCCGCTGGTAAGCTTTTCGGGCAGAGTGCAGGCGAAGCGCCCAGTTTGGAGCCTGGTCAGGCCCATGTGCCTGGGGGAGCAGACGGCCCTCGAGGGCCAGGACGGCGCCGGATGAAAGCCCAGACAGGGGGTGGTTGGCAGTGCGGTGAAGTTGAGCCAAGAGTTGTTGGGCTTCCAAGAACTCGGGGTCTACCTGGCAGATGTTTTCCAGGATGCGAATAGCGGCGGCAGGTTCGTCGCTGGCGCGGGATTGGCGATGGGCTGTAAGGTGGTTGGCTATTTCATCTTTTTCAAGAATGATAGCCCTGGCGTGGAGAAGGCCGAATTGTAAATCGCCAGGATAGTTGGCCAACCAGGCCTGGGCCACACGCCGGGCGTAGCGACCTTGGCCTACTGCCAGAGCGGTGCGCAGGAGCAGGAGTCCGGTATCTCTGGATAGAGCAGTGAAGGGGGTGATGGGGGGTGTCATGCGGCGCTCATTCTGCCCAGGCTTGTCCTGACGGCTTGGGGGAGTGGATTAGATTCAGGGCCACCACTGCGGCGAGTTGGCGGCGAATATTGACATCGGCGGGAGAGAGACTGGCGGCCCGCCTGAGCAGGCTTTCTGCTTTGCGGTAATCTTTGCCTTCTTTTAGTGCCAGGGCTGCCTGATAGGGCGGGCGTGGGTCGTGTGGGGCAATCAGGGCGGCCTGCTCAAATGCCTGTAAGGCAGCCTGGTACTCGCGCCGGTCCTTGTGTACAAAACCCAACTCGATCTGGGCATCCAAAAACGAAGGGTTGATCTGGACGGCTTGAATCAGATGGTGAACTGCCTGGTCAAGCTGCCCCGTTTGGCGCAAGAAATGACCAGCCAGGTAGTGCATGCCAGCCAGCTCAGATGGTTTTATCGATTCATCTGGGTTGGTTTCGCCGGTTTCTTGGGCGCGGGCGGCAGCAGCCTGGAGGGCGCGCTGTGCAGCTTGGATGGCAAGCAAAGGCTGCTCATCTTCAGCCAGAGCCAAGGCCTGGGCAGCATGAACCTTGAAGCACTTGGGGTAGCGATTGGCCAATGAATCTAACTCTACCAGGGCGACCTTGGGCCCATGCATTTGTTTGACCAGGTTGGTGCGGGCCAGGGCCAGCAAAGGATGGGCGTTGTCAGTTTCTGGGCAAACTTCCAGGGCCTGGTCCAGGGTTTGGACAGCTTGATCTATGCGACCAAGAGCTTGCAAGGCAGAAGCCTGAGCCTCCCAAGCTGATGGATCGATGGGATGCAGGCTGGCAGCTCTTTGCGCATAGTCGAGAGCGTCTTCAGGGGAGCCATTTTGCAGTGCCAGTTGAGAGCGTAGGAGCAGCGCCTCGCCCAGGCTGGGGGCCAGGAGAATGGCTTGGTCGAGGCAGGTGATGGTCTGGGCGGTATTGCCAGCCATGTGATGCGCCTGGGCCAGTGCCAGCCAGGCTTGCGGGCTTTGAGGGGCCAGTTGGCAGGCTATTTGCAATGTTTCCACCGCACGTTGGATGTCGAGCGACCCTGTTCCTGTGGCAGACAGGTAAAGGTGGCCCAGGTCTAGGCGGTAGGAGGCAACCTCTGGCTCTTTCTGAATGGCCAGTTGTAAGTGATGGATGGCGGCATTGCGATCGGTTTGCAGCGAGCAGATGCGCGCCGCCAAGGCTTGCCATTGAGGTTCGTCGGGCCAGATTTGTAAGGCGGCTTCAATTGATTTTTGGGCCAGGTCCAAGTTTTGCTGTTGGAAAGCCAGTTGGGCAACCAGTGCAGACTGGATGGCAGCAAACCCTGGCGGTAGGGCGGCCAGGTCAGCCTGGCTGGCGGGCCTTGCTGCGCTGAGCGCCTGGCGAGGATGGGTGCTTGAAAGGGCCAGTGCTACCTGGAAGAGTACCATGCATCTGGCAACCGGGGAATAGGGACTGGTTGATAAAGATGTGTGAGATGTAAAGCGGCGCGCCGCCTGGCTGAGAACTGCTGGCCAGCGGACATTTTCTTGAATGCTTGGCAGGCGAGCGGTGCCTGCAATCAGGGCAGCGATATCGCTGGCGGCTAATGTGCGATCCATAGAAGCGGGCTCATTCCTTTCAGTTGTTGGAGCCGGATTCTGGTCTTCTAATGAATTGTCTTCGCCCAGCCGCGAAAGCCAGGTGGTCAGGTGATCGAAGGTTTGCGCGGGCGGAGGTGTGTTGAATACAACTGCGCCGCGCGTGAGCCAGCGCTCTACATTGGGGCAGCAGGCAATTCTGTTCTCGTCGTCGGCCGGCTGGACTGATGGCAGCAACTGCTGGGTGTTTTGGATAGCTTGCTCGAACTCGCGTTGCGCCGCCTGGGCGATAGAGCTTTGTCCGGGGGCGTGGCTGGTAATTTCGACGGCGCTGCACAAACGTTGGTACTCAGCCTGCAGCACCAAGCTGCGCGCCAGGCAGAGTTGAGCCGTGGGCTCAAGGGGATAAGCGGCGGCTGCCTGGCGAGTCAACTCCAGGGCTTCATTCCAGTGTTCCAGGGCCAGGGCGGCCTCAGCCAGGGCCAAAAGTTCGATCATCTGCGATGCATCATAGTGCGAGGTGCTCTTTGATGGCGGGCGGGACTTCACAATTTGCAGCGCGGTATCGAAAGCCTGCTCGGCAGATTGCTCGCCATCTGCACCGAAACGGTTTTGGCCAACCAGGTACGGATCGCTGCCGGCGTGTAAACTCATCAAGCGGGCGTGCAGGGCTAGCCGGCGTATGCCAGGGGCGCCTGAGATTGGGACGAGATGCAGGCGGGAGGCCGTGGCGATATCGCCATTTTGCAGTGCCAGCTCTGCGTACAGGTCCAGCAGACCTGGGCATTCTCCTGCGGCGGCTTCTTGGTCAAGCAAGCCAGAAGTCCGCTCTTTCAACAGGCGGTAGGCTTGTTCAGGCTGCAGCAGGGCCTGGTGAAGGCTGGCGCGCAAGGCGGCAGCCTGCCAGGTGAGGATCCGGTAGTGGTGATCGGAAATGAATGAAAGCAGACTTGGGGACAGCAGCTCAAGCGCTTTATCAGAAATAAGGCAAGCTGCGGTGAAATCTCCGGCAGCGCGGTAGAGCTGGGCGGCTAATATCAGCAGGCGGACCAACTCATCTGCAGGCGAAACTACGTTGTCGGCTGCAGCGGCTGAAGCACGGATGCCTTTTTCCAGGCAGGGCAAGAGGTCTTTGAGTGGGCGGTTGGATTCGATGAGCAGGCGGGCCTGGATATGATATAGGCGAGCGTTCTTGGGCTGCCGGGTAATGGCTTGTTCTACTGCCCGCAGGGCGGCATTCAGATTGCCGCTGACTTGATAGGCATCAGCCAGGTCAGCCAGGATGCTGGCAAGCAGGGCTTCGTCTTGACCTGGAACGGGCTTGCAAGCACGCTCCAGGCAGGTGAGGGCAGATTTATGATCTCCAACCTGTTTCAGCAGGGCAGCAGCGTCTTGAAGCTGGGCCTGGGCCGCGTGGCTGTTCCTGGCAAGCTGGTGCAAGGTTTCGACAGCCAGGGCTTTTTGATTGGTGCGCAAGAGGATTTTTGCTAATTGAAGCAGCAGGGCCGTGCGACCGGGCTCTAATTGGATGACATGCTGGAGCGCCTGGATGGCGTCTTCAAAGGCGAGATCTGCCTCTGAATCGGCAGCGGAAATTGTTGTGCGCCCAGAGGCGGGGAAGCGGGCAGGCTGATTGGCAAATAACTCGAGCATCTGGGAGGCAAACCAAGACACCAGGTTGGCATCGTCTGCGCCAAGCTCCAGGGCCGAGCGGGCAGCATTCAAGGCCGCGCCGCGCAGGCCTGCGGCCTGGTAAGCCTGGGACAGAGTACGCCGGATGGCAATGGGCTGGACCGAGGATTGTGGATCTTGTACAGCGGCAGCCTCTTCGAGCGCGGCGATGGCGGTTTGAAAATCGCCCATACCGAGGGCTGTTTGCCCCAGGCCAAAGGATAAACGGGCCAGCCAGGATGCCTGGCGCGCCAAGGGAGAGTCTAGGGCCGCGCGGTAGGTGGATAGGGCCGATTCGTGCTGCCCTTCGGCGAAAAAGGCCTCTGCCAGGAAACCCAATGCACGGGGGTGCCCCGGTTTGATCTGGATGGCATGTTGTAAGACAGTCACCGCACGTGCAGACGAACCGGGAAAGCCCACTTCCAGCAGCACCTGGCCCAAGTCTACATAGGGTTCGGGGTCGGTTGGGGTGGTGTCTACGATCATTTGCAGTGGGGCCAGGGCCCCGGCGTATTGATCTGTTTCTAAGAGCGCCCGGGCATAGGTGTATGCAAGTTCAACGTGAAGCGGGTCAACCTGGTAGGCCTGGCTTAAAACATGGATGGCTTGTTCTGGGTGACCGGTTTGCTGCAGTGCGGTACTGAGAAGCAGGGCGGCCTGGATGTGGTGCGGGTCTAGCTTGAGTACTTGTGATAAGGTGTCGCAGGCTTGCGTGGGCATATTGGCCGACAGGTAACATTCACCGAGGATAAAGTGGATCTCGCTGCTATCGGGGACAGCCTGGAGCGCAGTTTGGAGGGTTTGAATGGCGGTTTGTGTCAGTCCATCTTCTATCTGCAGGCGGGCCAAGCCCAGCCAGGGTTGGGCAAAAGTGGGGGCAATTTGTACTGCTTGTTGGTAAGCAGACTGGGCTGCCGGGCGATCTTTGAGGCTGACGAGCGCATCTCCCAGCATGGCGTACGCCTGCCCATCTTCGGGATTGATCCGGATCGCATCCTGGCAGGCCTGGCGGGCTTGCTGGGGCCTGGCGGCATGCAGGGCGCAATTGGCCAGGGCATGGTAGTTCTCAGGCAGGGAGGGCTCTTGCTCTAAAATGATGGCTCGTTCTGTACAGGCGGTCTCCCAATCTGCCAGCTCTTCAAGACTGGCAGCCAATTGGCGGCGCAGGGGGCAACTGCCAGGCTCCAGGCAAACGGCAGCCTGGAGCGCCTGGCAAGCCTTTTCGTTTTGCCCGCCGGAGCGCTGGGCTTGAGCCAAGAGGGCCAGCAGCGTGGCTTCGTTCGGATAGCTTTGCAAAGCCCATTCGGCAGCCTGGGCCGCCTGAGAGGGCATTTGTAATTCTAAGAACAGCTCAATGAAAGCCTGGGCGGTCTTTTTATTGGGCAGCCAGGGTGTGAGCTGTGGATTTAACTGCGCGGGGGAAGCAAAAATGATCTCTGCCAGGCGCCCGGCAGCAGCCTGGGCCTGGGTGATCTCGCCCGTATGGAAGGTCAGCCGGGCAAAGGCGAATAGCAAGCCGGGATGGTCGGTGTCTGCGGCGATCCCTGGCAGGGCTGTGGCTGCTTCGGCATAGCGTCCGGCGTTAACCAAGGTGACTGCCAGGGCAGCTTGTTGATCTATGCTGGGCCCGGCAGGCGGGAGGATAAGGTTTTCTGAAGACCAGCGGGCAAAAATATCGGCATGCAGGCCAAGGGTTCCTTCCAGCATCTGATCCAGAGCGGGCTGGCCGGGATTGCCTGGCTGTGCCAGGCGTTGGATTTCACCACTGAGGATGGATTGGGCCAGGTCTTCCAGGCGATTGGCCAGCGGTGCGCCCGTGGATGAACTTGAGGGGCTGGGTGAAGCAGACAGCCAGAGCTGACTCAGCGCGGCTGCTGCCTGCGGGCGGCGGGCCTCTAACAGTTCCAGGGTGGAAAGTTGGTGGGTGGCGGCAAGGGCAGGGTGCTGGCGGGGATTGAACAGGACGTCTAGGATCTCGACCAGGGCAATGGGAGGTATGGGATTGCTCAATAAAACGTGCAGGGTCAAAGCTGTGTAACGGGCGGGATTGGCATGCAGCAAGAGGCGGAGCAATTCGCTTGTGGCGGGCAACCATCCATACAGGCAGGCCAGTGCAGTCTGCCAGGTGGATGCGGCAGCGGTGTTGAGCAGGTCAATTGTTTCAGCCCACGAAGCGCTTTCATGATACTGTTCGGACAGTGCCAGGGCCGCCAGCCCGGCCTGAGACAGGGTGGGCGCGGGGGGTGGTTTTTGACTGGATTGGCTGCGCAGGGTGCGGTAGGTTTGGGTGGCCTGTTGGCTTAAGGCCGGAGGCAGCGGCGGGGCAGGGATCAATTCCTGATCCGATGTGAGTGTGAGCAGGGCCAAAGAAGCGGGCGACCAGGCAGCGGCCCATGTATTCGCTGCCTGGGGTGTTTGCGCGGCGCGCTCGGCCAACTTTTGCTGCATGGCGCGGGTGTGCAAGGCCTGCCAGACGCTTGCATCCTGGCGTAAAACGGCAAGCATCCAGGGCTGCTCTTCCGAAGGGACAGAAAATTTAAAAGGTTTAAACCAGGATACAGTGTTCATGGCAATTGCCTACGTTAATTGTAAGATGGACCAACATGACAGGCCGATGAGTAGGGCGCCGACGCCTACCAGGAAGACACCGATCCCCATGGTGGTTTGGATCAAAGCATTGACCGTGTTGAGAAGGTTTGAGGCGTTTCCCACCAGGCCAGATAAATCCTCGGCCAATCCTTTGGAAGCCACGCGGCTGGTTTGGGCGCTGATGGTGCGCAGGTTCTGTCCCCAAGCGTTAAAGAGCAAGACTGCTACGCCACACAAGAATGTTAGCACGCCTAATAAAAACACCCCTACCAGCATAATCAGTTGAAGGTCGTGTAAGCCAATTGGATTCATGAAAGCCTCGTATTGATAGAATTACCCGCTTATGGCTGTAAGTTGAATGGCAGAGCCGCCTCAGGATCTGCGATGGGCGGAATCTCACATTTGGTCTGATGCCCGGGGTGGTATAGCACGGCCAACCAATCTGCCAGGACCTGTCCAGAGTCCAGGTCGGTGAGGATGTGGCGCCCGACCATCTGGTCAAAAACGCTGAGATCGGGCGGCCCTTGGAGGGTTGTAACCCTGGTGCAAAGTTCTCGTAGCAAGATTTTTTGGTTGGTAATTGACGGATGGTGGCCAGGTTGCGCTTCGTTGAGTGCGGCAATGGCTGGCTTTCCACCCGTCAAGGTTTCTGAGATGGTGATGCCCCCCACCGAGTCAATCATGTGTACAAAAAATACTTCATCCAGCACCAGGTAGCCGCTCCACCAATTGTCTTGCCCTAAAAACGCCAGGAGGCGCGGGCTGAGCGCCCATCCATAGCAGCTTTTGGTGATGGAGAAGGCCTCTTCTATCTGCCGGTTGACCTGCTCGGAAGGATCAGGATAGATCGGTGTGAGCTTGATATCCTCCAGGTGGGGAATGTAGGATGCCAGCCAGATGCTCTTTAACTGTAAGTTGTTGGATTCGAGATTGCTGGTATTGACCAGCAAAAAGGAACGTTGATCATTTGCCCGGACGGGGATGACCATATTCGAGACTGTGATTGGCTGCCAATCATTGACGGGATGCGCTTGAGAGCGGATATTTAAACCAAGCCAATAACCTGGCAGCAAGAAAGCAACCATCAGCAAGAAGATAGGAATGAGATACCAAAGATTTAACTTCAGCGGACTTTGTGTGTCTCGTGGGGTGGCAGGTTTTTGAGCTGCCCCTGGCTCTCTGACATCCCGGTGGGGGGTTGCGGCGGCTGAGATTCCTGGGACCAGGCATTGGTAGCGTTGATCAGATTTGTGATTTCTTGGTAGGCCGGGTGTAGGCTGACCAGGGATGCATCTTGGCTGTCGATGAGCATGAGACTGGGTGAATTGCCGGTGCATAAAGTTGACTCCGCTGGATTGATCTGGATAAAAAATGCTGCGCCGATGAAAAGTTGGGCTCTGAACAACTGTAGGGCCTGGACCAGCCATTCAGCCTGTTCTTGGGCGGATGCCGGGGCAGAGGGCTGTTCTGAGCATGGCCACGAAAACCCCGTGATCCAAAGCTGGTCGCCCAGGCGGTTGTATTGCAGCATAACGGCGCGCAGGGCTTCGTAATGCCTCAGAACGGGTACGGCACCTTGACCGGGGGTGTCTAGGGGGCTGCCAGACAGGGCTGGATAGCGCAAACCGATGATCGATATCGTAGAAGCGCTATCCATTTGATAAAGACTTTGAAGAAAGCTGACATCGTTGATATCTGCAGTGTTTGGATTAATTGCGAGGGGCGCCAGGCTGGCAAGCACCCGTGCTGTCAGACCGGCGGCCTGGAGGGCCTGGCTGGTTTGTGCGAACAGGTTCATGTAGGCCCTGGGATCGGGGGCTGCTTGCCAGCCTTCAAAGGTGTTGGCGGCGGGGAAAAGCTCGATCGCTAAATCCAAACCGGGTTGCAAATTGGCAAGGGTGGCGGCCAAGGTGCTGGTGGCGGCAGGGTCGGGTCCATTTTCGGTTAACGCCCAGGCAGGCGGGTGGGATAGGATCAGAAGTACGCCCAATCCCCGATCCCTGGCGTACAGCAAGGTGGCCGATATTTCTTCTAGATTTGGGGCTACCCCGGCGGTGGGGGCATGTTGGGCCCAATTAAATTCGATGCTGATCCAATCCAGTCTGAGGTTAGTGGCCAGGTCGATGGCTGTTTCGGGGTATTGCCCGTCGAGGTCAACCTGGGCGCCGTAGTAGAACTGGAATGGGTGGGCAGCCTGGCAAGGCTGGGGAATGAGACAGGCTGCCAGGACAGCCAAGATGATCAACACGCGCAGGTAAATACCGGCCTTTGCCGAGTCAGCACCAATCCACCTGCCGCGGTGTGTGTATGTTTCCACAGGTTTTTTCCTCTAAAGGCCAATTCTCAGGTTACTTATTAACCCGAGGATCAGGCCAAGTGAAAAGCTGGAAAGGGCCAGTAACAAGCCTGGGAGCAGGATGCTTTTCAGGTTGGTGCGCAGGCCGCTCAAAAAATTAATTACCATATCCCAAAATAAGAT
>CAZWFQ010000027.1:21835-33882 GCA_964633225.1 uncultured Anaerolineaceae bacterium
TCAGGTTGGTGCGCAGGCCGCTCAAAAAATTAATTACCATATCCCAAAATAAGATTTCGAGGCGGAAGGGAATTTCTGAAACGCTCATTGGGCAACTCCATTCTGTGGGGCAGTGAGGCCTGGCTATGCTGTGCGCACGCTGGACTTGTTGGCTGCTGAGGGCATCCGGCGCATGAAGGCCGGGATATCCAGGTCTTGCGGCAGGGCCGCGGAGGCCATTTCTGTGTCGATGGACAATGGAATGAGGGGTTCGGGCTGGCTCTCTAATGGAGCGGGTGCCTGGATGGGGAGGTTTGAGACCATGGGGGCTGCCGGCTGGGGAACAGGCTGTTTTTTGTGTTCAACCTGGCGCATGGCATCTTCCAACGTGGGCGCGCCTAAGCCGGTCACCACCAGGATAGCTTCCACCCGGTCTTCCAGCCTGTCGTCGTTGACCACACCTAAAACAATCTCTGCCTGAGGGCCGGCCTGTTGCTGCAAGTGGTTTAGGGCGGCCTCGATCTCAAGCAAGGTCAGATCTGATCCACACGTGAAGTTGACCAGCAGACCTGCGGCGTGATCCAGGGAGGCGGTCTCTAACAGCGGGTGGTGCAGGGCTTGTTCCACCGCTTTGAGGGCTTTGTCCTGGCCTTGGCCTTGGCCAATGGCCATCAGGGCCCCGCCGCCCAGTTTCATCAGGTGCCGAACGTTGGCAAAGTCGACGTTGATCATGCCGGGTTGGGTAATCAGTTCGGTGATGCCCTGGACAGCCTGGCGCAAAACATCATCTGCCAGGCGGAATGCCACTTCTAGGGGCAGGTTGTGCGGCGCCACGTACAACAGGCGATCGTTGGGGATGGCAATAAGAGTATCGGCATTGGGGCGGAGGTTTTGTAGCCCGGTGTTGGCATTGCGCTGGCGGCGTCCGACTTCGAACGAGAAGGGTGTGGTAACAATGGCGATGGTCACCGCGCCAAGGTTGCGGGCGATCTTGGCGGCAACAGAGATAGAACCTGTTCCCGTGCCGCCGCCCATGCCGGCAGTGAGGAAAACCATGTCGGCTCCCTGCAGGGCGGCGGCAAGGTTGCGCCAGCTTTCCTCTGCGGCAGCCTGGCCGACCTCGGGATTTCCGCCTGCGCCCAGGCCGCGCGTGGTTTTGGGGCCTAACAGCACCCTGGTAGGGGCCAGGCTGTTCTGTAGGGCTTGAGAATCGGTATTGGCGGCGATGAAATCTACACCGCCGAGACCCAGCTCGATCATGCGATTGACGGCGTTTGTGCCGCCCCCGCCGAGGCCGAGTACTTTTAGCACTGGTTTATGTATCGTTGGAGGATTCATATGATCACCTATGCTGATGTTGCAAGATTGATGCCATTTTTTTCATTGAGCCCACTGATCCAGCGGCGTAAGGCAAATACGCAGGGACTGGGTTCTTGGTGGGGAGGAAACCAGGCCTGTGCAGCGCTTGGGTGGTCGGCGGCTGTGGTCAGCAGACCCAGGCTGCAAGACAGGACCTGAGGTGGTACCGGGTCGGTTGCTGCGGCGACCCCAGCCATGCGATGGACAATGTTTAAGATGGTTTGGGCGTGCGTTTCTCGCGTCGGATGGTTGGCAGTGCGGGGCATGGAGTCTGCCTGGCTTTTGGCTGCCACCAAGATGGGGCGTGGCGCCCCCAGAACAGCCTGCGAGAGTGCCAGGTACCAATCGTAGATGCGGAAACCTTGTTGATCCTGATGGTCTGCCGAACTGTTGTCGGGAAACGAATAGGGACGAGCTTTTGGCCAGCGTTCGGGACCGCCTGCGCCCCAATCCAGGGGATGTTCATCTACCAGGGCGTGCGCCGCCAGGGCAAAATTATCCAGCAGGGTGGCTGAGGCGCGGCGCTGTAGGCCCTGGAGGGCGGCACGCAAAAAGGCAGTATCCCAGTAATCGCCGCCGGGCTGCAAGGGCGGAAAAATGGGCCGGAGCCCAGCCTGGCAGGCGGCCTCAGCGGGGGGCAGAAAGAGATCGAGGAAGCGTTCGACCAGGTGCTTTTGGGCCCATTGTGCGGGGGGCCAGCTTTGGCGCAAGTTTGGGCGGTCGAAAAGCAGCGCGTATGTTACACCCCAGCGAGCATAAGTCTCAAACATAAGGCGCAGCTCTGGCAGCATCTCGCGGCTGCTGCCAGGCAGGAGGGGATTGGAGAGCTGAAAGTGCAGCACGGGCTGGACGCCCGCCGACAGTACGCCGTTGATGAAAGCCTCTGGAATGGCGCGGCCGATGGGGGCATGCAGGGTTAGCCAGGTGATGCCCAGATGAGCCAGTTCTGGCAGCCAGGTGGACAGATCTTGCTCGCGGTAATGTTCAGTATCTGGGTAGTAATGAATACCGAGACGGGCATTGGCGAGGAAAGGTGGATATTTGGACATAGGGAATGCAGGCCTTTTCAGCCTTCTTGATGCAAGAGTTATGCCAATTGGTACAATTTTGGCACTCGAAAAAAGAAGATTTTTTGAAGAATATGGTATATAATTATCTTAGCGCAATACCAGTTTGCATAATTCAATATGAGGAGTGTGGGGTATAGATACGCGTTAGCTATCAAGCGATTCCCCAATTTCCATGATTCCCCCATGCTCCTGTGAGATATGATAACCATGACTCATTCTCGGAAGTATAAGTTGACTTTTGTTTGGTTGGCTTTGCTCCCCGCGCTCGTGTCCCTTGCTTGCAGCGGGACGCCGGAGCCCGTAGGGTATCCGATCGCGCCAGAAGTATTAAATCTGTACGAAACGCTGGGGGGCGAAGAATCTTTGGGGATTGGCATTTACCCGAGTTACGTGCAAGATGGAGTGCTGTACCAGTACACGGTGGCAGCGGTGTTGGCTTATGATGCCCGATCTGGTGCAACCTACCTGGTGCCTTTAACGAAGGTGTGGCATGTGGATGCCCCGGATGAGCCCATGCCGGCGGATGATTCCATCCCCTATGTGAATGGTCACCAGATATGGGGTAAATTGATCGCGGAGTACGAGGCATTTGGCCAGTATGCCTGGGGACTTCCTGTGACTGGCGTGCAGCACAACGATGGGAAGGGACGTTCTGAGCAGTATTTTGAGCGGGCTGGGTTCTATGTTAATGATGACGACCCATTGGGGACTGTCCATATGCTGCCGTATGGCGATTGGGCGTGCGAATCTAAATGTTCTTATGAGGCACTTTTGATTGACGGTATTGTTGACCTTCCTCCAGTCAATCCTGAACCAGATGTGACCTTGCAGTATCTTGAGCTGGTTTTTATGACTGCGGCAGACCGCTGGGGGTGGAGTTTTATAGGCCGCCCAATGGGCGATACGTACTTGAGTCCGGATGGGTTCTACGAAAAACCTTTTGAAAATTGCGTGATGTATACAGACATCTCGGGCCTGTGGGTGAAACTGCGCCCATTAGGGAACTGGTGGACCGCCTCTGACCCGCCTGCTCCGTGTGAGCCAGGGATGTACTGCTATGCTATGCAAGGCGAAATGGGGTATAGCATTCCAATCGATCTCAAGGATTATATCTTGCTTCATGGTGGGATAGATGTCTGGGGAGTGCCCATTACCCAGGCACGCCCCAATGCCGAGGGCGGTCTTGACCAGTGTTTTACGAATGCTTGCCTGGGCTCTAATCCCAACGCTGTTGAAGAGCTGCGCATTCAACCGTTCGACCTGGGCCGCCAATACAAGCTGCAATCGCAGCCGCCGGTAACGGAAGACGCCCCCTTGGCCTTGTACATCCGGCCGCGCTACCCCTTCTTGGATCCAGGGCAAGTGCAAGAGATTGAGATCACGGTCTATCGTGGAAATGCACCGCTGGCGGGCGCCAATGCAACCTTGTGGGTTGATATGCCGGACGGCAGCACGCAAACGTATTTGTTGGCTCCCACGGATGCCAATGGGCAGTCGTGGGTAGCCGTGCCGGTTGGGGAACCCGACTTAAACACCATCTTCGAATTTGGCGTGTGCTTGATCGGGATCACCAACCCGCCATTATGCGAGGTGGATAGTTTTTCGATCTGGGATGCGCCTTAGATCTATCTGATTAGACTCATCTGAGAATTTGGTGTGGGGCTGTCTCTAAAGCGTGTTTTGAGATGGCCCCACATGCATTTTGGATCGATTATTTAATTTGAATTGATCAGCTCGGCAGGCAGGTGGGGGAGATCAATTGCCGGGTCGTCGCAAAAGAGCATGGCGCGTTCAATTACATTGCGCAGCTCGCGGATATTGCCGGGCCAAGAATAAGCCACCAGGGCTTGCATGGCGCGCGGGGTGATATCGGTGATGTTGACGCCCATGCGGGCATTATTCTGGTGAATAAAGGCGCCTACCAACTCGGGGATATCTTCTTTGCGCGAGCGCAGGGGGGGCAAGTGCAAATCTACCACCTTGAGGCGGTAATACAGATCTTCTCGAAACCGTCCATCTTCCATCAGGGTTGGCAGGTGGCGGTTGGATGCTGCCAGGATTTGCACATCCACGCGGATGAGATTGGTGCCCCCCACGCGGCGGAAGGCGCGCTCTTCAAGGGCGCGCAGCAGCTTGGCCTGCATTTCAACGGGAATAGATGAAATCTCGTCCAAGAACAGGATACCCCCATCTGCCACTTCCATTAATCCATGCTTGCGTTTTTCGGCGCCGGTGAAAGCCCCGGCTTCATAGCCGAATAGCTCTGATTCTAGCATGGTGCTTTGAATGGCGGCGCAGTTGATGGCGATGAAGGGCTGGTTGGCGCGGGGACCCATTTGGTGAATGGCGTTTGCCAGCACTTCTTTGCCGGTGCCGGTCTCGCCGGTGACCAGGACGGAGACAGAGGTCAGGGCGGCACGCTGAGCCTGTTGGAGGACAACCTGCATGGCCGGGTTGTGGGACGTGACCAGGCTGGCGTGTTGGCGCTGCGCCTGGCGTAGGTGGAGCAGCTCGCGGCGCAGGGCCACGATCTCTTGGGCGCGGTGAATAGATTTTTCCAATTGGGCCAGCTGGATGGGCTTTTGCATAAAATCATGGGCGCCGCTTTTCATCGCTTCGACGGCCATTTCTACATCGCCAAATGCAGTGATCAGTAAAACTGGCGGGCGGACCGGCAGGCGGGCGGTCTCTTCTAGCAAAGAAGGCCCGTACCCATCTGGCAGCTGCACGTCCAGCAGGATGATGTCGGCGACATCTTTTTGCAAATACTGGCGGGCCTCAGCCAGCGTGGCTGCGCCAACGACCTCGTACCCCCGGGCGGTCAGGAAGGTGCTGATGTTGATGCGGGCATTTTCTTCGTCGTCTACGATCAGGATCGTGGCGCTCATAGAACGTTCTCCTATACGATTGGTTGAACAGCGGGCAGTTGGAGGTAGAAAACTGTGCCGCCGGGAATGCTGGTGACGCTGATGACGCCTTTGTGGGCGGTGACAATGCGCTTGACAATGGCTAAGCCCAGGCCGGTGCCGTTGGTTTTGGTGGTGAAGAAAGGCTCAAAGATGCGCTCGCGGATATCCTGGGGAATGCCGGGGCCTGTATCTGAAATGCTGATCTCGACATAGGTGGTGGCGGCAGGGATTGGGCTGCCATCCCAGTCGTTGTAGGTGACCGGGCTGGGGGCCAGGCGGGCTTTAACTGCCAGCAGCCCACCGGTTTTTTCCATGGCCTGCATGGCATTGTTGACCAGGTTGCCAATGACCTGTTCCAGGGCGCGAATGTCGCCATTGACGGGCGGCAAGCCTGGATCGACCTGCAAGCGGCGCTTGATATTGAGGCGCATCAAGCGCGCATCCCACCGATCCAGCAGGCTGTGCAAGGCGGGGCCAAGGTCCACGGGTTCCATGTGGTATTCCATCGGACGCACGAACGAGAGGCCCGATTTGACCATCTCGTTCAGCCGGTCGCAATCCTTCGTCATGCGTTTGAGCGTTATCTGGTTGGCGTCTTCAGACGGCAGGTTAAAGGTCAAGAGCTGCAGGCCAGTGCTGATATTATTGATCGGGTTACGCACCTCATGGGCAAAGCTGGCGGTTACTTCTCCCAGCGTGGCGCGCTGTTCTAGCTGTTGGTTGCGCAGCAGGTAATCTTCTTTTTCGCTCAGATCCTGGAAGACAACCAGCAGCGTTTCTTGTGCGGATGGGTCTTTGAGAGGCAAGATGCGCATATCGGCCGAAAAAGCCTGGCCGTTGCGGCGGTACAGCTTGATCACGCCCATCTGGTAGGCGGGGAAGCTGTTCTGGGCGGCTTGCAAGGCAGGCAGAAGTGAATTGGTGCTGATGAGGATATCTTCGACCGGAAGACCGATGATCTCGGATGCGGTGTAGCCAAGCGCCTGCTCGGCCGAGGAATTTAACCCGAGGATGGTTTGTTCGGCGGATAAGACCAGGATGCTATCGCTGGTGGCATTGATAATCGTGTTGTAGCGTGCGGTAAGGTTGGCGTTCTCAAGCTTGAGCTGGGCATGAGCGGAGCGGATGGCATTGGCTTCGGATAGAGCGGAAATGTTTTCGGCCAGCACCTTTAGTATCTCGAGAATATCTGTGGGAGGAGACTCTGTTTTGCCGGCAGCCACAACCAGGCCGATGATGGCCTCGGGTTGGCCGACGGGGGTGGAGGCGAGATAGGCCAGGTTGGCCAGGCGAGCCTGACGATGGAGCTGGGTGATCGAGCGCTGGTTCTTGCTCCAGACCAGGGGTTTGTGCAGGGCGACCAGGTCTTGCGGAGCAATGCGCTCGGGCAGGGCGGCAAGATCGCCTGAGGCTATGCTGCGGTACAGGGTGGGGTTGCTGCTGTCGGCCTGGTACAGCCCGATCCAGGATGCTCCGGTCAGGCGGATGCCAGCCTGCATGGTTGTGCTGAGAGCGGCCTGCAGATCGTCCTGCGATGCGGCGTGACTGAGCGTGTAGAGGGCATCCCACAGGTGCTGTTGGCGTTCTGCCTGTACCTGACGCTGGATCTGGACAGACTGGGTCTCGAGTGTGATCAGGGCCAGGTCAGTGGGGGCAGGTAAAGGGAGCAGGGTGGCTGAAACTGGTTCGACCCGCCCGCCGCGGGCGATGAGCTGGGATGCAAGGGGTTGGGAGCTGCCCAGCCATTTGCGCAGAGGGGGCAAGGGTTGATTTTCGGGCCCGGTGAGCAGGTTGGCCAGGGACAGCCCGGCCAGCTCTTCGGGCAAGAAGGCGGTCGTCTCGGCGAGGCGGCTGTTGGCAAGCAGGATCGTCCCCTGGATCAGGTCAACCAGTAGGGCGGCTTGCGGAATTACATTTAATAGCGCTACAAATTCGCCGCTTCCAAGTGGACGGCGTTTGGGGCGCTTGATGGGGTACAAGACGGGTGAGTCGGTCATGGTGCGGGTAGGGGCCGGGTGGTGGTGCGCAAGTGGGCAGGCAAGATCCCTTCCATGGAGCGGTACTTGGAAACTGTGCGGCGTGCCACATCAAAACCCTGGCGAGAAAGCAAGCCAGCCAGTTCCAGGTCGCTGAGGGGAGATGTTTCCTGGTCGATGATCTGTTTGAGGGCGGTGCGGATGTGCAGGCTGCGGTCGAAAAAAGTGGCCAAGGGCAAGATGCGGCGGTTGGGCATTTGGACGCCTTTGCTTGCCACAGCGCGCGAAACGGTCGATTCGTGCACTTCCAATTCTAAGGCCAGGCGGGCGCGGGTGATGGGTCGTAAATACGCCTCGCCATAGAGGATGAAATCACGTTGGAGCACAGCCAGGCGTTGAGAGAGCCGCACAATGGTGTGATTGCGTTGTTGGATGCATTTGACCAATAAAGTGGCCTGATCCAGATCGGTTTGCCAAAGCTCAGATTTTTCTGAGGGCGCCTGCTGGATGGCCTGTTGAAAGAGGGGATTGACGCGCAGGGTGCCGTAATAGGGCACGGCAATTTCGACCACCAGGGGGGTATCGGGCAGGTCGTTGAGACGCGAAATAATAATATCGGGGGTTTGGTAGGTGTTGGGGTGGTCGTTGTGGGGCAGACTGCGGCCAACCTCGCCCCAGTGGGCACGGGCAGGGAAGGGATTGAGGTTATCGCTGATGAAATCAGCCAGGCGGCGGGCTTCGGCGGTGGAAATTTTCAACAGACGCCCCAATTCCAGGTAGCGGCGGTGGCTTAACAGGTCCATGCCTTGCTGGACGGCCTGAACAGCCAGGGGAGGGGCGGGATGGGTCTCGTTGAGCGCCTCTAGCTGCACCAACAGGGCCGCTTGCGGGGAGGGAGACCCAACGCCAAGGGGGTCGGCTAGCTGAATGATGCGCAGGACTTTTTCGACGCGGGCCAGGGAGACGTGGTGGTAAAGGGCGATTTCAGGCAGGGGGATGGCCAACAAGCCGTCTTCATTGAGGCTGGTCAGGATATGAGCCGCCAATGGGCGGTCATCGGGCTGCAGCTCGGTGGCGACCTGGCGCAGGACGTACTGTGGCAGCGACTCGCTGGCGCCCGCCAACTGTTCATCGGGCAGGCCGGCATCAGATGCACTGCCCTGGCGAGACGCGGCCGGGTAGCGTTCGTTGAGGTCTTGCGGCGGCGAGAGGAAAACCACCGGTTGATCGGGGGAGGCGCCGCGCGGGCTGGTGCAGACCGGGCAAACAGAGCCCCCGCCGGCCCGGCGCGACAGCAGACGCTGGCAGCCAGGGCAGCGGCGTTCGTCCAGCAGTTCCAGGGCCGGGTTGCGCGCCAGCTCTGCATCGATCTTTTGGCGCAGGGCAGCGGTGGGCAGCTCGAGCAAGCTCATGGTTTGCGCCAGGTGAGCGGTGGTGAGGGGGCGCAAAGAAGTTGTCTGTCGTTGCAGGTACATGGTTTGGTAGCCTCAAGTATAGCCGGGTTTCCCTATGGTTGCAAGTTTTGTGCCAAAACTGGGTGGATGATGCAATCCCCAGGCGCAAGCTTTTTGTGCTAGAATCTTCGAGTAGTGTTCAACTTTCAAACCATATTCAGATTAAAAAGGATACAAGGATCAAACTATGCTGCGTTCTTTCTTTATCTACCTCTCAAAAGCCAATTGGGCGCGCCGGATCATCACCAATTGGTCGTTCGCCTGGCGGATGGTTGAGCGATTTGTGTCGGGAGAAAAGTTGGAAGAAGCGATTGGGGCGATCAAGGCTTTGAATGCCAAGGGGATCAATGCCACGCTGGACCACCTGGGAGAAAATACTGACACGCCCGAAGATGCGCGGCAGGCCACGCGGGACATCATTGCCGCGCTGGACGCGATCCAAGAAGCCGGGGTGCGAGCGAATGTCTCGGTCAAGCTGACCCAGATTGGACTGGCATTGGACCCCAAGCTGTGCGCTGAAAACCTGACCCAGATCGTGGAGCATGCTGCCCGGCAGAACAATTTTGTGCGTGTGGATATGGAGGATTCTCCGGTGACGCAGATCACCCTGGATCTGATGCGCGGCGTGCGCGCCGCGGGCCTGACGAATACCGGGATCGTTATCCAGGCGTATCTGTACCGCAGCGAGCAGGATATCAAGGATTTGGTCCAGGAGGGCACGACGGTGCGTTTGTGCAAGGGCGCTTACAAAGAACCTGCCAGCGTGGCGTTCCCTAAGAAGGCAGATGTGGATGCTAATTACGACCGCCTGGCAGCGCTGCTGATTGACAGCGCGAAGCTGCCGGGCAGCACCCCGGCATCAGCGGATGGACGTACGCCTCCCATCCCGGGCCTGGCTACGCACGACGAAAAACGGATTGCCTTTGCGAAGGAGTATTTGCAGAAGGCTGGTCTGCCCAAGCACAGCATGGAGTTCCAGATGTTGTACGGCATCCGGCGCGAGCTGCAAGAGAAGCTGGCTGCCGATGGTTACCCGGTGCGGGTCTATGTTCCGTATGGGACAGAGTGGTATCCTTATTACATGCGCCGCCTGGCTGAGCGACCTGCCAATGTGTGGTTCATTGTATCCAACTTCTTCCGCCGGTAACGAGTGAAAACGCTGCGTCTCTTTCTTCGGCTTTCGCGCCCATTGTTTTTGCTGGGGGCGGCGCTGACTTATACCCTGGGGGTGGGGATTGCGCGCTACCTGGGCGCGAGCGTCGATTGGGGCGTGTATGTGCTGGGGCTGGCCTGGGTGGCGGCCTTTCAGTTGAGTGCGCATTACCTGAGCGAATATTTTGCCGAGCCAGACGATGGACGCGATGATAACCGGACCCTCTTTTCGGGGAGGAGCGGTGCGCTGGGGCCGGGCAAGCTGCCGCGAGCGGTGGCATTGTGGGCTGGGGTGGTCTGCCTGGCGATCGGGGCTTCGCTATCGGTGTTGTTGATGGGGCAGGTCCATTATGCCCCGGCGGTGCTGCTGGTGATGGGCTTGATCTTTGTGGGGGCGGTGTGCTACAGTGTGCCGCCCCTGCGCCTGGAGGCCTCGGGCTATGGGGAGCTGACCCTCTCGTTGCTGGTGGCAAACCTGGTGCCGACGCTGGCTTTTTTGCTGCAGACGGGTGATCTGCACCGGCTGTTGGCGATGGCGACCTTCCCGTTGACGGTGCTGCACCTGGCGATGCTGTTGGCTTTTGACCTGCCGGATTATGCCAGTGACTTGCGCTGCGGCAAGCGCACCTTGATGGTGCGGGCCGGCTGGCAGCGCGGGATGCTGCTGCATAATATCCTGGTGCTGAGTGGTTTTATCTTGTTGGGCCTGGCAGCGGCGATGGGGCTTGCGCTGCGCATTGTGCTGCCCACGTTCTTTGTTTTGCCGGCTGGCCTGCTGCAGATCTGGCAGATGATGCGAATTGAACAGGGCGATAAGCCAAACTGGAGTCTCTTGGCCTTGGCGGCCCTGACTTCGTTTGGCCTGACGGCATACTTGTTGGCTTACGGATTTTGGACGCGCTAAAATGCCTGAATTCTTACGCTTGACGGCGCCGGACCAGGCGCTACAAATCTTATTCGAACATTTTACCCCCCAGGTGATTGGGGAAACGATCCCTCTGGAAGCAGCCCTGCGCCGGGTGACGGCCGAACCGGTGGTTGCCAGGCAGCCGCTGCCTGCTTTTACGCGCAGCAGCGTGGATGGGTATGCGGTGCGGGCAGCGGATACTTATGGGGCCAGCGACAGCCAGCCGGCTTTTTTAAAGGTGGTGGGCGAAGCGCTGATGGGGGCCAGCACGGGGTTTGACCTGCTGCCGGGCCAGGCGGCACTGATCCACACGGGCGGGATGCTGCCAGCCGCAGCAGACGCTGTGGTGATGGTTGAGTATACCCAGGCGGTGGGGGCAGACGAGGTGGAAGTGCTGCGGGCGGCGGCGGCAGGCGAGAACGTCTTGCAGATGGGCGAGGATGTGCAGCCCGGGCAAGAAGTGATCCCGGCAGGCAGGCGCATACGCCCGGCTGAGATTGGCGGGCTGGCGGCCCTGGGGGTGGTGCAGGTGGCAGTGGCGCGCCGGCCGCGGGTGGGTATTTTATCCAGCGGGGATGAACTGGTGCCTCCTGAGGCTGAAACCCGGCCTGGGCAGGTGCGCGATAGCAATTCCTATTCGTTGAGCGCAGTGGTGGAGCAAGCCGGCGGGGTGGCTGTACGTTACGGCATTTTGCCTGACCAGGCGGCGGCGCTGCAGGCGGCAGCCGAGCGGGCGATGATGGAATGCGATGTGGTGGTCTTTACGGCTGGCTCATCAGCCAGCGTGCGCGACCTGACGGCAGAGGTGATTGCACGCCTGGGTCAGCCAGGTGTATTGGTGCATGGGGTGAGCGTCAGACCGGGCAAGCCTACTATCCTGGCGGTATGCGACGGCAAGGTGGTGATCGGCTTGCCAGGCAATCCGGTGAGCGCTCTGGTGATTGCGGGCCTGTTCTTGAAGCCAGTGATTGCGCGTTGGCTGGGGCTGCCGCAGGGCGGCCCGCGCCCGGCTGTGCTGGCGCGCCTGGCAGTGAACGTACCCTCGCAAGCCGGGCGGGAGGATTACGTGGCGGTGAGGCTGGCGGCTGGGCCAGAAGGGTACCAGGCTGAGCCGATCTTCAGCAAGAGCAACTTGATCTTCAGCCTGGCGCGCGCCGATGGACTGGTGCGGGTGCCGCTGGCGGCTACCGGGCTGGAGGCGGGTGAAAATGTGATCGTGGAGCTGTTCGAAGGATGAGTAA
>CAZWFQ010000027.1:33982-44828 GCA_964633225.1 uncultured Anaerolineaceae bacterium
GGCGGCTGCGTGATGGAGGGCTAAGCTGCGATGGCTGTATATTTGCGTGATATTCCTTTGCCTGAGGCGCAGGCACATTTTGAGCAGGCTTTGAGGGCTGCCGGGCGGTGGGGAGTTTTGGGGCTCGAAGAGATCTCACTGGATGAGCAGGCAGTGGGCAGGGTGCTGGCAGAAGCGGTGTGGGCGGCGCTTTCTTCGCCGCATTACCATGCCTCGGCGATGGACGGGTTTGCGCTGCGAGCGGCCGAGACCGCCGGGGCACAACCGGGGAGCCCGCGGGTGTTGAACTGCGATGCGCAGGTGGGGGTTTTGCAGGCGGCTTACGTGGATACCGGCGACCCGCTGCCGGGTTGGGCCGATGCGGTGATCCCGATCGAAAATGTGGAGCCGCTGCAGGCCAGCAACAGCATGGCGCCAGACCCGCGCCGTCCGGCGGCGATCCGCATCCGGGCAGCGGTGACCCCCTGGAGCCATGTGCGCCCGTTGGGCGAAGATATGGTGGCTACACAGTTGGTGCTGCCGGCGGGGCATACGCTGCGCCCGGTGGACCTGGGGGCCATGGCGGCCTGCGGCCACAACACGGCCAGGGTGGCGCGGCGGCCGCGGGTGGCGATCTTGCCGACCGGCAGCGAGCTGGTGGCGGTGGGCAAGCCGGTGCAGGCAGGCGATATTATTGAATATAACTCGATTGTGCTGGCTGGGCAGGTGCAAGGCTGGGGCGGCCTGGCCAGGCGCTGGCCGATCGTGGTGGACGATTTTGACTTGATTTGCCAGCAGGTGGCAGATGCGGCCCGTGAGCACGACCTGATCCTATTGAATGCGGGTTCTTCGGCCGGTTCGGAGGATTTCTCCAGCCGGGTGGTTGAGAAGCTGGGTGAGCTGCTGGTGCATGGGGTGGCGATCCGGCCGGGGCACCCGGTGATCTTGGGGATGATCCGGCGGCCAGGCGCAGCGGATGAATGGGTGCCCATCATTGGCGTGCCGGGTTACCCGGTTTCGACGGCGCTGACGGGCGAGATCTTTGTGGAGCCGCTGTTGGCGAGGTGGCTGGGTCGGCCGGCAGCCGAGCCGGTGGTGTTGGAGGCCAGGCTGACGCGCAAGGTGACCTCGCCGCCGGGGGATGACGATTATATGCGTGTAGTCGCTGGGCATGTGGGGAAGCAGGCCCTGGCGGCGCCGCTTTCGCGCGGGGCGGGGGTAATCTCATCATTGGTGCGGGCGGATGGGATCGTGATCTTGCCGCGCGGCTCGCAAGGCCTGGCGGCGGGGGCGGCGGTGCAGGTGCGCCTGTACCGCCATCCGGCTGAGATCGGGCGGACGATCTTTGCCATTGGCTCGCACGACCTGACACTGGATGTGTTGGCCCAGTTCTTGTCTGAGCGGCAGCGGCGCCTGTCATCGGCCAATGTGGGCAGCCTGGGCGGACTGACCGCCCTGCAGCGGGGCGAAGCGCACCTGGCGGGCTCGCACCTGCTGGACCTGCAAACAGGGGAGTACAACCTTTCGTATATCCGGCAGTACCTGCCGGGCGTGCGGGTGAAGGTGGTGGCGCTGGTGGGAAGGCAGCAGGGGCTGCTGGTGTGCAAGGGCAACCCCAAGGGCCTTCACAGCCTGGAAGACCTGGTGCGCCCGGATGTGTGCTACGTGAACCGCCAGCGCGGGGCCGGGACGCGGGTGCTGTTGGATTATCACCTGGGCAAGCTGGGACTGGCGGCAGATCAGGTGCGAGGCTATGCCCAGGAGGAGTACACGCACCTGGCAGTGGCGGCGGCGGTGGCCTCGGGGCGGGCGGACTGCGGGTTGGGGATTGCGGCGGCGGCTCAGGCCCTGGGATTGGATTTTGTGCCGCTGTATCAAGAGCGCTATGACCTGGTGATCCCCAGCGAACATGCCGAAAGCGCCCTGCTGGCGCCATTGTTCGAGGTGCTGCAGTCGCGGGTATTCCGGCAGGCGGCGGGGGCCTTGCCTGGCTATGACGTGGAAGCCATGGGCAGCCTGGTGGCAGAACTGGGAGCGGCATGATCCGGGCGCTGGTGATTGATGATGTGCGGCAGATGGCTGACAGCCTGTGCCAGATGCTGAGTTTGTTGGATGTGCAAGCATACCCGGCTTATGGGGTGCGCGCTGGGCTGCTGGCGTTGAACGAATTCAAGCCGGATGTGATCTTTTTAGATTTGAACATGCCGGGCCTGAGCGGGTTTGATGTGCTGGCTTACGTGCACCGCGACCCGCGCTTGGCCGATATCCCAATGGTGGTGGTGACCTCAGACGATGAAAAGCTGACGCGCGAGCGGGCGCTGGAAGGCGGGGCATTGGACCTGATCGTCAAGCCAGCCAGTTTTGAATCGATCGAGGCGGCGTTGAGGGCGGCGGGGCTGGGCTAGTAGAATCCCAGTTATACCAGTATAATAAGGATTGTGTTAAAACATCCTGGGCTGATGATTAAAAAGCGCATCCGGGATGGTTCTTAATGCAGCCTGGCAAGTGAAGTGTGCCGGGTAAGATCAGGCGGCCGCCAAGGCGGCGGGGAAATTTTCTTTTTCCCAACAGGCTTAGTTGAAAGAACGGAGGTGATGGAACAAGCATCCCAAGCAGACTGACTTTCTGAAGCGCTTTATTCTCTTTGAACTACTTGTACAATTCAAATTATCCACAGTAAGCTTTCCTAACCGTTTCATCTGATAAGGAGAAAAAAAAGGATGTCTTCAAAAATGTGGCAACGCATTTTTTCTGTGCTATTGTTGGCGGGCATGTTGCTTGGCCTCGTGCAGCCGCTGCCTGTGAAGGCGGCAGCTCCGGCTGAGGAACCCACCCTGGCGTCAATTGATTCGGATCTGCTGGTCGAATTGGAGCAGAACGGATCAGCGGCCTTCTTTGTGATGATGGACGCCAAGGCTGATCTGAGCGAAGCAGAAAAGATCACCGATTGGAGTGAGCGCGGCTGGTTTGTGTACAACGCGTTGTTAGAAACTGCCCGCACTTCGCAGGCTGAGGTGATCGCCTATGCCAAGAAGAACGGCATAGAGTACCGTTCTTTCTATACAAACAACTCGGTGTACTTCCCCAACGGCACTGGCCAGATGGTGCAAGACCTGGCGGCCATTGCAGGCGTTGAGCGACTGCGCCTGGAAGGCTATGCCACCATCCAGCCGGAGGAGCTGGCGCCCACATACGGGCCGGAAATTACCGAGCCAGCCTCACCGGATGCCTATGGCTACAACCTGACGACGCTGGCGCCTGCGGCGAGCGGCGGCCTGTACGGCATGCAAGCCGTGCAGGTGTGGGAGACCTATGGCATCAAAGGCAATGGCATTGTGGTAGCGAATATTGACACCGGCGCCAACTACAGCCACGAAGCCCTGGTGCGGCAGTATCGCGGCAACAATGGCGATGGCACTTTTGACCACAACTACAACTGGTACCTGCCCACCTCGGGCTGCGGCGACGGCACCTATGCCTGTGACAACAACGGCCACGGCTCGGGCACAATGGGCATCATGGTGGGCGAGACGGCTGACCTGTCGGAGCAGATCGGCATTGCTCCGGAAGCGACCTGGATGGCCTGCAAGGGCTGCGAGGAAAACAATTGCTCAGACGCAGCGCTGACCGGCTGCGCCGACTGGATGGTGGCGCCCTGCGCCATTGGCGACGACCCGGGCGATCCCTCTTGCGATCCAGACATGCGCCCGCATATCATCAATAACTCGTGGGGCGGCCCCGGCGGCGATACCTGGTACCAGGCCTATGTTCAGGCATGGGTGGCGGCAGGTATGTTCCCGGCTTTCTCAGCCGGCAACGATTACACCTGCAATTCCCTGGGCAGCCCGGGCGATAACCCGGAGTCCTTCGGCACGGCTGCGCACAGCTCGGCTGGCGAGAACACCTATGCCGGTGGGCCCAGCACCTTCTACCCGAACCCCTCCTGCGACCCAGACCTGCACGAGATAGATCCGCACATCAGTTCACCGACCTTCGGGCGCACCTCGGATATGACCCCGGGGCTGTACTACAACCTGTCGGGCACCTCGGGCGCCAGCCCGCACACGGCGGGTGCGGTGGCGTTGATCTGGGCAGCCAACCCGTCGTACATCGGCAATATCGAGGGCACCTTTACTGCGCTGGAGCAGAGTGCCAACCACGATTACTTCTCGGAAACAGGCTGCGGTAAACCGGCCTGCGCCGGAAGTAACAACTGGCCCAACTATGAATATGGTTGGGGCTTCTTGGATGCCCTGGCGGCAGTTGAGTACGTGGGTGTAGGCGAGATGGGTGCCTTAGACGGCACCGTGACCGATGCCAGCACCAGCGATCTGCTGCAGGGCGTGACCATTACCGCCGAGCCGGAAGGCTCTGGCGGTTCGCAGTCTGCCACCACCGATGCCAGCGGTTACTACACCATGTCGCTGATGGCGGGCTTCTACACGGTGACGGCTACCAGCCCCTACTACACCACAGACTTTGCGACCCACATTGAGATCGTCACCGATACGGTGACCACGCAGGACTTTGTTCTGGATGCCAAGGGTGTGCTTTGGGGCTACGTGACGGACGCCGATAGCGGCTTTGGCCTGGATGCCACGGTTACGGCGGATAACGGCGAGTCTCTCAATACCAACCCCAGCGACGGCGCCTACGAGCTGTACCTGGATGCGGGCACGTATGCCGTGACCGCTGCGGCCACGGATTACGCCCCCGAAACGGCCACCGGCCTGGTGATCGTCTCGGGCGATGACCTGCAGCAAGACTTTGCCCTGCTGGCGGCGGTCTCGTTTGCGCCAACCCCACTGGAGCTCACCCTGACCCTGGGTGATGATGGCACCGTGCCGGTGACGCTGACCAACAACCAGCCAACGGCTTATGACTTCGAGTTCGTCGAGGCGTTGGGCGAGTATGTGCCCATGGCCGGCGAGGATGTGCTGGTGGTCGCTAATGATACGGCCGCCGCCACCGCCATGGAAACGGCTCTGACTGCCAATGGCTACTCCTATCTGCGGGTGACTACTACGGCTTTCAATGCGATGCCGGTGGCGGATATCCTGGCGTACAAGGCGGTCTTCCATGCTGGCAACTCGTATTCTACGAGCACACAGCCCAAGCTGATCGAGTACCTGGATGCGGGCGGCAGCCTGTATATCTCAGATAATGATCTGGGCTTCTTCAACAACACGACCGTTTTCTACCAGACCTACTTGCAGGCTACGTACGTTTCGGATGCGCCAGCTAACACGGCCATCACAGGTGAGGATATTATGGCTGGGTTCAACCCGGACATCTCGGCAGACCCCTACCCAGATGACTTCACTGTGAATGCCGAAGGCACGCTGATCTTCCGCTATGCGGGCGGCACGGCAGCCGGCGTTGCGGTAGATCGCGCTGGCTACAAGGCCATCTACACCTCCTTCGATTTCGATGACATTGCGAATGTGGCAGATGAAACCGAACTGGTAGCGCGCGTAATGGATTACCTGGCAGCGCAAGGTGTGCCCTGGTTCGCGATCGATCCGGCCAGCGGCACCGTTCCGGCAACCGATCACATCAATGCTACAGCGGCCTTCACCGCCACGGCAGCATTGGGTGTGGCACAACCGGGCGAGTACCACATGGACCTGGTGGTGGATGGCGATCCGAGCGTGGAAGTGCCGGTGGTGCTGTATGTGGAACCGGCAGCTACCCAAGGCCAGGTCGACGGCACGGTCACCAGTGACCGCCCCGGCGGCCCGCTGGAAGCCACGCTCGTCATCGAGGACAGCGGCGGCGTGACCTACACCGTCACCAGCGATCCGGATACGGGCTACTACTCCTACTGGCTGGAAGAGGGCACTTACACCGTCACCGCCAGCTTCCCGGGTTACCTGGATGGCGCAGCAGTGGTTGTGATCACCGCTGGCGCTCTCACCACGCAGGATTTCGAGCTGGTGCTGGATGCGCCGGATATCTCGGTGGCCCCGGGTTCCCTGGATGTCACCGTCACCTTTGGCGACAGCATCAGCGAGACGCTGACGGTTGAGAACAACGGCACACTGCCGTTGGACTTCGAGATCAGCGAAGGCGATGAGGCCTACAGCCCCAACGCCGGCGAGGATGTGCTGGTGGTCGCTAATGATACGGCCGCCGCCACCGCCATGGAAACGGCTCTGACTGCCAATGGCTACTCCTATCTGCGGGTGACTACTACGGCTTTCAATGCGATGCCGGTGGCGGATATCCTGGCGTACAAGGCGGTCTTCCATGCTGGCAACTCGTATTCTACGAGCACACAGCCCAAGCTGATCGAGTACCTGGATGCGGGCGGCAGCCTGTATATCTCAGATAATGATCTGGGCTTCTTCAACAACACGACCGTTTTCTACCAGACCTACTTGCAGGCTACGTACGTTTCGGATGCGCCAGCTAACACGGCCATCACAGGTGAGGATATTATGGCTGGGTTCAACCCGGACATCTCGGCAGACCCCTACCCAGATGACTTCACTGTGAATGCCGAAGGCACGCTGATCTTCCGCTATGCGGGCGGCACGGCAGCCGGCGTTGCGGTAGATCGCGCTGGCTACAAGGCCATCTACACCTCCTTCGATTTCGATGACATTGCGAATGTGGCAGATGAAACCGAGCTGGTCTCCCGCGTGGCAGGTTACCTGATGGGAAGCGATATCCTGTGGGTAACCGAGGAGCCTATCTCGGGTACTGTCTCGGTCGGCGGCTCGCTGGGTGTGGATGTGACCTTTGACTCCAGCGTGGTGCTTGAGCCGGGCGTCTACCAGGCCAACCTGAGCTTCAAGAGCAACGATCCGATTGACAACCGCCTGAACGTTCCGGTGACGATGACCGTGGAACCGACGGCTGACCTGGGTCTGCTGGAAGGTACCGTCACCAGCGACCGCCCAGGCGGCCCGTTGGAGGCCACGCTGGTCATCGAGGACAGCGGCGGCGTGACCTACACTGTCACCAGCGATCCGGCCACCGGTACCTACTACCGCTGGCTGTACGAAGGCAACTACACCGTCACCGCCAGCGCCCCCGGCTACTTGCCGGATGAGGCCGTGGTGGTGATCGTGGGCACGCAAACCACGGTGCAGGACTTCGAACTGATCCTGGAACAGCCAGAGATCGTGGTGGATCCGCTCTCGATGGAAGAGACCCTGGTGTTCGGCGAAGTGGCCAGCCAGACTCTGTACATCGATAACATCGGATACGCCGATCTCGAGTTCAGCCTGCGCGAGCAGGACCGCGGCACTTACCCGCTGGCAGCACAGCCAGCGCCCGTGGGCGCCCCCGCCCCTGTAGCAGCCGTTGAGCCCGAGATCATGCGCCTGCCCGATGGCTCAGTAGACTGTGCCGCTTACGAGAACTACCCGCTCTTTGAGCCAGTTGAGGTTGCGGCAGCGTGTGGCAATCCTGAACTTGCCCAGACGATCGTGGGCGCAAATGCACCTGCTGCTCCTACCGATATGGGCTATGCCCAAGACGTGCGCAATGATCGGTTTGTCTCCTTTGCGCTGAACAACTGGCCTGGGCAGACGATAATCAGTGTTGACAATTCTGTCTACGGCATGGACTTTGATCCCACGGGCACCATCCTGTATGCCCTCAACGACACCACGGGTCAACTGGGTACAATTGACCTGGCCACCGGCGCCTTCACCGGCCTGGTTTCCTGCCCGCCTGGCGGTGGAGCAGCCAACTGGAGCGGTCTGACGATCGACCCGATGTCGGGCGTGTTCTATGGCTCCACGGCGACCGACCTCTTCATCATCGATCCTGCCACGGGCGCCAGCACTCTGGTTGGTAGCTTTGGCACCACGCTGATGATCGAAATCGCCATCAACGCCGAAGGCGCCATGTATGGCCACGATATCGGCACCGACTCGATCTACTCGATTGACATCGCCACTGGCGCGGCTACGCTGATCGGCCTGACCGGTTACGCAGCCAACTACGCCCAGGGCATGGATTTCGACAACGATGACGGCACGCTGTACATCTGGCTGTACATGGGCAGCGATGCCAATGTGTATGGTACGGTGAACCTGACTACCGGTGCGGTAACCCCGCTGGCAACTACGAACCCGGGTGGTGAGTTTGAAGGCGCCACCCAGACCGTAGGCGCAGCTGATATCCCCTGGCTGAGCGAGGATCCCATCAGCGGTACCATCCCGATGGATGAAACCGGCGAAGTAGCTGTGACGTTTGACTCTTCACAGGTACCTGAACCCGGCACCTACATCGGCACGCTGCACGTCAACAGCAATGACCCCTACGAGAACCACCAGACCATCGCAGTGACCCTGACTGTGCTGCCCAGCGGCGAAATCGGCCTGCTGGATGGCATTGTGGAATCGATGGGTTACTGCGATGCCAACCCGGCCCCGGTTGAGGCGGAGATCATCGCCGAGAACGGCGCGGGTGACACCTGGACGATCCTGAACGACGGCACCACGGGCTACTACTCTCGCTGGCTGCCTGCTGACACCTATACACTGACCGCCAGCGCGGCTGATCACATCAGCAGCGCGGAGGTAGTTGTGGTGGTTTCAGAGCAGATGACCACCACGCAGGACTTTGAACTGCGCTGGCTGGCTCCCTGCCTGATCGTGGATCCGGCTGAGTTCGATGTGACGGTGGCCCAAGGTTACAGCCGCACCCTTGATCTGGACCTGGTTAACATGGGTGCGCTGGGCACGGACTTCGAACTGAGCGAGACCGCTGGCGGCTATACTTCGACGCTGATGCTGCCTGGCTCTACTACTGCCATCGAGAGTAAAGTAGAAGTGACGATCGGCGATCTGGTCTTCTCGACTTCAACCTTACCGAGTGGCGTTGCGAAAGTGCCGCAGAGCGCACCCAAGGGGCCGGATGCGGTCTCCATCACACACTCGGCCAGCCAGACGATCATAGCGGGCAACTCGGTCTCCTGCAACGCGGGCGGCTTGCATTCCGACAACAGCTACCTGCGCGTTTTTACGCTGGCTGACTTCGGCATCACAGGCCCCTTTGATATCACCAGTGTGGATATCGGCATCGAGACAGCGGCTGGTGCGGGTGGAACGCAACCAGTGGATGTCAACCTGTACACGCTCTCTGGCTCGTTGATCTGGGCGAACATGACCCTGATCGGCACCACCAGCACGACGGTTAGCGATCAATCGCTCTCGATTGTGACCATCCCGGTGGAGGGCACGGCTCCGGCTGGCTCGACCCTGGTGGTGGAGTTCTTCACACCAGATGGCCAGGCGGCTGGTCACTCGTTGTTCGTTGGCTCGAACAACCTCGGCCAGACGGCCCCCTCGTACCTGGCGGCGGCTGACTGCGGCATAACTGAGCCGGGGGATACGGCTGGTATCGGTTTCCCGGAGATGCAAATTGTGATGAATGTGACCGGTGAAGTTGGTTCTGGCGACGTGCCGTGGGTGTTCGAAACCCCGGTTACCGGTACGGTGGATGCCGACAGTGCCTTCACGGTGGACATGACCTTCGTGGCTACGGAGACCATGCCGCTGGGCACCTACACGGCGACCCTGGTTGTGGCGAGCGACGATCCGGAAAATGACCCGATCGAGGTTCCGCTGACGATGCACGTTGTGGAAGAGTACGTTGCCCCGACGGCGGAATTCACGGCCACCAGCCCGGTGTGCCAGGGTGAGCCGGTTGTCTTTGTCAACCTGACTGATCCAGGCATTCCGAGCGACGGCACCTACCTGTGGGACTTCGGCGACGGCATCACCGATACGGTTGCTGACCCATCCCATATCTATGCTGAGGCGGGCACCTACACGGTGACCCTGACGGCCTGCAACGAAGGCGGCTGCGATGACTTCAGCCTGGATGTGGAGATCCTGCCGCTGCCAGTGGCTGGCTTCAGCTACGTGGCTACCGACCTGAGCGTGGTCTTCACCAACGAATCGACCGATGCCGACACTTACGCATGGGACTTTGGCGATGAGATCACCGATACGGTTGCCAGCCCGACCCATGTCTACGCCGAAGCGGGGACCTACACGGTAACGCTGTGGGCCTTCAACGACTGCGGTGTGGCGATGGTCGAGGAGGTGATCACGGTGGTTGAAACGCCTGCTGGTGCTGACCTGTCTCTGACGAAGGAAGGCCCGGCGAGCGTGGATGCAGGCGCTACCATCACCTACACGCTGACGGTGGCGAATGCTGGCCCCGGCCCGGCGCTGAATGTGGTGTTGGAAGACACCCTGCCGGCTGGTGTGACCTTCGTTTCGGCCACTACGCCCTGCACGCAAACGGGCGGTGTGGTAACCTGTGCGCTGGGTGAGGTTGCCAGCGGCGCTTCGGCGGTGATCGAGATTGTGGTCACCGCGCCTGAGACGCCTGGCACGATCACCAACAACGCTGTGGTGAGCTCCGATACGACCGATCCGGACGAGGCCAACAACGAGGCGGCTCTTGATACCGTGATCGCGCAGGTTGAGTGGGATATCTTCCTGCCGATCCTGTTCAAGGGCTAAACCTACTAGGAATGGCAATTGGGGCTGTCCCAAAAGGTACGCTTTGGGGCAGCCCCACCCCAAGAAGTTGTAGGTTTATCTAAAAAAGTAAGATTGTGCGACAAGGCACAATCTTACTTTTTTTTGTGGTATCAGTAGGTCTTGGTGAGTTGTTGAGGGGAAATCGCCCTACAAGGCCCTTTAAGCATATTGAAAACATTGCAACCTTACAAATTTGTATTGACGATTTGCTAAATTGGTGATTTAATGGCCAAACCTTGAAAATTTGTAAGGTCTTGGACGGGTACGCATTCCAAGAGCAGGTCACCGATACGGCCCTGGCTGCTTTTTTTGGTCCCTGTAATATCCCCCCTGTTTTGCAAACAATCAAATAA
>CAZWFQ010000028.1:0-1271 GCA_964633225.1 uncultured Anaerolineaceae bacterium
GAGGGGTTCTGATCCCAGAAATCACCTTGTTCCATCCTCAAACCGGTGAGCTGGGTGTTGGCTAGTGCATCGTTACCCATAAGGTTTTGTTGTATACTATAGTAAATGGGCGTTTTATCTTCCGATACGCATCCCAAGATGGAAGCCTTGCAGATCCAGTTGTGGCGGCAAGCCAGTCCCACGCGCAAGATGCAGGCGCTGGCCCAACTGAATGCATCTGCGCGCCTGCTGGCATTGACGGGTTTACGCTCGCAATATCCCCAAGCCAGCGCATCTGAGCTGCATTTCAAACTGGCGGCATTGCTGCTTGGGGATGAACTGGCGCGCAAAGTCTATGGAGAGCTGAGCCATGCAAAATGAACCTGTGGAAGTCACCTTGAAAGTCACGCGCGTTTTCGAAGAACTTTCCGTCCCCTATCTAATTGGCGGCTCGCTTGCCAGCACACTCTACGGCATGATCCGGGCGACCCAAGATTCGGATATCGTCGCAGAAATGCGGCCCGAACATCTCCAGCCGTTTGTCTCGGCCTTGCAGGGCGAATTCTACGTGGATGATGAAATGATCGCCGAAGCCATTCAGCGCAATGCCAGTTTCAACATCATTCACCGCGAGACCATGTTCAAGGTAGATGTTTTCATCCCGCGCCCGCGCCCTTTCCTTCAATCCCAACTTGCCCGCGCCCAAAAGCAAACTTTCAACTTTGAAACGGAAGTCAGCGCCAAATTTGCCAGCCCCGAAGATACCATCCTCTCCAAACTCGAATGGTATCGCCTGGGCGGCGAGGTCTCAGAACGTCAATGGCGTGATATTCTCGGTGTGTTGAAAACGCGCGCCGGGGAACTTGACCTGGCCTATTTGAACCAGTGGGCCAGCGAGCTCAAAGTGGCAGACCTGCTTGAACGCGCCTTGAAGGAAGGTGCAAAATGAAACACAAACTTCTTGACCAGGCCAGGCACGAGTACAGCTCCAAAGAACGCATCACCGCCCTCATCATCGAAGGGTTATTTTTCCTGGGCATTTTGCCTGGCGCGGTCATTTATTTCTCCCCCTTACTTGACCGCCTGTTGAAACTGCCATCCATAGCATTTGGGATGCTCAATATCATCCTTGGGTGTGGTTTGATTGTGGCAGGCATCCTGTTTGCATGGTGGAGCATCTACGTTCAATTTACAATCGGCAGAGGCACCCCGGTTCCCCTCATGGCTACCCAGCAGTTGATTATCCAAAAACCTTACGATTATTGTCGCAACCCCATGGCCTTAGGCACCAT
>CAZWFQ010000028.1:1371-5508 GCA_964633225.1 uncultured Anaerolineaceae bacterium
CGCTGACAGCCAACCAGCCAAAGGTGTTCCAATTCTCCGTGTGTGTGGTCGAGGAAGGTTCCTGGCCGATTGAGATCAGGGCTGTTTCATACTTGCCCAACAATAATGTGTGGGATGCTTTCGAAACTATCACCCTGGAAAGCTCGATTACCTCCGGTAGGCTGATTCGCGGCCAAGACTATACTTATAGCCAGGAAGAAGCTACGCAACGGCCTACCCCACGCCCCATCACTGTCTCGCCGGAATGTTCAGGCCAGCAAAAGTAGTCTTTACACAAAAGGATGAGAGATGATAGCCAAACAATCCAAGCTCTTGCCAGTCTCAATCTTCAAACTTTTTAGGCATTCTTGCTCTTCAGAGCAAGTGGATATAAAGCCCCAGTCCCCTCACCGTTCCTTCGAGACGCATGCGCCACGCTTAACTGGAATTCCACAAAACAGCTATCCGTTCGTACGAAATGTGGGATAATCATGAAGGGGAAACGTTTCCCCCAATCAAGTCAGCAACCAGGAGCCAGAACCTTGTTATCAGCAGTGGAACAGAAGCGATTACAAGTCTCGCGAGGCACCGAAGCAGAAAAGAAGTCGCAGTTCGGCCAGTTCTTCACGCCTCAAAGAACCGCTGCGTTCATGGTGAATCTCTTCCCAGATTCAACCGGGCGCTGCATCCTGCTAGATGCCGGCGCTGGGATTGGATCGCTTTCAGCGGCTTTTCTCGATCGATGGGAGTCTGGCGGTTTTCACTTCTCACAAGTAGACCTGGATGCTTTCGAAATCGATCGCACTTTGCACCCTCACTTAGAGCAAGTTCTTGAAAAATATCAGCTTCGCAAGGACTTTACTGCCACCATCAGGGGTGAAGATTTCATCCAAAGAGCCGTGGATTCGCTTTCCGGCTATATGTTTTCGGAACGACTGCCTCAATACACCCACGCAATCCTCAATCCACCCTACAAGAAAATCAACAGCGATTCAGCGTATCGCCTCGCCCTGCGCAAGGTTGGCATTGAAACGGTCAACTTGTATTCCGCCTTTTTAGCACTGGCCGTGGCGCTGACCGCCCCGGGCGGACAAATTGTAGCTATCGTCCCGCGCAGCTTCTGCAATGGGCCTTATTACCGCCCGTTTCGCGCTTTTCTGCTTGAATGTACAGCAATCCGGCACATTCACTTATTTGCTTCGCGCGACCAGGCCTTCAAGGATGATGAAGTACTGCAAGAGAACATCATCCTTCGGCTCGAGCGCAGCTGCCAACAACAGCCCGTGATCGTGTCAACCTCAACCGACGACACATTCTCCGATCTGGCTTCGCATGAACATCCGTTTGAGCAAATTGTACCCCCCAACGATCCCGAGCAAATCATCCACATTCCCACCTCCACCAGGGCCAATCTGCTTGAGCTTTCTACCGCGCTTCGCTTTACGCTTGACCAGTTGGGGATCCAGGTATCGACCGGGCCGGTGGTTGATTTCCGACAAAAAGAACATCTGCGTAAAATGCCAGGCCCAGGTACCGTGCCCTTGCTTTATCCTTGTCACTTCAGCGGCAGTAGGATTTCCTGGCCGGTGGAGAGCGCCAAAAAACCGAACGCCATCTTACGGAATGCCGTTACAGAAAAATGGTTGTATCCAAATGGATTCTATTGTGTGGTTCGGCGCTTCTCATCCAAGGAAGAAAAACGCCGCATTGTCGCCAGTCTGGTAGACCCGGGCCTGTTTGGCGAGGCGCCTGTGATCGGCTTCGAGAATCACATCAACCTGTTCCACCAGGATAAACGCAGCCTGCCAAAAGCCCTGGCTTACGGCCTGGCGGTGTACTTGAATTCAACCGTCGTTGACGAATATTTTCGCCGCTTCAGTGGCCACACCCAGGTAAATGCCGCCGACCTGAAGCTCATCAAATACCCCAGCCTCTTAATGCTGACCGAACTCGGGGAATGGGCTTTGCAGCAGGATCGACTTACACAGGCATCCATCGATCATATGGTAGGAGCGCTGGGAACATGAAACGAGAGAACGATTACCTCGAAGCCGCTCGTCAGATCATCATTTCCTTGGGCCTGCCACGCGCTCAACACAATGAGCGATCCGCCCTATGTTTATTAGCCTTATTGAATCTTACACCAGGCAAAGATTGGGCGGATGCCGAGGCCCCACTGATCGGCATTACGCCCATCATGGATTGGGCTCGAGAGCATTACGGCAGAGATTATGCCCCAAACACCCGTGAAACTTTTCGCCGCCAAACAATGCACCAGTTTTGTGATGCAGGTATCGCTGTCTACAATCCAGATAAGCCTGACCGCCCGGTTAATAGCCCAAAGACTGTCTACCATATCGAACCGACTATGTTAGCACTGCTGCGCACCTTTGGCACGCCTGAATGGCACACCGCGCTGGCCACATACCTGGCCAAGCGCGAAACACTGATTGCCAGGTATGCCAGAGAACGCGAGCAAAATCGTATTCCGGTTGAGATTGCACCAGGGAAGAAAATCACACTCAGCCCAGGTAAACACAGCCAACTCATCCGAGCCATCATCGAGGAGTTTGCCCCACGTTTTGCTCCCGGGAGCATGTTGGTCTACGCAGGGGATACTGGCAATAAGTGGGGATATTTCGATGCCGTTTTGTTATCCAGGCTAGGTATTACCGTAGACGTGCATGGAAAGATGCCCGACGTGGTGCTGTATTATACTGCCAGGAATTGGCTCTTGCTGGTTGAGTCAGTTACCAGTCATGGCCCAGTTGATCCCAAACGTCATGCCGAACTGACCCATTTATTTGCAGGAGCCAATGCCGGCTTGGTATATGTGACCGCTTTCCCAGACCGTACCATCATGAGTCGCCACCTCTCCGAAATCGCGTGGGAGACCGAAGTATGGGTGGCCGATACACCATCTCACCTGATCCATTTCAACGGCGAACGTTTTCTTGGACCATACCAAACCCCATAACAAAGCCTGGTGATGAATGGCTACCCAGCCTGCTAGAATTTTTCGTCATTGACAAACAGAATTTTTGTTCTACAATAAGCATATGCATCCCACCCCCTGCCTCGTCTTCCTCCCGCTTCATTTCGCCTCCCCCTCCCCCCAGTCGTTCCTCGTTGTTTGAGTCGTTCCTCTTTTTCCCCCCTTTTAAACGCAAAGCGGGCCAGGATCGCTCCCGGCCCACTTCAATATAGATCACTTATGATAGGTCAGCACTCGCTGTACCCGCAGGCATAGCACTTGCGGCAGCCTTCCTCGTTCACCACCGCCGCCTGCCCGCACTCTGGGCACAGGTCGCCGATCTTTTGCACCGGCTGCAGCGCCGGGGGCTCTTCGGCCTGGAAGGAGATGGCGCTTTCTTTGACCTGGCCTGGAACCAGGCCTTGGCCGCTGCCGTTCCCATTCCCATTCCCCTTGCCGCCGTGAGCGCTCGCCTGCAAGGGTGCCGCCGGGGCCGGCATGCCCTGCGCCGGGCTGCCGCCCACGCCAGGTTCGGCTGGTTCGGGCTCGGTATCCAGCACGTAATCCGCCAGGGCCTGGGCCACCCCATCCGGCAGCGAGCGCACCCGGTTGGGCCCAAAGCCCAGCGAGCGCCCCCCGCCGATGCCCGAAAGCTGGCGCATCACCTCTTTCAGCCGCTCGCGCGGCGAGATCGGCGAGCCCAGCCGCAGCAGGTACGAGATCAAGCGCCCGATGGCCTCAGAAACCGCCGCCGTCTCAGAGCCCGCCTTAGACGTGCTCAAGAAGACCTCGAAGGGCTGGTTGCCCCCGTTCTCGTTCACCGTCACAAAGGCCTTGCCCACCGGCGTGCTGATGCTGTAGGTATAGCCTCGCAGGCGGCGCGGGCGCGGCTTCTTGCTATCGTGCCAGATGGCCAACTGTTCCGTCTTGATCGGGGCCGCCTCAGCCGCCGCGGGCTGCCCGGCAGTCTCTTTCTGGCGGGCGGTGGCCTTCGTCTCCAGCACCACCTTCTGCCGCGAGCCGGTCACGTACACCGTGATGCCCTTGCAGCCCAGCTTCCAGGCCAGTTGGTAGGCCGCCGCCACCTCGGGCTCGGTAGCCCCCGCCGGGAAGTTGACCGTTTTGCTCAGGCTGTTATCCACAAAGGCCTGCATGGCGGCCTGCATGCGCACGTGCTCTTCCGC
>CAZWFQ010000028.1:5608-44782 GCA_964633225.1 uncultured Anaerolineaceae bacterium
GTGGGGGCAATGGTGGTCTGGGCCGCGTTGCGGATGCCGTGCTTGCGGATGCCATCCACCACCTTGTGCCAATCCACCGCCGGGCGGCCCCAATCGTGCTGGTAGGCCGCCAGGGGCTTGGGGGGCTTCCAGCCCAGGCGCGGGCGGGCGTTCTCGTCCTTGGGGGCCGGGTCGTAAATGCTGCCCTGGTAAGCCGGGAAGGGCCCGCGCACCTTAGCCAGCTCAATGCTGGTCAGCATGGCGTGGTAGCGCACAAACTCCATCAATTGAGAGGCGAACTCCTGCCCTTCTTCAGAGCCGTAGCGCACGCCGCAGTGGTACATCAGGTCACCCAGGCCCATCAGCCCCAGGCCGATGCGCCGGGCGTTGTGGGCCGCCAGCTTGAGCTGCGGCACTGCCGGCACATAGGCGTTGGCATCCACCACGTCGTCCAAGAAGTAAGCCGCCAGCGTCACTGAGCGGCGCAGCTTCTCCCAATCCACGCTCCCGCCGGGGCCCAGGTGCTCGGCCAGGTTCACCGACCCTAGGCAGCAGTTCTCGTATGGCCCGAGCCACTGCTCGCCACACGGGTTTGTAGATTCCAGCGGGTACAGGTGCGGCACCGGGTTCTGGCGGTTGGCGGCATCCAAAAAGAGCATACCCGGCTCGCCGTTGTGATGCGCCTGCTCGACGATCTTGTTGAACAGCTCGCGCGCCTTGACGGTCTTATGCGTCCGGATGGGGATGCCGGCCTTGGCCGCATCTTCCAGGGTGCCGTGGAAGCCGTGGTAGCCGGGGTGGGTCACATCCGGGAAGCGCAGCTCCCAATCGCCGTCCTTCTCCACCGCTTCCATGAAAGCATCGGTAATGCCCACCGAAATATTGAAGTTGGTGATCGAGTTTTCGTCCGTCTTGCAGGTGATGAACTCCTCGATATCCGGGTGATCCACGCGCAGCACGGCCATATTGGCCCCACGCCGCGAACCCCCCTGGGCGATCTCGCCAAAGGCCTTATCATACACGCGCAAGAAGCCCACCGGCCCGGTGGCCTGCCCGGCCGAGGACTTGACCAGGGTGTTCTTGGGGCGCAGGCGCGAGAACGCAAAGCCATTGCCTCCGCCCGTCTGCTGGATCAGGGCGGCGTCGCGCAGGCTCTGGAAGATGCCCGCATGGTGGCGGCCCATATCGTCTGAAATGGGCAGCACAAAGCAGGCCGCCAGTTGGCCCAGCGGCGTGCCCGCACCGGTGAAGGTGGGCGAATTGGGGAAGAACTCTTTGCTGGTCAACAGGGCGAAGTATTGGCTAGCGCGTTCCAGCACCTCCCCGCCCCACTTGCTTTCAACCGCCGCCACGTGATACGCCACGCGCCAAAACATCCCTTCCACCGTCTCAGCAGGCTGGCCGTCGGGGCCGCGCCGCACGTAACGGCGAGTAAGCACCTGGCGGGCATTCTCCGTCAGGTGGATCTCAGGCAGTTCAGCCGGCAGCGGCGGCGTAGGCAGCAAACCGCTTTGCTCGGCTGGGGGGATGGTTTGGGTTTCAGCAGTGGCTGATTTCAACATGACGTACCTCCAAGGAGTGAATTTTGGGACAGCGAAGCATGATGGCGAAACAGGGATCAGACATAGCGAAATAGTGACGAGGCAAGAGCACGGCACGGGCAAAAAATGCCCCGGCCGCGGCCCCCACCCCTGGGGGCGGTTAGCGGTTCTCCCCCTCTAACAGGCGGTCAATTTCATGCCGGATCGAGCGCAGGTCGTCCAGGCCCAGGTAGACAATGGCATAACGGATGTAAGCAATGTGGTCCAGCTCTTTGAGGCCGGCAATCACCATATCCCCCACCACGCGCGAAGAAACCTCAGCACGGCCCATGGCCTGCAAAGTCGACTCGATCTCGCCCACCAGCCGCTCGGTATCAGTAGCCGAAACTGGGCGCTTGGCGCACGAAATGCGAATGCCGCGGATCAATTTATCGCGGTCAAACTCTTCGCGGCTGCCATCTTGTTTGACAAGCAAGGGCGTCGCCAGGATCGGGCGCTCATAGGTGCTGAAGCGCTGACTGCAGTGTTCACACTCGCGCCGGCGGCGTACACCACCGCGCATATCGTGGGATGTGTCGATGACGCGAGACTCTTCATGTTTACAGTAAGGACAGCGCATGGTCACTCCATAAGGAATTTAGTCAGAACAAATGTTTCCGCTATATATGGGGGATCTGCACCCTCCATCCCGCACCTGTGGGTGGAGAGCGTGGTTCATTCTAGCATACAAGGATATATGGCGCAAGAGAAAAATGAGCCAATGACCTTAAAATTTTGTAAGTGGTGGAATTTTTAAGATAGCAATAAGAATGCGGGTATGGGCCTGGCCCATACCCGCATTCTTTCTTACTGGGTCTCTCGCCTGCGAAGGCTGTGACGAAAGACCCTGGGGTCGTCCTGCATCCGGTGGAGGCGGTGTATATGCTGCCCCCACCGGGGCAGGGCTTCCGTTTGGACAGTCCGCGCCCAGTGCAACCACCGGGAGGAGGAGTCCAGCAGTAGACGGACGCAGTCCATCCGAGCAGAACAGTGCGCCATAAAGAAGCGCCAGTTCTGTAGATCAACCAGTGAACAGCTTACCGGGGGCTGTGCAGGGCACAGCCCCATTTAGAACGATCAACCACCGCGGCTGCGATTGCGCAGGAAGGTGGGGATATCCAGGTTCTCGGTATCGATGATGCGCGGGGCAAACCCTTGCACGTCCTGCTCGGGGCGCAGGGCGGCGGCTGGCTCAAGCTCGCGCTCCATGCGCGGGCGGCTGCCGCTGTCGGGATTGCTCTGGGGCTCAGAGGCCGGGCGGGGGCGGTAGCCCTCGTTCGGGCGGGCCGGAGATTCGGTCAGGCCGCGCCCACGCAGGCCGTTTTCAGAGCGCCCACCAGAGGTTTCCATCACCCGGCGGGGCATGGCAGTGCGCTCGAAGCCGGTGGCGATGACGGTCACGCGCACTTCGTCGCCCATGTTCGGGTCGATCACCGCACCGAAGATCAGGTTCACATCCGGGTGAGCGGTTTCCTTGATGATGGCAGCAGCATTGTTGACCTCGAACAGGGTCAGGTCGGAGCCGCCGGTGACGTTGAACAGGATGCCGCGCGCCCCGTCGATGGTGATATCGAGCAGTTGGCTCGAAATGGCCTGTTCGGCAGCCAGGCGAGCACGGTCGTCGCCCTCGCCACGGCCCACAGCCATCAGCGCTGCGCCGCCTTCAGACATGATGGTGCGCACATCGGCAAAGTCCAGGTTGATCAAGCCAGGGACGGTGATCAGCTCTGAAATGCCCTGCACGCCCTGGCGCAGCACGTCATCGGCCACGCGGAAGGCATCTTGCAGGTTGACGCGCTTGTCCACAATCTGCAGCAAACGGTCGTTGGGGATCACAATCAGGGTGTCCGATTGGTCTTTGAGCTGCTCGATGCCGCCCTCTGCCGAGGCAATGCGCCGCGAGCCTTCGAAGGTGAAGGGACGGGTCACAACGCCAATCGTCAGGGCGCCCACATCACGCGCCAGCTTGGCTACCACCGGCGCCGCACCGGTACCGGTGCCGCCGCCCATGCCCGCAGTGACGAAGATCATATCTGCGCCCTGCAGCACCTGGGTGAGCTGCTCGCCCGATTCCTCAGCCGCCTTGCGGCCAGTTTCAGGGCTGCCGCCCGAGCCAAGGCCGCGCGTCAGCTTCTCGCCAATGCGCACCCGCGTCTGCGCACTCGAAAGCAGCAGCGCCTGGGCATCGGTGTTGACGGCGATGAACTCCACCCCCGTCAGGCCTTCTTTGATCATCCGTTCGACGGCGTTACAACCGCCGCCGCCCACGCCCACAACCTTGATGTGGGCGAAGGACTCTAACGCGCCTGAAAAAGTACTATTTTGGTTCATTTTGATCCTCCTCTTGATCAATAAATGAATTGACTATCCTACCTTATTAAACACTACCATCATCAGGGCAGCAGTCGCTTAAAGAATTCTTTGACCGCTTCCCAATTGATATTTGTTAGCAGGCCGCCCGAGCCTCTGCTCGAACCGCCCTTGCTGCCCGGCCGGTAGGGCAAGGCAGATAGATCACTCATCAACACCGCCCAACGCAGCAGGCCCACGCTGGTTGAAAAGCCAGGGCTATCCAGCTTATCAACCATTCCGGTCAGGGTCGGGCCGTCGCCGGTCTTTTCGACCTGCATCGGCGATGCCACGCGCACCGGCAAGCCAGTGGTGCGGCTGGCCAGGCCGCGGATGCCCGGCAGGGCGCTCGTCCCGCCGGTCAGCACCATACCAGCGGGCAGCAGGCCATCGTATCCAGAGCGCTTGATCTCTTGCAGCACCAGGCCAAAGATCTCCTCAACCCGCGCCTCGATGATCAGGCACAGCTCCTGGCGGTTGAACTGGGCGGGTTGTTCTTCGCCAAAGGGGCGCACGGTAAAGTATTCTTCAGGGCGCACATCGCTCTTCAGGGCATGGCCGTGCTGGATCTTGACCTCTTCAGCCTGAGAGACCGGCAGGCGCAGGCCGTGGGCAATATCCGATGTGATATGGTCGCCGCCCACCGCCAGCACATTGGTGTGCCAGACATCGCCATCAATGTAAATGGCAATATTGGTCGTTCCGCCGCCGATGTCGCAGACCACCACACCCATATCGCGCTCGGTCTCGCTGAGCACAGCCTCGCCGGCAGCCAAGGGGTTGAGCACAAACTGCGAGATATCCACATTGGCCGCACCCACGCACTGCCGCAGGTTCTCCACCGAGGCCGCCGAGGCCGTGATGATATGCGTTTCCACTTCCAGGCGGTAGCCGTGCATCCCCAGGGGCTTGCGGATGCCTTCTTGCCCATCGATGCTGAAGCCGCGCTGGATGATGTGGATGATCTCGCGATTATGCGGGATGGCCACTGCCCGGGCGGCTTCAACGGCGCGCTCAATATCATCCGGTTCAATGGTACGCCCGGCCACCCCCACCACGCCGCGGCTGTTGACCGAGGACACATGCGAGCCAGCCAGGCCCACCAGGGCGGCATCGATCTCCAGGCCGCAAGAATGCTCAGCCTTTTCAACCGAACGCACCACCGCCTGCGAGGCAGCCAGCATATCAACCACCACGCCTTTGCGAACACCCTGCGAAGGCTCAATGCCCACGCCCAAGATGCGCAGCTCGCCAGGGCGCTCTTCGCGCGCCACCAGGGTACAGACCTTGGTTGTACCTACGTCAATTGCTACGATGATCGGTTCTTCTTCCATCCCTTACCGCTCCATACCATAGAAGGGTCCGTGGATAAATTCCACGCTGATAAAAGCCGGTTGAATACCTTCTGCATCCAGGCGTTCTACCAGGGCCTGGTAAACCATCAGCCGGCTGTTCATGTCGCTCTCTAAGCCCGCCAGGATCTGCGAGCCAAAATAGACCTCCCAACCGTGCGGGTCCGTCCAGCCCAGGCCGTGCTCGGCGTCAAACACCAGCAGCGTATCGGCAGGCACCTGCGGGCTGAGGGCCAGGATGCTTGCCACCAGGGCAGGATCAATCTGGTTTTGGCGCGCCGGCAAAGCCATCTCGCCAGCAGCATCCACCGCCTGGGGCACCAGGTACGGCAGGTTGCCCAAGCCGCCAGATTGCAGCACCGCACCCGGGTCAAATCCATCCGGGGCGCTGTGCGCTTCCACGCGTGCCAGGGGCTGGGCGTTCTCATCGCTGACCGGGTTGCCACGCGGCGGGAAAGCCACGCCTTCAGCATCAATCCACACTTCGCTGCCATCTTGCAGCCAGGCCAACACCGGTTGGCGTTCGGCCACGCGGATATCCACGTTAGCCGGCAAGCCCAAGCGCACCGAAACAGAAGAGAATTCGGGGAAAGCCAGGCGCAGCGTCTCTTCCACCTCGGCCGGGTCAACGGTAAATATTGAACGGTCGAACAATCCCAAGACCGCATTCAGGTCGCCCACCGTCAGGCGCTGTAAGCCCTCAGCCGCCACCGTGTTAACACGGAAAGCCGCCGAGGTCCACAAGAAGTACAGGCTGGCCAGCATCAGCACCACCATCAACCCTGAAACCGCCCGCCAACCCAGGCGCACAGACGGAAAGGCGGGCAGGCGCAGCTCTGCACCGGGAACGTCAAGGGCAATGTCATAGCGCCGGCGGGCCGCGCCCCCAGCGGGAACGTTCCGGTTCTGCTTTTTGGAGGATGCCCCCGATCCCGGATAAGCCCAATCGCTGCCGCGCCGCGCCACCACGGGCGGCTGGCTGCTGGCATATGCAGTGTGGGCAGCGCGCCCCGGGCGGTGAACGCCAGGCTCAGATGCGCTGGAGGGCGGGCGCACATTGTGCACACCGGCAATGGTATAGGTGGTGCCCGCCGAGCGGGCGGCCCGGCGTGCGGGCGGGTTGCTGGAGGCCGGAGCCTTTGCCGGTGCGGTCCGGCTGCTGCTTGCTGGGCGGCGCCCATTCGTCTCAGTGGCTCTCTGCTGCCGGCGCTGGCGGGCAGTGGTGAGGGCGGCTTCGGGCTGGGCTTCTCCTGCGGTGCGGCGGTTGCGCCGGCGGGCTTCTCGCGATGAGCCACCCGCCGAGGCGGCAGCCGCCTTTTGGGCCAGGTTACTGGTCTTGCGGGCAGCAGCCTTAGCCGCTTTGGTGGCAGAATCCTTCAGCTCGCCGGCGGCTTGCTTCAGCTCGCCCAATGAGGCGGAGGTAAATGGCGAAACTTTTGGCTGTGAAGCCTTATGCGCAGCAGGCGCGCTGCTGCTTTCGGGCCGTCCAAGCTGCTGGGCAATGCGTTCTTTGTAAGAACGGATCTCGTCCAGGTTGAGGCTCGCCTTGCTGTTAGAGCCCTGGCTCGACTGTTCTGAACGCCGCTGCTGCCGCTGGCGGGCTCGCCCGATTGGTTTTGAGTTCCGATCATTCTTCTCTGCCATATCAAAATCTCCATTAACCTTGTTGGTAACGGCGCTCAATGCGGTCACGATCTACCTTGCGTTCCAACGCCAATTCCACCAAGCGATCCACCAGTGCCGGGTAGGGCAGCCCCATGGTCTCCCACAGCTTCGGGTACAAGCTGATCTCCGTAAAGCCGGGGATGGTGTTGATCTCATTCAAAAATAATTCATCCGTGTGCGGGTCCAGCAAGAAATCCACCCGCGCCATGCCGGCGCAATCAATCGCCTGGTAGGCTTGCACCGCCAGGCGGCGCACACGCTCGGTTAGCTCAGGCGAAATAGGCGCCGGGATGAGCAGGCCCGAGGTGCCATCCACGTACTTGGCCTCATACGAATAAAACTCACGGCTGGGCAGCACCTCACCCGGCATAGAGGCCTGCGGGTCGTCGTTGCCCAGCACACTAACCTCAATCTCGCGCGGCCGGACGTTGCCGCCCACCCCGCGCTGCACCAAGATGCGGCGGTCGTAACGGGCGGCGTGCATCAAGCCCTCCAGCAGGTCTGAATAGCCCAGGCACTTGGTAATACCCACCGAAGAGCCCAAATTGGCCGGCTTGACAAAGAGCGGGAAAGGCCCCACCCTGGCTGCCTGCTCAACCACGGCCTGCATGTCCTTCTCCAACGCGCTGCGCAAGACCACCAGGGTCTCAACCACTGGAATGCCGTGCGCCCGCATCACCGCATCGAAAACGCCCTTATCCATGGCCACCGAAGAGCCCAGCACGCCCGCCCCCACGTAGGCCACGTCTGCCAGTTCCAGCAGGCCCTGCAGGGTGCCGTCTTCACCAAAGCTCCCATGTAAGACCGGGAAGACCACATCCAGGGCCGCCAGCAGTTCCAACACGCCATCTTTGATGACGTATACGCCGGTGCGGGACGGGTCTGGCAGGATGGCCGCCGGGGTCAGGCTTTCCATACGTCCATCCAGCATGGCCTGCAAAACATTCGGGCCGGCCAGCCATTCGCCGGCATGGGTGATGCCAATCTGCGTCACCGTATAGCGGGCCGGGTCCAGGGCCCCCAGCACCGAGCGCGCCGACATGAGCGATACTTCGTGCTCGCCGGAACGTCCACCGAAGATCACGCCCAGTTGGATCGGTTGGGCGCTTCTGCAGAGCGCTTGGGTAGGGGTGCTTTGTTCAGCCATGATTACCATTCACCTAACAATTCAATTTCCAGCTCCAACTGGACGCCGAATTTTTCTGCTACGGTACGGCGGGCCAGGTCAATCAGGGCATAAATATCGGCTGCGGTGGCCTGGCCCAGGTTGACAAAAAAGTTGCCATGCAGGCTGCTGATCTCAACATTGCCAATGCGGTGCCCTTTCAAGCCGGCTGCATCAATCAGGCGCCCAGCGTAATCGCCGGGTGGGTTCTTGAACATTGAGCCCATGCTGGCCCCGGGCGGCTGGGTGCGGTGGCGGTATTCGGTAAAGGCATCAATCTTGGCCTGTACCGCCTCCGGCGTGCTGTGCTCCAGCCTGAGCACTGCGGCCAAAACCACCGCCTGGCCGGCCTGGCGTTTGAGCAGGCTGCTGCGGTAGGCAAATTCAAACTTCTCAACCGGCCACTCGCTGCGGCCGCACTTCCGCCCGCTGGTGGGGTCGCTTTGCAGGCCTGCTTCTTGACGATGCAAGATTTCTGCCATCACCAGGCAGCCAGACATATCGTCGCCATGTGCACCTGCGTTGCCAACCACTGCCCCGCCAATGGTGCCAGGAATGCCAGCCGCCCACTCAAGGCCGCTCAATCCACGCGCCGCTGCCCGGCGAGCCAGGGCCCCAAAATTGGTGCCCGATTCAGCCCACACGGTGGGCGGGTCGGCCTGTTCTCTGAAGCGCACCTGGCGCGCCCGGTTGAGCACCACCAGGTTGCGAATGCCTTTATCGCTGATCAAGACGTTCGAGCCTCCACCCAAGACGTGGAACGGGACGTTCAACTGGCACAGGCGCTGCACCAGGTCGGCCAGGTCGTTGGCGGTATTGGCCACCAACAAGGCATCGGCCTTGCCGCCCACGCGAGCGCTGGTATAACGCTCCAGCGTTACGTCCTGCTGCAGGCGTTCACCAAAAGTCTGGCGCAAAAGTGAACGGAAATCGTCCGGTAAAGGCTGGGTCATGGCAGAAGTAGTCTCCGTGCTCTGCTACATCCCTTTGACAAAGTCAATCAGATGCTGGATCAACTCTGGCGAGCGGCGCGGATCGTGGCACAAGGCCACCAGCTCAGCGTCCGTCAGGTCATCCTTGGGGTTGGGCGCAGCCAGCAAGCGCAGCGACATCAGGGCCGGCGATTCAGATTCGTACACGCGCGGCGTGCTGCCTGCACGGGTCGATTTCTTGGTGCCAGCAGACTGGTGCTTGGGCTGAGCATGCGCCGCAGCCAGTTTTGAGGCTTTCACAACGGGTTTAGTCATGTGCAGAGCTCCTTGCGGACATCACACGTCCGGCTTGTAAAGCGGCCAGCACCTGTGTGCTGATCTGGTCGGCATCACCCGCCGACAGCACCAGCAGCACATCACCGGCTTTCAGGTGGCCCACAAGAAAAGCGGTGACCTGGGCCAGATCGGGGATAAAGTGCTTGTGTTCATGCGCCATGGCCTTCACCACCTGGCTGGCTGAAAAGCCATCGGCAGGGGCGGCCTCGCGCGAAGCGTAAATCTCAGTCACCAACACCTCATCTGCCTGGGCAAAGGCCGTGGTGAAGGCCTCGAACAGGGTGCGGGTGCGGGAATAGGTGTGCGGCTGCCACACCACCCACAGGCGGCGGCCAATGTAACGCGAACGGGCAGCCGCGATCACAGTGCGGATCTCGGTGGGGTGGTGGGCGTAATCGTCAATCACAGCCACACCAGCCGCCTCGCCACGCAGCTCAAAACGCCGGCCCGTGCCCACAAAAGCACCCAGGGCCTGTCCGGCCTCGGCCAGGGGCAGGCCCATTTGGTGGGCCACGGCCAGGGCAGCCAGGGCATTGCGCACATTATGCTCGCCCGGCACCTGCAAGGTCACGGCTGGGCGCAGCGCAAAGCCCGTCTCAGCCAGGGTGCAGCGTGCATCGAAGGTGAAAGCGCCGTATTGGTTAGGCACCAGGTTTTCCGCCAGGTAATCGGGCAGCAGGCTGCCAGCAGCAGGCTGCAAACCGTAGGTCAACACCTTCTGGCCCGATACGTGAGCTTCATACGCCAGGCGGGCCGAGCCAGGGTCGTCTGCGCAGGCCAGCAAGCAGCCATCTGGCGGCAGGCTTTTGGCAAATGCCACAAAAGCCTGGTAGAACTCATCGGGGGTAGGGAAGCAGTCGGGGTGGTCGTGTTCCACGTTGGTCACCACCGCCAGCTTGGGATTCAACCCCAGGAACATACGGTCATATTCATCGGCTTCGATCACAAAGGCCCGCCCTTTGCCGGCGTGGGCATTGGCGCCCAGGTTGGCTGAGACGCCGCCGATGATGTAGGAAGGGTCCTGGCCTAAGGCAGTCAACATCCAGGCCAACATAGCGGTGGTGGTGGTCTTACCGTGCGAACCCGCCACCCCAATGCCCAGGTACCCAGCCATCAACTGGCCCAAGAAGTCACTGCGCTTCATTACCGGGATGCCCAGGGTACGTGCCGCCTGCACTTCAACGTTGTCATCTGGCACCGCCGAGGAACGCACCACCAGGCCTGCCTGGCGCACGTTTTCGGCACGGTGACCGATAAAGATGACCGCACCGGCCTCCTGCAGGCTGGCAGCCAAGGGCGAGAGCAGCCGGTCTGAGCCTGTGACGTGATAGCCGCTCTCAATCAGCAGCCTGGCAATCGCCGACAGGCCAGTCCCACCAATCCCGATGAAGTGCACAGAAGGTTTGCTCACGCAGCCAGGCTCCTAAAGGAACACAATGATCACGAAAATAAAAGCCACCACCACTGAAACGATCACGCCGGGGTAACGCCCCAGCCACAAGGCTGGCGGCACCCACTTGAGCAGGCGTGCTGCGGCTTCGCCAGTCTCCGTCATCGTATCGGTGGCTGGAGAGGTGATGTAGGGGGCAAAGGGGTAACCGGCCCGATCCATGTAGTACCACAAGCTGCCCACCACGATGAACCCGGTAATGGCGCCCACAAAGAAGCCCAGCATCAGCTCGCGGATCTCTTCAGCCCGCTTGGTGGCTTCAGAAAAGCGTTTGACGCGCGGGGTCTGGTAACCGAAGAACAGCAGCAAGCCCAAGATGATCCAGTGGAACCAGAACAGATCCTTTGGGGCGGCATCGGCCAGCAAATTACGCGTGAATGGCAGCAGCTCTTCTACCACTGCGATCAACGCCAATGCCAGGATAACACTGAAGATCACCAGGGCATCTTTGGCCCAACCGCGCGCAGCGCCGATGATGCCAAAAATAAAGACAAATATGTAGAAGAAGACCAGCAAGCTTACCATCGGTCAGTTTCTCCCGTCCACGTGCAAGCCCGGCGCGGCGGCCTGGCTGAGCAAAGCGGCAATCTGTTGGGCGGCATCAGGGCGAGCCAATTGGCGCATGGCCTGTGCCATCTTTTGGTGGCGCGGCAGGTCGGTCAGCAGGCTGCGCACCAGTGGAACGATCTGGGCGGGCAAGTCTGCATCTTCAACCACTTCAGCCGCACCGCGGCTGGCAAGGTAGTCTGCGTTGACGCGCTGGTAGCGCCAGGCGTAAGGGTAAGGCACCAGGATGGCCGGCAGGCCAAACAGCGGCAGCTCACCCAGGCTCGAGGCCCCCGCTCGCGTCAGAGACAGGTCGGCGCAAGCCAGGGCCGCCGCCATCTCGGCGTGCAAATAGGGGTAGAGGCGGTAGCGAGCAGCCTGCTCAGGCGAGAGGCTGAGACGACCCTGTTCAACATCGGCCCAATCCAGCTTGCCGCTGATGTGCAGCACCTGGATGTCTTGCAACAGGTCAGGCAGGGCTGCCATCACCGCCCGGTTGATCGAACGCGAGCCTTTGCTGCCGCCAGAGACCAACAGCACGGGCAGGTCTGGGCGCAGGCCAAATACCTGGCGAGCAGCCGTTTTTCCCTCTGCCTGCAGGCGAACAGCAGCCTCCAGCAGATCGGGGCGCAGGGGGTAGCCGGTCACGCTCAGGTTGCGGCGCCCGGCAAAATACGGGAGCGAATCTTCGGTTGTCAACGCAATACGATCTGCAAAGCGGGCCAGCGTCTTGAGGGCCAACCCCGGCTCGATATCGGGCACGTAAAGCAGGGTCCGGCCAATCCCAGAGAGGCGCGCCGCCAGGGCCACGGGCACAGCCACGTAGCCGCCGGTGAAGAGCAGCACATCGGGGCGGAATTGGCGCAGCAGCCCAAAGGAGGCCAGCAGGCCGCGCCCCAACTGCCACAGGTTGCCCGGCAGGCTGCGTAAGCCCACGCCGTGCACACCAGCCGCAGGAATGGCCGCATACTGCACACCTGCCAGCGCTTCACGCTTCACCAGGTCTGCCTCCATGCCTCCCACGCCACCGACCCACATGGTCTGTGACGCGGCCGGATCAGTTGGCGGATAAGCCGCCATTAGATGCTGCAGGACGGCCAGAGCGGGATACACGCCGCCGCCGGTCCCCCCTGCGCAGATCAACAACCGCACGATTGAATGGCTCCTTTCCTTGTTCTTGCAGCTTCTTTTCAGAAAGCCGCGAGACGTTCAAAATGATCCCAACTGCCGTCATTGTCACCAGCAGGTTCGAGCCGCCAGCGCTGATGAAAGGCAGCGCATTGCCAGCAAAGGGCATCAGGCCCACCATCACTGCCATGTTAATGCAGGCTTCGGTCACCAGCCACAAGCCTAGCCCGCCCGCCAAGAGCGATCCGAGCTGGTCGGGGGCGCGGCGAGCAATTTTCAGGGCACGCCACATGAACAAAAGGTACAAGATCACCAGTACCGAGGCCCCCAGCATACCCATCTCTTCGCCGACCACTGCAAACACGCTGTCGGTATGCGGGAAGGGCAGGCCGAACAACTTGGTCTCCGATTTGCCAATTCCAACACCCAGCCAGCCGCCCTTCACAAACGCCTCAAGGGCGCGGCGGACGTGCTCAGAATATTCCAGGGGATTGCTCAGGCCAATCCAAAAGCTGCCCAGGCGCTCGGTGCCGGTGGGGAAAATGCCCGAACGCAGCACAATGAAGCCGACAACAGAACCAAGCACCAAGACCACCACCAACTGCCGCAAATCGCCGCCCGCCAGGAAGAACATCATGATGCCCAATAAGATGACCGTGATCAGGGCGCTCAGGTCGGGCTGCAAACCAATAAAACCACCCACCAGCCCCAAGATGACACCCAGGGGTATCAGCCCAAAATTCACATCTTGAAGCTGATCCCGGCGGTTATACAACCACACCGAGAGGTAAATCACGATCACCAGCTTAGCCAGTTCTGAAGGCTGAACCGAGCCGCTGAACAAGCTGCGGACTGCGCCCAGGCGCTCATCCTGGATAAAGAGCACAATGATCAGGCCGCCCAGTGCCCCCAGCATGGCTGGCACTGCCAACCGGCGCCAGATGTGGTAATCCATCCAGGTCATGAGCATTGCCGCCAGGGTGCCCAGGCCCAACCAGATCAACTGGCGTTTGAACACGTAGGTCTCAGAGCCATACATCTGGTATGAGAAATCAGCACTGGCTGAATAGACCATCAGCACGCCAAAAATGACCAAAGCAGCAGTCACCAGCAAGATTGGTACATCAATTAAAGCTCGTTTACCCATTGCCTGAAAGCCTCCCCGCGCGCTTCAAAATCGCGGAATTCATCAAAACTTGTGCCGCCCGGTGAAAGCAGCACCACGTCACCGGCCTCAACCACTTCGGCTGCCGCCCGCACTGCTTCTTGCAAGCCAGCACAGTGGGTGATCGTAGCTAAACGCTGCCCAGGCCGCACTGTGCCTACTGCCCGCTGGATAAGGTCAGCGGCTTCGCCAAAAACGATCAGATGATCCACCCGCTGCTGCACCAGGCTGGCAAAATCATCCCAGGGCAGTTTCTTATCCCGGCCGCCAGCCAGCAGTACAATTGGCTCGCTGAACGAGCGAATATCAGCCATCACCCGCTCAGGCGCAGAGGCAATTGAATCGTTATACCAGGCAGCCCCGCCCCAGGTGCGCACCAGCTCTAAGCGGTGGGGCACGCCGTAGAAGGACTCAACCGCCGTCCGCATCGCCCGCGGCGGCATCCCGGCTGCGGCAGCCACAGCGCAGGCCGCCAGCACATTTTGCAGGTTGTGGTCGCCACGCAGGTGAATGCTAGCGCGCGGCATTAGCTCTATGGCCGTCATGCCATCCGACCACATTAATAAGGGCTCGTCCTTCTGATCCAGGTAGGTGCCCACCAGGCCGCTGGAGGGTTTGTGCAAGCCAAAAGAATTCAGCCGCCCAACCAGCTTCCCGGTCAAGGCCCAGGCCCCAGGATCGTCACGCCCCAACACAGCCACGTCGCGCGGCTTCTGGAAATCTACGATATGCGCTTTGGCAGCAGTATAAGCTTCCATGCTGCCGTGCCGGTCGAGGTGGTTGGGGGTGATGTTCAGCACCGCCGCCACATTCACCGAGCGGCTCATAATATCCAACTGGAAACTTGAAAGCTCCATCACTGCCCAATCATCTGGGCCGACCTGATCCAGCACCGAGATCAAAGGGGAGCCAATGTTTCCACCCACCCAGGCCCGGCCCCGCCTAGAGAGAGGCGAGGTCATCGACATAGCCGCAATCCGCCCCACCAGGCTGGTGGTGGTGGTCTTGCCGGCCGAACCAGTGATGCCAATCGTCCGGCAGGGGCAAGCTTCCAAAAAGATCTGCGAATCATTGGAAAGCGGAACACCGCGCCGCTGCGCTTCGACAATCAGCGGCAGGCTGAGCGGCACGCCGCCGGAGGGGCAAACCAGGTCGGCGCCAATTGCCAGGCTGATGGGGTGTTCACCGCAAACCCATGTGATCTGCCCATCCAGGCCAGCCAGTGCAGCCCGTTCTGCCTCAAGCTGAGCTGGCATACGCTGGTCATTCAAAATCACCATGGCCCGTTGTTCAGCCAGGTAGCGCGCCAAAGCCAGCCCTTGCCGGGCCGCCCCGATGATCACCACGCGCATTCCAAACCAATTCGTCATCGCTTCTACACTATTCCCTAAGACAATGCAAACGCAATACCCAGCATACCTGCCAGCAAACTGATCAGCCAAAAACGCTGCACAATTTGGGTTTCACTCCAACCCAAAAGCTCAAAATGATGGTGCAGCGGCGCCATCTTGAACAAACGCTTACCATGCGTAAGCTTAAAGTAACCCACTTGCAGCAGCGAGCTCATCGCAATGCTGACCGGCATAATAGCGATCAGCGGCAGCACAGGCCACTGCCCGGTCATCAAAGCCACCACGGCAATGGTGGCGCCCAGGGGTAAAGAGCCCACATCGCCCATGATCAACTGCGCCGGATGAACATTGAACCACAAGAACCCAAACAGGCCGCCTACCACCGTGAAACAAAAGCGCGCCAGGTAAAGCTGCCCCTGGAAAATGGCGATGCTGCCGTACACTGCAAAGATCGTGGCTGCAATCAGGCCAGCCAAACCATCCAGCCCATCTGTCAGGTTGACGGCATTTGAAAAGCCAACGATAAAAAAGGCTGCCACCGGCACATACCACAACCCCAGGCTGGGCTGATGCTCAAGGAAGGGCACCTTGATCTCGGGCACATCCAACACAAAGCGCAGGCCAATGGCAATGACCACTGCCAGGACGGTTTGAATGACCAGCTTGGTGCGGGCGGTCAGGCCGCGCCGTCCGGCAATGCGTTTTCCACGCAGTTTTTCCCAATCATCAATCGAGCCAAGCAGCGCAAACACCACCATGGTGCCCATGGGCAAGAAGATCGAACGCCCCACCCCGGTCAAGCCAAATAATTTGGCCGCATTCAACAACACCGTGATCAACAAGATCGGCACCAAGAAAAGCACGCCACCCATGGTGGGTGTGCCCAGCTTGGCAAAATGGCGCTGCGGTCCGTCCACACGGATCGACTCGCCAATGCGCAAGTGCCGCAACACGCGCAGCAGCGGCTCGCCCCAGATCACCGTCAACAAGAAAGCGAAGGCCGCCAGGGCCAATGCTACCGAAGCTTCTCTCATGAGCGATACTCCAGCGCTGCCACAATACGATCCATGCGCATCCCGTGGGAACCTTTCACCAACACCACATCATTTGCTTGCAGGCGTTTCTGCAAAAATTCTATCGCCTGCTCAACCGTTTCTACATCTGTGATCACTTCGCCCGGCATCCCAGCCCGGGCAGCCGCTGCCGCAATCATCCGGCCGCGCTCGCCCACCGTCACCAGAACCTGGGCGACCTCAGCCACGCGTATCCCCACCATCTCATGCCCGCGCCACTCATAGCGGCCCAATTCGAGCATATCGCCCAGCACCGCAATGCGCCGGCCTTCAATCTCGCTCAACAAGTTGAGCGCCGCCAGCATCGATTCGGGCGAGGCATTATACGTATCATCCAACAGCAGGGCGCCGTCTTTCGAGCGCACCGCAATCAGGCGCAACTGAGTTGAAGCGCTGTGCAGCCCCGAGACGATCTCCTGCCAGGTGAGGCCTTCTGCCAGGCCAACGGCGGCGGCCCGCAAGGCTGTGTGCACAGAATGGCGCCCAATCAACGGGGCACGCATGTAGATCTGTTCTGTCCCATAGTGCAGCCAAAAGCGGATACCATCCAGCCCGCGCCCTTCCACCTCATCGGCCCACAGGTCAGCCTCTGGGTTCAACCCATAGTAGAAGACCCGCGCCTTTGTTTGGGCGCCCATCGCCCGCACCAAGGGATCATCGTAATTCAAGATTGCCACACCATCTTCGGGCAGCGCCTGCACCAATTCAGCCTTGCCGCGGGCAATCTCTTCTTGAGAGCCAGCCCGCTCGGCATGTACCGTGCCCACGTTGGTCAATACACCAATATGGGGCTTCGCCAGGCCGCACAAGAAGGAAATCTCGCCAGGAACATAAAACCCCATCTCTAACACCGCCCGCTCGTGTCCTTCGCTCAGGTTCAAGAGCGTCAGCGGAAGCCCGATCTCGTTATTCAAGTTGCCCTTGTTCTTCAAGGTGCTGTAGCGCTGGCCCAATACCTCAGCCACCACTTCTTTGGTGGTGGATTTGCCCACGCTGCCGGTAATACCAATCACCTGCACTTCCAGCCGCTCGCGCCAAAAGCGAGCAATCTGCTGGAGGGCTTGTAAGCTGTCGCCTACCCAAATACACAGCGGGCCATCAATCCCTCGCGGCGTGTGCACAACCGAGGCAGGTGAGGCTTTCTTTGAGGCCGGTTTCTTCGGGGCTTCTTTCGCCCGGATGTCTGTCCCCAGGGCTACTGGCGGGCGCAGGCCAACCACTTCTCCCGTCCATCCCCGGCGCAGATCCAAAACCGGGAAACGAGCGGTCATATCTTGCGAAACCAAAGCAAACGATGCACCCCGGCTGAAGGCATGCCCCACATAATCGTGACCGTCCACCCGCTCGCCTGGCAGTGCCACGAACAAAGCACCGGGGATTACCTGACGCGAATCAATGTCGGCTTCCGTAATGAAAGCCGCTTCATAATCGGTCATTCGCGGGCGCACACCCGGATGGGATCCATCCGCCGTCAACGCCTCGACCACATCAGCCAGGGTCAGCACGTCATCTCTCCAAACCCTCACTCACTTCCTAATTGCCTGCGAACATCATCAGGCGGGATATCCATTAGTACCACCAGCTCTTCCACCACATCGCGGAAGACCGGGGAGGCCACCACTGAACCCCAGGGAGAAGTGGTAGGCTCTTCTAACCATACATAGACCAAGAACTGCGGATCGCCAACCGGGCCCCAGCCCACAAATGAAGCATTGGTCAGGTTGGCCTGGTAGCCGCCCGGCCCGGGGATTTCAGCGGTGCCGGTCTTGCCAGCTACCTGGTAACCCATCACCAGGGCATCAGACGATTCGTTTTCCAGCGAGGCTGCCAGCATCTCCGTCAGCATCTGGGCGGTTTCGGCCCGGATGGGCGTGCCAATGACCTGCGGCGCAGGGTTGTACTGGTAGCCGTCGTTAATGATTGAACGCACCACGCGCGGCGCCATCATCTCGCCGCGCTCGTTGGCAATGGCCGAAATGGCCATCACCATCTGCAGCGGTGTGACCGCCACACCCTGGCCAAATGAATTGGTGCCCAGATCGGCTTCATACCAATCGGTATCGCCAGGCAGCTTCAGGCGGCCGTTGGCTTCCATAGCCATATCCACACCGGTCAAATGCCCAATGCCAAAGTTCTGCATGTAATCGTAAAACAAGTTGGCGCCCAACTGCTTGGCCACCCAGGTCAGGCAGACGTTCAGCGAGTGCTGCATGCAGCCCTGCATGTTTTGCGGACCCCAGGCACCGTAATCCCAGTTATGGATCAGGATGCCGCCGATTTCGATCGAGCCGCCATCGGTGAACACTGTATCCGGCTCAACCACGCCCGCGTCCAGCCCTGCCGCCATGGTCAACACTTTGTACACCGAACCTGGCTCGTAAGTATCGCTGACGGCCCGGTTGAAGGGGGTATTGGCCGAGAACACATCTGCATAATTCCAGTATTCATTCAAGTCCAGGCGCGGCCAAGAGGTCATGGCCAAGATGTCACCCGTATTGGGGTCTGAGACGATGATCACACCGCTTGCAGCCCCGGTTTCATTGAGCGCCTGCTCCAAGATCTGCTCTACAGCCGCCTGCACCTGCCGGTCAATCGTCAGAACCAGGTCGCCGCCCGGCTCCATGGTGGGAATGTTAGCCACTTCATAGGGGTCCAACGGCACCCAGGCGGCCACAGGCTCACCCGCCAGCAGGTCGTTATATTCTTCCTCAACCCCAAATAAGCCAGTGCCCTCCCGGTTGACAAAGCCCAAGATCGTAGAGGCCAGGTCGTGTTCAGGGTACGTGCGCTGTAAACGCGGGCGATACACCAGCCCCGCCAGGCTGGGCTGGTTCTCAATACCCGAACGGCTGGTGGTTTGCATCGTGTTGTAACGCAGGGCCCATTCTTGCAATTGTGCCAACTCATCTGGTGTCACAAAATCGGCCAGGGGGATATACGTGGTGCCCTTTTGCATGGCAGTTACCAGCACCGTGTAAAGTTCGTCATAATATCCGGCATGGCTGTATTCCGGATGCCCTGCCGACAGCACCTTGCTCAACGCAAAGGCCACCGTCTCAACATTGTCTACTGAGGCAACCTGGGCGCCCACTTCGTACACCAGCGTATTACCCGCCAACAAAGTACCCCAGCGGTCATAGATCTGGCCGCGGGCCGGGTAGTAGATATGCAGGGCGCGGGAATAGGCTTTGCCCTGGGCAATGAAGTCATCTGCCTGCGGGCTGACCTGCAAGCGGAACATCTGCGCCACGATCATCAAGCCGATCAACGCAAACCCAACCCCCAACAAGGTGTAACGCCAATACGAACGCGGTTGTGTTTCACGAGTAACAGTCAGATAAGGGTTCATGGTTGCCCCTCAGCATTGAAAAGAAAACGCCAATTAGAAGCTTCCACAGCCTGCTCCTTAAACCAATCCACCAGAGACTGCCTGAACTCTGGTGACAAACCGCCCGCGCTGACCACCACCTGAGTCGGCGGCGGCGCCAAGACAGCCTCTTGATGTTCGATATAACCTGGCGCCTCCAGGTACAAGATTTCTTCTGGATCCGCCTCTTCAAAACCCAACTGCTCAGCCCGCTGCTGCATCACCTTATAGGAAGTCAATAAAGCCAACTGCGACTCCAGGTCAGCGATACGCTGTTCCATCTCTTCGATCGGTGCGGTAGCCGGATCGGGGCTGGATTCCAGGTAGCGGTAGCCAGACATACGCACCCGCATCTCTTGGATCTCGCGGCCGATGGCTGCCGCCCGCGTGGTGACGTTCAAATAGATCCCCGCCACGATTGCCGAAGCCACCAAAACCAGCAGAACGCCCCCCATCAACTGCATCTGCTGGCGCATGGCAGCCCGCCAGGGTGCCTGGAAGGGCGCCACCTGCTCAGCCAGAACGGCCTGCCAGTCGATCCGCGAGCGGGCGGTTGTATGTTGTCCCATCAGTTCTCGAATGCGTCGAAAAGTGTTCATAGCCTTCTACGCTGCAAGTCTTGTGCCAATGCGGACGTTCTTTATCCGCCTATTTTTTCAGCTACCCGCAAACGCGCACTGCGCGCCCGCCGGTTTTGTTCAATCTCTGCCGCTTGCGGTTCGATCGGACGATGGTTGATCTCTCGCAAGCTGGCCTTGTGGCCGCAAGTGCACACCGGCTGGCGGGGCGGGCACAAGCAGTCTTGCGCCTCACGGCGCATGAATTGCTTTACAATCCGATCTTCCAGCGAGTGGAAGGCGATCACTGCCAGCCGCCCACCGGCTGCCAACGCCTGCAGCGCTTGCGGCAGGGTGGCTTCCAGCGCATCCAGCTCACCATTCACGGCGATGCGCAGTGCCTGGAACGTGCGCGTGGCGGGGTGAATGCGGGGGCCTCGCTCTCCGCCGCGGCCTCTGGGGGTGGCGCCTGCCACCACCTGGGCCAACTGCAGCGTGGTATGCAGCGGGCGGGACTTCACGATGGCCCGCGCCACCTGGCGTGCCCGGCGCTCTTCTCCATAGCGGAAGATGATTTCAGCCAGCTCTGCTTCAGACAGTTCGTTCACCAGGTCATCAGCGCTGGTAGGACCATCAGGGTCAAAGCGCATGTCCAATGGGGCCTCAGCCAAGAAGGAGAAACCTCGTTCAGCAGTATCGAGCTGCATGGAAGAGACACCCAGGTCAATCAAGATGCCGTCCACCGCAGTCCAACCCAGCTTCTCCAATTGGTGCTGCAATGTCTGGTAAGATGCCTGCACCAGGACCGCCCGCTCTCCAAAGGGTGCCAACTTCTGGCGAGCCAATCCAAGGGCTTGTGGGTCCAGGTCCAGACCAAGCAGGCGCCCATCCGGACCGCTGCCATCCAGCAAGCCCCAGGCATGCCCACCCGCTCCCAGCGTACAATCCACATACTTCCTGCCCCGCTGCGGCTGTAAAGCGTGTATAATTTCTTGGTAAAGAACAGGTTGGTGCACCACGGTTTCACTTTCTGGGGCGAGCTGCCCCGGAAACGGAAACAGACCCCTGGTTATGAGGCATCCGGCCCAGCATCCGGCAGCCCGGTGGTCAAATCAAGTGCGGCATAGCGCTGGGCATTGGCTTCAGTATCCTGGATGCGGCTCATGCGTTTCTGCCACTCATCAGGCGACCAGATCTCAAAATAATCGCCCTGCCCCACCAGGATCACCTCGCTGCCCAGTTCCACCAGGTCACGCAGGAACTTCTGCAGCAAGATGCGCCCAGATTTATCGACCTCAGTTTGGGCGGCGGTCGAAAAGATGAGCCGGCGCAGGTCACGTGCCAATGGGTCGGTAATGCTCATTTGGGTGATGCGTTTGTAAACCACCTGGAAAGCGGCTTCGGTCAGCACCATCAAGTTCTTATCCAGGCCCTGCATCACGTACGCGCCATCATCCAGCAGTTCGCGGTACTTGGCGGGTACTGTCAGGCGGTCCTTACTATCGAGGGTGTGGTGGTACTGACCTAAAAACATATGTTCTAACAATCCCATTAACACGGAACGCCGGAGATAGCCGGCGTCCCACTTTGACCCACTTTGTCCCACAATTAAGCAAAGTATATCCGAATCTAGAGCAAAATGCAAGCGAATGAGATGACATTTGCCATATTATTAATCTTTCTTGCCTCCAACTACCTGCCATAATCAATGAAGCGGTGCTAATGCACCGCTTCATTGATTATGATTACAGGGATATATGCTGCCTCTTATGGCAAGTAGAAGGAACATTCTCCAGCAGCAATTTGGCACACCCCCACCTGAGCGTCCTGCCACAGCACACGGAATGCCTCGCTGCCCGGAGCGGAGGTCCAGAAAACGAATTCGGCGCTCACCAACGGGGTCATCAAACTGGTCAGCTCGCTGCACGCTGCCGGACGCATGGAAGACTCCTGGCCTTCAATCTCGATACGAGCACATGCACCAGCTTGTAATTGAGGCTGCTCTCCAGCCCAGGCCTGGCCCGAAAAGTTATTCTGCGGCAAACCAGAGGTATCCAGGCGCTCAAAGGTCAGCGGGCTCACGTCTTCCAACAAAACACCCGATGCGTTCAATAATGAAAAACTGTCTTCATCATAATACAACGTGAACAGCCGGCTGCCTGTGGGCGTAGGTGTGGCAACAACCACCACCAACATCGGGCGGGGTGTGAGGGTGGGCAAAAAAGGGATCGCCCCAGATTGACGCAGGCGGAGCCAGTCTTGAGGGTGGGTTCCAAACCAGACCCCTGCCACGAGCAGAGCAACCCCCAAGATTGCCAGCGTCTCCAACAGCTCGCGCTTCCAATTTATATTCCAGCGGCCCTGCCGTGGGGCAGGCTCTTGTTCACGTTTCATTTAGATGCCATCTCTCTGTGCAGGATGTAAGAAGTCTGGTGCATCGCTGAATTTTACCTCGATGCCACAACCTTTGCCATCTTTAAGAATAGCCGATTGATAATTTAAATCCCCAGAAATCTCCATTATCATGTATAATTTGTTAACCTTAAAAATCTATCTGCCTGTGCCTTTTGGCACAAGGCGGTTGCGCCCCCTGGAGAGCCAACCAGCTTGCTGGAGCCCCGGAGCGCTGGTTGCTGCGCTGCTTTTCATCTTAGTCATTGAGCAGCGCGGCCGCGGACCTGAATAAAAACGATTTCCGGAAACGCTTACGTTCGGTGTTTGACTTTGCCTGTGTTCTTGGTTAGCGGTCTGGTAAGTGGTTGGTAGCCTCACCGGCCCGATCAAATGAAATAATAATGGTCTTGAGTGTCCTGTGAAACGATCAACGAGATGGACAGCCGCCCTAAATAATAGCACCGCATTTCACTGTGCGGCGGTCTATCTGAATTCACCCTAGACTGGCACAGGAAAGCCCTCCGCAAGCCTGGATCCTGCCCGATTCACCGGCCCAGCTTGCAGCGCTGAACGAACAACTTATCCTGGAGCGTATTATTCAGCCGTGGCCTGAGTAGAAGGGTCGCGGCTTTTGCATTGGTGTAAGGATGAGCGAAGCGATTGAAGGCGGCACGATCACTGCACTTAAGGTACAGAAGCGTAACCCCCAACGGGTTAACGTGTACCTGGATGGCGAATACGCCTTCGGGTTGGCGCGTATCACAGCAGGCTGGCTGAGCATTGGCCAGGTGCTGAGCGCCGAGAAAATCGCCCAACTGCAATCCGATGACGGGCGCGAAGTGGCCTACCAACAAGCACTCAGGCTGCTCAGCTACCGCCCGCGCGCCAGCGCTGAAGTACGCCGCAACCTGGTCAAACACGATACCCCTGCTGAGGTGATCGAAGATGTGCTGGCGCGTTTGCAGCGCACCGGCCTGTTAGACGATAACCGCTTTGCCCAAACCTGGGTAGAGAATCGCAGTGAATTCCGGCCGCGCGGCCGGCGCGCGCTGACAGTTGAGATGCGCCAGCGCGGCCTGGACGACGAGTCCATCCAGCAGGCACTGGCAGAGGTAGACGAGCAGGCATTGGCCGATCAAGCGGCCAACAAACAAGCCCGCAAATTAGCCGGGCTGGACGAGGCAGCCTTCAAACAGAAGCTGTCTGGCTTCCTGGCACGGCGTGGGTTTGGCTACGCGCTTATCCGCGAAACAGTGGACCGCCACTGGAATCAAAAACGAAATAACGAGGGTTAACCTATGGAACTATGGATCGCGATCATCATCATTGTACTCGCCTTAGCGGCTGGGCTTGCCGGCGGGTACGGTATTCACTACTACATCACCAAACAAGAAAAAGCCCGCCAACAAGCCAAAGCGGAGGACATCCTGGCCAAGGCCCAAGAACAGGCGCATGCCACCGAGCTGCAGGCCAAAGATAAAGCGCTACAGGTCCGCCAGGCAGCCGAGGCTGAAGTCACCCGCCGGCGCAATGAGTTGAGCCGTGAGGAAGACCGCCTGCAAAAGCGCCGCGAAGAAATGGACGGCCGCGCTGATCGCCTGGAAAAGCGTGAGGCGACCCTGAACAAGCGCCAGAGCCTGGTTGATAAGCGCGCCAACGATATCGAAAAACTGCACTCCGACCAGGTGGAAGAGCTGCAGCGTATCTCGCAGATGACCACCGAAGAAGCCCGCGGTGTGTTGTTGGCTGAGGTAGAGAAAGATGCACGCGGCGACATGGCACGCATCATCCGCCAGGTAGAGGGCGAAGCCCAAGAAGAGGGCGAGCGCAGGGCGCGCGAGATCATTTCCACCGCCATCCAACGCCTGGCTTCTGAGCATGTTTCAGAGGTGACCACCTCGGTTGTGCCCATCCCATCAGAAGAGATGAAGGGCCGCATCATCGGACGGAATGGACGCAACATTCACGCCTTTGAGCAGGCCGCAGGTGTGGATGTGATCGTAGACGACACCCCTGAAGCAGTTACCATCTCTTGCTTCGACCCGGTGCGCCGCGAAGTGGCCCGCCGTTCTCTGGCTAAGCTGGTGCAAGATGGCCGCATCCACCCTGCTCACGTAGAAAAGATCCTCAAACAAGAGCAGCGCGAAGTGGACCGCATCATCGCCGATGCCGGCGAACAGGCTGCTTATGATGCCGGAGTGCCCGGTCTGCACCCCGAGGTGATGAAGATGCTCGGCAGGCTCAAATTCCGCACCTCCTACGGTCAGAACCAGCTCCAACATGCTGTGGAAGTGGCGCGGCTGTCGGGCGTTTTGGCTTCTGAGCTGGGTGCGGACGTAGACACATCCAAGGCTGCCGGTCTGCTGCACGACCTGGGCAAAGCCATGGATCACAACATGGAAGGCACCCATGCCGCGCTGGGGGCTGAATTCGCCCGGCGTTACGGCGTTCCTCCCAAAGTGGTCAACGCCATTGCTTCGCACCACCATGAGATTGAACAAGAAACAGTGGAAGCGGTGATTGCCGAAGCCGCAGATGCCATCTCTGGCGCCCGCCCAGGGGCACGCCGCGAAAGCCTGGACCAATACATCAAGCGCGTGCGTACGCTCGAAGACCTGGCCAATTCTTACAAAGGTGTGAGCCAGTCCTTTGCGCTGCAAGCCGGGCGCGAGGTGCGCATTTTCGTCAAGCCAGAAGATATCGACGACCTGGAATCAATCCGCCTGGCACGTGATATTGCCAAGAACATCGAAGATACCATGCAGTATCCAGGCCAGATCAAGGTCACCGTGATCCGCGAAACGCGGGCGGTCGATTACGCTAAATAGCAGCGTTACGCTAAATAGCCAACACCACCTGATACAAAAAAACGGCGCTCGAGCGCCGTTTTTTTGTATCAGGTCAGGAAAGGATTGCTGTCCAGTTCTTCCCCAATCGTCGTTACATCACCGTGGCCCGAATAGATCTGCGTATCGTTCGGCAGGGTCAACACCTGGCTGCGCAGGCTGTTCATCAACGTGGCATAGTCGCCGCCATGCAGGTCGGTACGGCCAATGCTGCCAGCAAAGAGCACATCCCCCACAAAGGCCGCCTTCTCAGCCGCGCAATAAAACATCACATGCCCTGCGGTATGCCCTGGCACATGGCGCACCTCAAAGCTATACCCGCCCAGCCAAAGCACCTGCCCGTGCTCTAAGAGCACATCGGGGTCGGGGGCCTGCTCCACGTGCAAGCCAAAGAGGGAGGCACTGCCGCGCTCACGCCACAGCCCCAAGTCATTGGGGTGCAAAGCCAGCCTTGGCGCAGGCTGCAGCATGCGCAGAATGGCGGCTGCACCACCAATGTGATCGAAATGGGCATGCGTCACCCACACCTGCCCAAGATGCAAGCCGCGCTGCTCGATCTCAGTTGCCAGGAATTCACCGCTCCAGGCCGGGTCAATGATGACCGCCTCGCCCGTCTCGGTATCACTCAACAGATAACTGTTGGTGATCACCGGTCCCAGCTTGAAAAATGTGACGCTTAACATATCATTCCTGCTTTCCAGGCGTTCCCTTTGAAACATGAACCTGCCCGCCCGCGCTGCGGCTCTGGATCATTTTTTTGGCCAGTTTCAGCAGATCATCTAAACCCAGCATCCCCCCAAAAAACAATCCCACCGCCCCCAGCCAGCGCGCAGGTGTACCGCCCAGCCCCAACAAATTGACCGTCTCGATCTCGATCATTTGCGCCGAGAGCGGGCGCTCACTGGGCAACCCGCCATCCAGAGGTAAAAAACGAAGATACAGCCAGACCGTGCCGCGATAAACGCCGATATCATCTGAGCTGACGCTCCAATAATAGGTCACCGATTGCCCCGGCAGCAGGGGCTGGCTGATGACTTCAGCCGGCAACACTTCCATGCCAGCCAGGTCCAGGCGCGCCTCTGCAAACACGCTGTGAGTGGCATACACATCGGGGATATAAACCGTCTCGCCGACGGTCTCATGGCCTTCCAGCTCTGCGGTAGGCGTGATGCCGCCCAGGTCATCCACCTCAAGCGTCAGGCGCACCAGGTCTGCATCGCCAGCCCGCAGACTCGGCGGCCATTCCAGCGTCAAGCGGCGCGCTTCCAAGATGGCAGGCGAGCCTACAGCCGGGGTGGCGGTTGCCGCGCCCTCAATGCCGCTCTGAACCTGGGTAGCCTCGGTGGTGGGGCGGTCTGGATTAACCGGGGTCGCCGCCGGGACCGCACAAGACGCCCCAAATAAGAGCAGGCAGGCTGCCAGAAACCAGTACCGGGGGTGTCGGGCCAGGTGCTTCATGGCAGCATCTACACCAAAATACCCAGTCCGGGCAGCAGGCCCTCTGGGGTGGGGATTTGCATATCAGATGGGTTGAGCGGCAAGATCTGCACGGCAGCACCAGCCGGCCACAACCCCCACACAAGCAAGATGATAGAGAGGATCACCAAGAGCACGGCAAACCAACGGCGGAGAGTTTTCATGGACATAAAGCTATTATATAACAAATGCGGGCAGGGGCACATGTGTTCAAATTTACCTTGCCATTTTTCCAATCCATGCTACACTAAAGCGCAAGGAGAACACTCGAACCTATGGCCATCTACCCCCCAGAACCCTTCCGTATCAAGACCGTTGAAGCGATCCGGCTGATCTCACCCCAGGCCCGCCTGGAGGCCCTGCGCCAGGCAGGCTACAATCTATTTGCCTTGAAAGCCGAGGATGTATTCATTGATATGCTGACCGATTCGGGCACAGGCGCCATGAGTCAAGAACAGTGGGCTGCCATCATGCGTGGCGACGAATCCTATGCTGGGGCGCGCTCGTATTACCGCCTGGCCGAATCCATGCAGAAGATCTTCGGTTTCAAGCATTTCATCCCCACCCACCAGGGCCGCGCCGCCGAGAACATCTTGTGTGCCATGCTGATGGGGGCTGGTAAATACGTGCCATCCAACATGCACTTCGACACCACCGACGCCAACATCCGGGCGCGCGGCGGCCAACCGGTGAACCTGGTTTGCGAGGCGGCATCTGACCCCACCAACCGCGACCCCTTCAAAGGCAACATGGATCTCGAGAAGCTGCGCAGCTTCATCCAGAAGACCGGCGTGGAAAATATTCCCCTTGGCATGATCACCATCACCAACAATGCCGGCGGCGGACAGCCTGTTTCGATGGCCAATCTAAAAGCGGTGGCTGCCATTTACCGTGAATTCGGCATTCCTTTCTTTATCGACGCCTGCCGCTATGCTGAGAATGCTTATTTCATCAAGTTACGCGAGCCGGGCTACGAAAACAAGAGCACCTTAGAAATTGCCAACGAGATCTTTGCCCTGGCCGATGGTGCCACAATGAGCGCCAAGAAAGATGCCATCGTCAACATCGGCGGATTCCTAGCCATGAACGATGCTGACCTGTACCAGCGTGCCTGCAACGAGCTGATCTTGCGCGAGGGCTTCCCCACTTATGGCGGCCTGGCTGGGCGCGATCTGGATGCCCTGGCCACTGGACTGTGGGAAGGCCTGGATGAAGATTACCTGGCCTACCGCCTGGGGCAGACCGCCTACCTGGGCCAGCGTCTGCTGGAGCTGGGCATTCCCATCGTCGAACCGCCAGGCGGGCACGCCATCTATATTGATGCCGGACGCCTGCTGCCGCACATCCCCCAGGGCCACTTTCCCGGGCAGGCATTGGCCGTCGAACTGTACCTGGAGGGCGGCATACGCGGGGTAGAGATCGGCTCGGTGATGTTCGCATCACCCCACCCCCAGACGGGTGATATGATCTATCCCAAGCTGGAATTGGTGCGCCTGGCCATTCCTCGCCGGGTGTATACGCAAAGTCATATGGATTACGTGGCAGAGACCACCGCTAAGATCAAAGAGCGCCGGCAGGCAATCGGGGGCTACAAATTCACCTACGCCCCCCAACTGCTGCGCCATTTTACGGCCCGTTTCGAGCCGCTGTAGGAGTTCATTCATTATGGAAGTTGGCCTGGTTCGTTCTGTAGATATTGATCAAGAGATGCAGCAAGCCTATCTCGATTACGCCATGAGCGTGATCGTGGCCCGCGCCTTGCCCGATGCGCGCGATGGGCTCAAGCCCGTCCACCGGCGCATCCTGTATGCCATGTTCGATATGGGCATGCGGCCCGAAGCAGAATTCAAGAAGTCGGCCCGCATCGTGGGTGAAGTGCTGGGTAAGTATCACCCCCACGGCGATATGGCCGTGTATGAAGCCATGGCCCGCATGGCACAAGACTTCTCGATGCGCGTGATGCTGGTAGATGGGCAAGGCAACTTTGGCAGCGTAGATGGCGACCCCCCGGCCGCCATGCGCTACACCGAAGCCCGCCTGGCGGCCCCAGCCATGGAAATGCTGTCTGATATCCGTAAAGAAACGGTCAACTTCTCCAACAACTTTGACGGCAGCCTGACTGAACCCGATGTGCTGCCTGCCGCGGTCCCCAACCTGCTGGTCAACGGGGCCACAGGCATCGCAGTGGGCATGTCCACCAATATACCACCCCATAACCTGGCAGAAGTGGTGGGCGCGCTGGTTTACATGCTGGAAAATTGGGATAAGATCGACGATATCAACGTCGAGAACTTGATGCGCTTCATCCAAGGGCCCGATTTCCCCACCGGCGGCCTGATCGTGCAGGGGGATGGCGAAGACGAGCTAAAAGCCGCCTACGGTACCGGGCGTGGAAAGATCGTGGTGCAGGCCAACGCCCATATTGAAGAGATCAGCCGCGGCCGCACACGCATCATCGTCACCGAGCTGCCCTATATGACCAACAAATCCTCGCTGATCGAGCGCATTGCCGAGCTGGCACGCGAGGAACGCATCGAAGGCATCGCAGACCTGCGCGACGAATCGGATCGCCACGGCCTGCGCATCGTCATCGAACTGAGCAAGACCGCTGAGCCGGAAAAGGTGCTGCAAGACCTGTATAAGAACACCCCCATGCGCTCAACCTTCGGCATTATTATGCTGGCACTGGTGAACGGCGAGCCGCGCATGCTCTCGCTCAAGCAAGCACTGCACGTTTACCTCAATCACCGCCTGGAAGTGGTGCAGCGACGGGCTGAGTTTGAACTTAAAAAGGCCCGCCAGCGAGCTCATATTCTTGAAGGACTGCGCACTGCCATCAAATATTTGGATGAGGTGATCGAGCTGATCCGCAAGGCTCCCGATGCCGATGTGGCTCGCGAGCGCCTGATGAAACGCTTCAAGCTCAGTGATGTGCAGGCGCAGGCCATTTTAGACATGCAGCTCCGCCGCCTGGCAGCGCTGGAGCGCAAAAAGATTGATGACGAATACAAAGAACTGCAAGCGCAGATCAAAGAATTGGAAGCCCTGCTGCATTCGCCTGCTAAGATGCGCCAGACAGTGGCAGATGAGCTGCGCCTGGTGAAAGAGACGTACGGCGATCGACGCCGCACGCAAATTGCACGCCGCGGGGCAGGCGCAAATGCCAACACCTCCATTCTGACCACCTCTGACTTGCTGCCCGAGCGCACCGTGTGGGTGGTCGCCACGGCCGACGGCCTGGTCTCACGCACACAAGACGAGAAGCCGCCCCGCCTGAGCGGTACCACGGCGCCATCCTTCTTGCTGCAAGCCAACACGCGCGACACCTTGTTCCTGGTAGCCGAGAGCGGCGAGGCTGCCGGCATCCCATTACACTCCCTGCCTGAAGCAGAAAGCTCACAAGACGGCACCCCCCTGCACAAAGTTTCATCATTGGGCGAGGGGGAAAAGTTGGCGGCGCTTTTTACCCTGCCGCAGCGGGATGACCGGGCCGAAGGCTGCTTCGTCTTCACCACCACCCGCCAGGGCCTGGTCAAAAAGACCCCCTTGGAAGAGATGCCCGGCGCCACCGGGCGGCCTTTCCCACTGGCCAAGATCAACGATGGCGACCGGTTGGGCTGGGTGCGCCTGACCAACGGCAAAGATGAGGTGCTGCTGGTGACCGCCGATGGCATGGCCATCCGCTTCAGCGAAGAGGACGTGCGCCCCATGGGCCTGGTAGCCGCCGGGGTGGGAGGCATCAAGCTGGGGGCACGCGACGAGATCGTCGGCATGGAGCTGATTCCCAAGCGCGGCGAGGTGCTGTTGGTGGCATCAGATGGCAAGGCCAAGCGCGTGCCAGCCGAACAGTTCCCCCAGCAGGGCCGTTATGGGCAGGGCGTAATTGCCTGGAAACTACCGCGCACCACCCAGTTGGTGGGCATGGCAGCCGGCAAGGGCAATGCCCGCGTAACCCTACTGCTGGATAAGCTAGCCCCCAAGGCCATGCGCCTGGATGAGGCCCCGCTGCAAACGCGGGCCGCCTCTGGCAAGCCGGTCATCGAGCTAAAGACGGCCTTCCAGGTGTTAGGGCTCTCCATCCCTACCGAAGCACTGCGCCCGCTTAACGAAGCAGCCCGCAAGGCTGCCGCAGCAGTGCCCGCGCCTGTTTTCGAGGAAGATGAAAAGCCCATTAAGGCGCCCGAGCCCGTTCAGCAGCTCAGCCTGGGGTTGAATGGGGCTAAGGCTGGTGCGGTGGAAAAAGAACCGCCCGCCAAAGAAACGCCGAAAGCCAAGGCGGCAGCCAAGAAACCTGCCGCAGCCAAAACTGCCGCGAAGAAGCCAACCGCAGCAACCAAGCCCACGGCCAAAAAGCCGGCGGCGAAGAAGCCGGTGGTCAAGAACACCGCTGCCGTAAAAGCTCCCGCGGCGGCGGCTAAAAAGACGACTGTCAAGAAAACTGCGGCCAGCAAAACCACCACGGCCGCTAAGGCAACCACCACGGCCAAAAAGCCAGCCGCCAAGAAGCCCACTGCTACAACCAAGAAGCCAGCGGCTAAGAAAACCACCGCTGCCGTAAAAGCTCCCGCGGCGGCGGCTAAAAAGACGGTTGTCAAGAAAACTGCGACCAGCAAAACCACTACGGCCGCTAAGGCAACCACCACGGCCAAAAAGCCAGCCGCCAAGAAGCCTACCACTACAGCCAAGAAGCCAGCGGCTAAGAAAACCACCGCCGTCAAGAAAACAAAACCCTAGTTCAACGCATCATCACCATAAAAAACAATGACCCTCTCATGGGGTCATTGTTTTTTTAAGTACCATCTCCAACTGGGCCAGGCCGGCTGCAAACCCCGGGTCGTCCTGGGCTGCATCCAGGCGCAGCACAGGCGGCGAGGGCAACGGCGACAACCACTCTGCCAGCAAGGCATCCAGAGCAGCCAGGTCATCCAGCGCGGTGATCTCCAGCGGGCGGCCGCGGCGTTGGTAGCGAGCAGCAATAATATCTAAAGGCGCCTGCAGCCATACCAGCAACTCGGGGGGTGGCAAAGCCAGGCGTAGCTGTCCGTACAGCCGCTCGCAAAGGCGGTACTCGTCCTCGCCCAGGTACCCTTTGCGGTAAAAAAGCTGCGTAAAAAGATGAAAGTCCAGGTCCAGTCCCCCATCCTGCACACCTCCCTGCGGTTGGCTGCGCAGATGGCGCTCCTGCTCAGCCCGCAGCAGCAGGTAATCCACCTGGTTAGCCAAAGCGTAGCGCCGGTCAGCCGCAAAACGGGCCTGGAAGGGACGCTCAGCATGCTGCTCTACCCCCAAAGCCAGGCCAAAACGCTGGCTCACCAGGCGCGCCAGGGTGGTCTTGCCCACCCCCGCGTTACCTACAATAGCGACCAGGCGGCCCATCATTCTCCTGGGCAGTACTGCTCGTACCAGCCTGCCTCAAGCTGGCGGTTGGCCTCGGCAAACGCGGCTGCCTGCTCACTGACCTTAACCGCCTCATCCAGGTTCACATTGACCGAGTTAGACCAGGCGCGTGGCAAAAGCATCAACGGATCTCCAACCACTTGCTCTTCAGGTCCCTGTGGGATCCAATTGAACAGAACCGGCCCTCGCGAATAAGCCGTAAAGCCAAGCTGGTAGCCGCCCTGGCGCGCCACCTGCACCGAAAGGGCTGTGAAATTTCCGCCCGGCCAGATGAAAGCCAGCGGCCGCTGGCCAAAACGCTCTTCCAGCACCGTGGTGGAATTCCAGATCTCGTTCTGGATATCCGCTTCGCTGGTCTCAGGCAACACATACAACTGCCCCGTATACCCGTGCGACTGCACATCCAGCCGCCCACGGGCAAACAGGCGATCCATCCATTCCCAGGCCCACTTGAAGCTGTTTGGGTCGGCAATGTAAGCCGGTGTGACGGTCCAATCGTTAGCCTCCAACACCGGCATGAAGTGTTCTTCCAACACACCGGGGCGGCGGTCATCCACGATCAGGATCATCGAGCGCTCTGGAATAGCGGCATTGTTATACAAGAAGTCAATCAACTGGGCCGTGGTAATGGTCTCAAAGCCCAGGTACTGGGCATAACGAACAAAACCCTGGAACTCTTCCATGGAGATTTCCTTAGGGTCGGTAATCTTGGTGCCCGGTTGGACAATGCTGTGGAACATCACCGGCACCACCACTGTGCCCGGCGAACTGCTGCCCTCTGCCCAGCGCAGGCGCAGGTATTGGCAGGTATCGGCAATATACGCCGATGCCACGACCCCCGGCCTGAGCGCAGGCGAGGCAAAGGGCACTAAGGGTATGGGCGTGAGGGTGGGGGCCGGTGTGAGGGTGATAGTCGGCGAGGCCGTCTGGCTGGGCCGCAAGGTGACGGTGGGGCTGGCGGTAGGCGTGCTGCTGGGAGGCAGCGGGCTTAAGGTAGCCGAAGGCATCGGCGTCTGCGGCGGGGCAGTCAGCGTTGGCACATCAGGCAAAGACCGCCCTGTGCAGCCAATCAGCACCAGTAAGAGAAATAAGGGCAGCAGCCGGCTACTTCGTAACCGTGAAGAAAGTGTAATGATAGTTGATCTTCTCGTTGATCAGGCCAAAGGTATCGTTGCCATTCTGCACCGCACCCTTGGGGCTGGTGGCGGTCCAGGTGAGGTGGCGGGCATTGCCGGTGCCCGCATAGCCGGTCAGGGTAAAATTGGCGTTTGGCAGCACATCTCGGAAGAGAGTATTGTACCAGGCGCGGATATTATCCAGGCCCTGGGTGGTGCGCACCGCATTGATATGCACGCCGGTGAGGTTGTACAATTCGACAATTTTATTCGCGTCATGGGTATTAAGCAAGGAGACGTACTTTTCGCAAATATCCTTGGGCGCAGCCTGCCCAGCCCAGGGATAATCTCGGATCGTCTCCCAAACGCCCGGCATTACCCCCGAGCGAGCATCTGACCATTCCCAGAAGTTGACTGCCGGCAGATTCAAGGCCTTGGCCGTATTCATGAATTCCAACACTTCGGCCGCGGTAGGCTTCCAACCCGCCTCGTGGAAGGCTGCCCCCGTAGGGATAACCTGGCGAGAAGGGGTCTTGTTCTGGAATTCGCGCACGCACTTGATCAACTGCTCACCCGCGTTGTGCGCCTTCATCCAATACACTTGCGGCATGTTGATATTGCAGCCATCCAAAAACTCGGCCCAGGGTAACTGCGGATGCAGAGAAGGGAAGCGGTAAGAGCTGAGAGCAATATCCAGGCTGGGGAAGGCCCCCCGCAGGCGGTTCATAAAGGCCTTGGCGGCCGCCTTGCGGCCATCCTGCTTGTACTCCTTCTCCGCGTCGATCACATACCCATCCAGGTTGTACTGCCAGATGCGCTGGATGGCTAAATTAGCTTCACCCACCGGGTTATTACCGTACACATAATGCCAGCCCCAAATCTCTATCCCCTCGGCACGCAGGCTGTTAACCACCGGCGTCACCAGGTCTTGCGTGATGCCCCAGGTACCGTTGTAAACAGTCGTGCCATCTGCCACCTTCAGCAGCACATGGGTCAGGCCAGCGCTCTTGGCTGTGGCAGCAATGGCAGATGGATCACCTTGCTCACAATTGGGGATCTTCCAGGTGAAAAGGCCTTTTCCTTCGAGGGTCATGGCGTCATTCCTTCTTGTTCTTCTATCTCAGGGGCTGTTGAGGGCCTGGCGCATAACAGTCATCACAGATTCCTGGATGGGTAAAAGCACCTGTGCCCCGCTGTAGTTCGTCCAGCCTGTCACCTGCTCTGGACCAATGTAATAGTGATAGATCTCAGAGCTCTCGTTCAAATGGATGGCTACAGGGAAGAAGGGGGTGATATCATCAAGGGTCATATCCGTAGCAACATTCTGGCGGTAGATCTCGTACAGATCTGGAGCCCGGCGGATGCCGTCAATGCTGATCAACTGGCGCAGCCCTGCCACCACCACTTCTTGCTGGCGGCGTCCGCGGTCAAAATCACTGGTGGAGTAACGCGAGCGCACGTACCATAAGACAGTTTTCCCATTCATCCACATTGTGCTCTGAGAAACACAGAACATGCCCCAGTTATCACGATGATCACACAGGTCTTGGCCCACATCCACCCTCAACCCGCCCAGGCTATCAATCATATCTTCAAAAGACCACAGGTTAACCAGAGCATAATGATCGGGGCGGACGCCAAAATTGTATTCAAAGGTTTGCGCCAACGCATCAAAGCCGCCATAACCAAAAGCCGTGTTGATGCGCTGCACCGTCCAGCCAGGGATGTAAACGTAGAGATCGCGCGGGAAAGAGGTCATGTTGGCAGTGCCGGCAGCCGGGTTAACCGTCAACAGAATGATGGTATCGGTACGGAAGCCGCTGTCGTAAGGACGCTGGTCAGAGCCGAGCAGCAGAATATTGATCTGGCCCTCAGGCTGCGGCAAAATGCCGACAGGCGGGGGCACCTGAACATCTGGCCAAATGATGGGGCCGGGGTAATCGGCCCAGCTTTTACTCTGGCCGCCCGTAACCGGTGCCGCCTGAGGGGTGAAGGGCAGCGGGGTGGGCGTTGGGTAAACAAAATCGGTGGGTTGGTAGGTTGGGGTAGGAGGCAGCGGCTGGAAAGGGGTGGGGGTGGCGGTTGAGCCAAGCGGAGCAACCAGCAGCAAGGGACGCGCCTGGGCCACAGGCGCCGCCGCACCTTCTGACTGATTGGAAATAAACACCAACCAGGCCAACACCAAAACCAGGCCGGCCATTAAGCCTGCTTGCAGCAAACCTGACCAGCGCGCGGGCGCAGGCAAGGGACGATTCTTTGAGCGAAGGTTTGGTGTCATACTCAGTTAAGGGTCACACTAGCTCAGAGGCAGTAGATAGAGCGGATCAGGCCATCAACCCAATGTGGCGGTAGCCACCACATTGGGGATGAAATTCGGAGGCGGTGTATCAGTGGGCATCTCCGTTGGGGTGGCGGTGGAAGGCACCGGGGTATCGCTGGGAGGAATTGGAGTATTCGTAGGCGTCATGGATGGCTCGGGGGTTGCCGTTTGGGTAGGGGTGCTGGTGGACTCAGATGTGCTGGTAGGCTCAGGAGTATCCGTAGGCACCAGCGTATCAGTGGGCAAAGGGGTAAAGGTAGGGCTGGATGGCGGCGGCAGCGTGGGCGTGAGGGTATCCACAGGCCAGGTTGGGGTAGGGGTTGCGCTGGGTGGCACGGGCGTTTGGGTTGGGCTGGCCGTCCAGGTGGGAGGAATCGTGGGAATGATGACTGGTATATTGGGCACATATAGCTTCTGCCCCGCGCGGATCAATGTCGAATTGCCCAGGCAGTTGGCAAACTGTAAATCAGCCACCCGCAGGCCATACAGGGCAGCAATCTTATACAAAGTATCTCCATACTGAACCGTATAGAACACCCACCCCCAGGGTGGGCCGCAGGGAATAGTGGTGGGTTCCGGCGCAGCGGGGACATACAAGATAGAACCGGGGATCAGGTCAGTGATCACCAGGCAGTTGGCCTCTGCCAGCACAGCCACGGTGGTATTGTAATCTTGGGCCAGGCTGGCTAACGTATCGCCCGGCTGAACAGTGACCGCATACCAGCCCGAAGGAGATTCACAAGTATTGGGAGGCATGATCGTCAATTCAGGCACAGCAACCGGGGTAACCTGATTAGTTGGCGGCACCACCAGCGGCAGCGTGGCAGTGACGGCTGGAGCAGGCCCGGCTGTATCAGAAGCCAATGGGCCGGGGGTAACCGGCTGGGGCGTGGTGCTGGGGCTGGTCTGGCTGGGTACCACCGCCAGGCGCATCTGCCCTTCAACCATGCCCAATGATAAGCTGCCAAATAACAGCGCGGTTGAAACCAGCGCCGCCAGGATACCAAGAGCTACTTGACGCGAGGCGTTCATCCCAGCGCCACCCCATCCGGCAGCGCATCCAGGGCCTCTTCAGCCATGGGCAGCAGCACGCTGAAGGTAGAGCCGCGCCCAAGGACGCTGTCCACCCAAATGCGCCCGCCATGCGCTTCAACCAATGTTTTGACCATTGAAAGCCCAGCTCCATTATCTCCCAGGCCAGCAATGGAGGGATTATTGGCCCGGTACAGGCGCGAAAAGACCCGCGGCAGGGCTTCAGGGGTAATGCCGCCCCCAGCATCTGAAACCTGCACCAGCATGTAACCCGGCTCATTCTCCTTCGTTTGCAGGCGCGCCCGCAGTAAAACTTCCCCGTTGGGGGGCGTGGCGCCGCTGGCATTGAGCAGCAGGTTAGCCATCACCTGCTGTAAAGCATCTTTATCGGCGCGGATGGGGGGAAGTTCGTCGGGCATATCCACGCGCAAGGTAATGTTCTTCTCGCTCAACGAGGCCAGCATACTCCTGACCGCTTCGTCAATCGCCGTATTCAAATCAACCGCCACCGGATTAAGACGGCGGCCGTCATTTTCCAGGGTAGCGGCTTGGATCATCTCATCCAACAAGCCAGCCATGCGCTCTGTAGAGGCCTTGACCCGTTCAATAAACTTGCGCTGGGTGGCTCCCAAAATGCCAACCGACTCGCCCAACAATAGGTCTGTGTAACCAATAATAGAGGAAACTGGCTGGCGCAGCTCTTGGGCAATGGTCATTACAGACCCGGCCTGTTGTGCCGATGTACCCTGGCGCACAAGCGTCTCCGCCTGGTGCAGGCGCTCGGTAACCGCCTGCAAGTTGGCCCTGAGCATGGTGGCATCGCCTTGTTCCCCGTCAACCTGTGGCTGAGGATAGGCCTGCTCGCCAGCAGAAACGGGCTGGCCGGCCTGGGCACGCAGCAGGCGCTCGTCTGCTTCTTGCAAAGCAACGCGCAGAATGGATACATCTTCCAAAGCCAGGCGCAGTTGCGCTTCCAGGTTTTTGAATTCAGAATTGGACGGTGTTTCTTCAGACGGCGCCAGTGAGGCGGGGTTTTGCAACTGGGCTTCCAACTCACGGTTACGCGCCTCCAGGCGCGCCATGCTCTTGCGGAGCTCATCTTGATCTACCACCAGGACGGCCAGGCTTTCGGCACGCGCATGTTCTTGTTGGAGTTGTAGATGCATATCTTCTACCAAAGAATTGAGATCGTTTGGTTCACCGCCAGCTTTCTGCGATGCACCTTGCAAAGCTTGTAGATTTTGCAGATCCTTACCAGAGCGTTCAGCCGCGGCTCGAGCGCTCTCAAGCTCGGCCCGAGTCTCTTCCAGGTCAGCCTGCTGTTGGGTGAACTGCTGCATACGTTGCAAGATAGATGCCAACGACTCAACCAGGCTGGTCAGGTAAGCCTGGTCTTCAACCGTCCAACCGCGCCCAGAATAAGGCGACATCAAAACCACACCCATAATCGGCGATTGGCCCTTGGGGGCAATGGGCACCGCCAGCAAATGGCCAGTGCGGGTCAGGTCCAGGGGACGCGCCAGGCTCAACAGATCAGGAGAAGTGCTGCTGGCAGGCAGGCGCAAACCACGGTTGCGGCGCAGCGCGCTACTTAATACAGGCACCTGGCGGCTGTTCAGGCTGAAGCCGCTCACCGGGCGATCCATGATCAGGTTGTAACCCACCGGGGCAGTCAGGTGGCCGCTTTCGTCGGGCGGCAGGATCAGCATGCACAAGTCAGCCAGCATGAGCTGGGCGATGGTGCGGGTGACATCCTGGTAGAACTTATGCGGCGAGGTCTCTGTAGCCAGGGCCAAGAAAGCCTGCATCACCTTGGGGTCAGAGCTATAACGGCGCTCAGATTCTTGGGCCTTGGGAGCAGGCTGACTGGATTCATCCGTCATTTGGAAACGCTGCGCAAGGCCCAACAGCAAGGGATAAACCGCCAGTTCGGCCAGGCGCACCGAACCTGCAAAATCGTTGTTCTCAATAGGAGCCAACCAATGCGCCAGATGACCGGCCAACAACCCACCCAGCATGGCCAGCCCCAAACCCCAGCCATTAGGCCGGCGGACGAGCAGGGCAACGATCCCAATTAATAATAAAATCAGGGCCAGGCTTTCACCGACCAGGTCTGCAGAGGATTGGTTGTAGTACAGGCCGGACTCTTGGTTGAACCACCACAGGACACCAAACAGGGCCAGGGTTGCCACCAGCAAGCCCAATAACAGCACGGCCGCGTCTGCCACCCGGCCGCTTTCAGGGAAGGCCCACAGCCAGGCCAGGATAATGATACTCGAAAGAGTGATCGCCCGGTCAAGCGCGGGGATAAAGCGCGAAGCATTTGCCAGGTTTTGCCAGGCCAGGCCAGCGGCTGCGAACAACACAAACTGGCCCAATAACAGCAAAGCTAACCCAAGCACCATGCGGCGTCCCTGGGGAAAACTGCTGCTGCGCCAGTGATTGATCGCAGCCTGCAGGGCCCCGAAAATAGAAAAAGCCAGCACGGCATGATACACCAGATTACCAGGCGGGGTGGTTAGCAATATTAGAAGCTGTTCGTAGAAAGCGCCCATTGATAGCATTCCCTTTTTATCATTATAGCACGCCTCAAAAGGT
>CAZWFQ010000029.1:0-29769 GCA_964633225.1 uncultured Anaerolineaceae bacterium
CGCGACCCCCACTGGGCCCACCAGTACACCTGTGACGCCCACAGCCACCAATACCCCCGTGCCTCCCACTGCCACGCCCACGGCTGGCGGCTGCCCCAATGAGGCCGGTGGTTACTGCCGTACGAACTATGAGACCACTCCTTGGATTGCTGGCACCACCAATGCCGCCATCACAAGCGATGACGCCACCAAGACGGTGACCTTGCCCTTCAACTTTACCTTCATGGGCACCAGCTACAGCTCAATTGTGATCTCGTCCAACGGCAATGCACACTTTGGCAGCGCGTCCAACGCCTACAGCAACGTCACCATCCCCAACAGCGCCGTGCCCAATGCCATGATTGCTGCTTTCTGGGATGACCTCAGCCCGAACCTGGGCGGGGCCATCTACTACGGCACCACGGGCACCTCACCCAACCGCATCTTCGTGATCGAGTGGCGTGACGTGCGCCGCTACAGCTACGGCACCACCGGAGCCACCTTTGCTATCCAACTGCATGAGGCCAATAACAGTGTCTGGGTGCTGTACCAGGATACCGTCTTTGGCAGCACCAGCGCTGATAGCGGTATTTCAGCCACCTCTGGCATTGAAAATGCGACCGGCTCAGTGGGCAACCTGTACAGCTACAATGCAGCCAACCTGGCCAATGGTCTGGCCCTGCACTACTGGCCTTCTGGCACTTCGGCCACCAACACGCCTGTACCGCCCACCGCCACCAATACCCCGGTGCCACCTACCAACACCCCGGTGCCGCCCACCAACACGCCCGTGCCACCCACGCCCACCAACACGCCCGGCACCTGCCCCAACCTCTCCGGCGGCTACTGCCGCACCGATACCGAGACCCGCGCCTGGATTGCTGGCAGCACCAACGCCAACATCACGCGTGACGATGCGACTGCCACTGTGACCCTGCCTTTCAACTTCACCTTCATGGGCACCAGCTACAGCTCGGTGAAGATCTCGTCCAATGGCAATGCGCACTTTGGCACCGCTTCCACCGCTTACAGCAATGTGACCATCCCGCGCACCACAGCCCCCAACGCCATGATTGCGGCCTTCTGGGATGACCTGAGCCCGAACCTGGGCGGCGCCGTTTATTACGGCACCTCTGGCAGTGCGCCCAACCGTGTCTTTGTGATCGAGTGGCGCGACGTGCGCCGCTACAGTTACGGCACCACTGGCGCTACCTTCGAGATCCAACTTGTCGAGGGTACCAACGAAGTCTTCATCCTGTACCAGGATACTACCTTTGGCAGCAGCACTGTTGATGCTGGCAAGTCTGCCACCGCTGGCATTGAGAATGCCGCCGGTTCAGCAGGCAACCTGTACAGCTATAACAGCGCAGTGCTGACCGCCAACAAGGTCTTGCACTTCTGGCTGCCGTAAGCCAAACTATGATCAATAAAAAATCGAGCGGTGCAACAGCACCGCTCGATTTTTTATTGTTGGGATTGTTGGTGTTTTTTCTCAATAGTAGAACGTTCCAGACCCCAGCGGGCCAGCTCGGCAGGCGGTAGTGCCAGCAGGCGCTGGTAGAAGGCAGAAAGCTCGGGCCGCAGATCATCATACACGCCTGGGCGGGCAGCCAGGTGGTCCAGGGCCGCCGCCGCCGGCCCATATTGGCCTGCCTGTTCGGTGTAACAGAATAGGGCCCACACCGTATCTTCAGACAGCTTTGCCAGCCCCAGTTGGCCTGCCAGTGCGCCGATCTTTTGGCTCAGGGCCGGCGTGGGCAGTATATCCTCTGCCAGCCCGGCTTCCAGGTAGAAAGCGAGCGCTCGCAGCCATGAAGCCTGGGCTGCAACGCCATCACCCTGCGCGGCCAGGATATCCCCTTCTTCTTTGAGCAGCTCAGCCACCAATGCCAGGCGTTCCACGTCCAGGGTATCCTGGCGGGTCAGCGTTTGCAAGATGGCCTGGTCGTCCAGGCGGCGCACCAGGTCGGCCCTCAGGCCGAGGAGTATTTCCAGGGCTTGGTCAACTGCCTGCCGGGCCTGCTCGTACTGCCCGGCCTTTTTGAAGCCCGCAATTGTCACCAGGAAGGCGACGGCCTGGTTGATCATGCGCATGATGTAATCTTCGGTCAGCATATCAGCTTTTCACGTGGTTCTTTTGCTGTTTTTTCGGCGCGGGGTATGGGCCAGGTAATGTTCATAGGTATTACCTGCCAGCAGCTCCCAGGGTTTCCATTTCTCCGGCATGCCTTGAAAACGCTCGGCGTCGTGCAGGTCTTTTTCCTCCAGCCCTTCGATGGCCTGCAAGAGCGCAGCATGCACCTGGCTGGCCTCCTGGCGCACCTCTGCTAACGGGCGGGCCAGGTTCTCTTCATAGATCAGTTGGTTGCGCTGATCGAGCGGCAGGTCCCACCACGGCGAGCCAGTCAGGGCACGTGCCTGCAAGACGCCCAGCATCTGGCGCTCGTGCCAGGTGATGTGGGCGATCACATCCTTGATGGACCAGGCGCCAGTGAGATCGGGTTCCACCATCTGCGCCTCGTCAAACCTGGCCAGCCACTTTTCAAGCTTGGCGCGGCTGCTTTGGATGCGTCCCAAGAGCCTGGTTTTGTTCATGCGGGCCGGGCGGAGATGCTCTGTCATGTTATCGCTCCTTGTAAGTGCTTACTATTTGTACGTCTGTAGTGCATTCACCAGCAAGGTAACAAATAGATTCAGATGCTGGTCAATGCGGCCTGGAAAGGTGCTTTCGATGTACTCGATTGTATCGTAACGCGTATGGATGATTTCACCGTTATCCCCATATCGCGGGTCCACCTGGGTCCAGCCGTCCTGGTCGCCCACATTCCAATTGGTGGCTTCGAAAAAGATGAAAGGGATGCCGGCCTGTTGGAAGGCATGATAATCGGCGCATTCGCAGGGTGTGCCGTCTTCATAATCCAGCTCGGCGGCGGGCTTGCCTTCCAGCGGTAGATTGGCTCGGCCCGCCAGGTTCAGAACCCATTCGTACAGCGTGCCGGGCCCGGTATCGCCGTAGACATAGGTCAGGTCTCCAGAGGTCAGGCTGTCCAGGTTGACCATGGCGGTGGTATTGGCGATCTCTGCTTGGGTCATGGTGTTGACGTAGTAGCGCGAGCCGTCCAGGTCGTTCTCTTCGGCCCCAAAAGCCACAAAGACCACAGTGTAGGGCGTATCCACCCCGCGCAGCAGCCCGGCAACCTCTAACAACACTCCGATTCCAGAGGCGTTATCGTCGGCTCCGTCGGCCTCATCGCCCGAATCGTAGTGTGCGCCCACGATGATCTGGCGCGGCGACAGCCCCTGGTGCACCGCGATCAGGTTGCTGGCCTCTAGATCGGCTTCCACATCCTCATCGTAGAAGGTGAAGGACTGCACCTCCACAGCATAGCCCATTTTTTCAAACGTTCCCGTCACATATTCGGCTGCCCGGTAAGAAGCCTCAGTTCCAGGCCAGCGTCCGCCAATCTCATTCGCCAGAAATTCCATGTGTTGGCGGGCGGCCTGCCCATAATCTTCAGACAGGCTCAGGCTGAGATCCGGCGCGGGTACAGATGGCTTGGGGATGGCAGTGGCAGCCTCCACCATGGCTGTCGCTTCGGTGGCAGTGGTGGAGGTGGCGCTGGGAGGGCTGTCAGCCGTGCTGGTTGCGGGACCAACCGCTGTTTCGGTGATCGGAGGCCCAGCCAAGGGAACCTGCGTTGGGGCAGATAGCGGCATGCCGAACACAACCGCCTGGCAAGCCAGCGTAGAAGAGAGCATGATCACAACCCAGCAGAACAGCTTCATCGATCGACGCATTTGCCACACACCTTCCTCGTCTGTCAACGAATGGCGTTAATGCCGAAAAACATCCCTAAAAGCAAGTTCTTGCGGATAAAGTGCCCTGTCGAAGTCATGACCGTTATTTGCTTTGATCAGATGGCATTTCTGCTTTTTTGTGGTGGCAAGCTTCCCAGACCTCTTGAGGATAAACAATGCGTTGGGTGCCGGGCAAAACCCGGATCGCAGGTTCGTTGTTCAATTGAATGCCGTGGGGCAGGTAGGCTTTATAAGCCAACTGGCTGCAATAGAAGGCGTTTTCTTTATCTGGATTGAGTAGGTTGAAGTTATAGGGCTTGCCAAGCTGGGCCAGGCAGTATGCGTTGACCTCGGCACGGATGCGCCTTTCTTCTTCTGGCGACAGGCCGCGCCCTTCCAATGGGTAAGCCACCCCGTAAAATGTATCCATCAGCATGTTGCGTGCAGCCATCATCTTGACTGCGTGCCACTCTTCGCCCTCCACCGTGAAGCAGATCACCCCGCGCGGGCTGGCTTCGATGCAGCGCCCACCCGGCCCAAGGTAGATAGCGGTATGATCCACCTCGCCGGGCACCAGCCGCCCCACGCGCAGCCAGAAAGTGCCCGGACGGATGGCCTCGGGATGGGCTGGGTCAATGGCCCCGTCTTGGGTGCAGATGATGTCGCCGGTTTGCAAGGCCAGGCCATGGATGGTATAGGTGAAGATTTCCGAAGTTGCCATGCAAATGATTATATCCGAAAACGATAGGTTGTCTTGAAAGTGAGGTTTTTGGCTTTCATTTATGAAATTTGACAAATCAGCATCCATGCAGTATAGTTAGATAATTGTCTAATGTAATTGACTCCCAGATGCAGCGTATTGCCAGCCCTTCTCTCCCCGCCAGACCCTCTCAAGCCAATATCTTATGGCGTTGTTTTGGCTACTTGCGCTCGCACTGGAAGCTGACCGCCGGCGCCTACCTGATGATGGTCTTGATTGACCTGATCGCCATGCTCAATCCCCAGATCATCGGTTGGGCCATCGATAATGGCATCCGCCCCGATGCGCCTGCTGTTGGCAGCGAGCTGGCATTGGCAGTGGGGGGCATGCTGGTGCTGGTGGTGATCAAGGGCCTCTTTACCTACTTCCAGGGCCGCTGGACCGAGGTGGCCTCGCAGAACGTGGCCTATGACCTGCGCAATGACCTGCAGCGCAAGATCACCCAGCTCTCCTTCTCGTTTCATGATCAATCCGAGGCCGGTGACCTGCTCTCGCGTACCATCCAGGATGTAGAGCGTATCCGTTTTCTGACCGGCAGGGCCACTTTCCGTATTATCGAAGGCAGCTTCTTGATGCTGATCACGGCGGTGGTGATGATCTGGATGAATCCCGCCTTGGGGCTGATGGCGATTGCCGCCATGCCCTTTCTGGTGGTACAGTCCGTCACCTTTGGGCGGGTTTTCCGCCCGCTCTCCGTACAGATCCAAAAACAGCTTGCCACCCTCACCACGCGCGTAGAGCAGAACCTGCGCGGGGCGCGGGTGGTGAAATCCTTTGCCCAAGAAGATGCAGAGATCGAGCGTTTTGAGGCCCAGAACCGCTACTGGTTCGATCTCTCAGCCACCGGCGCCCGTTTGCAAGCCTTCAATATGCCCCGCTTGAACCTGATCGCCAACCTGAGCAGCGTGGTCATCCTGTGGTACGGCGGTTGGTTGGTGATCAATGACCAGTTGACCCTGGGCGAGCTGGTGGCCTTTACCACCTACATGGGCCAGCTCATCTCGCCGGTGCGCTTCTTGGGTATGATCTTGCCAGCCATCTCGATGGCGGCGGCCTCGGCCGAGCGCATTTTTGAGATTTTGGATACCGTGCCAGAAGTCTACGAAAAGCCAAGCGCGCCAGACCTGGCAGCCCGACTGGCTGACGAGGGGCGCACTTGCCGCGGCCATGTGCGCTTTGAAAATGTGGCCTTTGCTTACGGGCGGCATGCTTCGGTATTGAAGGAAATCAGCTTCGAAGCCCTGCCTGACCAGGTGGTGGCCCTCTTGGGGCCAACCGGCTCTGGCAAAACTACCGTGGTGAACCTGATCCCGCGCTTTTACGATCCCTCAGCCGGGCGCATTACCCTGGATGGGGTGGATATCCGTGAGGTGAACCTGGCCTCGCTGCGCAGCCAGATTGGCATTGTGCTGCAAGAGACCACCCTCTTTGCCGCCTCGATCCGTGAGAACATCACCTTTGGCCGTCCGGATGCCACCCAAGACGAAATCGAAGCCGCGGCCCGGGCGGCCCAGGCGCATGACTTTATCTTGCAGGCCAGTCATGGCTACGATACCCACGTGGGCGAGCGCGGTGTCACCCTTTCGGGGGGGCAGAAGCAACGCCTGGCGATTGCGCGTGCTCTGCTGACTGACCCGCGCATCTTGATCCTCGACGATGCCACCTCCAGCATAGACAGCGAGACCGAGCACCTGATCCAGATGGCATTGGAACGGGTGATGCAGGGGCGCACAACCTTTGTCATTGCCCACCGCCTGAGCACTGTTCAGCGCGCCGACCTGATCCTGGTGTTGGACAAGGGCCGCATTGTTGCCAGTGGCAAGCATCACGAGCTGCTGAAAAGCTCGACCTTATATCAGAATATCTATCACCAGCAGTTGAAAAAAGGATAGCGGATGGGTTTTGGGATTGGCGTTTCTAACCCGGGTATGGGGCCCCGGGGCATCATTGAGCAGTTTTCGGGCGGCGACAGCGACCAGCGCGGAGCCGCCTTCAATAAGCGCGTGGTGGTGCGCCTGCTGGCTTTCCTGAAGCCTTATCAACGCCAGATGGTGCTGGCCTTCCTGGCGATGCTGGTCGTTTCAGGCCTGACGCTGTTGACGCCTTACTTGCTCAAGGTGGCGGTAGACCAGTTCATTGCCCAGGGCGACCGTACCGGGTTGGCGCAGATCTCGCTCCTGACGGGCGCGGCATTTATCGGCCTATATCTCGCCACCGCTGGGCAGAACTACCTGCTCTCGTGGGTGGGCCAGCGGGTGTTGGCCAACCTGCGCAGTGCCTTGTTCAATCACTTGCAGCGCCTGTCGCTGGGTTACCACGATACCCACATTGTCGGTGTGACCGTCTCGCGCGTGATGAACGATGTGGCTACGATCAATGAGCTGCTTTCGCAAGGCGTCATCACATTGATGGGCGATATTGTGATCTTGATCGGCATCATGGTCATCATGCTCTCAATGAGCCCGCGCCTGGCCTTGCTGACCTTCATTGTGCTGCCGTTGATGCTGGCAGTGACGGTTTGGTTCTCGCGCCGCGCCCGGGTGGCTTTCCGTGAGACGCGCACGCGTGTGGCGCGCGTGGTGGGTGACCTGGCTGAAGATATCGCCGGGGTGCGCGTCATCCAGGCTTTTGGCCAAGAGGGTTCCACCCAAGAGCGCTTCACCCAGGTCAACGAGGCCAACCGGGATGCCAACATCAATGCCATGACGCTCTCTTTCATCTTTTTGCCTGCCATCGAGTTCTTGGGCGTGCTTTCAACGGCCATCGTACTTTGGTTTGGCGGGCGGGCAGTGGCTGGGAATGAGGTCACGCTGGGGGTGTTGGTGGCCTTTTTGTCGTATGTCACGCGCTTCTTCCAACCCATTCAAGAACTAAGCCGCCTGTACACCACCATGCAGTCTGCCATGGCGGGCGGCGAACAGGTGCTGAAGCTGCTGGATACACCCTCAGATGTGCAAGACCAGCCTGGGGCAGTGGATATGCCCACCGTGGCTGGCCAGGTGACTTTTGACCATGTCTCATTCCGCTACCGCCCTGAGCTGCCCGAAGTGCTGCACGATATCAACCTCAGCATTCAACCCGGCCAAACCGTGGCCCTGGTGGGGCCTACAGGGGCGGGCAAGACCTCGATCAGCAACCTGATCGCTCGCTTTTACGATGTCAGCCAGGGTGCCATCACCATTGATGGCGTCGATGTGCGCACGGTGACCCAGCAGTCTCTCCACCGCCAGATCGCCCTTGTGCCGCAAGATTCTTTCCTGTTCTCCGGCAGCCTGGCCGAGAATATCCGCTTTGGCTGCCCGCAGGCCTCGGATGAAGAGGTGGAAGCCGCCGCCAGGCTGGCCAACGCTCACGATTTCATCATTGCCAAGCCCGATGGCTACCAGACGCGGGTCTTAGAAGGGGCCGCCAACCTCTCCGTGGGCCAGCGCCAACTGCTGTGCATTGCCCGCGCGATCCTGACTGACCCGCGCATCCTGATCTTGGACGAGGCCACTGCCAATGTAGACAGTCTGACCGAGCGCTTGATCCAAGACGCCCTGCGCAAACTCTTGTTCGGCCGCACGGCGGTGGTCATTGCCCATCGCCTGAGCACCATCCACTCGGCCGACCTGATCTGCGTGGTGCAGGACGGGCAGATCGTAGAGCAGGGCCGGCATGACGAGCTGCTGGTGTGCGGCGGGGCCTACAGTGCGCTCTACCAACGCCAGTTTGCCGGGTGACCCAACGAACCAAATTGATTAAGATAGCAAGAAATTCTTGACCAGGTAAATGATGCCCACGATCACGCCGATGGTGACCACCATCCAGCGCAGGGTGGCGGGCTTGACCTTGCCGGCCAACTTGCCGCCCAGCGCGCCGCCGATCAGTGCCCCGACCATCATTACCAGCGCCACCGGCCACAGCACCTTGCCTGAAAAGACAAAGAAGATTGCCGCCGCCAGGTTGGCAGCAAACGAAATGATCTGCTTGATGGCATTCAGGCGGGTCAGGTTGTCGTCGATCACCAATCCTAACACCGCCAGGATAATGACGCTCAAGCCTGCCCCGAAGTAACCGCCGTAAATGGCCGCCAGCCCGATGGGCAGGGCGGTCCAGGCCTCAGCCATGGGCTTGTGCTGGCCCTCGGCGGCACGCCGGGTCAACCAGGCGCGCAGGGGGGTCTGTAGTGCCAGCAGGCCCGATGCCAGCAAGATCAAGAAGGGCACCAGGTCGCTAAACAGCTTTTCGCCCGTGTTGAGCAGCAGCAGCCCACCCAAGAACCCCCCCACCAGCCCGGCTGGCAGGGCAAACCACAGGCGTTTCTCTTGCCCTTTCAGATCCTTGGCCTGGGCAAAAGTTCCGCCCAGGTAGCCGGGCAGCAGGGCCACCGTGTTGGTCACATTTGATACCACCGCCGGTATGCCCACTGCGGTGAGCATGGGAAAGGTGATGAGCGTGCCCCCGCCTGCCAGGGCGTTGATCATGCCGGCGGCTACAGCCGCCAGGGTTACCAGGGTGTATTGTAAGAAGTCGATCTCCATGCTAATCACCTGGGGGGAAGTCGTCTGGCGATAAGGTGATCATGGCGGGTTTGTATGCCCGCCGGGCTTCCCATTCGCTGCGCAGCAGGCCGTAGAATAATGTGCCTTCGCTTGACCCATCTGCCGCGCGCTTGTTCTGACGGAAATGGGCCTCCTGCTGCATACCGCAGCGCTCAGCCACGTGGTAGCTGCGTGCGTTGGTATCGCTGCACTCTAACGAAGCGCGCTGGGCCCCCAGGGTCTCAAAGATGAAATCCAGGGCTGCCAACACGGCCTCGGTGACATACCCCTGGCCCTCTTGGGCCTGCTCGACGAAATAGCCCACCCGGTATTCAGGCAAGCCCCAACTGGCCACCCCAATGTAGATCTGGGCGATGAATTCACCGTTCTGCCTGTCAAAGGCGCCCAGGAAGAAGTTTTTCCCCCAATCCAAAGACATTCCCACCAACACCTTCCTGGCGTCTTCGACGCTCTCGATCGTCATCACCGGGTTACCGAACTCATAGCGCCGTAGGTGCTCTTTGTTCTTCAAGCTCATGGCGTAATACCAATCTGCGTCGCTGGCCTGATAGGGGCGCAGGAAGAGACGCTCGGTTTCGATACGGACATTTTTGTTAAGTAGTGTTTCAAACATCGATCAGTTTCCTTCTTCAGGTAATCGTTCTTCTAAATGACCTGCCTGCCATTGTAACCCCTGGACAGAGCTTGCTTCTTCCCCCAGCAGTTGCAGCAGCATTTCAGCCAGGCGCTGTGGGTCGCCGGTGGTCACGAAGCGCCGGGACGGTGGCTCGCCCAGCAAGTCGCGTTTCCAAGAGGCCTCCCGATCGCGTAGACCCTGGTTGTCTAAAATGCGCCCCACCTGGCGCGCCACAGCCGGGGCCGGGTCTACCACGCGCACCTGCTCTCCGGTGATCTTGCGAATGAGTGGGATGACAAAGGGGTAGTGAGTACAACCAAGCACCACCGTATCAACCCCAGCTTCAAGCATGGGCTGGAGAGCGTCTTCTAAAATGCGGCCTGTTTCGCTTCCCTCCAACTGCCCGGCCTCGATTTGCTGCACCAGGCCGGGGCAGGCATGCTGCATAATGGTCACTCCCTGGGCAAAGCGCTCGACCACCGAAGCATACAACGCCCCCTGGAAGGCGGCTGGGGTAGCCAACACGCCTACAATGCCGCTGTGGGTATGTTCGGCAGCGGGTTTTACCGCTGGTTCCATGCCCACAAAGGGCACCTCTGGAAAGGTGTGGCGCAAATGGTGCAGAGATGCCGCCGATGCGGCGTTGCAGGCCACTACAATCAGCTTACAGCCCTGCCCCAGCAGGTAGCGGCTGATGCCCTCTGCAAAGCCGCGCACCTCATCCAGCGAGCGAGAACCGTACGGCACATTGGCCTGGTCGGCCAGGTAGATAAAAGGCTCGTCAGGTAGCTGCTGGTTGATGGCCCTCAGTACAGACAGCCCCCCCACGCCCGAGTCGAAGATGCCAATCATTTCAGGCCTCCTTTGGCGCTTTGGATAAATGCCTGGAAAAGCTGGCGCATGGGGAATTGGCCGGTGGCAGTGACCACTTCTTGCATCCATTCGGGGTGCCACTGCACAGCCAGGCCAAAAGGATGCCCTGGCAGTTCCACTGCCTCCACCATGCCATCGGGGGCGGTGGCGGTGATCTCCAGGTCCCTGCCCACCTGGCGTACTCCCTGGTGGTGCAGGCTGTTCACGGGCAGCACTCCATCTGTCCCATCCAGGCCCAGGATCGAGGCCAGGCGGCACCCGGCCTTCACCTGTATATTGTGGGCCAGGTAACTGCGGGGATAATCGGGGAAGTAATCGTGTTTAAGCGCCCCGGCGTGTTGGTCTGCGATGTGTTCGTACAGGCTGCCGCCCAGGGCTACGTTGAGCACCTGGAAGCCGCGGCAAATGCACAAGAAAGGTTTGTGCTGCTCAATTGCCAGGTGGGTAAATTCCAACTCCATCCGATCGCGCACCGCATCCACGTCATAGACTTTGGGATGCGGCTGGCCTGCGTAGTGCGCCGGGTCCAGGTCTCCGCCGCCGGTCAGCAGTATACCATCCAAGCGTTCCAGCAGGGCTTGGATTTCATCCTTGTCCATGTCCAGCGGCAGCAGCACAGGCAGTCCCCCGGCATGTTGAATTGATTGCGTATAGGCTTCGGCTGCCGCCAGTAAAGGGTGGCCGCTTTTGCTGGGGATGTGGGTGGTGGTGATGCCGATCAGAGGTTTGGACATGGAAGTTCCTTGAGTGAATGGTGGGTAGTGAATAGAAAATAAATTGTCGTAGCGACTTTAGTCGCTATGTGGCGGCGATGAAAAAGTTTGCACTGGGCCGTGCCAGTTTTCTGTATCCAAAAATATCTCCTGATACTGCCCGCCGGTGTAGCGTGCGATCACCTTGCGCCAGAACGCCGAGGCATTGGTGTTGCTGGCAATCTGCCCTACCTGCCAATTGCCTGAGAAGCGCTCAAAGGTACGGCAGGCAGCTTCTTCGCCAACGCCCTGCTGGCGGTATTTGCGCATTACGAAGAACTCGGCGATCACCCACGGGCTGCTGCCATCGGGGGCATTATACTCCTCGGTGAAATAATTGTAACGCGTCACCAGCACAAATCCAGCCAACTGCCCATCCACACGGATCAAGAAGGGGAAGCGGTTCGGCTCAGTCCAATAATGATCCAGGTAGGGGTACTCGTACAGGCCGAAGGGACCGATCTCTGCACCGTCAAACTCGCTGAAATCGTACAGGTACAGCTCCATCAAATTGCGCAGGATGGGGCGGTCAAACGTGGTGGCGGGGGTCACTTCAATGGTGGGTTGTGTTGCATCCATGATGTATGTTCCTGAAATGCTTTTTTCACCGCTGAGGCGCCGAGTGTGCGGAGAAGGTCGCTTGAAAAACTCAGCCTACTCCCCGTCTCTGCGGCGCAGGATGCGCCAGGCCAGCAGGGTCAGCCCGCGCGAAGGCGTCTTCTTCTGTCCAAAGTCGTATGCTTTCCAAATCGCCCAAACTGATTCGGGCGTGAAGCGGCCTTGGGCATCGGCTTTGCTCTGCAAAAGTGCCAGCATCTCGCCCAGGCGAGGGTCGCCCTTCAGCCAATCAAACTGCGTTAACACTTCCAATACATGCATCAGATCGTACCACACCAGGGGCATCTTAAGTTTACGGAAATCGGTGCCCATGTAGAAGATATACGGGTGGCGCTCCTGGCTGGCTTGCCAGAGTGAGAGCAGGGCCTCGGCGCCGGCGCGAGCCGCGGCCTGGTATTCGGGCAGGTTGAGCGCGGTTAGCAGCTTGAGCATGGCCAGGGTGGCAAAGGGGCAGGGATCATCCTTGCGGCCGGGCCCATGCCACTTGCCCAGTGCTTTCGACACGGCACAAGGCCAGCCATTCTCACGCACCAACCCCACCAACGATTGCCCCGCCGCCCGCACTTGCGGGTGATCTGCCAGCCCCAGCCTGGCCAGGCCATAGACCACCAAGGGCGCATCGCACAGGGCCCAGGCCCATTGATCTTGCCCGCTGCCGCCATGCGCGGCCCCAATATTCATCCGTAGTTGGAAGGGCCCCTCTTCAGATTGGAGGGCCAGGATGCGCTCTACAACTGCTGGCATGCCCGGGTCGTCTGCGCGCAGCCCCAGGTCGGCCGCCAGGGTCAGCTTGTGGAAGAGCTGGCTGGGGCTCTTATGGCTGGCTAACGGCTCGCCAGGCCAGCCAGCCAGTTCAGCCAGCAGACCTTGCACCAGCGGAGATGCCAGCATAGCCTGCCGCGCCGCGGCCACTGCCGGGGCATCTTCTGCCTCGCCCAGCAGGTCGCGCCGCGTGCGGTACACCACCCACGGCTCACCTTCTAAAAGCCAATCCAACGGAATACTCATATCTTTCACCTGTTAAGGTCTTCTCTGCGTACTCTGTGTCTCTGTGGTTTTCCCTGTTTTGCCATGATCTCCATGTATGTATTATCTTTTCCATGGGGGGCTGGCTGGGGTCAGCTCACCGCGCAGGCTTTGTGACATCATCTCTTTCGCCTGTTCCAGGGCAATTCCCTTGCCCAGCAGGTAGAATAGCTTGGCCAGGGCTGCCTCGCTGGTCATATCCATCCCGCTGATCACGCCAGCGCGTGCCAGGCGGGTGCCGGTGGCGTAGCTATCCAGGTTGACCATGCCCTGGCGGCACTGTGTGATGCTGACCACGATAATGCCTTGCGCGGCTGCCTGTTGGAAGGCTGCGATCAGCGCATCGTCGTTGTCGGGCGCTCCGCCCACGCCGAAGGTCTCTAGCACGGCCCCTTGCAGCGGCGGGCGCAGGAAACTCTCGACCATCCAGGCGGCAATGCCCGGGAAGAGCTTGAGCACGCCAACCAGCGGGCGGCAGTTCTCGACGATGTGCAGGCTGGTTCCTTCGCCGGGCGGCGGCGTGATGGCGTTCCAGTTCATCACCAGGTCGATCCCGGCTGTGCCCAGGGGCGGGTAGTTGGGCGAGTCGAAGGCGCTCAGGCCGCTGGCATTCATCTTCACCGAGCGGCAGCCGCGCAGCAGCTTGCCGCCAAAGTACAGGCACACCTCTGGCACCGGGTAATGCCCGGCAATCAGCAGGGCAGTGACCAGGTTTTCCACCGCGTCGTTGCGCACCTCGCACAGTGGGATCTGCGAGCCGGTCAGGATAACGGGCTTGCCCAGGCCCTCCAGCAAAAAGGCCAGCGCCGAAGCGCTGTAGGCCATGGTATCGGTGCCGTGCACCACCACGAAGCCGTCATATTGCGCATACTGCTCTTGGATGCAGCGGGCGATTTTCAGCCAGTCGTCAGGGCGCATATTGGATGAATCAAGCAGCGGCTCAAACTCGATGATCTCGTATTCGGGCAACGCAGGGTTATTAAATTCGTTCAGCACGGTCATCTGGGCCGCCAGGTAGCCCGGCGCGGGCAGGTACCCATCGGGTGTCTTGCGCATACCGATCGTGCCGCCGGTGTAGAGGATGCAAACCCGCGGCGGGGAGGCCGAAGCAGATTGGTCGTTGGGCATTGAAATCACCGTACCCTCCAGGTGGATGAATTATATCGCGTTGCCCCTGCTTGGGGCGAGTGACAGGCAGGGTGGCTTGCCCGGCAATGACAGGCCAAAGGTTGTATAATTTCTCTATTGTGGAGGCCCTATGCCGATCAAACGCCTGTTTCCCTTAAGCTTATCTGTATTTGTACTCTTCCTGGCCCTGGCCTGCCTGGCCAATGCCACACTCACCCAGGCCCGGGCCGCCGCAGACCAGATCATTTACGGCGATGCGCTGGCGGCGGAGTGGGATAATTGGTCGTGGGCTGGAACGTACAACTTCAGCGCTGCCAGCCCTGTCCATGCTGGCAGCGCTTCTTTGGCCGTCACCTACCAGGCGGGCTGGGGGGCGTTATACCTGCGTGCAGATCCTGCTATCAGCACCAGCGGCTACTCGGCGCTCAGCTTCTGGGTGCATGGCGGGGCGGGCGGCGGGCAGGCCATTGCTGTGGATATCAATTACAGCGGGCAAGCGCACTCCTTCATTGCACAGGCCAATACCTGGCTCCAGGTGACCGTGCCGCTGGATGAGTTGGGCAGCCCGGATTCTATCACCGATTTAACCTGGCAAGATGCCACCGGCGGCGTGCAGCCTACCTTCTACCTGGATGATATCATCCTGCTGGGCGATGACAGCCCTCCCACCTCTCCACCGCCGCCGGGTGTGGGTCCGGCGCTGAGCGTCAACGCGGCCGCTGACCGGCACGCCATCAGCCCTTACATCTATGGCATGAACTTTGCCGATGAAGACCTGGCGCAAGAGCTGGGCCTGCCGCTGCGGCGTTGGGGCGGCAACCACACCTCGCGCTACAACTGGCAGCTCGATATCACCAACCAGGGCATGGACTGGTACTTCGAAAATTATCAAGAAGACCCCGGCCACACCCGCCTGGAGCAGTTCCTCGAGCAAGACCTGCGCACCGGTGCGCGTTCGCTGGTGACCATGCCGTTGATCGGCTGGACGCCCAAAGATGACCCGCGGGCCTGCGGCTTCAGCATGACGAAGTATGGAGCACAGGAGGATGCTGATTGGAAGTGGCGGCCTGACTGTGGCAATGGCATCGTGGACGGGGTGGCAATCACTGGTAATGACCCACACGATACCTCCTTCGAGACGCCGCCAGGCTATGTGACCAATTGGGTGGACAACCTGGTCGCCACGTATGGCACAGCGGCGCAGGGCGGGGTGCTGTTCTATGGGCTGGATAACGAGCCCATGTTGTGGTCTGACACCCACCGCGACGTGCACCCCCAGCCCACCAGCTATGATGAGCTGCGCGACAGCACCTATGCTGTGGCGGCAGCCATCAAGGCGGCTGACCCCTCTGCCCAAACCGTAGGCCCGGTGCTGTGGGGTTGGACGGCTTACTTCTGGTCGGCCCTGGATTGGGAGTCGGGCGGGAACTGGTGGGAACACCCCCAAGACCGCAACGCGCATGGGGGCCTGCCCTTCACGGCCTGGTATTTACAGCAGATGCAAGCTTATGAGGCCCAGCATGGCGTGCGCCTCTTGGATTACCTGGACTTGCACTATTACCCCCAGGCCAACGGCGTCTCGCTTTCGCCAGCCGGGGGCGCCGCCAACCAGGCGCTGCGCCTGCGCTCGACGCGTGCCTTGTGGGATCCTACCTATACAGACGAAAGCTGGATCGGCGAGCCGGTGTACCTGATCCCGCGCATGCAAGCCTGGGTCGATGAATATTATCCCGGCACCCAATTGGCTATCACCGAGTACAACTGGGGCGGGCTGGAGGCGCTTAATGGAACATTGGCCCAGGCAGATGTGCTGGGCATCTTTGGCCGCCAGGGGCTGGGCCTGGCCACGCTGTGGGATCCCCCCTCCAGCGGGCAGCCAGGGGCCTATGCCTTCCGCATCTACCTGAATTACGACGGGCATGGGCGCGGCTTTGGCGAGACGAGCGTGCAAGCCAGCAGCGCCGACCAGGGGCAGTTGTCCATCTACGCCGCTGAGCGGGCCGGTGATGGGGCCCTGACCCTGGTGATCATTAACAAGACTGCCGCTGCCCTCACCAGCACCATCAGCCTGGCGGGCTTCGACCCAGACACCAGCGCCCAGGTGTATCGCTATAGCGGCGAGTATCTGAATGCCATCCGCCAGCAGCCCAACCAGGCGCTCACAGCCAGCGGCTTTGCAGCCACCTTCCCGGCCAATTCGATCACGCTGCTGGTCATCCCGCCAGCCAGCACCCCGCCGCCGGCGGCATCCATGTTCTTGCCGTTGGCGATACGGTAGATCTTCAGGCCGTCTCGCCGTTTTCTGCTATTTGCCAGAGATGGCGCATCTCTGCGCTGGTTTCTAACAGTGCTTCCAGTTTACCCTCGGCCTCGATCTTCCCGTCCTTCAGCACGATGATATGGTCGGCCCGGCGCAGCACAGGCCGGCGGTGCGAGACCACCAGACAGGTGTCGCCTGGGTTGGCAAAAATGCGTTCCCAGAGCATCTGCTCGGTTTCGATATCCAGCGCACTGGAAAGGTCATCGAAGACCAGCAGCTCGGGCTGGCGGACGAACATGCGCGCCGCGGCGGCGCGTTGGGCCTGGCCGCCCGAGAGCTTGACACCGCGTGAACCAACCATGGTCTCGAACCCGGTTTCCAGGTTCTCCAGGTCGCGCTCCATCACAGCCAGGTGAGCAGCTTGCAGCAGGTCATCCTCTGTGCCGGGCAGGCCGAGCAGGATGTTGTTGCGCAGCGTGTTGCTGAACAGGTGTGGCGCTTGGGCCGTGTAAGCGCAGCGTGGCGGCACCAAGAAATCCCCCGGCGCGCTCAGCGGGTTGCCATTCCAGCGCACCTGGCCGCCTTGGTGCGGCAGCAGGCCCAGCAAGGTACGCAGCAGGGTGGTCTTGCCACAGCCAACGCGCCCGGTGACCACCGTCAGCGAGCCGCGCCGCAAATGCAGGTCAATGCTTGTAATCCCGTTCTCCGTCCCTGGATAGTGATAGGTAAGCCCGGCTGCTTCCAGGCTATCCAGGCGGTCGGCGGCGGTGCGGGCGGGGTAGTGCACTTCGGGCAGGGGGCCTTCCAGGTTTACCAGGCTGTGTTCCACCAGGGCCTGCAGCGGGGCTCCTTCCATCAGCCGATACATGCGCTGCACCGACACGTTCAATTGTTTGTAACGTGCCGAAACCATCCCGGCAAAGGTAGCCAGGTTGCCCACGCTTTGCAGCAGGTAAACGAAGAACGAGAAATCGCCAATGCTGAGGCTGCCGGTATTCATCGAGCGGCCTGCCATGATGAGCACAATGCCTGTTCCCAGGGTAGACATATTGTTGTATAAAGAATTCAACACTTCGCCGAACAAGCGCTCTTTGAGGGTCAACCGGCGGCGCTCGTCATTCAACTTGTGGAAGTGGCCGATGACGTGCTTTTCGGCTGTGGCCACTTTGACTGCCTGCACCGCGCCGAAAAACTCGCCGATGAAGCCCGTCACCCGGCCTGTGGCCTGGCGGCTGGCGCGGCGGTAGCGCTCGATGCGGCCTGCCGCCAGGTTGGCGATCATCCCCACCACCAGCAGCGGAATCAACGCCAGCAGGGTGATGGACAGGCTGATGCGCATCAAGAGCACCAAAGAAACCAGGATGATGACCAGGCCGGTCAGGATATCATTGAACCACAGCACGAAGAGTGGGATTTCGAGCACATCATTGCGGAAGCGGCTGACGGCCTCGCCAGGTGAATCGGGCAGCGGCGCGGCCCCAGGGCGGCGCAGGATGTGCTGTAGCAAATTCTTGCGCAGCAAGGTAGATTGCTCAGCAAAGATGGGCACGTCGGCGTAATAGAAGCCGTAACTCCCCAGGATGCGCCCTAGCCAAGATGCCACCAAGAAAGCCAGGATGGCCCAGATGCCGATGGACATCTTGTCCCCAGTCAACTGCGCCTCACCGGTCAGCATATCGAAGAAAGCTTTGATGATGAAGGCCGGCGCCATCTGCCAGCAAAAGCGCATGATGGCCACGCTCCACAGGTCAACGAACCAAAACCAGGGGCGGAAGCGCACCATCGACCAGATGACGCGCCAGGCGGGCAGGGCGGGGATTTTTTCGTTTTGATCTACAGTGGGAGTCTGGGTACTCATGCAAGCACCTCCTCCAGGCCAGTTTGTAAAAGCTGGTAGAAACGTGAGTTTGGGTCGCTGGCAAGCTGCCGGCGGTCGCCATACTCTTGCACCTGGCCGCCATCTAAGATCATGATCTCATCCGCGCGATGGACGGTTCCCAGGCGGTGGGCAATGATAATGGCGGTGCGGTTTTGAAGCAGCCTGTCAATGGCACGCTCCAGGCGTTGCTCAGTAGCCGGGTCCAAACGCGAGGATGCTTCGTCTAAGATAACCAGGCTGGGGTTGCGCAGGAAGACGCGCGCAAAGGCCAACAACTGCGCCTCACCGGCTGAGAGGCTGTGGCTGCCAGACTCCAGCTCGGTGTCCAGTCCTTCTGGCAGCGCATGCAGCCAGTCGCTCATCTCCAGCGCTTCCAGGGTCGCCAGGATGTGTTCATCGGGAATGGAGCGGTCGAAGAAGGTCAGGTTGTCGCGCACCGAGGCCCTGAAGAGCTGCACATCCTGGGTCACGATGGCTACATTGCGGCGCAGGGCCTCCATGCGGGCAGCGCGCAAGTCGGTGCCTGCCAGGGCAATGCTCCCCAGGCTGGGATCGTACAGGCGGAAGATGAGCCGGGCCAGGGTGGTCTTGCCGCTGCCGGTGCGCCCGAGCAAACCTAAGATCATGCCGGGCTGGAGATCAAAGGACAGATCCTTCAGTACGGGCTCGCCGCCGTTATAGGCGAAGGTGACGTTGTTGAAGCGCAAACCCAAGGCCCCGCCGGGCAGCTCGGCGCCAGGTCCATCTTTGAGTGCTGGCTGAACCTGGCGGAACTCGGCCAGCCTTTCGACGCAGGCTCCAATGGTTTGGAAGGTTTCGATCTCGTGTGTCAGGGCCCAGAATGGGTCTTCCAGCAAAACCATGTAGTTGATGAACAGGTACACCGTGCCCAGCGTCACCGCTCCCAATTGGTACAGCCAGTAGCCGCTGCCGAAGGCCAGCAGGCTGCCAACCGTCAGGGCCAGGCCCATGGCATTTTCGATGATCCAGCGTTTGAAATGCGCCTTGCGATTGTGGGTCAAGATCTGAGCCTGGAAGCGGAAGAGCTCGCGGATTGAGAAGCCCACCGCGCCGCTGGAGCGAATATCTTCCATGCCGTTCAATTGTTCTTCGATAAAGCCAAACAGATCTGCCTCTGCCTGGCGGCGGGCTTTTTGATGGGGCACAGCAATGTCTTTAAACCGGTTGAGCACCAGCATGGTAATTGCGGCGAAGATGGTGAATCCTAATCCCACGCGCCAATCTTCTAGGAAGAGGGCCACCAAAATGCCCACCAGCAGTAGTACATTGCCCAGCATGGTGACAATGAACTGTGAGAAGAAAGTGGCCATTTCGGTTACATCGCCGTCAATGCGCTCGATCAGCTCGCCGGGGGTATGATCGTTGTGGAAGCGCATATCCAGGTTAAGCGCATGCCAGGCCAGCTCGGCGCGCAGGGCGTTGGTGGCGGTCCAGGCCACGTTCTCGCCCAGGTAAGTCAGGCTGACCGCTACGATCTGCTGCAAGATGACGATGGCGATGAAGACCAGGGCAGTGAGCGACAGGGTGCGTAAAGCACTCCCAGCCAGGGCTTGATCGATAAATGAGCGCATTACCTGCGGGTTGATTAGACGCAGGAGGATATTGGCCGCCAGCAGGGTCAGCAGGAAGGCGAAGCGCCCCCTTTGGGGCTGGATGTGATGGGAAAGCAATTCCCAGTAGGCTTTGAAAGGCAGTTTCATCAGGTTACCAAAAATTGGATAAAAAAAGCCACGGTGCAGGAGGGCACCGTGGCTGGAACAGCAACGATTAAGGCCTTAGCAGGCTGCAGGCGCACTCCGAGGAGGATAGGTATAGCGGCGGGCTTTGGTTATGATGATGATCATTGAATCCATCTCCTCTCGTGCGTGCGAACCTGATAAGTTTACATCACCGCGAGATGTGCGTCAATAGGGAAAATTTGAATTCCAGGCAAGTATTGCCAAGCTCACCTTCGTGGGCTAGAATTGTCATATGGATACGAAACCCAAACCCCCAAATCCTTATCTTGCTGCCCTGCTGCCCCTGCTGGGTGTAATTGGCCTGGCGCTGGTTGGCTTGTTAATTGTGGCTGGACCGGTGATCTTTGGCAGTGCCCCGGCCGGAATGCTGCTGTTGGGCGGGCTGCCGCTGGCTGTTTTTGTGTTGGTGGCTGTCATCCTGGTGTGGGTGGGGAGACGCCGGGCCCAGGCGGGTCAGGAATACCTGGACAGTGGGCGCGCCCAGGTGCAGTGGACTTACGATGCCATGGAATGGGCTGCCCTGCGTGAAGCAGCCTGGGAAGAAGCCAAAGGGTCTTGGAAGCTGCCTGTCGGCTGTATGGCGATCTTGCTTGGCGTGGCTGGGTTGTTGGCAGGGGCACTGGTGGCGGCAGACGATGCTTTTGTGGGGGCGGTGGATGCCGAGATGGTCTTATCGGTTGCCGGCGGGGCTTTGCTGGGCGCCCTGGCAGGTGCAGCAGCAGGCTTACTGATCGGCGCTGTGGTGGCCTTGGGCAACTGGTTGGCGGCGCGGCACAATTATCGCCAATCCACCCCCGGGCAGGTAGCTTTGAGCGCGCAAGAGTTGTTCGTGCTAGGTGACTACATCAAGTTGGATGGCAAAGCTGCCCGCCTGGCGCAAGTAGAATGGGAGCGCGGCCGCCCAATGAAGCTGTTGTTAACCCTGAATGTGAATAATCCGCGTATCAGCGAGCAGGTCTGGACGATCGATGTGCCAGAACGGATGTTGGAGGCGGTGGAGGGGCTGGCGAGGGAGATGGTAGCGGATACTGTTGGCGCAAACTCATAGAGTAAGTCCTGCAGTTGCGGAGAAATCATAATTTGAACATCTCCTCCTCTACCCTCGATTGGCTTCTCTCCGGTGACCCGGCCATCCGCTGGCAGGTGCAGCGCGACCTGCTGGGTGCGCCAGAGATGGTCTACGGCCTTGAGCGGCAGCGTGTGGCAAGCGAAGGCTGGGGGGCACAGCTCCTGGCGCGGCAAGACGCGGATGGCCGGTGGGGCAGCGGGCTTTATTCCCCAAAGTGGATCTCCACCACCTACACCTTGCTGCTCTTGTGCCAGATGGGCCTGCCGCCTGAAAACCCGCAGGCCCGGCGCGGCTGCGAGCACTTCTGGCGTCGAGAGCTGTACCGCGATGGCGGACTCAACATCTTCCGCAGCATCGATTACAGCGAGGTCTGCGTCAACGGCATGATCTTGGGGCTTTCGTGCTATTTCCAATATTCTGATGAGCGCATCCACAACGTGGCTGAATACCTGCTGACCCAGCAGATGGTGGATGGGGGTTGGAATTGCGAGCGCATTCACGGTGCCACGCACGCCTCATTCCATACCACTATCATGGTGCTGGAAGGGTTGGCCGAATACCGTCAGGCCTTTCCTGGGCAGGCCGACCGGGTGCGCCAGGCTGAGCAGTGCGCCTGGGAATTCTTGCTGCAGCACCGCTTATACCATTCGCACCGCACCGGTCAGGTGATCCATCCCTCCATGACACGCCTCAACTTCCCGACACGCTGGCATTACGATTTCCTGCGTGCCCTGGATTACTTTCGGGCCGTGGGTGCGTCTTACGATGAACGCATGGCAGATGGCATTGAGTTGTTGAAAAAGAAGCGAACTGCTGATGGCCTTTGGCTGGCTTACAGGCCCTTCCCCGGGCGGAGTTTCTTCGAATTAGAAGAGACCGGCCAGCCCAGTCGGTGGAACACCCTGCGCGCCTTGCGTGTGCTGGGTTGTTATGCTGCATAAGCAGCGCCAGAACGCTCTTTATGCATCATCATACCAGGTGCGTAAAGAGCACACGCAGGCCAATGAACACCAGCAGCAGCCCGCCGACGATCTCTACACGCGGGCCGAATTTTTCTCCCAGCCGGCAGCCGGCAAATAGCCCCACTGCTGAAAGCCCAAACGCCACCAGGCCAATGATCAGCGAAGGGATCCACACAGAAGTCCCCAGCAGCCCCATGCTCAAGCCTACTGCCAGGGCGTCCAGGCTGGTAGCCACGCTCAGCATCACCATGGTGTGGCCCTTGGTGGGGTTGCTTGTATAACGCTCATTGTTTTCGCCTTTGATCCCTGAGCGGATCATGTTAACGCCCACGTAAGCCAATAGGCCAAATGCCAGCCAGTGATCCCAATTTTCGATGAAGTGCACCACTGTGCTGCCAGCCAGCCAGCCCAGCACCGTCATCCCCATTTGGAAGATGCCAAAGTGAAAAGCCAACCGGTTCTTCGAGCGCAAATCGGGCGCCTGCCCGCTTGTGCCGACCCCCAGCGAAACGGCAAAGGCATCCATTGCCAGGCCGATCGCAATTAAAAACGATGTCACAAGCTCCATACCTGACCATACTCCCGGAGAGATAAAAAAAGACCGCCATGGACGGATGTCGTCCGTGTGGTGGTCTTGCAATCGCGGTAGCACAAGCTGCCAGAGCGCATGAACAGCCAGGCGTCATGGCTTTTGCCTGGCGCCGTGTTGGTGACTGCTCATCCTGCCATCAGGCAGCTGCTACTCCCCAACCAGAGGCCTATTCTACCATATCTACAGAAGAAAAAATCTAGCGGTTGACCAGCACCAGCCCGCTGCGAGGCGGCAGTGCCAGCTTCAGCAGACCGTTTTCGGCCTGTTGAGCCGCATCGCTGCTGGCGGGCCAGGCGGTTTGCCACGGCACATTTGCCAGCTCGGCGGGCAGGGCAATGCTGACCTGTAGTTCTTCTTGGGAGGTGTTGAAAGCTGCGATAGCATAGTGGTCATCCAGGCGGCGCAGCAGCGCGTACACATCCCCCGCAGCGTAAAGCGTCTCAAAGCTGCCGGCGCGCAGCGCGGGATAGCGATGGCGCAGGGCCGTGATCTGCCGGTAGAAGGCCAGCAGGTCGTGGTCCCAGCTTTCTTCGGCTTGCCAGGGGAAGGCCCCGCGGCAGCCGGGGTCATCCTGCCCGGTCATGCCCACCTCGTCACCGTAATAGATGCAGGGCGCACCCGGCATCACCATCTGGAACAGGGCCGCCAGGCGCAGGGCGCTTTGGTCGCCATTGACCATCCAGTGGAAGCGGGCGGTGTCGTGGCTGTCGATCAGGTTGAGCTGCGCCAGGGTGATCTCCCAGTTGTAAGTGCGGTACAGCGTTTCTAGGTACTGGGCAAAGTTAACCGCATTGCGCACCCGCAGGCCGTAGCGGCGGGCCTTTTCATAACTGCGATGGTAGGTCTTTTTACCAAAGAACTGCACAGCCAGGGCCAGGAAAACATAATTCATAATGGCGTCAAACTGGTCGCCCTGCAGCCAGCGGCTGCCATCGCCCCAGATCTCGCCCACGATGTAGGCATCGGGATTGGCCTGGTGCACCCGGCGGCGGAATTCTTGCCAGAAGGAGTCGTCATCGATCTCGTTGGGCACGTCCAGCCGCCAGCCGTCGATGCCAAAATCCACCCAGTAGCGGGCCACATCCAGCAGGTAGGCGCGCACGCCGGGGTTGTTGGTGTTGAACTTGGGCAGCCCGGCCAGGTTGGCCCAGCCGGTGTAATTCAGATGCTCGCGGCGTTTGCGCGGGTAAGGGTTAAGCGGCCAATCTTGCACGAAGAACCAATCCAGGTACGGCGAGTTACCGCCGCATTCCAGGATGTGGTGGAAGGCCCAAAATCCACGGCTGGCGTGGTTGAAAACCCCATCCAGCACCACCTTGATGCCCAGGGCATGAGCTTCATCCAGCAGGGTGCGCAAGGCAGCGTTGCCGCCCAGAAGTGGATCCACCTGGTAGTAGTCGAAGGTGTGGTAGCGGTGATTGGCGGCTGAGGCAAAGATGGGGTTCAAGTAGAGAGCTGTGATGCCCAACTCTTTCAGGTAGCCCAGCTTGTCGGCGACGCCATACAGGTCGCCGCCCTGGAAGCCCTGCTCTTCGGGCGGGCTGCCCCAGGGTTTAAAGGCCACACCGGGGAGTTGCGGGGCACGCGGGCTGCGTGCAAAGCGATCGGGAAAGATCTGGTAAAAGATGGCGTGCTTGACCCAATTGGGGGTATGAATGTCAGTCATAGATACAATTATAGCGCATAAGTTTGCAGGTCATCTCCATCTTTGCATCAAGAGATCATGCTGCAGATCATCCCCCATCTGAAAGCCCTGCTCGCCCACCACCGTGAATCCCCACTTTTGGTAGAAGGCGATGGCGCTCGGGTTCTTCTCCCACGCATCTAACCATAGTACATCGGCGTGGCGCTGTTTAGCTTCATCTATGCAGGCGGGGGCTGGCCGGCCTTCAGGTGGGCATAACCGGCTGTTTGACCATCGCCTTCGGCGATCAGGAACAGCGTGCCCGGGTCGGCCAGCTCTGCGGCTTGCTTTTGGGGGCTGAAGGCCCCAGCCAGGTAGGCAGCCATCGTTTCAGGCGTGTTATCGGCCGCAAAACTGTCGTAGAAGGTGCGCCGGCCCAGCCCGGCAAGCAAGGCTGCATTGAGGGGTGTGGCATGACGGGTGCTAAGCATAAATCTATTGTAATCCCAAAACCTGGTGCGCAAACACTTTTTAATTTGACAAATTTATAATCGTATGTAATAATTGTGATTATAAATTATTCTAATCAAATAAAGGAATTTTGATTAGAATATAATCTTATGACTGGCGGCTGTGCCGCTGGCATGACTCGCGAGGTGCAACATGGATGATTACCGTCACATCTTCGAAACCGATTTATCCGAGCTAGAAAAACTGTCCCAGGGCTTTAAATGGGCCAGCGACCAGATGATCCGCTACGGCGAGGCAGAGCTTGAGGTGCATCGTGCCCTGGGCGATCAGCAAGAGCTGGTCAAGACCCAGATCAAGATCAGCACACTCAAGTTTGCCCAGCGCATTTTCCTGGATAATTACCTGATGGCCACTGGAAGGCAGGCCTGGAATGAGTAATATTCGTTCGGAATTTGGATTAGAAGAACGCGCCCGGCTCTTCAAAGCCCTGGGCCACCCGGTGCGCCTGCTAATTTTGAATCTAATTCGCATCAAGCCCCGCCATGGCGAAGAACTGGCAGCCATCCTTAACCTGCAACCGGCCACCGTTTCGTACCATCTCTCAGCCCTGGCTGAGGCCGGCCTCTTACAGGCCCATAAAGACCAATATTACCAGACCTATACTTTGGTGGAGGCAGCATTGAATAAGACCTTATCTGAGTTGATCCAGGTGCCCCAGCCGGGCGCCGAGCCGGGTGTAGCAGAAGACGCCTACCGCAGCAAGGTGTTGAACACCTTTGTGCGTCGTGGGCGTCTGGTGCAGATTCCGGCCCAGCTTAAAAAACGCCAGATCGTCCTGGAACACATCGTGCAGGAGTTCGAGCCGGAGCGCGATTACAGCGAACAGCAGGTGAACCAGGTGTTGTTAGAATTCCACGACGATGTGGCCAGCCTGCGGCGCGGCATGATCGACGTGGGCTTGATGACGCGCAGCGCAGGCGTGTACCGGCGTAAGCTGTCTTAGGCCGCGTCTTGGGTGGAGAGGGCAGGCTTGTGCCTGCCCTCATACACCCGCAGGAAGATGACCCCGCACAAGATCAGCAGGCTGCCGGCGACCTGCACACTGCTCAACCGCTCTTTGAATAAAAAATAGGCCATGATGGCAGTGAAGACCGGCTCTGAGGTGACGATCAAATTGGCCACGCTGGAGGGCAGGTAGACCAGGCTGGTATTATACAATCCAAAGCCCAGCAGGGTCGGCCCGGCTGCCAGCAGGAGCAAATAGCCCCAACCGGACCAGGCCTGGCCCAGCCAGAGCAGGTCGGCAGGGCGGGCGGCTGCTCCGGGGAGGAAACTGCCGAAAAGCAGGTTGGCAATCAGCAAGAACAAACCCGCCAGCCCAAACGTGTACAGCACCGTCGTCCAGGGATTCAGGCCGCGCTGCGAAGCAGAGCGGCCCATCAGGCTGTAGGCGGCGTAAGCCAGCCCTGAGAGCACCCCGGTCAGGATGCCTGCCAGGTTAGAGCGCCAGGCAGCCGGGTCGAGCGCCTCAGCCACCAGCACACAGCCGCCCAGGCTGAGGGCCACAGCCAGCAGCTTGCCCCAGCCCAGGTCTTCTTTCAGCAGCCACCAACCTAAAAGGGCTGTGAAGCCTGCCGAGCAGTAAGCCAGCACGGTCGAAACGGCGGCGCCGTTGATCGCCACCGAAAGCGTCCATAAGGCGTTAAAGCTTGCCAGCACCAGCCCATAAAAGACCAGGTACAGCAGGTACTGGCGCGAAACACGCAGCAAAGCCGGGCGCACAATGCTCAGGATGATCAGCAGGCTGAACATGACAAATAGATCGCGCCAGAAGGCCAGGACCAAAGGCGGCAGTTCATAGGCCTGGGTCAGGTGGCGGATGAGGATGGCAGTGGTCGAGAGAGTCACTGCGCTGGCAAGGGCCATGCCATAGCCACGTGTCAGTTGGGATGTGGGTGCTTGGTTCATGGTGAGCGTTGTCTTCAGGAGGCTGGTTGACCAGGGCTGCGTTTCTTCAGGTGGTTTTCAATCAAACGGCAAGCAACCAAGAAGAGGATGTAAACTGCAACTGCGGCAACCCAACGCCCATCCCAGCCTTTTTTGATCTCGATGCCGGGCACCACTTCTACGCCAGGCGTGTCGGCAGATGCGGCGAAGTGCAGCGGAGCGCTCATGGCTGCCGATAATTCACCGCGCCCTTCGGCCCAGGCTTGCATGGCCTGGTAAATGGCGTTCAATTCACCGTTTTCACCGTAAGATAAATGGGCTCCATCGGTGCGGCCAAAATAAAGCTGGCGCAGCGGCGAGCTGGAGGCCCAACTGGCATCGGCAAATTCCCAGGCCCCATCCACGTAGACTTCATTCCAGGCGTGTGCCCCTGCCGGAGAGTTCCAGGTGGCGCTGGCTGACCAGAAGGGCGGAAACCCCAAAGGCATTGCCAGCCCAGCCATCGAACGCGCCGGGATGCCGGCGGCCCGTGCCAGGGCGGTGTACAGGTTGGCAAACTCCTCGCACCCGCCAATCCCGGCCTCGTATGCCTGCCGGGCTGATGGGGTCACATTAACGCGCGAACCCTGGGGCCAATCCAGTGCCTGAGCTGTAAATTCGAACAGGCGGTACGCATCCTGGCGGCTTTGCCCCTCGGCCAGGCTGTTGGCAAGCTCTGCCAGCACCGGGTCTGCCGCTTCAACATTCTCCTGCGGCTGGAGCATGGCATCTGAGACTGGCGCATCCCAGTGCGCCGGGCCCTGGAATAGGGTCACGTCATATTCAATGTTCGCCGTCTGCAACCCACCTTCCAGGCGCAGCTCATCTACATCCGTGTGGGCGATCGTCTCTTGATCGCCCTGCCAGGTGATTGCCAGGTTTTTCACCGTTTGGTAAGGCCCGCTGCGCGGCAGCAGCACCCCCAGGCTGACCTGGGCCCCGGCTTGCTGGCTGTTGAAAATATACTGCTCGGTGACGTGATAATGGACCTTGGCAGGGGGTAAAAACCAGGCCAAAGCCACCAACGTCAAGCCTAATACGATATAAATAATGCTGCGCAGGATTGTTTGAGCGCTTCGCATGACAGGAACCTCCAAAAATACGATATGGTTAGCTTTGGCCTTCAGCCGTTTTCTTTCTTGCTGGTGGGCGCCAGCGCCGAACGCTTTGGGTTAGAGAAGGTAATCTTGGTAAACGGCAGCCTGCTGGGGCTGGGCGGGATGGCGATGTTACTTATGCGCCGCGGCCTGCGCCAGTGGGAAGTGTATGAAGCAGCCGCCCCGCCTGCGCCGGCAAGTCATTGATACAATTGGCTGCGGTAGAAATTTCGGTCTTTATAGTGGTACTCGTCCACCTCTAAGATATTCATTACCCGCAAAGGTGCCTGCTTCACCAGGTTACGGCAGGCGCGTTCGGCAATCCAGTAGCTGTTTTTATCCTGCGTTGCCACCAATTCCTGTACGATGTTGAAAATCAACTCCGGCTGCCGGCGAGATAGGTCGCTCAGGTTATTGCCCACTGATATGCGGGGGTAAGGGTGGGCCTCCTGGAACATCAACCTCAGAACGCCCAAGGAATATTCCGGTTGGCGGAACATCCAGCGGCTGACCGTGACCGGGCGCAGAGTTTCAGCGGCAAAACGCCGCCGGTTAGGGCTCTTATCCAGCGCCATTTGCTTCAGCCAGGGCAGTACGGCCTCTCTTTGCTCCCCAATCAGTTCGCGAAAGCCTCCCTGGGCGAACTCGCGCACGACCCAATCTTGCGAATCAGCCGCCCGGGCAAAAAAATCAAACACTGCCTCCGGTTGCCGCTTCCCAGCTTCTCCCATCATAAAGATCGGCACACCGAACAAGAGGTCGCTGTCAGAAATGTGGCGGCTTAATAACTTTGCCAGAGATATGAATTCCGCTGCATCAGGGCAGCCCTCTGCCAGCAGATCGCTGATGCGCTGCACCACCCAGGTGATGCCGCGCCCGATGCGCAGTTTTGCAGGGATGGCGGCGTGAATGGTTTCTCTCAGGGCTTGCAGTTTTTGGACGGCTTGATCCACATCCCCGGTGCGCAGGTCGGTCAATATGGCCTGGATCGCTTGCACTTCTGGACCTGTTTGGTGAAGGAGCTGGTGCTGGTCAGTCATCTTGGTCGGTTTCATAATCTTTGCGAAAGATGAGCACATCTCGCAGGACGCAGAAGCCCATGTTCTCGTAAAGGCAGAAGGCTGTATCGCGGTAGTTGTCGGTTTCGACGTAGATCTGCTCGACCCCGGCAGCTTTCAAGCGCCGCAGGGCCTCAGCCAGGGCCACCCGTCCCAGGGCATAGTGCCGGAAGTTTGTGTGGCAGCCTAAAGGCTCGATGTGCCCATCCGTGCCGTTGAGCCAGGCAATGCAAAAAGCCCCCAGCCTTCCATCGGGAGCTTCCACCACAATATCCAGGTCGGGGCGGTAGGCTGGGTGGTGCAGGGTGCGCTGGCGCCATTCTGCCGTCATGGTCTTGGTTTCGAATACAGCACGCTGCAGCTCTACATAGGCTTCCACTTCACCAACCCCGTTTAGCGGGCGCACCACAAAGCCGGGGGGAATATGGTAATTGGCCACCGGCAGGGAAGCCTTGCGCCGCATCAACACCTTGGACCAAGACTGCTCGCCCACCTCGGCCTGGCAGGCAAAACCGGCTGCCTCCAAATCACGGATGCGCTCAGCCTGCTCTTTGAAGGCCACCACAAACCAGGCCGGGCGGCCTTGTTCGCTGCCGATCATTTGGCGCGCCCGCTGGTCAGCCCAGCTCAAGATCTGAGAATGCAGCGCTGCCTCATCTTGTGGGTCGCAGGCGTAATCTACCATCCACCATGGACTTTGCATCATGGCCCAGGCAGCAAGGCGGCCAGAACGGTCCAACCACAGGCAGGTGTTGTGCGGGTCATCCAAAGCCCAAGAACTCAAGCGGTAAGGCAGGTCTACATTATGCAGGTTGTTCTCGGGGGCAGCCTGGGCCAGCTCAGCCATGGCCAGTTTATCGGCCATATCAGAATAGGGGCGGGTAGAATAGATCATACGCTTGCGTTCCTCATAAAAT
>CAZWFQ010000029.1:29869-31294 GCA_964633225.1 uncultured Anaerolineaceae bacterium
GTCTCGATCAGGTGGCGCAGGGTTTCTTCGCCCTGGTCGGCACTGATCTTCACCACCTGCCCGGCTGAGAAGCTGAGGGTGAACTTTTCGATCGCCCGCCCGGCGTGCACAAAAGGCTTGGTGGTGGTCACATGCCCCTCCACCCGCTCACGGTGCGGCAGGCTGAAGATCTCTTCGGTGGGGAAGTTGGGCACGTGCGGGATGCCGCTGTGGCTGGTGGCCTGCCCGCCTGCCCAGGCATGCCCGGCCGGTAGGCCCACGCGCAGGTCTGTGCCAGGGCCGCGGAAGTGCAGGGCCGTGTATTGCTTGGCGGTCAGGTAAGCGCCGCGCTGGCGGATCTGCCGGATGTGCGCCTGCCAGGCTGCCACTGGGTCTGCTGCCTCCACCCGGCAAGCTGCCAGGATGGCCTGCCACAGGTGCTCTATTTGGGCCTCGGGCGGCAGGGAGGGGAAAACTTTGGCCGCCCAACCCGGCGTGGGCACTGAGACGACTGTGCCGTTCAGCGGCTGGGAGGCGTTGTGATCGGCAAAGGCCTTGCTAATCTGCAGGGTGGCGTGCTGCATCTGGCTGACCAGGGCCGAGTCTTGGCCTTTGAGCAGGTCAGGGTCTTCGGCAGAAATTGAAACCAGGGCGTCGCCATTTTGGGCATATTCCAATGCCACCTGGCCGCGCCAGGGCGAGCTTTCGCCAAACGAGTCGTGCGGGGCATACTCCAGGCGCGCACGGGTCAGCCCGTCGTCCCCCCACAATACTTCCACGTAGCGCGCCCCCACCTGGTAGGCGTGCCGGGCCAGCATGCGTACAAAGGGGGCGCATTCCAGCGGCACGTAACGGCGAGGGCTGCCAACCAGCAAGCGTTGGCCTGGCTGCACGTTTAAGGCGATCTTGACGATCAATTCGGCATAACGGTCAATTGAAGGGCTTAGATCGAGGCTCATACTGTTCCTTGATTGTGGGATTTCCTTTAAGGCTAGAAGGGTCAGCAGCAGGTGCGGCTACATTTCCTGTTGACTGAACTGCTGATAACGATGCTCAATTGTTGGTGACGATCCATCTGATTTTTCCCCCGTTCATTTTTGGGTGAGAGGGAGGGCACAGGCTATTGTGCTGCGGAGCGACCAGCCACAGCCTTGTGCCCCCCTCTTCGCCTGTTTTACAGACCGTCGAGCATGTTGCCCAGGGCTAATACAACAAAGCCGACCAGGACCAGCCAGAAGGCGAAGCCACCGATCAAGGGCAGGGTGGGGACGATCATGCCAAGCAGGCCGAGCACGGCCAGGGCAACAGCAATCCAGAAGGTGATTTGACGAGGTGCACTGAGTTTCATAGGATTTCCTCCGTATTAGGTAGTTTTTTTTGTTTGTTACTTACTGCTCCGCAACATATTGCTACAACTACTCATTAAACACCAAAAATGAAATTTAG
>CAZWFQ010000029.1:31394-33153 GCA_964633225.1 uncultured Anaerolineaceae bacterium
ACCTGCGCGGTGACCTGATCTTGCAGGCGGTGGTGGATGAGGAATATGCTGGCGCGGGTACCACAACCGTAGCCCCGCTCTATCCAGCAGATGGCGCTATCATTGCCGAGCCCACCGAAGAACAACTGATCGTGGCGCATAAGGGGTATGTCTGGCTGGAAGTGGAGACCGTAGGCGTGGCTGCCCACGGCTCCCGCCCGGACCTGGGCGTAGACGCCATCATCAAGATGGCCCCCGTGCTGGCTGGGATCGAAGCCTTGCAGCAGCGTCTGCAAACACAGCCGGCCCATCCCCTCTTGGGGCACGCCTCTGTGCATGCCTCGTTGATCCAGGGCGGGCACGAGCTGGCAACTTACCCAGAGCGCTGTGTGCTGTCCATCGAACGCCGCACCCTGCCAGGTGAGACGCCTGCCGGGGTGCAGGCTGAGATGCAAGCGCTCCTCCGCCAGCAGAGCCAGATAGATCTGGCCTTCAAAGCCCAACTGCGCATGGGCATGGTGCGCTCTCCTCTCGAAACCCCCCAGGATGCTGCCATCGTACAGACGGTGAGGCGCGCCGGGGCCGCTGTCTTTGGCCGTCCGCCTGGCCTGGCAGGCGTCTCTTACTGGACCGACGCGGCTACCTTGTGGGCGGCTGGCATCCCCAGCCTGCTGCTGGGGCCACGCGGCGGTGGCGCGCATGCCGCTGAAGAATGGGTTGAGTTGGAAAGCGTGGCGGCTTGCGCCGAAGTCTACCTGGAAACAGCCCGGCAGTTCTGTGCCTGAAGTGTGAAAGGGACCAAGTATGGAAGAAAAATTGACCTTTGTGCTCAGCGGAGGCGGATCACGCGGGGCTTTGCAGGTAGGGGCCTTGTATGCTTTATTAGAAGCCGGCTACCGGCCCGACTTGCTGGTGGGTACTTCAATCGGCTCGGTAAACGCCACTTTCCTGGCGATCAACGGTTTCTCCAAGAGCAGCCTGGATCATCTTGCCGCCTCCTGGCGCGAAGTGGTGGATATGGATTTGCTGCCCGCCAATTATTTTTGGCTGGCGATCCGCACGATGATGGGACGTTCTTACAGTGATCCGTCTCGCCGCATCCGTGAATTTTTGGTCGCCCATGGATTGAGCGAGGAAATGCGCTTTGCAGACTTTCAATCGCCGCGCCTGGTGATCGTTTCGTCTGACCTGAACAGTGGGCAGCCGGTGCTGCACGGTGATGACCTGGACGAGAACGTGTTGGAGGCGGTCTTGTTTTCCAGTGCTTTGCCCCCTTGGGTGCTGCCGGTAAAAAGGAATCACCGCTATTTGATGGATGGCGGTGTGGTCAGCAACTTGCCGGTAGAGCCAGCCTTGCGCATGGGGGCCACCCGCATTGTGGCATTAGACCTGACCGATGTGCGGGATACGCCAGGCATCGCCGAAGGGGTGCCTGCCTTCTTGGAAAAACTCTCGATGGCTGTGGAAAGGCGGCAGGCCGACCTGGAATTGGAGTTGGCAGCCGCCCGCGGCGTGCCGCTCTTATACTTCGGGCTGGCAAGCCAAGACCCCATCCCGCTATGGGATTTCCACCATGCCGATGAATTGATGGAGCAGGGCTACGAGATCGCCCGCCAGGTGCTCAGCCAGCATCCCGAATTTATGCCTGGCACGCTCAAGGGGTAGTGAACACCAATAGGCGTCTTTGATAGGAAAAGGTTCTGGCCATTCATCACTTTTTCTTCTTCTTGAGCATATCTACCAGGGCCAGGATGATCCCCAGCCCGATAAAGATGTAGCC
>CAZWFQ010000029.1:33253-42305 GCA_964633225.1 uncultured Anaerolineaceae bacterium
GCCCACTGCCAGCCGCCCATGGCCGTCTCGCCAGAGGCCAGCCCGGTGACCACGGCCAGCCCCTGAGACGCAATCACCATGAACACCCCAATTCCCAGGCTCCAGGCGATGAGCTGGTGTTGGATGCGCACGCGCAGCGCAGCCCACAGCAGCAGCCCACCGCCAACCAGGAACAATGGAAAAAGCTCAGCCGGCATCAAAAAATCAAACATGCCCCGGCCTCCTTGGAGCAGCCTCACCAGCCAGAACACGACGGGAAGCAAGATTGGGATCCATGCCAGTACCGTTCCAGCGATGGCTAGAATTTTGGTGAGAAGATCATTATTTTTCATCTTTGCCTCCTCTAATGCCCCACCTGAAGCCGCCCATACATCCAGGCGCAGATGCCTTCCCGGGCGAAATCGGGATAGCTTCCATCGCTGCGCAGTTGGCCGGGGTTGCCTTCGACAATCTCTAGTTCAATCTGGTAGTCTCGCATAGGTTGCTCCTCTAACAATTTTATCTCTGTAATTCCTGTACACTGATTATAAATCACTTCGCTGCCCACTGTGATTAAAGCGGCTGACCGCAGAGATAGCCTTCGAAACTCAGCGCACTCCGCCTCTCTGCGGTGATAATCTCTTCGCCTCGCGATATAATGATGCCAACACCACACAAGGGAGAACAATCCGCATGAACGAAACCATCAAAACCATCCTCGAACGGAGAAGTGTGCGCAGTTATGAATCCACCCCGGTGGAGAAAGAAAAGATAGACATCATCCTTCAATGCGGCCAATTTGCCCCCTCGGGCATGAACCGCCAGCCCTGGCATTTCACGGTCATCACCAGGCGGGCCGTGCTGGATAAGATCTCGGCTGAGAATAAGCGGGTCATGCTCCAGTCGCCGATCGAGAGCCTGCGCCTGCGGGCCGAGGATCCCAATTTCGACAGCTTCAGGGGCGCGCCGATGGCGATCATCGTCTCTGGCGAAGATGACGCTGCTTATGCTGGGGCCGACTGCGCCAACGCACTGGAGAACATGGCGCTTGCCGCCCAATCCCTGGGTTTGAGCAGTTGTTACCTGGCCTCTTTTAAGCTTGCTATGGAAACGCCCGAGGGTGCCTTCTTGCTGGAAGAGCTGCGCATTCCCAAGGGCTTTAAGCCCTGGTTTGCCCTATCCCTGGGTTACGGCAATGAAGCGCTGGGAGAGCGCGCCCCCCGGCGAGAAAATACCATTACCTTCGTTGAATGATCCAAGGCAGAGCGGGCAATACCATCGTCTGCCCGCCTGCTTGAAACTTCGTAAACTAGCCGAATGAGATTTCTGCGGTAGATTTTAACTCTACCTGCATCGCCCTCAGCTTTTCGTGCAGCTCTTCGATCAGCCTGGCGGCATCTTTGCTGTAGCTGCTGTGTGCGTCTTTAGCCAGGGTGACGTGGTAGCCCAACTCCAGTGCGCCGATGCTGGTGGCGCGCACGCAGCCATGTGTCACCAGCCCGGTGATCACCAGGGCGGTGATATTTCTGGCTTGCAGAAGCTCTGCCAGGTTGGTGGCCTCAAAGGCATTGCCGTGTTCCTTGTGGACGATCAAGTCCTCAGGCAGGGGTTGGAGCTGCTCATGCAGTTCCCAGCCCGCTGAGCCTTTCAACAAGATCCGATCGCTGGAATGCTGGATATAGATCACCGGCGCGCTGCTGTGGTGGGCGCGCTGTACCAGGGTGTTGATGTTTGCCAGCAGGGATTCTGCCTGGTAGATTTTGGTGGATTTCTGGAAGAGCTCTTCTTGCACATCAATGATCAGTAAGGCGGTGTTTTGCGGGGACATATTTTTTTGTTCACCTTTCTAAGTGATAACGGCCTCTTCTCGGCACCAAACCGTCACCTGGTTTCTTCCTTTTTGCTTGGATTTGTACAATGCTTTATCGGCTTTGATGATTGTTTCTTCTCCACTGCCGCCATCCTGGGGGTAGCTTGCCACGCCAAAAGACATGGTCACCCCCAGGTGCTTCCCTTCGTGTTCGATGGTGACCTCTGCGCACTTTTGCCGGAGCTTCTCAGCGCGCTGTGCGGCTGATGCAGAAGATGCTCCTGGCAGTACCAGCACAAATTCCTCGCCCCCATAGCGGCAGACGAAATCAGATTTGCGCGTCGAGCCAGCCATCAGGCCAGCAAGCTTGATCAAGAATAGATCGCCAACCTGGTGCCCATAGGTGTCATTGATGTCTTTAAAGTGGTCGATATCTGAGACGATGATGCTGAGCGGGTTCCCTTCCCGTTCTGAGCGCGTAACCTCCCGCTCCAGCATCTCAGCCAGGTAGCGGCGGTTATAGAGCCCGGTCAGCGGATCGTGCAGGGCCAGTTCGCGCAGCTCAGCCTGTAGTTCTTCCACCTCTGCCACACGCAAGCTTAACTGTTCATTGGCAGCCCTGAGCGCTTCTTCTGCCTCTTTGCGTTCGCTGATATCGCGTACTACGCTTTGGATGTGCAGGGGCCTGCCGTTTTTATCTCTGATCAGCTCGGCATTGATCTCGACCGGAAAAACGCGCCCATTTTTGTTCCGGAATTGCCTCTCGAAGAGGGGAACACTTTCGCCAGCCAGCAGCTGCGAAAACACATTCTTGCTCCCGTCAAGCTCGGCCGAGATATCGTTAAGCGATAAGCCGATCATTTCTTCGGGCGAATACCCCAGCATATCCGATGCGCGCTGGTTGGCTGCCAGGTGGCGCCCATCCAGGTTGATGATGAACACGGCGTCGTGGGTCTGCTCGAACAGAGAGCGAAAACGCAGCTCACTTTTGCTCTTGGCCTCTTCGATCCTTTTGCGCTCAGAGATGTTTGTATGAACCCCAATTACCCGCAGGGGCTTCCCAGCCAGGCTGCGGCTGAGCACCTTACCCCGGTCTAACACCCAGATATACCCCCCATCTTTGCAGCGCAACCGGTATTCGCTGGCATAGATCTCGGTTTGTCCATTTAGATGCTGGTTGAGGTCTTCGTAGACGCGCTCCTGGTCATCCGGATGAATCCGTTGATCCCATTCTTCCAGGTTGTTCCCAACCTCATCTGCTTCATATCCCAGCATTTTCTTCCACTGTGGAGAGTAATACAGGAGATTGGTCTGCACGTTCCAATCCCATACCCCATCGCCGGGGCCTTCCAGTGCAAACTGCCAGCGCGCCTCGCTATCGCGCAGAGCTTCTTCTGTACGCTTGCGTTCTTCGACTTCTTTTTGTGTGTGCTTGAGCGCATCCAGGATAGTTTGCAGGGCATAGTTGGTGATGTAGCCTGCCACCCCAAACATAAAAGTATACGTGATCCATTGGGTGAACCCCACCCCGTAATTGGGCACTGTGAGCAGGCCAAAGTTTTCTGCCAGGATCACGCCCCCCACAGCCAATGACGATGCCAGCGTAGCCGCCAGGATCCCGCGCCTGCCAAATAAATTCCCCGCGATGACCACCAGGAACAAGTACATCGCGCTAACGGTGGTGCGGATGGTTCCCACGCTAACGGCAGACGCGCTGACCGCGGCAATCCCAAGGCTGATCAGGCAAAATCCTACCCAGGTGACCTGGCCGTAAAACAACCAGCGGCGCAGCAATAAGCATACGCTCAGGATGAGGGCGTTGATCAGCAGGGTTGTCATAGGAAGCCGCCCGCCAATCCAGCTTCCCCCCAGCACCAGGGTCGTATACGTTATGATGAATAGCAGTGTCGCGTTGATCAAGCCGGCGCGACGGCTTTTTTCTTCATCACCTTCAAAGTTTGGTGGAGCGAGCCAACGTTTGATCAAAGTTTCCCCATAAATATTGTTTGCCTGAACAAGGGCGGCCTGTGCTAATCCACCGGCTGTAGTTTCAGCACCACGCATCCGTGGGCTGGCACTTCGGCCTCCGCTTCATGCTCAGAGTGATCCATATCTTTGTGCAGCCACAGATCGCGTATCCGGTAACGCCCCTTGATGCCCAGGTCAGACCAATGGGCACGCACCAGGTGCTTTTTATCATCGCGATTGAACAATGCTATGCCCATGGCCTTCTCAGCTAGCTGCTTTTTCCAGACCTCAACCAACCCATTGCGGCAGGCACGCAAACCCTGCCGCCCCAACGGATCCTGGTTGAGGGCGATCATTTCGCGGTTGAGCAGTATCTCGTGTGTGGCGGTATCCATGTGCGCCACGTCACAGCCGATCATCAGTGGGGCAGCCAGCATGCACCACAGGCTGAAGTGGGTGCGGTATTCGGTATCGGTACAACCTGCCCCGGCGATCTCGCGGCTGCTGCCTTTCAGCCCCACCACCAACATATCAGGATCGTTCCAGTGCCCGGGGCCGGCATACTGTTCCAGGCCGCGCTGCTGCTCAAAGCCGATCGTCTCAATCCCATACAGCCAGCCCCACGGCACTGGAACGTCTTTCCACGAATCTCCAATATCGCCTGTGGTGCGCCACAAATTGCCGCCCACCTGCGCCCCCCACAACCAGGGGCTGTGATGCCCCCATTCGCAGATCGAGAAGACGATCTCGCGCCCGGTGGCTTTGAGCGCCTGGCCCATGCGCCGGTAGCGATACTCGGCATTGGCGCGCGTATCCTCGGCGTGGCACCAATCATATTTGAGGTAATCCACGCCCCATTCTGCAAAAGTGCGGGCGTCAATTTCCTCATAGTCCTGGCTGGCAGGGCGCCCACCGCAGGTCTTTGTCCCAGCATCCGAATAGATGCCAAATTTTAGCCCCCTGGCATGTGCCGCATCTGCCAGGGCCTTCATGCCATTGGGAAACTTTTGCGCATCTGGGAAGAGCTTGCCATCCTCACCGCGTCCGCCGTGCCAGTGATCGTCAATCACTATATATTGGTACCCGGCATCCTTTAGCCCGGCAGAAACAAACGTCTCGGCAACCTGGATGATGACCTCGGCATTGACCGTGGCACCAAACATGTTCCAGCTGTTCCATCCCATCGGCGGGGTAAGCGCAAGTGGCATGACAAATCCTTTCTGCTCAGATCAAGTCAACCGCCCGGCAGTTTATATTATTGTACAACATTTTCGTGTAGTGTCTTCTTGCATTCTGCATGTTCGATAGAAATACCAGACCATTGATCGAGCAAATCTCCCAGGCTGGAATCGGGTTCGCCATACTCGGCAATATCTCGTGCCACCATCATTTCAAGAACAGCTGGGGCATCTTCAGGCGTGGGATGGCGCAGGATGAGATCTTTCAAAAAACAGGCATATCATCCCTTAGATTGTTTGCCAGTCGGTCGGTACCGGCCTGGTTTACCAGTAATGGTGCACCTGTTGGCGAATGGAGCGTTCATAGATCGCTTGCACTGCTTGCATGGTCTCGGCCGAGAGGTCGGGTAGGCTGGCGGCGCCGAAATTCTCCTCTGCCTGGGCCGGGCGTTTGGCTCCGGGGATGGCGCAAGTCACGGCGTCAAACATCAAGATCCAGCGCAAAGCAAACTGGGTCAGGCTCATCCCCGGCGGGCAAATGGCCTTCAGTTCTTCCACCACTTGCAGGCCCAGGTCGTAGTCCACGCCCGAAAAAGTCTCACCCCGGTCAAAGGCTTGGCCCTGGCGGTTAAAAGCGCGGTGGTCATCGGCTGCGAAGGCGCTGTTGGGCTTCAACTTGCCCGTCAGCATGCCCGATGACAGTGGGACGCGTGCCAGGATGCCTACCTTGCGTTTTTTGACCTGCTCAAACAGCAGCTCTGCCGGGCGTTGGCGGAACATGTTGAATATAATTTGCACGCTTTGCACATTGGGATATTCAATGGCTTTCAGGGCTTCTTCCACCTTCTCTACGCTGACGCCATAATAGCGCAGCTTACCCGCCTGCACCAGGTCGTCCAAAACCCCAAAGGTCTCGGGCATATAGTAAACCTGAGTTGGCGGGCAATGGAGTTGTAAGAGATCAAGTGCTTCCACGTCCAGGTTCTTGAGGCTGCGTTCTACAAAGGCTGTCAGGTTGGCACGGTTATAGCCCTCAGCCACGTGGGGGTCCAGGCGCCGCCCGGCTTTGGTAGCCACATAGATGGTTTCTTTGCACTGGCGGCGCAGCTTTGCCACCAGGCGCTCGCTGATGCCATCGCCGTACACATCTGCGGTGTCGATGAAGTTCACCCCCATCTCAACCGCTTTCTGCAGCGCGGTCAAAGATTCGGCCTCATCCACGGGTCCCCAGGTGCCGCCAATGGCCCATGCGCCAAAGCTCAATGCTGAAACCTTCCAACCAGTGCGTCCTAATTCTCGATATTCCATCTCAATCTCCTCAATAAAATGGTGTGTGATCTGTTTGTGAACATCCCAATCATATCGCGATTCACAGTTTTTCTGCAGGACGAATGCCATCCTGCAAAAGGTGGTGCGCAATCATTTGAAGGCCATGGCCCTTGTTTTTCTGGACATCTCACCTGTTGATGAAAGGCAGGAGGACATAATTGTCGCTGATGTTGCTGCATGGCGCGATCATGATATCCGCGATCGATGTGTCTTCTCTATCTGGGAAGAAGTGGGAGCCGTTAAAAACATCGGGCCCTTCTCCATCCAGGTATTCTAGCCTGAACCCCACCAGGTCGCCTGGGTGGAGGCAGAAATCCAGCTCGTCGCCACTGCACAAGGGATGTCTCATCTCGAAATGGTTCAACTCTCCAGCCCGGTTTGCCGCGCCAGCCCCGTTGAACCTCCCACCATAATCTACATCTGCGCCGGAAGATGATGGGTTTGTTCCGCCATAAATACATCTGTCGTCGAACTGGGGGAAGCCGGCTGCAATGTTCAATACATCATCCCACAAGGCAAACAGAGAGCCGCTGTGATCATTATCAAAATCGATGCGGAAGGTGTCGCCGCCTGGCAGCCATTTCGCCTGCTCGCTGAACTCGTCGTCGTTGATCGTGATTCCGATATACAGGTACTTTGCGCTGTTCATTACGTACAGGGTGGCGGTGAGCGGGTCTGCTGTGCTGACGGTGATCATTTGGAAAGTCTCGCTTGAAGCGCTGCTCCACTCTTGTGGGTCAACTCTTCCGTCGATCGTCGCCATGCCGCAGGCCGGGCCAAATGCCTCGCCGGCAGAGGTGGAGCCTGAGGCCGGGGCCGGCTGGATGGTGAACAAGAGCGCTATGAGCGCTGTGATGACCAACAGGATGCGTGTTGTGAGCGTGATGGATGGACCTGGCATGAATTGGGTATTCATATCTTCCTCCATCATTTTGAACTATGATAAAGTCTTATGCTTCTCCGCAATCGCATCTGCCAGCACATCCAGAGCACGGAAATCTTCGTCGTTGGGCAGCCCTTTGCACAAGACCGGCGGCAGGAGCTCGGCTTTCAGGTTCTCCAGCATTCCAGCCAGGGTATCGACTGCCTTGCCTCCCCAGCCAAACGAGCCGATGACGGAGATGTACTGGATGCGCGGCTTGAGCATATTCACCAGGTAGGCGGCGCCGATCACGCCTGGGTGCGGGCCGCCCAGAACCGTGGGGGTGCCAACCACCAGGGTAGGGGCATCCACCAGGGTTTCGGCGATACGCCCGATGTCTGACGTTGTCAGGTCAAAGGCTTCGACCGCCACGCCGCGTTCGGCCAGGCTCTCGCTCAAGTAAGCCACCATTTTGAGGGTGCTGCCGTGCATGGATACGAATGGCATGAGTACCACATTGCGGTACGGTCCTGAGAGCCACTCCCGGTAGGCATCGGTGATCAAAGCCGGGCGGTCGTAAACCGGCCCGTGGCTGGGGGCGATGAGGGCTGTTTCGATACCGGCCAGTTTATCCAGGTTTTTCTGCGCCATGTTGCGCAGGGGCATCATGATCTCGGCATAATAACGTTTGGCAGCCCGATAAACGCGCTCTTCATCGGCCGAGGCAAACAGGTCTGAAGTGGCCAGGTGAGAGCCAAAGAAATCGGTGGTGAAAAGCACTTTTTCCTCTACCAGGTAAGCCGCCATCGTGTCGGGCCAGTGCACCCAGGGGATGTGGATGAAGCGCAGTGTCTTGTCGCCCAGCGAGAGGGTTTCGCCATCTTGCAGTGCCTGGATGCGGTCGGCTGGGATGGGCAGGTGGGTTGCAAGGGTTTCTTTGCCCTTGGGGCTGGCCAAGAGCTGGGCTGATGGGTACTTCTCCATCACCGCAGGCAGGCCGCCCGAGTGATCTTGCTCGGCGTGCAGCGAGATGATATAGTCGATCTTCTCTACCCCTTCCAGGCGCGTCATCAGCACGTTGAGCAAAGCCGGGTCAACGGCATCAATCAGGGCTGTTTTCTCGCTGCCCCGCACCAGGTAGGCGTTGTAGCTGGTGCGGTCGGGCAGGGGGATGAGGGCGTCAAACAAGCCGCGTTCCCAATCGACCGCGCCTACCCAGTCTACGGATGGGGTGATGGGTCTGGATTTCATGTGGATATCTCCTGGGTGTCAAATTCTCCGACTTAATTGGCCGGGGGTGATTACGATTATAGCATGCCGGGTTTGAAGCGGACGAACTTACGCCAATGCGCGGCTGGAATATCAGTCAACCACTGCGTTTTCGATAATCCCAAAGCTCTGCCGCTCACAGTTTATCTCGGCCTGAACGCCGTAGGGGAGCACAAACCCGGGTTCGGTGTGCCCAAAATCCATCCCGGTCACCAATGGCAGGTCGGTCAACCCGGCCTCATCTGCCACTACCTGGAGGAGTACTTTGTCGTACTCGACAAACTTTTCGATGGGAACTTCTCCCCCCGGGCGGCCGAAGATGATGCCTGACAAGCGGGGCAAGATTCCCAGGGCCGCATAGGTGCGCAGCCCATACTTGACCATCTCAGGCGTGGGGGCATCCTCAGAGGTCTCTAAAAACAGGATTGCATCTTGCCAGGCCTGTGCTTCGGGCCAGAATTGGGTGCCGCGCAGCCAGTCAATCACTTCAAAACAGCCGCCCAGCAAATGGCCTTGCCGCAGCCCTTGCCCCTGGAGAAACCGCCAGCCTGTGGATGGGTTTCGCTTTCGTTTTTGCGTTTGGTTGGCTGGGTTGGCCCAGTCCAGTTGTTCGACCGTCCATCCGTCTCTATTGGGTGCAATATCTCCCACCGGATC
>CAZWFQ010000030.1:0-2053 GCA_964633225.1 uncultured Anaerolineaceae bacterium
CTGCGCCATCGAAGTCGAGGGCTGCGGCAAGGACGGTGCCTTTGGTGAGGCGGGGGTATTCGGCGCCAACGAAGTTGGCGCGATTGAACTCTGCCGGCACGTTGCTGTCGCCGATCGAAGCGCTGGCGAGGTAGGCGTCTGCGGTGGTGGTGTTGCCGATGGTGAGCAGGCCATTGTTGGCATTTGAGCCAACCGCGGAAACGTGCAGGATGGTGCAATCCACTGGCACGGTGAAGACCACTGAGATGTTAGCGGCCAGGGTGCCGGGGACGTGGACGGTGTGGGTGAACATATTACCTAGCATTGATTTTTCTCCTTTGGGTGACCGTCAGGTCACATGGGTGACCAGCAGGTCACCCTTACATGGGTGTGGTGGTCAGCCTTCTAAGAAGGTGTAGACCACCGAGAAATTTTGAACGGCAGTGCCACTGGAGCCGTCATAATCCAGGACGGCGACAATGGTATCTGTGCCGGCGAAGTGCGGATACTCGCCGCCGATGAAATCTTCACGAGCAATCACGGCCGGCGTGCCGCTGTCGCCAACGTCTACAACCTTGGTAACTGCGGTGGTGCCGTTGCGGTAGACCGTGAGGGTGGCATTATTGGCGTTTGAGCCAACCGCGGATACATGGATCAGGGTGCAGGGCTTATAGGGCGTGAACGTGAACGTAGAGTTGGCGGCTGCTGTGCCTGGGGTGTGGTTGGTGACTGTGAACGCATTACCGAGCATGAAGCTCTCCTTTTAGGTTTAAAGCCAACGAAGTAGATTCGTTGGCTTTAAACCTAGATTTGATTAGGCGACGTTGCGCTTGCCAATGCCGCGATAGGTGGCGACGCCATAGGCGAACTGGTCACGGATCTTGATCGGCAGGGTATCGTTGGTGAACAAGAGGCCTGCGCTCTCTGAGGCTGCCGTGAACAACTCGGGGGCGGGGTGGGTGCGGCCGCCTGGGTTGTTGGCGTAAGCCATGCAGATAATGGGGGCGATCATGGGGTCGGCGAGGTAAGCCCAATCGTTTGTGTCGGTGAATTCTGGCACGGCAACGGGGATGGGGCGAGGATCACCGGGGCGGTCCATGGCATAAGGGTTCACGTCCAGGAAACCGGTAGTTGAGCCTTCACCCGGGCGGCCACCTGCGCCAGCGCCATACCCGAAGTCAATCAGGGCCTGGTCGTACAGGTCGGCTGGCACTAACAAGAACTTGGGGAAAAGCATCTGGCGCTTGGAAGAGCCCAGCTCGGTTTGCTTGGCGCATTCCAGGCGGGCTGCCTTCCAGGCGGCCCACGAGTAAGCGGTGGTGGCCAGGTTGCCATGGTTGGCGGTATGGAATAAAGCCGTGCTGTCTTGGTCGAGGGTGGGGCCAACACCAGCATTGGCGGTGAAGATTGAAGCGATGGCTGCCGAGCGGGTCTGGATGGCAGAGGTAACCAGGGCGCGGGGGATGGCTTGCAGCACACCGATAGCGGAGTTGCGCAGCATCTTGTCGGTGATGCCCACATACCCGCCATACTTGACGAAGCTGTCGCTTTCTTTGGTGTCGGCGACGGTAAGCTCGGTGTAGGCGGCGCCCTCAGCGACCACTGGCAGGTTGGCGATGCCGCCGAACTGGATCCAAGCCATGTCTTGCAACGTGCCATCGGTGGGCTGGACCGCAACGAGGGGTTCATACCAGCGATAATGCACCAGGCGGGCGTACAGCTCGACGATGACCTTATTCATGGCATTTGCGGCCAGGTCGGCGAGCGTGGTGGTGGAAGCGGAAGCAAAGGCGTACTCGGGACGGAAGACACCGTGCCATTCGATATCACCGGTGAGCAGGCGATACAGGTTATCTGTGCGGCGCAGCTCTGGCGTGGGCAGGTTGGCGCCACTGGCGCCAAAGATCCAATCGAAGGCATTGGTGAAGTGATCCAGGCCTGACTGGCCCAGCGTAATGCGGCTGCCGTTGTTGCCCCTGGGAGCGGGGCCGGCAAGCTGGACGGTTTGCGCGGTGATGGCGCGCTCCAGGTTGGCGATGCGCTGGGCGATTGCATCAATGGCGTTTGCTGACAC
>CAZWFQ010000030.1:2153-41252 GCA_964633225.1 uncultured Anaerolineaceae bacterium
TTCGGACATTTGATATTCTCCTTGAGGGTGGGGCTGGTTGAAAAGACCAGCAGGATTGAGGGCCGGCTCGTCGACGAGATCGGCTGAATAAAAGGCAGTGATGCGGGCGGCGGGGAGTTGATTTTGAACGGGTTCAAGGTCGAGATCGACGACAACCGAGAGGCCAAGGGCGGCGGGGTCTTCAGCCGCCAGGCTGAGGACGTAAGCCCGCAGGTCTCCTGCGGGCGAACGGCTGGCGCTCTGCGCCAAGTGCAGGTCTCCCACCAGCTTGTCACCATCCAGGCGAAGATCACGAACACGGCCCAGGTAAGTACCAAGGCCATCTGACAACATAGAGGGATGGGTGAAGCGAGATTTGATGCCCCGGGTTTGCGGGGCTGCCAGGTTGAGCATGTTATGGAGGCTGACGGCGTCGAACTGTAGACTGTGACCAGCCGCCTGCCCTACTTGGGCGAGGGACACACCGCGGATAATGCCGGCGTCGGCGTCTACCTGGGGGGGTGAATCAGATTGTGCAGCACGGAATGATTGAGGCATGGGCAAGGCTCCTTTTGTGGGGGTGAAATTCCCAGAAGCCCCGCCTGGCACAGGCTGCGCGTCGAATCCCCTGGCAAGAGAACAACAGTGATGTGGGCGCTGCGCTGCCGCAGGATTGGCGCGTCGGATAGACCGCACGCCGGTGCTGTGTGCTAGCGTTTTACACTGGCGTAAAACGCCAGCATATATTGCCCATCACTTTTGTTTACGCAACCCGTGCCAGGGGGAACCGATCTGGGATCGGTGCGGACGAGGAATCATCCGCTTCTGGAATCATTATAGCAAGAGTTTTTGATTCCACAAGAGGTAATTAGAAAATATGTTCTGTTTAATCTTGGTGGGCGTGGTAGATTTCGATCACGCTGCTTTGCTGCCGCAAGAAGAGGTCGGCAAAATAGGGATCGAAGTGCTCGCCGGTCTCGTTCTGCACCAGCTCAAAGGCTTCTTCGAGCGGCCAGGCGGCCTTGTAGGGCCGGGGTGAGGTGACGGCGTCAAAGACATCTGCCAGGGCCAGCAGGCGCCCCACCAGGGGGATATCTTCTTTGGCCAACCGGTTCGGATAGCCCTGCCCGTTCCAGCGCTCGTGGTGGTAAAGGCAGCCCAGGCGGGCGGTGCGCATCAGCTCTGAGGGGTGCTCGCCGATGATCTGGGCGCCGATCTCGGCATGCTGGCGCATGGTGCGCATCTCTTCCGTGTCCAGCGGGCCGGGCTTGCGCAAGATCTGGTCGGGGATGCCGATCTTGCCGATATCGTGCAGGGGGGCCACGGTGTAATACAGCTCGGCTGTTTCGGCATCCAGCCCTGCCGCCAGGGCCAGCAGGCGCACGTACTGCGAGACGCGCTCAACGTGTTGGCCGGTCTCTTTATCGCGCACCTCAGCCGCCCGCCCAAGCTGCCGGATCACCTCGTAGCGGGTGGTTTGCAGCTCGGTCGAGCGCTGCTCCAGCTCCAGGGTGCGCTGGCGGACCATTTCTTCCAGGCCGGTGTTCAATCGCATCACCTGGGTGTTGAGCACCGAAAGCTGTTGGACGTTTTCCAGCAGCTTCAGGCGCTGGTGGTACAGCTCAATAAAAACTTTGACCTTGCTGAGCAAGATCTCGGGGATGAAAGGCTTGCTCATAAAATCTACCGCGCCGCTCTCATAGGCCTTGCGGTGATGGTAATCGTCTGAGAAGACCGCGCTGACGAAGATGACCGGCAGGGTGGCGGTGGCGGGGTTGCCGCGCAGCAGCTCAACCAGCTCGTAGCCATCCATCTCAGGCATTTGCACGTCCACAATTGCCAGGCAAAAGTCGTGCTCGAGCGTGAGCGCCAGGGCCTCATTGCCCGAAGAGGCTTGCAGCACTTGCACCTCCATTTGGCTCAGCAAGCGCTGCAGGGTAAACAGGTTCTCTGGGCGGTCATCAACGATCAAGATCTTGGTGGCGGCAGTTGGTGTGTTCATGTGTCTCTTCCCCATCGATCATTGATAGAGCCAGACGCGCAGCATGGAAAAGAGCCGCTCGGCATCCACTGGCTTGGCAAGGTAATCGCTGGCACCGGCTTGCATGCACTTCTCTTTGTCGCCCTTCATGGCTTTGGCAGTCAAGGCCAACACCGGCAGGCTGCGGAAGCGCTCTTGGGCACGGATGCGCCGGGTGGCCTCGTAGCCATCCATCTCAGGCATCATGATATCCATCAGCACCAGGTCCACCGGCTGGGTCTGGGGGTCGCTTTCGGCGCTTTCGAGCATCTCCAATGCCTTCTGGCCGCTGCGGGCGATGCTGACCTTGAGGCCCTTGCCGCTCAGCAAGCGTGAAAGGGCGAAGGCATTGCGCATATCGTCATCCACCACCAGCACATGCTTACCGGCATAGACCGCATCCCGGTCGTGCAGGTTGGCGGCGGGGCGCTGCTTCTCGGCGGGCATACCGGCGACCACGCGGTGCAAGAAGATGGCGGTTTCGTCCAGCAGGCGCTCTGGCGATTTGAGGCCCTTGATGATGACGCTGTCGGCATACTTCATCAGCCGGGCGTTGTCTTCTTCACTCAGGGGCTGGTCGGTGCAGACGATCACCGGACAGTGCGGGATATTCTCCTCGGCGTCAATGCGGTTGAGCAGGTCGAAGCCGCTCATATCCGGCAGGGTCAGGTCGAGGATCATGCAGTCAAAGGCGTGCAGGCGCAGCAGATCCAGGGCGGCCTGGCCGCTGGGGGCCTCGCTGACCTTGACATCAGACCCGCCCAACAGCTCGCGCACGCTGTGGCGCAGGCTGGGATCATCTTCGATCACCAGCAGGTTCTTGATGCTGTGGGCCATCAGGCCCTCGATTTTTTGGAAGACCTTATCCAGGGCTTCCTGGCTGGCGGGTTTGGTCAAGAAGCCCACCGCCCCACGCTGGTAAGCCTCCAGCGTTTCTTCAGAAGCCGAGAGGATGTGAACCGGGATGTGGCGGCGCTCGGGGTCTTGCTTGAGTTGTTCCAGCACCTGCCAGCCGTCCATGCCCGGCAGCTTGAGGTCAAGCAAAATGGCATCTGGGGTATACTCGGCTGCCATTTGCAAGCCGCTTTCACCATCCGGCGCCAGCAGGCATTTGAAGTCCTTTTTGTGGGCGTAATTGTACAACAGGCGGGCAAAGTTGGGGTCGTCTTCGATCACCAGCAGGATGCGATCGCCTTTGCGCAAGTGCTGGCGGTCGTCGCTGGCAAGGGGTTGGGCTGGCGTGGGGCGGGGGGCCGGCAGCGCTCCGCCTGACGGAAGCTCTCTATCCGCCGGATGCTCTCTATCCGCCGGATGCTCTGTACCCGCCGGATGCTTTTCGTCTGCACTGTGTCGTTCTGGCAGGTAGAGGTTAAAGGTGGACCCTTTGCCCGGCTGGCTTTGCAGCGTGATGGTGCCGCCCAGCTTGGTAGCCAGCTCGCGCGAGATGGTCAGTCCCAGCCCGGTGCCGCCGTAGCGCCGGCTGGTTGAGCCATCGGCCTGTTGGAAGGCCTCAAAGACCCGCTGCTGCTCTTCGGGGGTCATGCCAATGCCCGTATCCGCCACGCGGAAGGCGATCAGTGGGCTGTTGGCGGCCAAATTGGCCAGCATGGCTTGCTCTTTGGCGTTGGGGCGCTCGATCAAGAGACGCACACTGCCCTGGCTGGTGAATTTGATGGCGTTGCTGATCAGGTTTTTCAGCACCTGCTGGGTGCGCAGTTGGTCGCTTTCAATGCTATCCGGCAGGCCGGGTTCGATGAAGGTCGTGAAATCCAGGCCGCGCTCCACGGCCACGTGCTCAAATTGGCTGCGCATGGCATCGGCCAGGCTGGCCAGGCTCATGTTGGTAAATTCAAATAGCATCTTGCCGGCCTCAACTTTGGCCAGGTCCAGGATTTCGTTGATCAGGGCCAGCAGGTCGTTGCCAGAATGGTAGATAATGTTGGCTGATTCAACTTGTTCTTTGGTCAGGTTGCCGTCATTGTTGTCGGCCAGGATGCGCGCCAGGATCAACAGGCTGGAGAGGGGCGTGCGCAGCTCATGCGACATATTGGCCAGGAATTCAGATTTATAGCGGCTGGCCTGGGCCAGCTCTTCGGCCTTGCGTTCCAGGGCTTGCTGGGCTTGTTTGAGCTCCAGGTTCTGGTGATTGAGGATGGCGCGCTGTTCCTGTAAGATGGATGCTTTTTCTTCCAGCTCGGTATTGGCATTTTCCAGGGCGCTCTGCTGAGCCACCAGGCGCTGCTGCGAGGCCTGCAAGGTTTGGGTCTGCTGCTGCAGCTCTTCGTTGGTGGCGCGCAGCTCTTCTTCGCGCCAGCTTAGATCGCGGGCCTGTTGTTGGGTTTGAGCCAGCAAGGCGTTGATGCGCCCGCGGCTTTGGGCGGTGTTGACAGCCACGCCAATGATATCCAGGGCGCTGTTCAGCATCTCCATCTGGTCGGCCTGGTAGCCGGTGAGGGTGGCGCATTCGACCACGCCCAAGACCTTCCCGTTGAACAGGAAGGGTGCGGCGATGATCTGGCGCGCCGGGGCCTCGAGCAGGCTGGTTTGCATGGGCAGGTAATCGGCGGGTGGGTAGCGCAGCGTGATGGGCTGGTGTTCAAGCGCCGCCTGCCCTACCAGCCCTTCGCCAACCTGGAACTGGTTGGCCAGGCCCTTGCGGTGTGTGTAGGCATAGCTGCCGGTGAGCTGCAGGAACGGCGTGCTGCCGGTGGGGCCCAGGCGGCCTTGATTGGTTTCTTCCAGGATATAGAAGGCCCCCATCTGAGCGCCCAGTGCCAGGCACAGTTGGCGGATCATATTGCGCGCCAGGTTGGGGATATCCTGCTCGCCGCTGGCAGCCTGGGTCAGCTCTGCCAGGGCTTTGGTATGCCGGGCCTGCACCTCAATCGCCTGGCGGGCAGTTTCGGCTTCCTGGCGGGCTTGCTCAGCGGTGCTGGTGCGCTCAAGCACCTGCGTTTCCAGCGAGGCAAGCACATCTTGCAGTTTTTGGGCGTTACGCGCCTCGTTATAGCGTGCCTGGTCTGAGGCTTGTTTCATACTCCTCAGCACCAGGTACACCAACCCGGTGGACTGAACGGTGTGCAAAAACAAGACCAGCAGGCTGCTGAAGGCATCAATTTTGATCGTCTCGTGGAGCAGGTGATTGATCTCCAACAGGTAGATCCCTGCCATCGCCGCCACGCTCAGCCCGGTGTAAAGCAGCAGCCGGCGCATGCCCAGCAGCAAGCCGGCCATCAGCACCACCACCACAAACCCGGCCGATTCGGGGTTCCTCAGCCCGCCAAAAGCAGCCGTCAACACGGTGACGGTCATCCACATACCCAGCACCACCAAGCTGGCCACCAGCCTGATATGCCCGGCGCGCAGGGCGGTCAGGCCGGCGGTGCACATCAAGATCAAGACGCTGACGATCAATAAAGTCACTTCTGGGTTTGGCAGCCAGAAGCCAACCAGCAGCAAGACAAACCAACTGACGATGTAAAACTTCAGGATATTGTTCAACACGCGGGCGGTGTGGGTCTTTTCGCTATCCTCATGGAAGACCGGCGGGCGGAACCAGGTCAAGAATTGAGTCCACATAAAGCTTGCTCCTCGGTGTTAGGGCATCCTGGTACGTGATGGTCTATTGGCTTGCAGGTCGGCCTGGGCCTGTAATTCTTCGTTTGCTGCCCGCAGTTCTTCATTGGCAGCGCGCAGCTCTTCTTCTTGGGATGCCAGGTTTTCTGCCTGGGCCTGCAGCTCTTCAGCCTGGCGTTGGGTTTCAGCCAGCAGCTCCACCACCTGCAGGCGAGATTTTACCGAGTGCAGGGCAATGGCGATGCTCTCGGCGTTCTTTTCGAGAAATTCCTGGCTGAGGGGGGCAAAGCCTTTCAGCGTACCCAATTCCAAAATGCCCTCCACCTGGCCGTGATAAACCAGCGGGGCGATCATCACCTGCTGCGATTGCGCTTCACCCAGCCCCGAGGCCAGCTTCAAATAATCGGGTGGCAGGTCAGCCAGGTACAGGATGCGCGGCCGGCTGGCTGATTCGCTGGCGGTGCGTGCCACCTGTCCCGCCAGGCCCTCGCCGGCCTTGAAGGAATGCACCAGCGGCCTGGCCTGGGCGTAGCCTCCCACCCAGTTGAAGGTGCTGCCATCCCAGGCATACATGGCCCCAACGTGGGCATGCAGGTACTCGGCCAGGGTTTTTAGCACGCGTTGGGCCAGGCTGCCCAGGCTTTGCTCCTGGCCCGGGTTCGGATCGGTGCGGATGGCGGCGCTCAGTTGGGCCTGGCCCAGCAGCAGCCAGGCCTGCTGTTCGCTGGTCTGGCGGGCAGCCTCCGCCTCCTGGCGGGCCTGTTCGGCGCTCAGGCTGCCCTGGATCAGCAGGTGATTGGCGGCGTCCAGCTCAAGGGCGCGCTGTTCCAGCAGGACCCGGTTTTTTTGTGCCTGGTGGCTGGCTTGCAGCGCGGTGAGCAGGGCGTGGCGCGTGAACCACAGGTTGATGGTGGCGAGGCCAATGGCAACAACGAATCCAAAGCCCTCGATGATCGTCAGGTCAGAGCTCAAGCCTGGGGACTGCGGCGTGATCCAGCCCTGGTGGATGGCCAGCCCAAACGCGGCATAGGTCAACAGGCTCAGCCCGGCCGTAACCAGGCCGGCTTTCGGGCCGATCAGCGTGGTGGCTGCGGCAATCACCGCAATCAAGAAGACGCGCCCGCTGCCCACCAGCCAACCATCGTATAAAGAGAAGCAGGCAAAGCCGAACAAACCACTGATAAAGATCAGGGCTCGCCACTGGTCTGGGATGCGGCGGTAAAACAACAGCACCAATCCAAGGCCATATGCGCCGATGTAATACGGCAAGATTGCCGCATCACGCAGGCCCATTGCGGCGCTCACAATGATGTAAACGAGGGCAACGGCGCCGATGGCGATGGCCATGCCCAACAGCAGGTTCATGATGTGGTGCCGCAGATCGACCAGCCATTGGTTGGGCTCGGGACTGTTTTGGGCTGGCAGCGGGTCTTGTGGAGGGGGCGAAAAGGAAGAAGTCATACTGCTTGCTCCTCGGGGCCGTCTGTTTCTTCATCCTGCAGGTCATTTGCGCGCTGCGGTTGGTTTGCCCGCTGGCTTTCGGCCAGCAAGGCGTTGATCTGCTGGCGAGCCAGGGCAGTGCGCAGGGCCACCGCGCTGGGGCTGTTGACCATGCGCAGGTACTGCTCTTCGTGCGGCAGCAGGGATCGCAGCAGCAGCAGCTCCAGCACGCCAATCACCTGCTCACCATCCAGTAGGGGTTGGATCAACACCTGGCGGGGGGGGGTAGAGCCCAGCGTGGAATGGATGCGCAGGTCAGACTGCGAAATCCCTGTCAGCAGCGTGCTTTGCTTGTCAACCAGGGCTTGCCCAATCACACCCTGGCCGGGTTGGTAACTGTGGGTATCTTCAATCGCCACGGCATAACCGCCAGCCGGGTGCAGGGAGCCCGGCTGATCTTGAGCGCTGCTTTCTTGGACGTACAACACGGCCGCCGGGATATCCAGGTAGCGGCATACCTGGTTCAAAATGTTCTGGGCCAGGCGGGGCACGCTTTGCTCGCCGCTCATGGCTTCGATCAGGTGCAGTTGGCCGGCTGTGACCCAGGCCTGCTGCTCAATCGCCAGGCGCGCCACTTCGGCCTCCTGGCGCGCCTGCACGGCGTTCAGGGTGCGTTCTTGCACTTGTGTTTCCAGCGAGGCACTCAGGGCTTGTAGTTCTTGATTGCGTTCGGCCAGGGCGGTCTCATTTTTGCGTGCCCGCTGCAGGGCAAGGCGGATGCTGTAGTTGACCAGGATCAGCAGGATGGCCGTGATGACGAAGATAATGGCATAGGTCACTGCCTGCAGCGCCCCAGCCGTCAACGGCTGCGTGGGGCGGATGATGCCGTTGGCCTCGGCCACAAATAATGCCCCCATGGCCAGCAATGTTAATCCGCTGTATAAGATCACGGTTTGCACCGTGCCCAGCAGGCCGCTCATGATCACCGGCAAGAAGAGAATCGCCATCACCGGGGCGCGTGTGGTGCCCACGGCGATCACGCTGCCAATCCACATCATCAAAGGTTCTAATGGCAGCAGGCTGCCAACCAAGATAACATGGCCGCGGTGCACCGCCCTCAGCATCCAGATATTGGCCGCGATCATAATTACCACCAGGGCCATGGTGATGGGGTTGGCCGGCATGCGCAGGAGGTAGATCAAGATGGAGGATCCCACCAGGATCACAATGATTGAAAGCAAGATGATATGGAGCATACGGCCGGTGACCGCTTGATCTTCGTCGGTCAAAGCTGGGGGAAAGAAGAAATGCTTCCAACGTTTCAACATACGCAGCCTCGTTTAACCCATCTACAAAGTTCAGATTTTTCCCGCTTGCTCACCAATCTTGCACAACAACGCTCCGATCTGCTCTGGAGGAAGTATGTAATCTGCCTGGACGATAGCCAGGGCGGCCTGTGGCATAAAGGGCATCTCGGCACTGGCCGGGTCCTGGACAACGGTCAGGCCGCTGCGGTCCAGGATGGTTTTTAAGCCGTTGGCGCCGTCATTGTTGGCGCCGCTCAGCACCACCCCCACCAGGCCGGGCCCATACACCTCGCTGGCGCTCTCGAACAACACATCGATGGAAGGGCGGGAATAGTTCACTTTTGCATCGATAGAGAGCGCAAAGGTGTGGTCATCTTCCACCAGCAGATGGTAATTTGGCGGTGCAAAATAGATACAGCCGGCAAGGATCGGCTCTTTTTCAGCCGCTTCCTTCAAGTTGACCTGGCAGCATTTTGATTGGTAGAAAATGGCCGGCCCCTCTTGCTGGGGGTGCAGGTGCTGAACCACGATCACGGGCAGGGGATATTTGGCCGGTAAAGCTGGCAGGATGGTGCTCAAGGCCGATGTTCCGCCTGCTGATGCGCCAATTACCACCGCGGCGTAGCTGGCTGCTCGGGCTGGCGTTTTCAGAGCAGTCATGCCGGCCACCCTGCGCTCTTGGGGGCAGGGGGCGCGGCCTTCAGCGGCCCGGTGGCAGGACGTTTTTGATAGATTTTCTCGGCTGCATCAATGATGGCGTATTCTCCGCGCACATCCAATGCATCCAGCGACTCTTTATTGCCCAGGCACAAGAACCCCCCGTTGCCAAGGCTTTGGGTAAAGTTGTTCAGCACCCAGTTTTGCAGGGGCCGGTCAAAGTAGATCAGTACGTTGCGGCAGAAGATCAACTGCACCTCGCTGAAGACGCCATCGCTAGCCAGGTTGTGATTGGCAAAGGTGATATTGTTCTTCAGAACGGGGTTGATGATGGCAGACTGGTAATCAGCGTGGTAATAATCGGAAAATGAACCCTGCCCGCCCGCTTTCTGATAGCTGCTGGTGTGCTGCCGGATATCTTTGAGCGGGTAAATCCCATCTTGGGCTTGCTTCAATGCGGTTTCGTTGAAGTCGGTGGCAAAAAGCTTGGCTCTCTCATACAGGCCTTCTTCGTAAAGCAAGATGGCTAACGAATAGACCTCTTCGCCGGTGGCACAGCCCGCCACCCAGACCTTGAAGAAGGGATAGGTTCCCAAGTAGGGTAAGACTTTTTGGCGCACAGCCTGGTAAAAGGATGGATCGCGGAACATCTCGGTCACGGTAACCGATAGGTTCGTGATCAAGGTGTGCGCCACATCCTCATCCCACAACAGCGCGTCGAGCAGCTCGCTCAGGCGTCTGTAACCAGATTTTGCCAGGGCATGGCGCAGGCGGCGGCGCAGCGAGGCGCGGGCATAATGCCTGAAATCATACCCGTAGCGGCGATGCATTGCCTCCACCAGCAGTTCGACCTCGATTTTTTCGATCTCGTCATTTTTCATGCTAGTTGGTGGTCAAGAGCATCTCCAAACTGGGAGAATGCATATCGGCTAGATGGGGCTGTTTTGATGAGGGTATTATAGCAAATTTTCCGCTATAATTGAAACATGAACACTCTCCCTTCTGATTTCCCCGCCCGTTTTAGCCGCGCCGCAAGCCTCTTGCCGCCTGAGCTGCGCCACCCCTCGGTGCTGGCTTTGATCCAGTTGGCGCTGGCCGAAGATCTCTCGCCCCAGGCCGATTTTACCGGGTTGGGCAACGAGCCCTCGGCTGGTGATATCACCAGCCTGTCCACCCTACCCCCCGATTCGCACCTGGATGGGCGCATCACTGCCAAGGCCGCCGGCGTGGTGGCTGGGCTGCCGGTGGCAGGGGCCGCCTTTGTTTTTTTAGATGCCACCATCGATTTTTTGCCCCAGGTCGCCGATGGGCAGGTTGTGACCGAGGGCCAGCTCCTGGCTGAGGTGAGCGGCTCAGGCCGCAGTTTGTTGGCTGGCGAGCGCACCGCCCTGAACTTCTTGGGCCGTATGTCGGGCATTGCCAGCCTCACGCGCCAATTTGTAGATGCGGTTGCCGGAACCAACGCCAGGATCCTCGATACGCGCAAAACTGCCCCTGCCTCGCGGCGCCTGGATAAGTATGCCGTGCGCATGGGAGGCGGGCAAAACCACCGCTCTGGGCTGTATGACATGATCCTGGTCAAGGATAACCACATTGATGGCGCAGATGGCATCAAGCCGGCAGTGGAACGCGCCCGCGAGCGCTATGGTGACCGTTACCCAATCGAAGTTGAGGTGAAAGACCTGGCCGAGCTGCGCATTGCGCTGTCGTTGGATGTGAACCGCATTATGCTCGACAACATGGACCTCGACACCATGCGCCAGGCCGTCAACCTGGCAGGGGGGCGCATCCCCCTGGAGGCTTCGGGCAACGTCACCCTGGCCCGCCTGCGTCAGATTGCCGAGACCGGGGTGGATTTCATCTCTTCCGGCGCCCTGACCCACTCGGCCCCGGTGCTTGACATCAGTCTTCGTTTGCGGTAACATATAGTGTAGATATTACAATATATAGATTGGGCGCCGGTTGGCCGCAGCGCGGCCAGCGGATCCCAGGCCTGTGAGGAGTTTGCCATGTCGGTAGAGGAAATGTATCAACAGCTTAAGCACAAGCTGGGCAGTGTGGTGCCAGATGTGGAGCTGCGCATCAAGGCCGAGCTGGCGGATGAGATCAACCGCCTCAAGGTGGAGCGCAACGCCGTGATCTTGGGGCACAATTACATGGAGCCGGCTCTTTTTCACTCCATTCCAGATTTCAAGGGTGATTCCCTCGACCTAAGCCGCAAGGCCGCCCAGACGGATAAAGACGTGATCGTTTTCTGCGGGGTGCGCTTCATGGCTGAAACGGCCAAGATCCTCAACCCTTCGAAGACGGTGCTGCTGCCTTCCAATAAAGCCGGCTGCTCGCTGGCTGAGAGCATCACCGCAGAAGATGTGCGCCAGCTCAGAGCTCGCTTCCCGGGCCTGCCGGTGGTGGCTTACGTCAATACCTATGCGGATGTGAAGGCCGAGGTGGATATTTGCTGCACCTCTGGCAACGCCGTAGCTGTGGTCGAATCGCTGCACAGCCCGGCGATCATCTTCTTGCCAGATGAATACCTGGCCCGTAACGTGGCGCGCGAGACCGGCAAGCACATTATCTTCCCTTGCCTCACCGGTCCCTCTGACCCGGCCTTTGCCACCGAGCTGGATTATCAGATGGTCGGTTGGCGCGGCCGCTGCGAGGTGCACGAGAAGTTCACCGTGGCCGATATCCAGGCCGTGCGCCAGCAGTTCCCCGATGTCTTCATCCTTTCGCATCCTGAGTGCAGCCCCGAAGTGGTGGCCGCGTCTGACTTTGCGGGCAGCACCAATGCCATGATCCGCCAAGTTGAGCAGTCCAACGCGCCGCATTACCTGCTGCTGACCGAATGCTCGATGGGTGACAACATCGCCGCGGCCAATCCAGATAAAGAGATGCTGCGCCTGTGCATGGTGCGCTGCCCGCACATGAACACCATCACCCTTGAGGATACGTTGGCCTCGCTCCAGCGCATGCGTTACGTCATCGAGGTTCCCGAAGATATCCGCTGCCGTGCGGCTGAATCTGTCGAAAGAATGATTGCCATCGGCTGAGCAATTTCTGGGAGTTCGGGCCGAAATTCTTGATCCGAGGTAGGGTATGCAAACAGATGTCCTGATCATTGGGTGTGGCATTGCCGGGGCGGCCGCGGCCCTGCGCTTGGCGGCTGACCGCCAGCGCACGATCACCGTGGTGACGAGCGCCGAAGAGGCCATAGAGTCCAACTCGCGCTATGCCCAGGGGGGGATTGTGGGGCGCGGCCCCGACGACAGCCCGGCCCTGTTGGTGCAAGATGTGCTGGCGGCTGGGGCGGGGTTGTCTTACCCGCCCGCCGTGACGTTGTTGGCAGAGCGCGGCCCGGCCCTGATCGAGGAGCTGCTGATCGGCGAAGCGGGGCTGCCCTTTGACCGTGACCCTGCCGGGCAGCCTGCCTTTGGGTTGGAGGCCGCCCATTCCACCCGTCGCATCCTGCACGTGGCAGATGGCACAGGCCAGGCAATTATGCGCGCCATGCTGGCGCGCCTGGCGGCCCTGCCCAATATCACCCTGCTCACGCGCAGCAGCGTGGTTGAGCTGATCACATTCCCGCACCACTCACATGATCTGCTGGATGTCTACCGCCCGCTGGCCTGCCACGGGGCCTATGTCTTTGACCAGGCCACCCACCAGGTGCAGCCGGTCCTGGCCGGGCAAACCATCCTGGCAACCGGCGGCCTGGGGCAGATCTTTCTCAATACCACCAATCCGCCCGGCTCGCGCGGCGACGGCCTGGCGATGGCCTACCGTGCCGGGGCGCGCATTGTCAACGCGGAGTTCGTTCAATTCCATCCCACCGCCCTGCATTCTGCCTCTGCCACCAAGTTCCTGATCAGTGAAGCGGTGCGCGGTGAGGGCGGCGTGCTGTTGACCCCTGATGGCGAGCCTTTTATGGAGCGCTATGCCCCTGACTGGAAGGATTTAGCCCCACGCGATGTGGTGGCGCGCGCTATTTTTAATGAAATGCTTGAGCATGCCTACCCCTACGTGCTGTTGGATATTGCTTCCCGCCGCCCGGCGGAGTACCTGCGCCAGCGCTTCCCGCGCATTGACGCCCACTGCCGCCAGCAAAATATTGACATCACCCAGCAGCCCATCCCGGTCATCCCGGCGGCACATTACTCTTGTGGCGGCGTGCTGGTTGACCTGGCTGGGCGCACCACCATCCCTGGCTTGTATGCCGTGGGCGAGGTGAGCTGCACCGGTGTGCACGGTGCCAACCGCCTGGCCTCTACCTCTTTGCTTGAGGGCCTGGTGTGGGGCTGCCAGGCTGCCGACGATATCCGTCAATTGGCCGTTGTGCATCCGCTGAAGGAAAGCGCCGTGCCGGCCTGGAATGACCGCAACCTGATCTATGAGGCCGACCCCAACCTGATCCAGGGCGACATGCAGCGCATCCGCAGCCTGATGTGGCATTACGTGGGTCTGGTGCGCAGTGAATACCGCCTCAACCGGGCCATCCGCGACCTGCGCCAGCTCTGGTTGGAGATCGAAGAGTTTTATCGCAAGACGTACTTGAGTGACGGCCTGATTGGCCTGCGTAACAGTGCCCAGGCCGCCCTGATCGTGGCCTACGCCGCACAGCGCAACCGCCGCAGCCTGGGCTGCCATTACCGCGAAGATGGCGGAAAACTACAGGATGCCGGTCCGGCCCCAGAACAGACGGTGAAACTGAGCGGGGGAATATAATCCTACCTGGGCGGGGGATGAGCGGCTGAAAAAAGAGGGTGGGGGAGCGAGGTATAATTGACTTATTCGTAAAGGAGATGCCCATGTTCACCTCTCGCTGGCTTAACGGGCTGCTTTTGACGGCCCTGATTGTTTTGCTCGCCGCGTGCAGCCCAGCTACCGGGCAGCCGCCAGACGTTCAGGTGGGTGTTGACCCAAACTTCACCGCCGCTGCCGGCAGCGGTGAAGTAGCTCTGACCGCAACCGTGGATGAAGTTCAGGCCAAAGCCCCAGCCGGTGCTGCCAGCAGCCAGGTGGCAGATAGCACAGTGATGCCTGCTCCTCCTGTCATGCCTGGCCTGGCGGGTGCCAACCCTCCCAACCAGCCGCCGATCTCAGAAACACCCCCGGCCAGCGCAGAGCGCCCCACCAGCACCCCCACCCCCGACCCCTTGGGTTTCTCGATTAATAATGAAGAAGACCTGGTGCTGCTCTCGCAGCTCAGCAGCAGTGCCTTGGGCGGCATTGCCCAGGCTGCCTGGGCGCCCGATGCCCGGCACATGGCCCTCTCTGGCCCTCTGGGTGTGGGCTGGTTGAAGGTGGGAAGCTTTAGCGTGGGTTCGGATCCGGGTTTGGATCTGGCCTGGGTCAATCCAGATCTGCCCTCCAGCGCCAGCTTGCAGATCAACCGGGATGGCACACGCCTGCTGGTCCTTGGTTCTGGCGGCCGGGCGGTGCTTTTGAACACTGCTGATGGCAGCCCGGTGGCCCAGATGGACCTCCAACCTCCGGCTGGCAACCTGGAGCAGGTGGTTTCGCTCAGCCCCGATGGCGGCTCGCTGGCTGTTGCCAGTGATAACCATGTCACCCTATACGCCTGGGACACCGGCGCCCCCACGTTGGCGTTGGATGGGCAAGACGGCGTTGGCGCGATTGTGGCCCTGGCCTTCAGCCCCGATGGCCGCAAGTTGATGGCTGGCAGTCAGGATGGCGATGTGCAGGTCTGGAACCTCGCCAGCGGCACGCTCACCCGTCACGAAGATTCTGGCCGTGGGGATACGTTCTCCTGTGCCTCGCCCGGGTATCCTGTTGCACCGGGCGGCATGTTGGCCCTCATTTGCCGCTGGCCCAGCGATGATCAGCAGGTAGATAATATCGAGATCTGGATGTGGGATCCTGCCAACGATCGGAGCCACTACGTCAACTCTCTGACCGCTACACAGGCGATGGATTACGCCCATTTTGCCTTTGGCCCGGGCCGCAGCATCATGGGGCTGGTGGCGGGCGGAGACCAGCAGATTTGGACAATTTCCGGCGATTTCCGCCGCACCAATACCCTGCCCGCACAGTGGATGACCGGTTGGGCCTTCAGCCCTGCCAACCAGGGCAAGGTAGTTGCCATTTGGGACGCGCAGTCGGTGCGTTTTTACGACACAACCAATGCCAGCCTGCTGGGCCAATATACCCTGCCGGGTTCGAATGCCGCTGTGCAAGAGCTGATCCTGATCGGGAACCCGGTTATGGGGGTTGGGCAGGGCCGCCTGCTGGCCCTGGGGCGCGCCGATGGCGTGGTGGAACTGTGGAATGCCGCCAATGGGCAGCAAGTGCACGTTTTTGAGCCCCTGGCGGGCAGCATTGTGGGGTTGAGCGCGGCCATGCAGTCGCCGGGTACCAACCTCATCCCGCTTCCTGGCCCCTGGTTGGCAGTCGGCAGCGCAGAAGGTGATATCCGGCTGTGGAACCTGATCAGCGATCCACCGGTTGAGTTGGGCAGGTTCACCCTGGGCCGTGCCCTGTATGCCCTGGCGATCAACCCCGATGGCTCGGTGCTGGCTGTCTCGGCCCAGGTGGACGTGGAACGCTCTCCCCTGGTCAGCCTGTGGGATCCGGTGGCTGGCACCCAGGTGGGTATGCTCGAGACAGGCGGAGCAGCGGTTTCTGCCCTGGTCTACTCACCGGACGGGGCTTCCTTGGCGGTGGGCAATTTTGCCGGCGAGGTGCAGATCTGGAACGCTAACGCTTTGACCTTGCTTGAAACCATTGACACCGGCAGCGGCAGTGCCATCACTGACCTGGTTTTCTCTCCCGACGGCTCGATGCTGGCTGTGGTCAGCGGCGACCGTTTCCAGGTGTGGGATGCGGCCCAGGCCGCTTTCATTCGCGGCTACGTCTCTGCCTCTCCGCAGTTGGCCCTGGCTTTCAGCCCTGACCAGTGTTCGCTGGCGGTCAACAGCGGCCCGGCCCTGGATGTGCTGGATATCCCCAGCGGAGCGTTCTATCTCACCGAATCGGTTGATTCGGATGATCTCAAGCAGCTCAGCCTGGCCTTTAGTCCCGATGGCCGCATGCTTGCCAGCGGCTTGAACGATGGCCGCTTGATGTTATGGGGCGTGCCGGGCAGCCAAGAGGGCCTGGGTAAGTTCCCGAAACCGGTCTGCGGCTTGCTGAGCCCCTTCCCCACTGCCACCCCTGTGCCAGTGCCCACCAATACCCCCACGCTCGTCCCCACTGCCACCTCTTCCCCCACCCCCAATTGGACGCCTACCTACACGCCCACTCCGCCTGCCCTGGCCCGCACCCTATACCTCACCGACCCGCACATGCGCGGCGAGGATGTGCGCGCTTTGCAAGAGCGCCTGATCGCTTTGGGTTATACCGAGCTAAACCTGGCGGATGGCGATTTTGGTGCCTCGACCGATGGCGCCCTGCGCCGTTTCCAGCAGTTGAACAACCTGCTGGTGGATGGTATTGTGGGCCAGGTCACCTGGACCATCATCTGGGCTCCCAACGCGGTGCGTGGAGATTGAATCTGGAACCGTTATGATCCTGAGCATTGCATTGCGTATTGCCATCTGTGGACAATGAACTGCATCTTCTGTAATATCCTATCAGGCACCGCCCCAGCCAGCTTCGTGTATCGTGATGAAGTCTGCGCTGCCTTCATGGACATCCAGCCCATCAACCCTGGGCACCTGCTTGTGATCCCGGTGGCACACGCTGCCAACCTGTCTGAGCTGGAGCCGGAGACCGGCGCCCACTTGTTCCGCGTGGCCCAACGCCTGGCGGCTGCCCTGCGTAGCAGCGGCGTGCAGTGCCAGGGAGTGGACCTCTTCCTGGCGGATGGCGAAGCAGCCGGGCAAGAAGTCTTTCATGTCCATTTGCACGTCATCCCGCGCTTCCAAGGGGATGGCTTTGGTTTTCATTTTTCGCCCACCTACAAACAGCGCCCCTCTCGCCTTGAACTGGAGCAGGCGGCTGAGAAGATACGATATTTTTTCTCATCGCGGATATAATCTAACCACCAATGACCTGTTTTTGTCACAATATCTTGTTTACAGACTACTAATTATGCCTCTGCTCTTACTAATCCCTCTCCTTGCTTTGCTCCTTTCTGCTTGCACCCCGGCTGGCCTCACGCCTGCTGCCGCACCCAATGAAGTGCCCAGCGCAACCCCGGTCCCTCGCCTCCAGATCGTCCCCAGTTGGACGCCCACGGAGGTTCTACCGCCCACTGCCACCCCCACCCGGCGGCCTACCAATACCCAACCGTCTTTCCCTACGCCTACCCCTTTTACCTTGCCTGGTACACCCCAGCCGGTCTCTGGCGCCGCGGATGCGCCCTTTATCGGGGATGCCTGGTTGGAGCGGCCACTGCTGTTGGGTCAAGATCAACCAGCCTTGCTCTCCCTCTTGCGTTATAACCCCATCCCCTGGCAGCCCCAAACTGCCAGCAGTGCGCTTGGGCTGGGCTACCTGCTGGATCACCGTTTTATCCCGGGCTGCGCCATTGAAGGCTCAGAGGGTGCGGTGGTGGGTGGTCAGCAAAGCGCCGAAGTTTCATCCATCCTCCTGGGTGAGGTCTTATTTGATACCACCCTGGTCAGCGAGGCTGGTGCTCTTGTCTCGGTTACATATTGTTCTAGTGATGAGGGTGTCTCGGCTTGCTTTGACGTGCGAGTGGGCGATGATGCGGAGAACTGCCTGAATGATGCCCGCGAAGCCCTGAGCACTTTTGAGATGGTCTTCAACCCCAACCTGGATGTCACGCCGCATGTTTGGAACTGCCTGGGCGTGGTGGAAGGCCAGACGGATGCGGCTTGCCTCACCGGCGCCACGCGCCAGGCAAATGCCCTGGCCTTTGCCGGCCCCGATAATCCCTGGGTGGCGGGCCAGGGCGGGGCCCTGTTGGTTTGGAATGGACGAGAATGGCGCAGTGCGCACAGCCCCACCACGGCATCCTTGACGAACGTGGCATTTGCAGCCGCGGATGACGGTTGGGCGGTTGGCGAAGGCGCCATCATCTTGCGTTGGAACGGCCTGGAGTGGAGCGAGTTCCAGTCTTACACCTCTCCCGGCCGCGGCCCCGGTGGCGCCACCATCACCCTCAACAGCCTGGCCCTCGCCAGCCCGGTGGACGGTTGGGCGGTGGGTGGGCAGGTCAAAGGCAGCGATGTGGAAGCCTATATTTTGCACTGGGATGGGCAGGCGTGGAGCCCGGTGACCGAGCGGCCGGCCTGTGACTGTACCCTGGAAGATGTCGCCGCCAATGGCCCGGCAGATGTTTGGGCAGTGGGCGGTGGGAATGAGGACGCCGTAGCCATGCATTGGGATGGCATCGAGTGGCGTGTGATCGAAATTTCTGACGCCACCCGTCTCTTTGCGGTAAATGTAAGCGCAGAAGGTGAGGTTTGGGCGGCTGGTTACGAGCAGGCTGTTGCCCCGCTCGACTTTGCTACCGGTTTTGAACGCGGCGTGGTGCTGCGCTGGAACGGCGAGCGTTGGGATCGCTATGTGCTGCCTCCCCAGCAGGGCCGCCTATATGCTGTGGCTGGGCAGTCCGGCGGCGATGCCGTCTGTGGCGGCGACAGCACTTATTTCCGCGCCGACCGCCGCTGGCAGCGCGTGGCCTTTTCTCTGGGCTTCAGCGAGACCATCGTTGATATTGCTCTCGATCCCGAAGGCCAGGCCTGGGGGTTGACTTTGTCTGGCAAGGTCTTCCGCCTGGATAACACCCTCGCCCCTGGGCAATGACAACTTCCACGATCCTTTTCCTTCACGGCGGCGGGTTATCTGGCCGCATGTGGCAGCCGCAGATCGAGCGCCTGCCCGAATTCCGCTGCCTGGCCCCTGACCTGCCCGGTCACGGTCAGTTGGCAGGGGTGCCCCTCAGCATCCCCGATACCGTCCGGCGCCTGGCTGAGCTGCTGCGCCAGGAGGCCCCCGGCGGCCGCGCCCATGTGGTGGGGCTGTCTTATGGCGGTGTGGTAGCCCAGGCTTTGATGGTGCACTGCCCCGAATTGGTCGATCACGTCATCCTTTCGGGCAGTTCAGTGCGCTTGAGCGGCTTATTGTTCGGCATTCTCAAGCTCCAGGCTGTCCTCAACCGCCCGCTGCTCAAGCTGCTCAGCCCAGCGCAAATTGCCTGGCTGACCGCGGTGCAGTTTGGCATCCCACTTGAATTCCGCCAGGCAATGGGTGAGGATATGCGCCTGGTCAGTGCCGATAGCTTCCTGGCCCTCAGCCTGGCCTATGGCGAGATTGAAACCCCGCCGCATTTTGAGCGCCCGGTGTTGGTTTGCGTGGGCCAAAAGGAAACTTTGCCTGCTAAGATGTTTGCCCGCAGCCTGGTGCAGCAGATGAAGGGCTCGCATGGCGCCCTTATCCCCTGCTTGGGGCACGTCTGGAATCTGCAAGCCCCTGATCTCTTTTCTCAGGTGGTGCGTGCCTGGGTCACGGATGCGCCCCTGCCGGGAGACATCCAGGACTTAAAGGCATAGCCCTAAGCTTGAAATCCAAAGGACTTTTATGATGAATATTTCGCCTTCCACCCATACCCGCCCGCGCAGCTTCTGGATCATTCTTGGGCTGCTGGTTTTGGCAATTGTGTTGGTCTTCTTGCGCGGTTTGCCCAGTTGGCCACTCCGTGCTGATGATCCTCCACAGCGCTTTTCAGCTTACCGCGCCCTGGATGATCTGAAAGTTGTCTTTGGCGAGGATGGCTCGCCGCACCCCACCGGCAGTGCCACCCACGATCAGGTTGCCCTGCGCCTGGCGGCACGCCTGGAATCCTTAGGCTACACCCCTGAAGTGCAAGAGACAACCGCCTGCCGCCCCTACAACGGCACCAATGCCAACTGCGCCACCGTCACCAATGTGTTGGCGCGCCTGGATGGGGTCTTGGGTGGACAGGCCTTGATGTTAGCCACCCATTATGATTCTGTCCCTGCTGGCCCGGGCATTGCCGATGATGCCGCCGGGACTGCGGCCCAGTTGGAAATTGCCCGTATCTTGCGCAGCGCTCCCCAGCCTTACCGCAACCCGGTCATTTTCTTGTTCACCGATGCCGAGGAGCTGTATTCGCTTGGAGCACAGGGTTTCGTGGATGAGCATCCCTGGGCCCGGCAGGTGGCTGTGGTCATCAATCTGGAAGCGCGCGGCACAAGTGGTGAGAGCTTGATGTTTGAGACCAGCCCCGGTAATGAATGGCTGATGGAGGCTGTGTCTGCGGCTCGCCGCCCGGCGACCAGCTCGTTGATGGTGGATGCTTACGGCCTGATGTCGAGCAGCACCGACCTGAGCGTTTTTATGCAGGCTGGTATGGCGGGGTTGAACTATGCTTTCACTGCCAACAGCACCCGTTACCATACACCGCAGGATAACCTGGAGAACCTCAGCCTGGGCAGCCTGCAGCACCAGGGCGATAGTGTCTTGGCGGCTGCTCAAACCCTGGCTGCCATGGATCTCACCCGTCCTTCTGATGCAGCCCCAGATGCGGCTTATATGGACCTGTTGGGTTTCGGCCTGCTGAGCTTCCCCCGTGCTTGGGTCTTGCCATTGAGCGTGGTGTTGGTGCTGCTGTTGGCTGCCGGCCTGGGCTTTGTCTATTGGCGCGAGCGGCAGCGACTTTTTGTTGATCGCGTTGAAGGTCCTGTTCAATCGCCCGTTCCCCAGGCCTCGGCGCCTGTCGAAGAGCAGGCTGCGCTCAAGCCTGCTGGTGAGGTCGTTGAGCCAGTTCAGCCCGGCGAGCCTGCCTCGCCCCAAGCGGGGGTGCTTCCAGAGCCGGCTGAAGACCGAACTGCGGTGCCTGCTGTTTTGCATCTGGAGAATATGCTCATCGCCCGTCCTGAGCCGCCTCAGCCGGGTGAGCCGGCCCCTGTACCTGAGCCGGCAGAGGCTGTCGTTGAGCCAGCTCCTGCCGAGCAGGCCGCTGCTGTGCCTCCAGCCGCCCCGCTTGAGGCAGAGCGATCCATGCAACCGCACGCTCCACGCCGGGTATTCAATGCCAGGCCCCTACAAGCGGTGGGCTGGGGTCTGCTGGCGGCCTTCCTCACGGTTTTGCTTTCGGCCTTGTTGGGTTGGGGGCTGGCAAGCCTGGTACCCGCCCTGAAAGGGGAGCCTGCCCCCTGGCATGCCTACCCGATCTTCATGCGGCTGGCGTTGTGGAGCTTGCCCCTTTTCCTGGCTGCTCTGGCGGCCTGGTTATTTGCCCGCCGGACGGGCGGCGTTGACCTGGCCCTGGGCGTTTGGAGCTTGTGGGCACTGCTTGGGTTGGTGGCGGCTGTTGCAATGCCTGGCGCCGCGATTTACCTGCTCGTCCCAACGTTGGTGGCGGCGGTTTTGCTGTTGGTCCTCATGCTGAGCGGTTTGCACCGCAGCCCCCTGGCGCGCGAGATTGCTTTTGCCATTCCCGCCCTGCTGTCTGTTTTGCTGCTGGCGCGCCTGGTGGTACAGTTCGAAACCGTGGTCAGCTTTTCCATGCCTTACGTGATCACATTGTGCCTGGGCCTGGCGGCGGCTGCCTTCTTGCCGCTCTTTGACCTGCCGCCTGGGCAGACCCTCCCCCGCCGTTGGCTGATCCTGGGCGTTGGCGGCCTGCTTGGGCTGGCTTTGGTGGCAGCCATCCTGGTGCCCACCTATTCGACTGCCCGCCCCCAACCGCTCAATTTTTATTACCTGGCAGACCTGGATGCCGGGACAACCCGCTGGACGACTTTCGAGACCCTGGAAACCCTGCCCCTCAGCCTGCGCGAGACCTTCTCTCAAGAGGGTGCTGCGCGCCTGGAGAATATTTATCCCTGGTGGGGAGATGCAGGTTGGCTCTTACCGGTGGCGCCTGCCCCGGCTTTTGCTGGAGATGTGGGCGAGCTGGAGATACTTTCAGATATTACCTATGAAGGCGGGACGCGCGTGATCATCCTGGCAGTGCATACGCAAGCGCCAGAGGTTGATCTGATCATCCCGGTCGAAACCCTGGCTTCTGTCCAGGTGGGCGAAAAAGAATTGTTTGATGATGTGACTGAGCCCTGGGATGGGATGTATTATTTGCAGTGCAGTGGTCACTGTGAAGGTTTTGAAGTCCGGTTGGCGTTCAATGCCCCCCGCGACTCTGCCGCCAAGCCCCTCACCGTCTACTTGCGTGAGGTCAGTTTAGGCTTGCCGGCTGCTGCTGGCGCAGAAGCTGGCCTGGCCCTGCCGCCGCGCCCCGCGATAACGATGCCCATCCACGCTGGCGACCAGACGGTGGTGTGGAAGTCATTTGATTTGTAAACCAACGAACGCGATAGATGATTTTTTGGAAAGCGGCGACTACCATACCTGGTGGTCGCCGCTTTCCAAACCCTAAAAGATAAATGCCAGTAACGGGGCGATCACACTTGCCAGCACGCCCAGCATGGCGCCCACAATGCCAATGCAGGTTGGCACAACGAAGACAACCGCCAAGACGATCAAGAGGATACGCACCCACTTGGCAGTATCTCCGGTCGAAGGTTGGCCCTGCGGCTGGGCAGGCTGATAGGCATCCTCAATCGCGGGGGCTTTGTCTGGCTGGCTCGGCTTTTCCTGGCGGCTGGTTGGCGGCACCACTTCTACCCATGTCACGGGCCGCGGCCCGGCTGGTCGCAGCATCTCGGGCACGGGCACGGCATTGCCGCAGTAAGCGCAGGGGACTTTTTCCTCGTATTCGCTGTTCAAGATGATGGGTGCCCCACAGGCAGGGCAGTTGAAAGAAGGGGTCATGTGAGTGCCTTTCTTAAGCAGCGAAGGTGTACAGGTCTCCATACTTGCCTTTTAGATAGGCAATGTATGGCTTGATGTTGAGGGCTTGCCCGGTGGCGCGCTGCACCAGCTCGGGTGCGGTGAACTTGCTTCCGTGGCGGTAAACGTTCTCGGTCAGCCAGCCGCGCAGGGTGTCAAATTGGCCTTGCTCGATCTGGGCTGGAATCTCAGGCTGTGCCTGGATGGCGGCGGCAAAGAACTGCGCCCCCATCACATTGCCTAAGGTGTAGCCCTGGAAAACCCCGCCGATGAGGCCGCTGTACCAGTGCACGTCTTGCATCACGCCGTCGCGATCATCGGGGGCACGTACACCCAGGTTGGCCTGGTAATGGGTATGCCAGGCTTCGGGCAGATCTTTTACCGCCAGGCTGCCTTCCAGCAGCAGCAGTTCCAATTCGAAGCGGATCATTACGTGCAGGTTGTAGGTCAGCTCATCGGCATCCACGCGGATCAAAGAACGCTTAACCTTGTTAATCGCCCGGTAGAAAGTATCCAGGGATGTCTTGCCCAACTGTTCGGGGAAGGCAGCTTGCAGTTGGGGATAAAAGAACTTCCAAAAACCGCGGCTGCGCCCTACCAGGTTCTCCCACAAGCGCGATTGGCTCTCGTGTACGCCGGAGGAGGTCCCAACTGCCAATGGGCTGCCATCGTAGGCCAGATCAATGCCTTGTTCATACATGGCATGCCCCGATTCATGGATGGTGCTGAACAGTGCGTCGCTAAGATCGCTCTCATTGAAACGCGTGGTAATGCGCACATCGCCCAGCGAGAACTTGGTCATGAAGGGATGGTGGGTTTTATCCTGGCGGCCGCGGTTAAAATCATAGCCCAGGCGGCGGATGATGCCCTCGCCAAAAGCCTTCTGCTGTGCCTCGGGATAGTGCTGGTGCAGGCAGGCATCGTCGGCAGGCGGCTGTTCGGTGACCGCCTGCACGATGGGCAGCAGCTCGCGGCGCAGCTCAGCGAACACGGCGCGCACGCTGGTGGCTTTCATACCATAGTCAGAGAAGTTGATCAGCGGATCGGCAATGTGCTCGTAGCCCGGAAAGCAGTCAGCCAGGCGGCGGCTCAGTTCGAGACCTTTTTCGAGGTAGGGCTGCACGGCTTTGAAGTCGTTGGCTGGGCGGGCCTTGGCCCAGGTGTTGAAAGCCTCGGCACTGTTCTGGAAGACTTGCTCCCATAGAGCCGGCGGCACCTTCACTTGCTGCTCATAATTGCGGCGTGCCACGCGGATCAGGCTGGCATCGTCAGAATCATAGGGCAGGCTTTCTGCGTAAGGGCGCAGGGCATCCAACAGCCGCCCGATCTCTGGGTCGGTAGCCTTTTCGAGGGCCAGGCGCGCCAACAGCGCACCCTGCCGGGCGCGTGCGGCTCCGCCTCCCGGCGGCATGTAGGTAGATTGGTCCCAAGACAACAGGGCCTGGGCACCTTCCAGATCACTGGCTTCTAACAAGTGGGCTTTGAGTTGATTGAGTTTGTCTTGCATCCAAGTCTCCAAAAAAACGCAGCCTGTTCCTTAACAACGTTCCGTTGGCTGGGAAAGGCGGGCTAATTTTCTTCCCTATTGTACCCCGTTTTCCTGGCGCCAAATCAGATCTCAACGGGCCAGCCAGGGGTCTCACTGAACGCAAAAATGATGTTTTCCAGAATTTACTCAGATTTTCTCCAGATTTGATATTTATAATACCGCTTGCGAAACAATGAGCCTGCCTGGTAGTTTGATCCTTGGGCTGGCCTGTCACAGAGAAGTGGATAAGGGAGAACATATGAAAAAGAAGATTATCATCATTGGTGCCGCGCTTGTGTTCGTGATTGTTGTTGTGTTGGGCTTCAGCATCTATCGCCAGGCGCAGATTGCACGGGCTGCTGCCCAGGGTTTTGATACTGCTGAGGTGCGCTTGGGCTCGCTGGCGGCCACAATTGACGCTGCCGGTTCGGTACGTTCGAACCAGAGCGCTATCCTCTCCTGGCAGACCTCAGGCACCCTTGCCCAGGTAAACGTCAAGGTTGGGGATGTGGTTCAGGCTGGTGATCTCCTGGCTGAATTAGAGCAGACTTCGCTTTCGCAGAATGTGATCCTGGCGCAGGCGGATCTATATGCGGCCCAACAGGCCTTGGAAGATTTGCAGAATTACGAGCTGCAGAGCGCCCAATCTTTGCAAGACCTGGATAACGCTCAGCAAGCTTTAGAGGACCTGCTGAACCCGAATGTGGCACTGACCCTCGCTCAGACTGAGGTGGCCTTGTTGGACGCTGATGAAGCACTGGCGGATGCCATTAAAGATCGCGAGCGTCTCAATTACCAGCGCTGTGAAAACAGCACAATCGAGTCTTACGAGGCTCAGTATTACCTGGCCCTGGATCGTTATAAGAACCAGCAAGATTATTACAACGAAAACTACGCTCCCTTGCCAACCACAGATCCCGATCGACTGAATGCCATGGCAACCCTGTTGGACATGGAAGAACAGATGCAGATGGCTTTGGCTAACGTGAATTGGTGCAAGGGCATGGCTACCGAAGCTGAGATTGCCCAGGCAGATGCCGATGTGGCCCTGGCCAAAGAACGAGTCTCAGACGCCCAGACACAGATCAGCGATTTGCAGGCTGGCCCTGATCCGGTGGAGGTGGCGTTGGCTGAAGCCCGCGTGGCAGAGGCGCAGCGCACGTATGATGATATCAAGGATGGCCCAAGTGCCGAAGAGCTGGCATCCGCAGAGGCGCGCGTGGCGGCTGCCCAGTCTACGCTGGACACGGTGCGCATCACCGCTCCCTTTGACGGTGTGATCACCATGGTAGAAAACAAGCCTGGCGATCAGATCAACGCCGGGATGCAGGCTTTCCGCATTGACGACCTCAGCCGTATCCTGGTAGACCTGGGCGTATCTGAGGTGGATATCAACCAGGTTGAGATTGGCCAGCCGGTGGTATTGACCTTTGACGCCATTATTGGCAAAGAGTACCACGGCCAGGTGGTGGAGGCGGGATTGGTAGGGGTCCAGAACCAGGGTGTGGTGAACTTTAACGTGACCATCGAAATGACCGATGCCGATGCAGATGTGCTGCCAGGCATGACCTGTGCTGTAGGCATTGTCACCAGCCAGATCGATAACGCCTTGCTGGTGCCCACCGAAGCCATCCGCACCGTCAATGGTCAACGCGTGGTCTATGTTTTGGGTGCGGCCCCGGCGATTCAAGAAACCCCAGTCGCTACAGAAGCTACGGAAGAGGGGTTCGGCCCGATGGGCATGGGTTTGGGCGCCCCCGCGGCTCCGGCTGGCACACGCATGGTAGAGATCACCCTGGGGGCTACTTCGTTCACCTACTGCCAGGTGACGGGGGGCGATTTGAAGGTCGGCGATATTGTGATCCTGAACCCGCCCGATAATATCTCGCCCATGGGCGAGATGGGGAGGTAGATATGTCTGAATGGGTGGTGGATGCACAAGGCCTGACCAAGGTCTACCAGATGGGTGATGTGCAGGTGCACGCCTTGCGGGGCTTGAGCATGCAAATTGCCCCGGGTGAGGTGATTGCGATCATGGGGCCCTCTGGCTCTGGAAAGTCTACGTTGATGAACATCTTGGGGTGTCTCGACCGGCCTACCGATGGCGAATATTACCTGAGCGGCGAACGGGTCTCCAAGTTGAGTGATGATCAGCTTGCCAGCATTCGCAACCGCAAGGTGGGCTTTGTGTTCCAGGGTTTTAACCTCTTACCGCGTTCAACGGCACTGGCAAATGTAGAGATGCCCCTGCGTTACCGGGACGGCAATGGCATCAACCGCCGCCAAGAAGCCAAAGAAGTCTTGGATGCGGTTGGGCTTGGCGATAGGCTGCATCACCGGCCGAGCGAGCTTTCGGGGGGGCAGCAGCAGCGCGTGGCAATTGCCCGCGCCCTGGTGAACAAACCTGCCATCATCATGGCCGATGAGCCTACCGGGAATCTGGATACAAAATCGGGCGAGGAGATCATGGATCTGCTGTTGACCCTGAACAAAGAGCGCGGCACCACGTTGATCATTGTTACCCACGACCCTGATGTGGCGGCCCGCACACAGCGCACCGTGCATATCCGAGATGGCGTGGTGGATGCGCGCCTGGAAGCGCAGGGATAAGCGTATGAATCTGCTGCAATCATTTATTGAGGCAATGGAGAGCCTGGCTGGCAATAAGCTGCGCTCGGCCCTGACCATGCTGGGCATTGTGATTGGCGTGGGGGCGGTGGTAGCCATGTTGGCCATTGGCAACGGTGCCCAGGCTTCTATTGTGGGCGAGATCGAGGGCATCGGTACCAACCTCTTATTCATCAGCTCCAGTGGGTACGAGATCACCAATCCGAAACCCCTGACCCTGGACGATGCGGAAGCGCTTTCAGACCCCCTGACCGCCCCCTCGGTGGCAGTGGTGGCGGCCACCATCCAGGGCTCGGCTGAGATCAGCTATGGAAAAGAGAGCACCAACACCAGTGTCATCGGAACTACCTCGGAGTATTTTGACTTACAGAATCTGGAACTGGCTGAGGGGGAAATGTTTGATGACACCGACCTGGCTGGGCGCTTTACGGTGGTCATCTTGGGTGCAGGTACGGCTGAAGACCTCTTTGGGCGCAGCACAGGCATGGTCGGCGAATCAGTGCGTATAGCCGGGCAGCCCTTCCGTGTGATTGGCGTGCTGCCCGAGCAGGGCGGCTCGCAGTTCGGCAGCGCGGATGACCAGGTGATCGTACCGCTTACTACAGCCCGGTTGCGTCTTTTCCGCTGGGGCGCTCAGGATGAGGTGGACATGATCTATGCTTCAGCCGTCAGCGCAGATGCTGTGGAGAGCGCCACCAGCGAGATCGCCAGGATCTTGCGCCAACGGCATCGCATTGTATTAAATGAAGATGACTTTTCAATCATGTCACAGCAGTCAATGGTAGAGATGATCTCTACCATTACTGGCGTGATGACGATCTTCTTGGGAGGCATTGCTGGCATCTCATTGTTGGTGGGGGGCATTGGCATCATGAATATTATGCTGGTTTCGGTAGTTGAGCGCACGCGCGAGATTGGCCTGCGCAAGGCCCTGGGGGCGCGCAAACGCGATATCCTGATGCAGTTCCTGGTCGAGTCTTCCCTGCTCAGCCTGGTGGGCGGCATAATTGGGATCATCTTGGGCTGGGCCTTGGGCTTGTTGGTAGGGCAGATTGCCTCAGCCAGTGACATGGCCCTCACCCCCCTGATCAGCCTGGATGCGGTACTTTTGGCAACCTTGTTCTCGGCTGCGGTGGGTGTGTTCTTTGGCCTTTACCCTGCTAACCGGGCAGCCAGCCTGGAGCCCGTAGAAGCCCTGCGCTCAGAGTGAGAATTCTGAAGAATTGGCCTGGGTGGATAGAGCAGTAGGTGTACAATTTGAGGTGATGATGGAACGCATTCTGTTGGTTGATGATGATAAAGAGATCGTCCGGCTTCTGCGCTCTTACCTGGAAAAGGCCGGTTACGCCGTCTTGGTGGCCTATAACGGCGAAACCGCTCTGCACAACCTGCGCCAAGAAAAGCCCGATCTCCTGGTGCTCGATCTCATGCTCCCCGATCGCGACGGCTGGGATATCACGCGCCTGATCCGTTCTGACCATCACCTGGCTGCCACCCCCATCATCATGTTGACCGCCCGGGTGGAAGATAATGATAAGATCGTTGGCCTGGAGATCGGCGCGGATGATTACATCACCAAACCTTTCAATCCTCGCGAGGTGGTGGCGCGCGTGCGTGCCCTATTGCGGCGCAGCCATCTAGACCGTGGCCTTGGAACCCAGCAAGTGCTTCAGGCGGGAGACCTGCGCCTGGACCTGGGTGGGCATACCCTCAGCCTGCGCGATGAGCCGGTTGAGCTGACCCCCACCGAGTTCAAGCTGCTGTGGGTGCTGATGGAGAACCCTGGTTACGTATTTACCCGTGATGAATTGATGGAAAAGGCCCTTGAATATGCCTTTGAAGGCGCCGGGCGGCCTTTGGATAGCCATATTAAGAATCTGCGCAACAAGATCGAGCCTGATCCCAAGAACCCATCGTATATCCAAATGGTGTATGGGATTGGCTATCGTTTCAATAAGGAAATCAAATGAACCGCTTATGGGTTCGCATCAGCCTGACGTTTGTGGGGGTGGTGTTCTTTGTAATCGCTATACCGATAACGATTGTTCTGACATCGGCTGTGTTTGCTGGAACATTCGATAACCAACCGGCCGGGCTGGTTTCTTCAGATGGCGAGGCTGTCGGGCGGAGGCCTCTCTTTGATGATGCTTCTGAATCTCGTCCAGTTTTTGATTTCTTGCATTTCTTTGCGTTTGTGGCGCTGTTGGGCGCCGCCGTGGGGGTCATCAGCACGCGTGGGCTCACGGCGCCCCTGAACAAACTGGTGGAAGCTGCCAAAGCGGTGGGCGCCAAGAACCTCAGCCGGCGGGTGGATGTCAAAGGGACCGATGAGATCCGGGCTGTGGCCAAGGCGTTTAACGATATGGCGTCTGAGCTGGAAAAAGCTGAAGCCCTGCGCACCAACCTGCTCAACGACGTGGCGCACGAGCTGCGCACGCCGATCACGGTGATCCAGGGCAGCCTGCGCGCCATCTTGGACGATGTCTACGAGATGGATAAGGCTGAGATCGCCCGTCTGTACGACCAAACCCGCCACCTGGTGCGCCTGGTGGATGACCTGCGCGAGCTGGCCCAGGCCGAAGCCAATCAACTGCCCCTCAACCTGACCAGTGTGAACGTGGAGGATTGGGTGGAAGATGTGGCGGCAGCCTTTCGACCCATCTCTGCTGAGAAGAATATTGCCGTGTTGGTGAAGGTGCTGAATACGCCGTCCCAGATCATGGCAGACCAGGCTCGCCTGACACAATGCCTGCACAATTTGCTCAATAATGCTTTACAGCATACGCCTGCTGGTGGTACGATTATCATCCAGGTGGATCCGGCCCCTGGCGCCCTGTTTTTGCGTGTGCAAGATACGGGGGAGGGCATCGAGGCCCAGCATCTGCCTTATATCTTTGATCGTTTTTACCGCCCCGACCTGGCCCGCAGCCGTGAGGCTGGCGGCACCGGCCTGGGCCTGGCGATCACGCGCTCCTATATCGAAGCGCACGGCGGTACAATTGATGTAGCCAGCGAAGGTGCCGGAAAAGGAAGTACGTTTACCGTTCGTTTGCCGGTTGATAAAATCTAACAAGTTTGATCCCCTCACCACCAGGCCGCAGAAGTTGTGTAAAAACTCTCTGCCTTGCGTGGTGAATTGCGTCTTTTAGAGGAGTCTGAAGTATATGCTGCGATTGATCAGGTACTTGAAACCGTATGCCCTGGCACTTTTGCTCGCTGCCGGGCTGCTTTTTATCCAGGCCAATGCTGACCTGGCCCTGCCCGATTACCTTTCTCGCATTGTGAATACGGGCATCCAGCAGGGTGGGGTTGAGAATGCTGTGCCGCAAGCCATCCGCCAGAGCCAGATGGAGCGGGTGCTGCTTTTTGTGAACGCTGAAGATAAGGCCACTGTGCTCGCCAGTTACACCTTGGTGGAGCAGAGCGCACCGGATGGTGCTCGATATCTTACACAGTATCCGGCCCTTGCTGATGGCCCCATCTATGTGCTGAACGAGATCGATGATGCCGGGACGGATCGCCTGAACCAGGTGCTGAGCCGGCCCCTGCTGGTGGTTTACAACCTTGAGCAGGCCCTGGCAGACCCTGCCAAAGCTGCCGAGATGGGCGGCGGCCTGGGTTTTGACCTGACCCAGATCCCGGCTGGCATGGACTTGTTTGCCCTCTTGGGCCAGATGCCCGAGGCGCAGCGCCAGCAGATGAGCGCTGCCATTGATGAGAAATTTACTGCCCTGGGACCCCAGATGATCGAGCAGGCCGCAATCCCTGCTGTCAGAGCCGAATACGAGGCCCTGGGCATGGATACTGCCCGCCTGCAAAATAACTACATCTTGCGTGTGGGGCTCATTATGCTCTTGCTGACCCTGCTGGGGGCGGTTTGTGCAATCGCCGTGGGCTACCTGGCCTCGCGGGCTGCTTCTGGCGTGGCGCGTGATATGCGCCGGGATGTGTTTAAGACTGTCGAATCTTTCTCCAGCGCGGAGTTTGAAAAATTCTCCACAGCTTCGCTCATCACCCGCACTACCAACGATGTTACCCAGATCCAGATGTTGATCATCATGATGGTGCGCAATGTTTTCTACGCCCCCATCATGGGCGTGGGCGGCATCATTCGCGCCATGGGCAAAGGCTCATCGATGTGGTGGATCATTGCCCTGGCTGTGGTGATCCTGATCAGCCTGGTGTTGATCGTGTTCTCGATTGCTTTGCCCAGGTTCAAGATCATTCAGAAGTTGATTGACCGCCTCAACCTGGTGGCGCGCGAGAACCTTTCGGGCATGTTGGTGATCCGCGCCTTCAATATGCAGCCCTTTGAAGAACAGCGTTTCGATAAGGCCAATGCCGATCTCACCGCCACCAGCCTTTTCATCAATCGCCTGATGGTGATCATGATGCCCTTGATGATGTTCATTATGAACGGCCTTTCGCTGCTCATCATTTGGGTTGGCGCACACCAGGTGGCCCAGGCCAATATGCAGGTGGGCGACATGATGGCTTTCATGCAGTATGCCATGCAGATCGTCTTTTCTTTCTTGATGTTGTCTTTTATGTTCATCATCCTGCCGCGGGCCGAAGTTTCAGCCGATCGTATTGCAGATGTGCTGGAGACAGAGCCCAGCATTATCGACCCCCAAACCCCCAGGGAGTTTCCTGCCCCCTTCAAGGGTACCGTGGAGTTCCGTGACGTTTCTTTCCGTTACCCGGGTGCGGATGCCAATGTGTTGTGCGGGGTCAGCTTTACCGCCCAACCCGGCCAAACCACAGCCATCATCGGTTCCACCGGTTCGGGCAAATCAACGGTGGTCAACCTGATCCCGCGTTTCTATGATGTCACCGAGGGCGCCATCCTGGTGGATGGCGTGGATATTCGCCAGGTGAAGCAAACTGACTTGCGCGATCGGATCGGCTATGTGCCTCAAAAGAGCACCCTCTTTTCGGGCACCATTGAGAGCAACCTGCGCTATGCAGATCGGGATGCCAGCTCTGAGAAGCTCAGCCTGGCGACCCAGATCGCCCAGGCTGATGAGTTCATCAGCAGCAAGCCCGAGGGCCTGGAAGCCGAAGTGGCCCAGGCAGGGGCCAACCTGTCTGGCGGGCAGAAACAGCGCCTCTCGATTGCCCGCGCCATGGTCAAGCAGCCGCCCATCTATATCTATGATGACAGCTTCTCGGCCCTGGATTTTAAGACCGATGCTGCCCTGCGCAGGGCGCTAAAAGAGTATGCTGCTTCCAGCACCCTGCTGATCGTTACCCAGCGTGTCTCGACCATCAAGCATGCCGAGCAGATCATTGTCCTCGATCAAGGGGAGGTGGTCGGGAAAGGCAGCCACCAGGAATTAATGGACACCTGCCCCACCTATCAAGAAATTGCGCTCAGCCAACTGAGCATGGAGGAGCTGCAATGAGCACGCCACAGAGATCTGCACAACCCCAACGCCGCGGCGGCCCTATGGGCGGCCCAATGGGGCACGGCCCCATGGGCGGCATGATGAAGGGCGAGAAGGCGCGTGACTTTAAAGGTACCATGCGCAAGCTGATCCAGTACCTGGGGCGTTACAAGCTGGCAGTCGGCATCGTGATGCTGGTTGCCGTTGCCTCCACGATCTTTAATATCCTTGGCCCCAAGATCTTGGGTAGAGCTACCACCAAGTTGTTTGAAGGCGTGATGGCCCAGGTGGCGGGTGTGGGCGAGATCGACTTCGTCTACATTGGCAACGTTTTGTTAACGGTGCTGGCTCTTTACCTGGCTTCGACTGCTTTCTCTTATATCCAGGGCTGGATCATGGCGAACATTTCTACCAACATCGCCTACCGCCTGCGCAAAGACATCTCTCAGAAGATCAACCGCCTGCCGCTGAGGTATTTCGACGGCACCACCCACGGCGAAGTGCTCTCGCGCATCACCAACGACGTGGATACGGTCAACCAGACCCTCAGCCAGAGCCTGACCCAGATCGTCACCTCGGTGGTGACGGTGTTGGGCGTGCTGGTGATGATGTTCAGCATCAACTGGGTCATGACCCTGGCCTCGCTTGTGATCATCCCGCTTTCCCTGGCTTTTGTAGGCCTGATCGTCAGCCGCTCGCAGAAGTACTTCAAGCAGCAGCAAGATTACCTGGGCCATGTCAACGGGCATGTGGAAGAGATGTACGGTGGGCATGTGGTGATGAAAGCCTTTAATGGCGAGGAAGATAGCATTCGGAAGTTTGAAGAATACAACACGGTACTCTACCAGGCTGCCTGGAAATCGCAGTTCCTCTCTGGCATGATGATGCCGGTGATGGGCTTCATCGGCAACCTGGGTTTTGTGGTGGTGAGCATCCTGGGCAGCTACCTGGTCATCCAGAAGGCCATTACCCTGGGTGATGTGCAGGCGTTCATCCAATATGTGCGCAACTTCACCCAGCCCATTGCCCAATTGGCCAACACCTCCAACGTTTTACAGCAGACCGCTGCCGCGGCCGAGCGCGTTTTTGCCTTCCTGGCAGAAGTTGAGGAAGTGCCCGATACATCGGATCCAATCAAGCTGGAGAAGGTGGAAGGCCGGGTTGAGTTCAGAGAGGTGCACTTTGGCTATTCTCCCGATAAGATCATCATCAATGACTTCTGTACCGAGGTCGAACCGGGCCACAAGATTGCCATTGTGGGCCCCACCGGGGCCGGTAAGACCACCATGGTCAAGCTGTTAATGCGCTTCTACGATGTCAATACCGGGGCTATCCTGGTGGATGGACACGATATCCGCGACCTCACCCGCCACGACCTGCGCAAGATGTTCGGTATGGTGTTGCAAGATACCTGGCTGTACAACGATACGATTATGGAGAACATCCGCTATGGACGCCCGGACGCCACCGACGAAGAAGTGATCGCCGCCGCCAAGGCCGCCCATGTGGACCACTTTGTGCATACCCTGCCCGATGGCTACAACATGGTGCTTAATGAAGAAGCTAGCAACATCTCGCAGGGGCAGATGCAGCTTTTGACCATTGCCCGTGCCGTGCTGGCAGACCCCAAGATCCTGATCCTCGATGAGGCCACCAGCTCGGTGGACACGCGTACCGAGGTGCTGATCCAGCGCGCCATGGACAAGCTGATGGAAGGCCGCACCAGCTTCGTCATTGCCCACCGCCTGTCAACCATCCGCGACGCTGAGAGGATCCTGGTGATGCGCGACGGTGACATCGTAGAGCAGGGCAGCCACGAAGAGTTGTTGCAGCGCGGCGGCTTCTACGCCGAGCTGTACAACAGTCAGTTTGAAGGCGCACCGGTAACTGCGTAAACCTTTGGACCGCGAAGGGTGCGAAAAACATGGGAATGCAACAGGATGCAAGGATATAAATAAAAATCCTTGCATCCTGTTGCTTAGATTGTTGTAACGACTTCAGTCGCTTCTTTAGTGAATTCCAAGTAAGCCAGGGTTTTGCAGGTAATTCCCAGTGGGTAGGCCGCCAGGCTGCCCAGGGTGCTCAAGATGCGGTAGGTCGATGTAGGGTTAACCAGCGCATACGCTTGGAGCAAACTGGTCTGGCTTGGCTCGATCCCGTGGACGATGGCGGCAATGCTGCCGGAGAAGATTGTGATGCCGAGCTGGATCACCCCGAGGAGCAAATAGATCACCAGCAAAGAGCCTATTTTCTTGCCCGTTAGCTTTAGCCCGGCATTGATCGTATCGCCAAGATCGGCAGATTTACGGAAGAGTACCTGGCAAGTTGGAAAAGCAACTAAAACCAGGTAGATGATGACAAAGGCCAGCAGGGGGAAAAGGCTATTCGGCCAGGTGAAATGCATACCGTTGGTTAGCGAGCTCCGGGCAAAGACAAACCACAGGATCGCAACCGGGATGGTCAGCAGCAGCGCCAGGATGATGATCACAAAATTTGTGATCACCAGATCTACCAGAGATTTCTTGATCGTATTCCAGATCTGGAGAATGCCGGGTTGTCTGCCCTGTTCGATCTCATAAATCACTTGCATTACACCGGCACTGCCAATCAGCATGCTGGCGATACCAACAGGGAAGACGATGAAACAAACGGGGATCATCATGGAACTTGGGATTGCGGTACTAATAAACTGCATCAAGAAAACTGGCAGTGTGAAGGCATATACCACCGGATGTTTCCATACTCGCGACCAGCTTTTAGAGAATAAGTCTTTGTAGTTCATAGGGGCAGTTCAGCGCGATAGGATTTTTATGATCTCTTTGGCGAGTTTTTTAATGCTTGGGTGTTTGTCCTTCAGCAGCGGGCGAATCTCATCCACGGTTTCACCAGCCCTGAGTTTTCCGAGTGCGTCCAAAGCCCAGTAACGAACGGGGGCTTCGGGATCTTTTAGCGCCTTCACCAACCCGGGCAGGGCGCGTTGGTCGCCGATCTCGCCTAAGGCGATGGCCGCACCAAAGCGGGCATCTGGGTCTGCGCTGGTCAACAGCTTGATCAATGCCTCAACTGCCTCTGGGCCGAACATACGGATGCCGGAAATGGCGGTGGGGTGGTTGCTTGGGTCATCTAGCTGTAGCAGCAGCCGATCCAGGTAAGCTTCTTGCGAGCGAACGGCAGCTTGCAAGGCCTGCTTGCGCTCAAGATCGTGTTTCTCTTTCTTTTCCAGCCAGGTCGTTTGCCGCCGCCACGCCCTTTGCAAGTTGGCCCCACATTTTTTACAGTGGATGGCAGCAACACTGTTCATCGTGTAGCAAAAGGGGCAACCAACCTGGAGCACCGCACCGCAAGCATCGCAAAATTTGTTGAAACTTGCATTGATTGCACCGCATGCCTGGCAGATCAACTGCCCAGCCTTGGTCCAATCTGTCATCACAATGGTCGAGCCGCAAGCCGGGCACTTGAATGGACGGTTAGGATTGATGGCCTCTCCGAGGGTAAAATTACAGGCCGGGCAGTTCAATAGCTCTAGCTTCATTGTCTATTCCCTTCATCTTTGAATACTGTGGAAGTTTAGCCCAAAAAAACGCCTCTGTACAGGGAAATTGATAGAATAACGTAAATTCTGGGTTGGCGAAAAAAGGGACAACTCCAGAAACTCTTACACTCAAATTGGCGTTAAAATACCTGCATTGCGGAGGTGAGAATGAAAGTTGCGATCCTTGGAACCGGGGGCGTGGGCGGCTATTATGGTGCTCTGCTGGCTCAGCAGGGTGAAGATGTCACCTTTGTGGCGCGCGGCGCTCATCTGCAAGCCATTCGCCAGAACGGCCTGGAGATTAAGAGCATTCATGGCGATGTGACCATCTTCCCAGCCAGGGCCACCGATCAACTGGCGCAGGTTGGGCCGGTTGACCTGGTGCTCTTCTGCGTGAAAACGTATGATACCAGGCAGTTTGCATCTGATTTGGCACCCCTCTTGGGCAGCAATACGCTGGTGTTGAGCTTGCAGAACGGTGTGGAAGCGGCAGAACAGATCGGCCAATTTGTGGGTATGCCGCGCATGCTTGGCGGGGCTACCTGGGTTTCCTCAGCGATTGAGTCTCCTGGGGTTATCCGGCAGGTTTCCCAATTCCGCCGCGTGGTGCTGGGTGAGCTGGATGGCAGCCTTACCCCGCGTCTGCAGGCTGTCTTTCAAGCCTTCGACAAGACCGGCATCACGGTCGAGATCACCCAGGATATTGCTAAGGTGCTGTGGACGAAATTCATCTTTATCTCGGCTGCCAGCAGCCTGGGCTCTCTGACGCGCCTGCCGCTGGGCGATTACCGCGCTGTGCCCGAGACGCGCAGCCTGATGATCCAACTGATGCGCGAGGTAGAAAGCGTGGCCCGTGCCCAGGGGGTGGCCTTGGACCCTGATGTGATCGAAAAGTCGCTCACCTTCATCGACCAGGCGGCTCCGGCGATCAAAGCCTCGATGCAAAGCGACATTGCTGCCGGGCGCCGTTCAGAGATTGAAGCCATGATCGGCGCCATTGGGCGCAAAGGCCGTGCGGCCGGCGTCCCTACGCCGATAGCAGACATGGTGTATGCCGCTTTGCTGCCAGTTGAAGTCAAGGCGCGTGGTTAATCAAACCGGCTCCTGATCTAGCCTAAGTATTCGGCTGCTTGCTGTGCCGTCAGGCGCGTGACGAACTGCTCGTCTTCAGTGCCGTTGACCAGGTATTCGTAATCGGTGCGGTAAAGATAATAAGTGCCGCATTGGGGACATTGGAGAAGTTGTAATTCTCGCTCGCTGTGAGAAGTTCTCAGGTCTTTTACCAAAACCAGGTGTTTACATGCGTCTGGTAGGTCAATATCGTGCTCTTCCCAGCCATATTTCTGGTAACCGTATGATTCATCGCCTAGCTGTGAGCAAATAGGGCAAGCCTCAGCCCAGCGCAGCACTCTCAGTGCCCGCAGGGTGTTCCATCGGCTGGGACGGCCTACCGCTTCCATGTCGAAGTAGGTTTTGCCGGTATGGCGTGCCCCGAGCTTCCACGTTCCGTCTGCAGATCGGCGGCTGTTCAGCAAATCCAGGGCGGGTTGGGTGCGTGGATCTTGGTCTGCCCCGAAACAACAGAAATAGTCCAGCGCTGTCAGCAGATCATAGAACCAATAAGGTGGGAAGGAGAAGCTGCCCCACTGTTTTTTGAGCGGTTCCCCTTGTTCAAGGCCCAGGGAATGTGCCAGTAAGAAGGCCTGGCCCCTGGTTTCGGCCTGTTCCAATGCCAGCATGGGGTAGCGCCGGCGAGCCTGCATCAGGCCTTCCAGGGCCATCAGCGTACCTTCGTAAGCGTATTCCACCGCCCCCGGCGTCTCGTTGGGCAGCCAGCTTCCGTCTGCTTGCTGTTGGCTTGCCAGGAAGGCAGCCATGCGCGGCAGGGCTGTGTTGGGGCAGCCAAAATAACAGCCCAGCGAGAGCACCAGCGCCGAAACGCCCAGGTCTTGGATGCCCTGGCGGCGCGAAAAGCGCACCTCTTCGCCCTGGTACAGCCCTTGCGCCAGCAGCTGCTCGCAGCCCCGCAGTGCCTGGGGATGGCCCTCTGGCAGGCCAAGCAGCTTCAGCAGGTACAGGCTGTAGGTGGTTGAGAGCCATTTGCCGTTGTACAGGCTGTTGTTCCATAGCCCATCTTGCCCTTGCCTGCTAAGCAGATCGGCGCACCAACCCTCATGTGCCAGCCGTGCTCGCTCGGCAGCCCAATCTGCCTCCGGAGCGTCGAGTACATCGCGCATCACCTGCCAGCGAATCGATGGGTCGCTTTCAAGCAGCCAGTGGGTGGTTTCTGTGTTCATTTCCATATTTGATATTTACTGTTTTGGGACTGAGAGAAGGCCAATCCATTTGTTGTTATTGTAACAGGCTACAGCGCTTTTATAACAAAGATGGTGAGGCGCAGATACACCGCCTCACCATCTTTGTTGACGAAAGCCCAAGCTTACTTTTTCTTGCTGGACAAGAAGGTCGTCACCTTGGTTTTGCACACGGGGCAAGTGCCCTGGGCCATGTTGCGGCCGTTGGCAGTTGTTTTGGTCTCGCCGTCTTTGACATCAACCTTCTTCTTGCATTTGACACAATAACCCTGGAATTCCATGTTAAATTCTCCTTTCTAGTATCTTGAGGATAATTTGGAGTTTGTTCTGCACGTCTCCAAACCACCCTCTCCAATTTCGAACAAACGATAATCATTTATAGTATATTTTTCAACATCTGGCAATCATTTTTCGAAGCAATTTCTCCTCGCTTTGTACATGCCATCTTCACAACTTCTTCATACTTTTGTACTAGAATGTCTTTATCTTATTATGAGGCACAGGGGTTCCCGGATTCCTTTGGAGGTTCTATGATCACCGTGTTTGGCAAGCGCATCCGCCTTTTCAGGCCGCGCAGCATCTGGATCCGCAAAGTGGTCCAGCTTTTCTTCTTCGTACTGATCGCCCTGATCGCGGTCAACCATACCCTGGCGGAAGACGGAGGGGGCATTCCATTGCTTTCTAAGGCCTCGCTGCATGCCCTTTGTCCATTTGGCGGGGTGGTGACGCTGTATGAGTTTGTCACCCAGGGTACCTTTGTGCAGAAGGTTCACCAATCATCCTTCGTGCTGATGGTACTCAGCTTCTTGCTGGCGGTGCTCTTTGGCCCGGTCTTCTGCGGCTGGGTTTGCCCCCTGGGCACTGTGCAAGAGTGGGTCAGCCGCTTGGGGCGTAAGTTCTTCCGCCGGCGCTTCAACCACTTTGTCCCGCCGTCCCTAGATCGCATCCTGCGCTACGCCCGCTACCTGGTGCTGGCCTGGGTCATCTATATGA
>CAZWFQ010000031.1:0-25095 GCA_964633225.1 uncultured Anaerolineaceae bacterium
GGAAGGTAAAGAATACATCGTACAAGATGGCGAAATCGTTCATATCCGCTTTAACTTATAAATAGATACACAATTGGAGAACCGTATGTCAAAACCGATCGAATCAACTGCCTGGTCTTTGGCTGATCTTTATCCCAGCCACGACAGCCCCGAGATGCAAGCCGCTTTTGCTGACATTGAAGCACAGATCAGCGCCTTTGAAGCGCTGCGCCCTGACTTGAAAGCCGATATTTCAGTGCAAGCCTTCCTGAAGGCTATCCAGCAGTTGGAATCCATCAATATCCTCGGCAACCGCATCTATTCTTATGCCGGGTTGGCTTTTTCTGCCAACACGCAAGACCAGGTCATCCAGGCTTTCATGTCTCAGGTAGAACAGGCGATGATGAGTATGGAGAACCGCGTCTTGTTCTTCACCCTGTGGTGGAAAGACTTGGATGCTGCCCAGGCCGAGCGCCTGATGGCTGAGTCTGGCGATTACCGTTATTGGTTAGAAACGATGCGCCAATTTAAGCCTTACACCCTCAGCGAGGCTGAAGAAAAGATCATCAACATCAAGAGTGTCACCGGCTCGCGCGCCCTGGATAACCTCTACAGCACCATCACCAATCGCTACGTCTTCAAAATGACCATAGACGGCGAGACCAAGGAGCTGACCCGCGGCGAGGTCATGGCCTATGCCCGCGGCGGCGATCCTGATCTACGCGCCGCCGCCTACCAAGAGCTATACCGTGTCTACGGGCAGGATGGCAGCACCTTGGGCCAGATCTACCAGACCCTGGTGCGCGACTGGCACAACGAGAACGTGGACCTGCGCCACTTTTCCAACCCGCTGGCCGTGCGCAACCTGTACAACGACATCCCCGATGAGGCCGTAGATACCCTGCTGGATGTATCTACCAAAAATGTAGACATCTTCCAACGCTTCTTCAAACTTAAGGCCCGCTGGCTGAAAATGCCTGTCTTGCAGCGCTATGATATCTACGCCCCCATCGCCGAGAGCGATAAGCGTTACACCTTTGGCGAAGCGGCTGAGATGGTGCTGGATTCGTTCAACGCCTTCAACCCGCGCATGGCTGATCTGATCCGCCGCGTCTTCGAGCAAAACCACCTCGACAGCCAGGTGCGCAAAGGCAAGCGCAGCGGCGCATTCTGCTGGACGGTCATCCCCCAGTTGACCCCTTGGGTGCTTGTCAATTTCCAGGGCCGCCCAGATGATGTTGCTACGCTGGCGCACGAGTTGGGGCATGCCGTACACTCCCTGCTGGCATCTGATCACAGCCAGTTCACCCAACACGCCACCCTGCCCCTGGCTGAGACCGCCTCCACCTTTGGCGAGATGATGCTGGTAGACCGCCTGATGGCTCAAGAAACCGATGAGACGGTGCGGCGCAGCCTGCTGTTCAGCCAGGTGGACGATGCTTACAGCACCATCATGCGCCAGGCTTATTTTGCCCGCTTCGAGCGCCAGGCACACGAAATGACCCGGCAAGGCGCAACGGTAGATGAACTCTCGAAGGCCTACCTTGCGAACCTGCACGAACAGTTTGGCGATTCGGTAGAGATTGGCGACGAATTCCGCTGGGAATGGGTCTCAATCCCACACATTTACAGCACCCCCTTCTATGTATATGCCTATGCCTTTGGGCAGTTGCTGGTGCTCTCGCTCTACCAGCAGTTCCGTTCTGAGGGCGAATCCTTCAAGCCGCGCTACATCAAGCTGCTCTCAGCCGGCGGTTCTGAGGCACCCGAGCGCATACTGAAGGCTGCGGGCATCGATATGCGCAGCGCAGCCTTCTGGCAGGGCGGCTTCGACGTGGTCCGCCGCCAGGTGGAACAGCTCGAAGCACTGCCTCTCGAATAAATTCTAGAGGATCAGCAGCGCGTCGAGCGCGCTGCTGATCCTCTTTTCATTTAAATATCTTCTTCCACATCCGGCTCGACCGGCAGTTCTTCTTCGACCTTGTGATCCAGCATTTGCATATTCTGCACGATCACCTTGGTGAAGTAGCGCGTTTCGCCATCATGCTCATAGCGCGAGGTGCGCAGGCGGCCCTCAATATACACCAGGCTGCCCTTGTGCAAAAACTCCATGCAAACTTCACCAATGCGTCCCCAGGCCTCGATATTGAACCAATCAGTGGCCTCTTTCACCTCGCTGTCAGTTTTCCAGCGCCGGTTGACGGCGATGCTGAACTGGCACACCTTTTTGCCGGTGGTGGTGAAGCGCGCCTCTGGGTCTTTGCCCAGGTTACCAATCAACTGCACGCGATTCAAAGCGGGCATAGCGCCTCCTTAGCGTAAAAAAAACGAAGGTGAAGCTGCTCAGGGAGCACTTCACCCTCGTTTACACAAACCCTTAGTGGGTGATGATCTTGGGGAGCTTCTTGGCTTGCTCAACCCAGTCAACAATCTGCGACTGGACCGGGAGCTTGCGCACCAGCTTCTTGGCCTGGTTGACTTCAACGATCTTCTGGAACAGGTTCTCGGGCTTGCGCTGGGCCAGCTCAGGAGCCGAATCGACCCCCGCTGCTTCCAACAGGTCCGAATATTCAGGGCCAACACCCTTGATGCGGAACAGATCGAGGTGATTGACCCACTGCAGCAGCAGGCTGTCGCCGATGCCGGTCTTCTCGGCAATTTCTTTGCGGCCCTTGGCTGTTGCGCACTTGGCAAGCAGGGCTTCCGTAGAGCCAATGCCAGCTTCTTTGAGCTTGGCTGCAAATTTCTCGCCAATGCCTTCAATAATAGTTAATGCGGTCATGTTTTCTCCTCTTGTTTTTATGTGATTGATATTGACTGATCTATCTCTTTTTACCGCCCAACAGGCCGCCTAACCCCTCAACAAGGTTGGTGGGGGCGGCGGCTCCTCCCAGCACAGTGTCAATCTGTGCTGCAACCGGAGCCGGCAGTTTTGTTTTGAGAAAACCGAGCACCGCATCCACAGCCATCTTGGCCTGGTCATTGGTGAGGCCGGTTTTCTTGGCAACCATTTTTACAAGTTCGTCCATCATCTTCCTCCTGGTTAGATCTTTCCATAATTATACATTGAAAAATAAAAAGAAACCGCGTTTTGGGCGCGGTTTCTTTCTGATATGGCTTCTCTTCCAGGATTAGTTGACCGGAGCAGCCGTCAGCCGCAGGTAGGTCAGGGTCCAGGCCGTGTGCGTGTAAGATGTCACAACGCCGTTCAAGAACAGGGCCACCGGCAGATAACCAGCCAGGCACACACCCGCCACAATCAACCCATTCACCATCCCCTGGTCGGTGCCAGTGATCACGCCCACCAGAGCAGGCACCGCCACCAGGATCAGCGGCAGGGCAATCACCACACCGGCTACCAGGGCAATTCCCAGGTTAAGGATGAGGCCCATCATGATGAATTTATCGGGGTGTTGGCAGAAGAGCTGCCAACTGCGCTGGCAGGCCGTAATGATATCCAGGTCTTCAAGCACCAAAGCGATCACAGCCTGCTGAACGAGGATGGGCAATAAAAAGCCCGCCACCACGATCACCAGAGCACCCAGGCCGCAGGTCATGATTACCAGGGGCACCCCCACCACCGTCACAGCCAACAAGAAACCGATCCCCACCAGCAGCATCAACCCCAACACGCGCCAAAAATAAGGCAGGCTGCCCGAGAACAACTCGCTAAAAGACAGGCGCTCGGCGCTCTGCTCAGCCTGCTGCGTGCCGCGCACCAGGGCAATCCGCCCAATGCTGCCCAAGAAGAGGCTGAGTAGGATCAGGACGATCACAAACACAATCGTCCCCACGGCAATTAAGATCCAGGTACCAGGTTCAATCTGGGCAAACCAATGGCCCACACTGGGTGGGAAGCTGCCCCCGCTGCCGCCGCTCGAGGAATGCGAGCCAGCGCTGCCCCCGCCGCCAGCCGAATTACCGGCCTGGCCGCAGCTAGCCAGGATGCCAAAAAGCCACAGCACCTTATATTTCCAGATGATCTGCCACGCACGTTTTAAAACCTCAATGTAATCCATAACCTGTTCTCCTGGTTAAGTATACGCAGTATGCCGCGCCGGGTTGCGTGATCGCCCCTTAAACGAGTACGATGTAGCACATTGGTGCTACATCGTACTTGACGAGCTATTCCCATTCAATCGTCGCCGGTGGCTTGCTGGTGATATCGTACACCACCCGGTTGACGCCTGAAACCTCGTTGACAATGCGGTTGGCTACGCGCGCCATCAAATCGTGCGGCAGGCGCGCCCAATCAGCCGTCATGAAATCTTCAGTGGTAACGGCGCGCAGGGCCACGGCCTCTTGGTAAGTACGGCTGTCGCCCATCACCCCCACCGAGCGCACCGGCAAGAGCACAGCAAAAGCCTGGGCCGTACCGGCGCCCTGGGTCATGTGCAGCAGGCCTGCCTGCGCCAGCTCGTGCGTGAAGATGTCGTCCGCCTGGCGCAGGCGCTCCAGGCGCTCAAAGGTCACCTCACCCAGGCAGCGCACCGCCAGGCCAGGCCCGGGGAAGGGCTGTCGCCAGACCAGCTCATGCGGCAGTCCCAGGGCTTCACCCACCCGGCGCACCTCATCTTTGAACAGGTAACGCAGCGGCTCCACCAGCGCAAACTGCATGTCTTCAGGCAGCCCGCCCACGTTATGGTGCGTCTTGATGCGCGCCGCCTGCGCCCGGTCAGGCGCGCTCGACTCAACCACATCTGGGTAGATCGTACCCTGCACCAAGAAGGGCGGCATACCCATCTGGTGTGCCTGGGCTTCAAAGATGCGGATGAACTTCTCGCCAATGATGCGCCGTTTGTGTTCTGGTTCGGTCACCCCGCTCAGAGCAGTGATAAATTCATCCGCCGCGTCCACTGCCACCAGCTCAACGCCCAGGGTCTTGCGGAAGACCTGCACCACCTGGGCCGCCTCGCCCAAGCGCAGCATGCCCGTATCCACAAAGACGGCGGCCAACTGGTCGCCGATGGCGCGGTGCACCAGGGCAGTTGCCACCGAAGAATCCACCCCGCCGCTGACGGCAGAGAGGACGCGCGCCTCCCCCACCTGTTGGCGAATGTGCGCTACGCTGGCCTGAATGATCGATTCGGGTGTCCAATCCGGTTGGGCGGCGCAAATGTCAACCGCAAAGCGGCGCAGCAGCTCAGCACCGGCAGGCGTATGGCGCACCTCTGGATGGAATTGGACGCCAAAGTATCGCCGCCCGGCATCCCCCATGGCTGCCACCGGCGAACTGGGGCTTTGGGCCAGCACCTGGAAACCCGCCGGCGGTTGCTCGATGCGGTCACCGTGCGACATCCAGGCCGGGAATGGCTCTGCCGGCAGCAGGGGCGCGCCTGGCAGGGGGCTGACCGTAGCCAGGCCGTACTCGCGCCGGGCCGCCGAAGCCACCCGCCCACCCAGGGCCAGGGTCAGGGCCTGCATGCCGTAGCAGATGCCCAAAACCGGCAAGCCGCTCTCTAGCACGTACGGCAAGATGTAGGGGGCACCTTCTGCGTAAGCCGAGGCCGGCCCGCCAGACAAGATAAAGCCCTTCGGCTGCAGGGCCAGCACCTTTTCGGCTGGGGTATCCCAGGGGAAGAGCTCACAGTAAACATTGGCTTCGCGCACGCGCCGGGCGATCAGTTGGGCATATTGCGAGCCAAAATCAAGGATGGCAATGGCATCCATGCTAGGCTTTAAAGACCACGCTGGTACCGTCCAATGAGACGATCTGCGCCAGCGCCTCTACCTGCACGTTCAGGCTTTTCAACGCATCGCGCCCGCCTTCAAAGGTTTTCTCGATCAGTGTACCCACCCCCACCAGCTTTGAGCCGGCGGTCTGGGTCAGGCGCGCCAGGCCCAAAATTGTTGCCCCAGTGGCAAGGAAGTCATCGATGATCAAGATGTTCTCCCCGCCGCCCAAATACTCTGGCGAGACGATCAACTCAACCATGCGCCCCTTGGTGTGCGATGGGCTGAGGGTCAAGAAGACCTGGTCGGGCATGGTGATGGGCTTCTGCTTGCGGGCATATACCACCGGCAGGCCCAGGTGGAAGGCGGTATTCAAGGCGGGGGCAATCCCCGAGATCTCGGCGGTCAAAACCTTGGTGGCGCCAGCATGTTGAAAACGCCGCGCCAGCTCGCGCCCGCAAGCGTCCATCAAAGCCGGATCCACCTGGTGGTTGATAAAACCATCCACTTTGAGAATGCCGTTCCCCAGGTTCTTACCGTCGCGCAAGATACGTTCTTTGAGCAAATCCATAGATCTCTCCTATTCCATGCCGGGTTTAAAAGAAAAACAGCGCTGCGGCTGCCAGGAAACAGAACATGCCAAACACCCCCAGGCCAGCCGTCCAAACGGCCTGTGGGGTGCGGGTATCGGCTAACTGCAAGTTTGGGAAGAGCCCCACCACGCGCGGCAGCGGGCCGGCGAACCAGGCAAACAAGGATCCGCCCAACAGGCCGCCGATATGGCCCCAGTTGTCAATGCCAGGGGATAAACCAATCAACAAGTTAGCCCCCGCCAGCATCGCCAGTTGGGTCAGGGCACTCTTGGTCGTACTGCCAAAAAGGGCCCGGTTTTGATACAAAAAGACCGCCTCTGCCCCCAACAAGCCAAAAATGGCCGTGGAGGCGCCCAATGAACTGCGGGGGGAGAACATGAAAGAGATGACGTTGCCCGCGAAGCCGCCCAACAGGTACAGCGTCAAGAAGCGCGAGCGTCCATAGTGGTGTTCAAGGATCGGCCCAATATTGAACAAAGAGTACATGTTGACCAAGATATGCATGATCGAGCCGTGCAAGAACATAGGGGTAAAGAAACGCCACAACTGGCCTTCGCGGATGGAATCATTGATCTTGGCCCCAAGGGCTGCCGGTAGATCAAAGCCCAGCCCAAACTCCGTGCCAGCCTGGAGCAGGTAAATGACCACCGACAGGCCCAGCAAGGTATAGGTCACCACCGGCGTACGGCGCGGGGCGCGCACCGCCACAGCCTGCGGCGCAGGGGGTGCGGGAGGCTGCGGGCCCGAATAATCGGTACCCGGATGGTCGGGTAATCGGGTCACAGGGTCACCTTGCGCGGCTGCACACGGCGATGCTCCGCCAGGATGATGGCTACAATCGCATCTACCGTTTCATCCAGTTGGTTTTCACAGTTCACCACCACATAGTCAAAGCTTTTCAGGTGGCCCATCTCTTTGCGGGCAGTGGCGATGCGCAGCTTGAGACCCTCGGGGGTCTCGGTCTTACGCTGGCGCAGGCGCTCCACCATTTCTTCTTCACTTTGCGTGGTCAAGAAGATCAGCAGCGCATCTGGGCACAGGCCGCGGATGGTCTCGGCGCCCTGCACGTCCAGGCGCATGACCACATCTTTGCCAGAAGCCAGGGCCTGGCGCACCTGGGGCTTGGGGATGCCTTTGTAATCGTTATACACAATGGCATATTCCAACAGCTCATCCTGCTCAATCATCTCGGCAAATTCATCGTGCGAGACGAAGAAATAATCCACGCCGTGCACTTCGTTGGGGCGCGGGGCACGCGTGGCCGCAGTGACCACAAAATGGAAGGGCAGGTTGCGCTCCTTCATGCGCTGGATGACAGTATCTTTGCCAACGCCCGAAGGGCCAGAAATGACGATCAGGAGTGGTTCGGGGGAATATTGGTAAAAATCGGATTCACACATGGCTACCTCTGTTGGGACGCATTATAATTCGATTTGTACCCAATCGACGCTCGAGTTGGGATTGGTGACCAAAATCATTTAATATTAGGTGGATCATGCCTGCATATCAATACCGTTGTTTAAATTGCAAGAAACGCTTCGAGCTTTTCATGAGCTACAGCGAGTACGGCAAGAAGGCCGTGACCTGCCCGCACTGCACCAGTGACCAGGTGCAGCGGCGCATCGGGCGCATCCGGGTGGCCAAATCTGAAGAAAGCCGCCTGGAGAGCTTTGGCAGCCCCGAGGATATGGCCGGGCTGGAAAATGATCCCCGCGCCCTGGGGCAGATGATGCGCAAGATGGGGAACGAAATGGGAGAAGACCTGGGGCCAGAGTTCAGTGAAGTGGTCGGCCGCTTAGAAGCCGGGCAGGATCCGGATGAGATCGAAAAGGCCCTGCCAGAGCTGGGGGAAGATGACGGCGGGATTGGCGGAATGGGTGATTTAGGGTAAATATTTCACCGCCGAGACGCAGCGCGTGCGCAGAAAAATCAAAACATTAACCACAGCGACACCGCCGTTGAAAGACAGCCAAGAGAACACAAACTATAAGCGCGCCATCACCGCCTGGCGAATCGCATCTTGCACCGCATCAATAGGCTGAGAGGCGTCAATAATGACCCAGCGCTCCGGGTCGGCCTGGCACAAGGAATGGAAGCCAGCCCGCACGCGGCGGTGAAACTCAACCGTGTAGGCATCCAGGCGGTTCCATTCGCCGCTCTTTACCTTGCGGCCCAGGCCAATCTCCACATCCAGGTCCAGCAGCAGGGTCAAGTCAGGCTTGAGGCCGCCGGTAGCAAAGCCAATGATCGAAGTAAGCTGCTCCAGGGGCAGGCCGTGGCCGTAGCCCTGATAGGCCAGGGTAGAATCGGCATAGCGATCTGAGAGCACAACCCCCCCAGAAGCCAGGTGTGGGCGGACGACTTGCTCCACCAACTGAGCGCGCGCCGCCTGAAAAAGCAGGCTCTCGGTGCGGGGATGCATGGCAGTATTGTCCAGGCGGTGCAGCACCTGGCGGATCTGGTCGCCAATGGTGGTGCCGCCCGGCTCACGCGTGGTCAGCACGGCATGGCCGCGCTGGCGCAAGAATTCAGCCAGCGGCTGGACATGCCAGGTTTTGCCGCCGCCTTCGGGGCCTTCGAGTGTGATGAACATGAGATCAGCCGTTAATCGCGAAAGATCCTCACCCGCCGGTAGGGCTCTTTGCCATACGAATGCGAGGTCAGGTTAGATTGGCGCGCCATCTGGTGCTGCAAGCGGCGGATGTAAGCCGAAGCTGGGGGCAGCTCTACCCAGCGCTCGCCGTTCAACACAGCATCAATCGCCGCCTGGGTGCTCTGCAAGGCCGGCTCCACGCCGCGCTCATCAGAGGGGGCATCCACAGCCAGGTTGAATAGATCCGTGAGGAACTGCTGCATCTGGCTGATGGTGTTAGCGCGCAACACGTAAATGGGCATCCCGCGGTTCTCAGCATCCACAATGGGTCGCTGGCGATCGCGGTAGTAAGAACGCAGGGTAACAAGAACATTTGCCTCCCCCACATCATTGACCGGTATGGCTGGCACGCCCAGGCGCTTAGAAGCCTGGGCCAGGCGGTTGCGCGCCACGCCGTAGGCATAGATGCGCACCGGCTGTAGGGTAGTACGGGGGGCCTCTGGGCTGGGCTCAACCGAGGGGGCTGGGGGCTGGCCCACCGGAGCAGGCTGAGAGCGGGGTTCGCGCCCTGGGCGAGGGCGCTCAGCCGGCGGCTCACCGAAATTGCGGCGGTAACCCTGGTTCGAAAAGCCCGGCGAAGGTTGCGCAGGGGCCTTCTCGATCCGGATCTCGCCGCCAACATCCCGAGAGCGCAGTTCAGGAGGCAGAGGATACCCACGCAGCAGGGCATCCACTGCGCCCGCCACATCGGTATGCACAGCCAGGCGATCACGCGTCTGGATCTCGATCAACATATCAAAGGTGGGCGGAGAACGACGCTCGAGCACGGTTTTCTGTGTGCCGCGCCGGCGCGCCTCTTCGTCAGACAAGGTGACGGATTCGATGCCGCCCACCAGGTCTGAGAGGGTGGGGTTGAGCAGCAGGTTCTCCAGGGTATTGCCATGGGCGGTGCCAATCAGCTGCACGCCACGCTCGGCAATCGTGCGCGCCGCCGCAGCTTCCAACTCTCGACCGATCTCGTCGATAACAACGGCTTCAGGGTTGTGGTTTTCAACCGCCTCGATCATCACCTCGTGCTGCATGTTGGGCGTAGCCACCTGCATGCGGCGGGCACGGCCCACGGCTGGGTGCGGCACATCGCCATCCCCACCGATTTCATTAGAGGTATCTACGATCACCACGCGTTTCGTCTCCGCCAGCAGGCGCGCTGCTTCGCGCAGCATGGTCGTCTTGCCCACGCCGGGGCGGCCCAAGATCAGCAAACTCTTGCCGCTTTCGATCAGATCCTGGATGATATCGGTGGTGCCGTACACGGCGCGCCCCACCCGGCAGGTAAGGCCCACAATGTGCCCGCGGCGGTTGCGGATGGCCGCAATCCGGTGTAAGGTGCGCTCCATACCGGCGCGGTTATCAGCGTCAAAGTCGCCGATGCGCTTGACCAGGTATTCAATATCCTCTGGCTTGATCTCCACCTCAGCCAACACCTCCTCGCGGTCTAAAAAGCGGGCGGTGGGCACGCGGCCAAGATCAAGGATGATCTCCAGCAGCTCGTCCGAGCGGTCTAATTCAACCAACCGGCGGGCAATGGCAGGAGGCAAAACCCCCAGCATGGCATCCAGATTGTCAGTAATGCGTTGTCCTGTCATACATTTTTCCTGTCATAACCGAGAGGCTTTCCGTCCCGGTCATCAATAATCTTTTTTCGCAATCCTCGCCACCGGCTCGGTGCGGGTGCCGTTCATCGCCGGCAAAGCGTAAGGCTCGGTGGCCCGGCGGGGCAGGGCCATGTGGCGCACCATCACCGCCTGGGCGGGACCGGGCTCAGCACCCAGCGCCTCAATCGCCGGTTCCAGCCAGCTTTGGTAAGAGCGCACACACAAGTAAACCGGCCGCGCCTGGCGGCCCGGCAGCATCTGCAGCAGGCGCACCAGCCGGGCGGGTAGATCTTCTACATCCGGGTGCACAAAAGGCTGGGCCCAAATCCCCGCCGAACCGTAGCGCAGCTCTACATACGCATGCATGCCGTTGGTGTGATAATACACCATCCCCTTCAAGTGCTCGCGGGGCAGCGGCTCCACTTGCTGCACCAGGCCGGGCACCAGGTTGTTATACAAAGTCCGCACCGCCACCAGGTCACCGGCGCTGCACGCCCGCCAGGGCGCCAGCCCGCCCGGCTCTGGCGGCGCGCCATCCAGGCGCCAGATGCGCTGGCGAGCGTAGATGGCAAAACCAGCCTGGTGCAAAGCCTGGAAAGCCGGCGACTGATCATCCACCTCAGCCAAGAGGTGAAAGGCACCCCGCGCGCCAATCTCTGCCGCCATCTGGTCAAACAGAGCCGGCAAACCCACCGCATCCACCCCCGACTCAGGCGCCAGGAAAGAAAGGCGGGCAAACGAAGCCCCGTTGGTGTGCGTCACCTGCCCAATCAACGGCTCGGCTTTTCGCTCACCTGAAGCGCACAGGTACGTAAAAATACCAGTGCGGGTTGCCAAAGAAGTCAAGACCGCCCCAGCCGGCACCAAGACCGGGCCGCGGGTCAGGGCCTGCCGGCTATCCAAGAATAAGCCGCGCCGGCGGTAACGGTGCAGGGTGGGGATGTCACGCCACTCAAACGGTCGGATATTCATAATGGTTGGCAGAACCCGGCCAGAAAGATTGAACGCTCTGGCCGGGCGCCTGTTACACCTTAGATCTTACCAACTGAAGGAAGTACTGGTGAAAACGCGCATCTTCTGTCAGCTCAGGGTGAAAAGATGTGGCCAACAAATGCCCCTCTTGGGCGGCTACGATGCGCCCATCTTCCAGCTTGGCCAAGGCCTGGGCCTTGCCCCGCACCGCATCGATCAGCGGCGCACGGATGAAAACAGCATGGTAAGGCCGCCCATCCGGGTCCACCTGGCGCAGGGCTGGCACATCCAGGTCCGCCTCAAAGCTGGCTACCTGGCGGCCAAAGGCATTGCGCGCCACGCTGATATCCATCAGCCCCAGCAAAGGCTGGTCGCGGTGTGCATCCCTTGAGATGAAAATTGCCCCGGCACAAGTGCCCCAGATGGCCTTCCGCTGGCCAAATTCGCGCAGCGGCTCCACCAAGCCATAATGTACCGCCAGCTTGCCAAAGGTAGTCGATTCGCCGCCCGGGATAATCAGGCCGTCCAGAGATTCCAGTTGGGCAGGCAAGCGCACTTCCACCGCCTGCACGTCCAAGCGGCGCAGCATCACCAGGTGTTCAGCAAAATCGCCTTGCAGGGCCAATACACCAATCCGCATACGCGCCCTTACCAGCCCCGGTCGGCCATGCGCTCAGAATCGGGCATGGTAGAGATGTTGCGGCCCACCATCGGCGCACCCAGGTTACGGCTGACCTCAGCCAGGATATAGGGATCATTGTAGTGTGTCACAGCTTTGACAATGGCCGCCGCGCGGTGAGCAGGATCGCCAGACTTGAAGATGCCCGAGCCAACGAAGACGCCGTCTACACCCAACTGCATCATCAACGCCGCGTCCGCCGGGGTGGCTACGCCGCCCGCAGCGAAGTTGACCACCGGCATACGGCCAAGCTTGCGCGTCTCAACCAGCAACTCATAAGGTGCACCCAGCTCTTTGGCCAAGGCCATCAACTCTTCTTCGGGCATCGTCTGAAGACGGCGGATCTCGCCCAACACCGAGCGGGCATGGCGCACGGCTTCAACGACATCTCCGGTGCCAGCCTCACCCTTGGTGCGGATCATGGCAGCGCCTTCACCCAGGCGGCGCAGGGCCTCGCCCAGGTTGCGGCAGCCGCATACAAAGGGCACCTTAAAGGCATGCTTATTGATGTGATGGGCCTCGTCAGCGGGGGTAAGAACTTCCGACTCGTCAATATAATCCACGCCAATAGCTTCCAGGATCTGCGCTTCAACAAAGTGACCGATGCGGCATTTGGCCATCACCGGGATCGAAACCGCATCCATGATCTTCAAGATCAATTCGGGATCGCTCATCCGAGCCACGCCGCCATCCGCACGGATATCCGCCGGGACGCGCTCGAGCGCCATCACTGCCACCGCTCCAGCGTCTTCTGCAATGCGAGCGTGCTCAACCGTAACCACATCCATGATCACGCCGCCCTTAAGCATCTGGGCCAGGCCCTTCTTAACAGCAAAAGTACCAGTTTGTTCTTCCATTTTATCTGCCTCCTCAAAAGCAAAAACAGACTCCCGCTCTGTCCTCATCGCGCAAGTCTGAATAAGTTATATTAAGTCATTCTACCACGAAGAGATGAGAATTGGGTGCACAGCCCCTTGTGAGAGCACAGATAATTTGATACAGTTAACAGGAATAGGAGAGCCCACCATGCACCTGACAACTGTTAAAATCGAAAAACCCGAAGAGATCAACTGTATCTTAGGCCAAACTCACTTCATTAAAAGTGTCGAGGATATTCACGAAGCCCTGGTCAGCGCCGTGCCGGGGATCAAGTTCGGCCTGGCCTTTTGTGAAGCCTCTGGCGCTTGCCTGGTTCGCTGGAGCGGGACAGACGACGAGCTGGCAGCCCTGGCGCGCCAGAATGCCCAGGCCATCGGGGCCGGGCACAGCTTTATCATTTTCTTGGGCAATGGCTTCTACCCGATCAACGTGCTCAACACCATCAAAATGGTCCCCGAAGTCTGCCGTATCTTTTGCGCCACCGCCAACCCGCTCGAAGTGATCGTTGCCCAAAGCGAGCAGGGGCGCGGCATCCTGGGGGTGGTGGATGGGGCTGCCCCGGCAGGCATTGAAGGTACCGAGGATATCGCCTGGCGCAAAGGTTTCTTGCGCAAGATTGGATACAAACTATGAGCGAGCCCACCAACAAGATCAAGCGCATTGCCATCGCCACCGGCGGCGGCGACGCCCCCGGCCTCAACGCCGTCATTCGGGCCGCCACCCTGGCTGCCATCAACCGCGGCTGGGAAGTGTACGGCATCCGCGATGGCTTTAACGGCCTGCTCATGCCAGAGCAGTTCGTAGAAGGCGGGCTGGTGCCCCTGACGCGCGACAGCGTGCGCGGCATCACCCACCTCGGCGGGACGATCATCGGCACCACCAATCGCGGCAACCCTCTGCGCTACCCGGTCAAAGGGCTGGATGGCGTGACGCAAGAAGTGGACCGCACCGACGAGTTGATCCGCTCTTTTCTACTGCACGGCATCGACGCCCTCATTTCAGTCGGCGGCGACGGATCAATGGAGATCGCCAACGCCCTGGCCCAAAAGGGCCTGTGGGTGGTGGGCGTCCCCAAGACGATTGACAACGACCTGGACGGAACGGTGATCACATTTGGTTTTGACACCGCCCGCAGCTTTTCCACCGAGTGCCTGGACCGCCTGCACTCCACAGCCGCTTCGCACCGGCGCGTGATTGTGGTGGAGGTAATGGGACGCTACGCCGGGTGGATCGCCCTGGAAAGCGGCATCGCCGGCTCGGTAGACGCCATCTTGATCCCTGAGATTCCATACGACCTGAACAAAGTGGCCCAAAAGATCAAAGATCGCGACGATCTGGGGCGCAACTTCTCCGTGGTCCTGGTGGCTGAGGGTGCCAAGCCCCTGGGCGGGGATGTGACCGTCAGCAGCCGCGAAGTTGGCCGGGCCGAGCGCCTGGGCGGGGTAGGCGAGAAGGTCAGCGCCGAGCTGCAAGAACTGACCGGCAAAGAGACGCGCCTGGTGGTTTTGGGGCACCTGCTGCGCGGCGGTTCGCCAACCAGCTTCGACCGCCTGATCGCCCTGCGCTTTGGCGCAGCAGCCGTGCGGGCCCTATCTGAAGGGCGCCGTGGGGTGATGGTGGCCCTCAACCCGCCATCGGTAAATTATGTGCCGCTCGAAGATGCCACCCGCCGCATGAAAAACGTGCCGCTGGATTGCGACGTGATGCTCACCGCCCGCGACTTGGGGATCTGCTTTGGGGATTGACAGCCGCACGGCATCTGATATAATACTAGTATACTAGTACAACAGTAAACTAGCACGATACAGAGAGCCATGCAAATTCGTATTGATAAGACCAGCCGCGTTCCCATTTATGATCAGGTCAAAGAGCAGATCAAAGGCCTGATCCATGCCGGGCAAATTCGCACCGGCGACCAACTCCCCACCATTCGAGAGCTGGCGGTTGAGATATCCGTCAACTTCAATACCGTGGCCTTCGCTTACCGCGACCTGGTCAACGAAGGGGTGATCGTCACCGAGCGCGGCAAGGGCACCTTTGTGGCGCGCACCCCAGGCGAAGCAGATATGGCGCGCATTCGCCAAGAGAAGCTGCAAGGCCTGCTGCAAGCGCTGCTGCAAGAAACCGAGCGCCTGGGCTACAGCACAGACGAGGTCGGGCGAGTTCTGGTCGAACAAATCAAAAAACAACAAAGCCAAAAGGAATAAGATACCGACATGAAAACAACCAAGATCTTGGCATTGATCTTTGTCCTGCTTTGCAGTGCATTACTGCTTGGCGGATGCAAGCCCGCCAGCCCAGCGGCCCTCTCAGATGATGAGGTCAGGCAAGTGACCGAGAATCTCCTGCTTGCGGTCAACGAGAACGACTATCAAAGCTTCATCCAGGGCTATTCTGAAGATTTGCTTGCCGCCTCGCCAGTAAGCCAATTCGATCAACTGCGCAGCGTGCTGTTGGAGGCAAGTGGCAAGTTTGTCAGCTGCGCCAACCCGCCCGATCTGAGCAACCAGGCCACCTATTCAGTCTATGAATTTCAGTGCGCGTTTGAAAAAGAGACCGTGCGCGTCACGATCGTCTTCGAGACCGATGGCAGCCTTGTAGAAGGCCTGTTTCTCGACTCGACCGGCCTGCGCGCCATAAAACCCTAGACCTAACAACCGAAAGAGAGATCGCCATGAACAAAACCCCCAACCTGATCAACAACCGTATGCGCGGGCAAGCGCGCGCCAACCCGGTCGCCGTCACCCTGTTCTTTCTGTTCCAGCTTGCGGCCACCATCGGAGCGGTTGTGCTGGGCTCCAACGGCGCGGCGGGCGAAGTAGTGATGATCTACTTTTTTGCCCTATTTTTGATCGGCCTGTATTTGTTGTTTGCCATCAAGGTGGCCTCGCAATGGGAAAAAGCCGTCGTCCTGCGGCTGGGCAAATTCCGCGGCCTGTATGGCCCAGGCCTTTTCTGGGTCATCCCTGTGGTCGACGGCATCTCCAACTGGATTGACCACCGCGTGATGGTGACACCCTTCTCCGCCGAAAAGACCCTCACCAAAGACACCGTCCCGGTGGATGTAGACGCCGTGCTCTTCTGGGTGGTATGGGATGCCCAGAAAGCCGCCCTCGAAGTTGCCGACTACCAGGTGGCAATTGCCTGGGCCGCCCAGACTGCCCTGCGCGAGGTGATCGGGCAGATGAGCCTGGCAGACATCCTGGTAGGGCGGAACAAGATGGACGCCGACCTGCAAAAAATCATCGACGAGCGCACCACTCCCTGGGGCGTGACCGTGCAATCGGTAGAGATCCGCGATGTGGTCATCCCGCAGGAGCTGGAAGACGCCATGAGCCGCCAGGCCCAGGCCGAGCGCGAACGCCAGGCGCGTGTCATCCTGGGCGAATCGGAGAAGCAGATCGCCGAATCGTTTGCAGAAGCATCCAAAGCCTACCACAACAACCCCACCGCCCTGCACCTGCGGGCCATGAACATGCTCTTTGAAGGCCTGAAAGAGAAGGGCGCCCTGGTGATCGTGCCATCCAGCGCGGTGGACACAATGAACCTGGGCGGGCTGAGCGGGATGGTGGCCCTGGCGCAAAAAGAACTGCCCGAATAGGAGCCAGGAATGGATACACTGATCAACTGGGAATACCGCGTCATCAGCTTTGGAGGTTTCTTGACCGAGGCAAAGGACGAAGTGATTGCAGCCACGCTTAACGCCCTGGGCGAAGAGGGCTGGGAAGTGGTCAGCGCCTGGGCCATGGATAATACCAACCGGGTGCGCGTGATTGCCAAGCGCCCCATGACGCGCTACAGCCGCCGCGAACGCAGCATGCCCTACTAAAACTGTTTCACGTGAAACATATAAAACCCTGGCGACGGCTTCCCGTCGCCAGGGTTTTATATGCAAAATATTGTACAAAATATGCTGGCGCCTCTTTTAATTTTACTGCCCGTTGACAAATCCCCCGCTCGCGGCTAAACTAAACATAAGCTACCCATCTCTTTTCGCGGGAAACAGCATATGGCGGACACGCCCCCCAATCCCGAACGCCTGCTCCAAAACCGCCAGCTTGCTCAGCTGGTCGGCATCAGCGTGACGCTCAATTCCACCCTCGATCCAGCCGAACTGCTGCGCTATATCATCGAAAAGGCTGCCGAATTGTTAGATTGCGAGGCAGCCTCCATCCTGCTCTATGACGAGCGGCGGGCCCAGCTTTATTTCACCTCCGCCACCGGCTCTGATACCACCAAGCTGGCTGAGATCCCGGTGCCGCTCGAGGGCAGCATCGCTGGCGCCGTCTTCCGCCAAAACCACCCCATGCTGATCAACAACGTTGCCAACGATCCCCGCCACTTCAGCGGGGTAGGTCAAAAGGTCCAGTTTCAATCCCGCAGCCTGCTGGCCGTGCCCATGCGCATTCAAGACAAGGTGACCGGCGTGCTCGAAGCGCTGAACAAGCGCTCGGGCGACTTCAACGAAAACGACTCGCGCCTGCTCTCGGTCATCGCCTCCCAGGCTGCCGTGGCAATCAACAACGCCCGCCTGGTGCAGGCCCTGCAGCAAGCCAACCAAGAGCTCAGCCGGGCCGATAAGCTCAAGAGTGATTTCATGGCCATCGCCTCTCACGAGCTGCGCACACCGTTGGGCGTGATCCTGGGATACGCCACCTTCCTCAAAGAAGATGCCAAGGGAGAGCTGTCAGAGCATGCCAACATGGTGCTCACATCTGCCCTGCACCTGCGCGCCCTGGTGGAAGATATGACCAACATGAACCTGCTGCAGGTGGGAGATGCCAGGCTGGATCTGCACCCTCTCTCGATCCAAAAGCCCATCCAGGCAGCCTGCCAAGAGATTGCCGCCACCGTAGAGATCAAAAATCAGAAACTCATCCTCGATTTGCCAGCCCAGCCGCTCTTGGTCCAGGGAGACCCAGGCAAGTTGGAGTTGCTGTTTGCCAACCTGCTGAACAATGCCATCCGCTTCTCCCCTGAGGGCGGCGAAATCCACATCGCAGCCCACATGCTGGGCAAAGAAGTGTGGGTAACGGTGCGGGATAATGGGATTGGCATTCCAGCCCAAGAGCTGGAGAATATCTTTAAGGAGTTCTACCAGGTGGAAGATCACTTGCGCCGCAAGCACGGGGGCATGGGCCTGGGCCTGGCAATCGCCCGCGGCATCGTGCAGTTGCACCATGGACGCATCTGGGCCGAAAGCCCAGGCGAAAACCTGGGGGCCGCGCTCAACGTGGTGCTGCCGTGCTGTGCCGAAGACGAATTTTCAGGCTCCGTTTTCACGGGCCCAGGTTTCTAGAATCTCTTCGATCGTATCCAAAAAGGCATCAAAAGCGTTTAAGCGTTCTGCAAATGCACTGCCGATCATCCCCAGGCGTTCAGCGGCCTGGCCCCAGGCTGCCAACGGTTGGGAATCGGGCTTCAACAGGCTGGCTGCCAGGCTCCAGGTATGCCAGAGCGGCCACAGGGCATTCATGGGCTGCTCACTGCTTAGAATGACATCAATGGCGCGCTCGTAATAAGCCAGGCGGCAAGAATGCAGGCGGGCCGGGGCCTGATCAGCCGTCAGGGCAGTATAAGCCGCCCGCCAATCCGGGATCCAATCCCGCAGCGTGGCCGCATCAACAGCAGGCGCGCCCAACAACCCCAGCGCACCAGCATACAGGCCCGGATGCCCCACGGCTTCAGCCCGCGAAGAGAAATCGATCAAAAAACGCCGCTCAGCCAGCGCAGAGCCATTCAGCGTAGCAATCGCATCCACAGCATGCTCAAGGGCGCGCAGGTAACGCGTCACATCCTCTGCCCCTTGCGCCACACCCTCGTCGTGAAAACCGGTCCATATCTGCCGGGCATGCTCTTGCATGGTGCGGACCCGCCCCAACACGTTATCGGGATGGTAGAACTGTCCCCGCACACTGGCCTGGACAAAATCCATGAAATGCTGTGGATCGTATAAAATCTTGCAACTGTACAGGTTGGGGCCCAGCCAGGGGTGCACACGCAGCTTGCGCGGCTGGCGGTACTGCGTATGTGCATGGTGGGCAATATCCAGGTGCACATCGTCGCTCAGCCGCACGATCTCCCGGTCTACGGCAACCTCATCATTATGAATAAAACACAGGTCAATATCAGCCGTATTACCCAGCAAAGGCTGCTCACCCAGCAGCGAACCTTGCAGATAGATCGCTAAGACATCGCGCTCGGCGCGTCCTCGCGTTACAGCCGTTTCTTTGGCAAGCTTATGCAGGGTTTCTAGAGTTATGCGCATGGGTTGGGTCCAATGAAAATGCAGGTTGAAAAGGCGGAAGTTTTAGGGCCTGGCGAATACGATCCTCGATCCACCTCAAATCCTCCGCACGGCGTACATAATCCAGGTTGTTGGTGTCGATCACCAACACCTGAGCAAGCCGGCTGCCGTTATCCGCTGGGCGAGAGATAAAGAATTCGTCATACGCCTGGTTAAGCAAATCAATATAATCGCGTGCCATGTTGCGTTCGTAAGGGCGGTCGCGCGATGCGATGCGCTGCATCAGCACATCCGTATCGGCCCGCAAGTACACCGTCAGGTCGGGAGGGGGGATCTTCTCAGCCAGGGCATCATGCACGCGGTAATACATCTCCAATTCATCGCCAGCCAGGTTGATGCGGGCAAATAAGGCATCCTTGGCAAAGGTATAGTCGGCGATCAAATCTGCCCCGCTGGAAAGCGTCTCTGGCACAGAACGCCGCTGTTGGTGGTAGCGGCTGAGCAAGAAAAAGATCTGCGTTTGAAAGGCATAGCGCTGGCGGTCGCCGTAAAAATCAGACAGAAAGGGATTCTCCTCAAAGACCTCCAGCACCAGTTGAGACTGGAAAACCCCCTGCAGCAGCCGCGCCAGGGTGGTTTTGCCCACGCCGATCACACCTTCAATTGCCAGGTACATACTTCACACATCCTTGCCAGGCCAGAATGGAATGGCACTGATAAAAGCGGTTAATGCATCTGCCACAGCCTGGGGCTGCTCTAACATCACCATGTGCCCGGCGCGCGGCACCACCTCCAGGCGGGCAGAGGAAATGGCCCCTGCCAGGAACTGGGATTGGCGCACAGGCGTGATCCGGTCGTCTGCCCCGCAGATCACCAGGCTTGGCACCCGCACGGCCCCAACCTGTTCGGTAACATCGAAACCCTGGCAGGCCAACAAATCGCCATGCAGCACACTGGGACGCGTCTCATTCAAACGCTGGCCTGCCAACTCAACCAGGCGAGGGTCAGCAGCCGGGCTGAAAGACAATCCCACCAGCGCTTCCACTGCCTTGTGGCCCGTAGCCGGCCGCGCCGCATACTCTACAATCTGCGGCCCCACCACCAGCCGGGGCCCGCTGCTCACAAGCCCCAGCCCCAAGACACGCTCAGGATGATGGATCGCCAGGTCCAGGGCAATTGCGCCGCCCATAGAATGCCCCACAAAGACAGCGCGGTGCAGACCCAGGGCAGTCAACCAGTCTAAAATACTCTGCCGGTAACCGCCAATGGTCTGCCGCCCGTCCGTCGCACTCGACTTGCCATGTCCTGGCAGATCTGGAGCATAACTACACAGGCCGCTCATCCGGCGCACTTCAGCCGGCCACGATAGATGCGTGCCACCTGCGCCGTGGATCAACACCACTGGCGGACAGTCACCCCTGACAGATTGAAACGCATAATAATAAATGCCAGAGGCAACCGGCATAACGCTTCTCCAAAATGCAATTGTTGTGATATCAACCGCCGCGCCGCAAGCGGTCAGCACCCTCTTCATTTAATGGGATCAAAACACGGATGCGCGTTCCCTTGCCCACTGCCGAATCGATCTGCAGCACACCATTCACCAGTTCAGAGCGTTCACGCATGTTGACCATGCCCAGGCTGCCACGATTCTCATAAGAAGCGTTCACGGCGCCCACATCAAAGCCCACGCCATCATCGGCTATCTCCAGCACAACAATGTTCTTCTCCTTCGGCACCGGCCTGAGCCGCACCCAGATATGGGGCGCCTGGGCATGCTTGCGAGCATTGTTAACCGCTTCCTCAGCAATAAAGAAGATGATCGTCTGCTTGCCAATCTCAATCTCAGGGATCACAGATGGATCAACTTCGATGATCACGTTCTGGCTATATGTTTCAGCCATCTTCTCAGCCATGGCCTCTAATGCCGCCGTCAAGCCTTGCGATTCAAGTACCAGGGGCCGCAAGGTAAAGAGCATATGGCGGATCTCTTTGGTCGTCCGGCGGGCCAGCTCTTCAATCTTCACCAATTCTTCATTCGTGGCTTTGATATCGCGTTCCATCAACCGGCGGGCAAAATTCAAGCGCATGGCAATCGCCGCCACCGATTGCGTGGGCCCATCGTGCAGGTCTCGCGCCAGCTTCTTGCGGGCATCCTCCTGGATCTCCATCATGCGTTCTTTTTCTTGTGCCAGGTCATTATACAGGCGGGCGTTTTGGATGGCGATGACCGCCTGGTGCGAGATGATATCCAACAGCTCACGCTTAGACTGGTTAAAGAAATTGGGCTCGGGGTGGGCAAAGAGCAGCACGCCGTACGTATCTAACCCGGCGCGCAGCGGCAGGCAGTAGACCACCTTGCATGCCCGCAGTGCCACAAACCGCGCCAGCTCGGGATCCTGGCCGATATCAGTGCCCAATTGCGCTTCACCGCTCTCGATCACCTGGGCAACCAGGCCCGCCGTGCCAGGCAGCACCTGGCGCTGATCTGCCGGCGTAAAGCGGCGCGCCGAACCCACCGTCAGATCGGGCTGCTTGTTCTCAGACTGCGAGAAAAGCAAAACCGCGCTCACCAACTTATCTGCGGGAGCATTAGGCGAAGAAAGGATGCTCGAACTGAGGTCCAAAGCAGTATCGAGCACGCGTTGATATTGAAGCGTGGAGGTGATGGCAGAAATGAGGTTGTAGATTTCGCGCAGCCGCTCAGACGCCCCGCTGCGTTCACCCACAGGGCGGGCCTGCCTGGCGGATTCTTTCTGGCGATCTTGGGCGCTCAGGCGCGAATAAACCACCCCTAGCACCATGCCGACCACCAGGGCTACCACTCCCACCGCCACTGCCATCAGCAAAGAAGAATCCATTAATACCTATGATAATCGAAAAACGCATCCTTGCAAATAGGAGATTGCAGAATAGTCTTACATTCCCATCATTTCTCGGATCACCGGCCGCGCCGCCTGGATGGCCCGCGCCCGGTGGCTGAGGCGGTTCTTCTGCTCCATGCTCAGCTCAGCCATGGTCAGGCTCAATTCCGCCAGCAAGAAGATAGGGTCGTAACCAAAGCCGTGCGCACCGCGTTCTTGAGGGATGATCTCACCCGGGCACTGCCCTTCGGCAAAGCGCAGGTCGCCGCCAGGAGCAGCCAGGGCCACTGTGCAATGAAAATGCGCTGTCCAGGGGCGGGGCAAACCCTGCAAGCGCTCCAGCAGGTAAGCGCGCCGGTCGGCATCGCTGGCGCCAGGGCGGCCCAAGAAGCGCGCCGAGCGCAAGCCCGGCAGCCCGCCCAACGCATCCACTTCCAGGCCCGAATCATCAGCCAGTGCCAGCAATCCTGAAGCCTGCGCAAAAGCCGAGGCTTTCAGGGCAGCATTCTCGGCATAAGTCGCCCCGGTTTCATCCACTTCCATTGCCAGGCCCACCATCGCCGGGGTAAGCAGGGTCAGGGAGGCATCCTCCAGCAAAGACTGGATCTCAACCAACTTCCCAGGATTGTTCGTCGCAACCAAGATTTTCATGCTTTCTGCTCCTTTTTAGCTATCCGCATAGTACCGAATCCTCATATATGGGAAGTTTACCTCAAATTATCCCCTTCTGTGTCAACAAAATATGTTATAATAAAGCGGGTTAAATATAAATTACTTTGCTTAAATGATGCCATACCGTGACTGATCCTCACTCCCCTCTTCGGCTGAACATCGGCTTCATCATTGCCCAGCAAGCCGGGTACAGCCGAGAATTTACCTTCGAGATCGCCAAGACGCACTTGCCGCCAGACTTATATCTCACCAGTCTGGTGGGCGCCAGCCAGGTAACGCGTACCCCGCAAGGTTTATTGCTCCAGGTGATTGCTCGAGCGACCCTCGACCTGGACTGTGTACGCTGCCTGATCCCATCTTCCCAAACGCTCAAGGTCAATTTTACCGAACTGTACGCTTTTTCACAGCGTCACGTTACCGATTCTGGCTTATTGGTGCCAGAAGACGGTCACATTGACTTGACCCCCTTGATGCGTGAGTATCTCCTGCTGGAAGTGCCAATTAGTCCCGTATGCCGGGCAGATTGTAAGGGCCTCTGTCCAACTTGTGGTGGCAACCTAAATGAAACCCAATGCCATCACGACGAGGAACCAGGTGACCCCCGGCTGTCGGACTTGAAAGTGCTCTTGGAAGATTAAGGGCGGCGTACGCCAAGCACTGGGCGTTCGCCAACCACCAAAAGGTAAGTGTAGTGAGTGGGATAGCAAGCCATTTAGGATGGCTGCTGTCCAGGAGGGTCGCACATGGCATACTTGCATCATTCTCAGAAACAGCCTCCCAAGGCCGAGGTTTTGGGGACACTGCTCGAGAAGGCCGATCTGCAGGGATATCTGACTGCAGAAGATATTCTGGAGGCTTTTCCGTGGAACAGCGAAAACGAAGACGATGAGCAAATGCTCAGCCTCTTCGATCTGCTGCGCCGTCGCGGCGTGGAGGTCTTGGTCGGTGAAGACGACCCCGATCCAGGCCTTGAAGCCGAAACCTCCCTGCACGATTCAGAAATCTTTCCCAACCTGGAACACATTTCACCCGACGACAGCGTTGGCCTGTACTTAAAGGAGATGTCGCGCGTCCCGCTGCTCTCGCTGGAAGAAGAGGTCGGCCTGGCGCAGCGGGTGGAGCGCGCTCGCAAGGCCAAGGGCGAGCTGCAGCGCCTGAAAGGGCGCAGCAACCACACCGAACGCCGCCAGGAACTCGAAGCCCAGATCCAGGATGGATTGGCGGCTCGCGAGCACATCATCAAAGCCAACACCCGCCTGGTGGTCAGCATTGCCAAAAAGTACATCGGGCGCGGCGTGCCCTTCTTGGATCTCATCCAAGAAGGCAACCTGGGGCTGATGAAGGCAGTCAGCAAGTTCGAATACCAGCGCGGCTTCCGCTTCTCCACCTATGCCACCTGGTGGATCCGCCAGACCATCACCCGCTCCATCGCCGACCAGGGGCGCACCATCCGCATCCCCGTCCACATGACCGACCGCCTGCGCACCATGTACAAAGCTGCCCACAAGCTTGAGCAAACCTACGGCCGCCCGCCCACCCCCGATGAGCTCTCAAACGAGCTGGGGGTTGAGATGGACAAAGTGCAGTGGATGATGGAAGTTTCGCACGTGCCCATCTCGCTCGAAAGCCCCGTGGGCGAAGATGAAGACTCGGAATTCGGCATGTTCGTAGAAGACACCTTCACCCCCTCGCCAGCCCAGGCCGCTTTTGACAACATGCTGCGCGAGCGCGTGGAGCAGGTGTTGGCTACCCTCTCACCCCGCGAGGCGCGCATCCTGCGCCTGCGTTTTGGGCTCGAAAATGGTCACCCCTACACGCTCGAAGAAGTGGGCCGCAAGTTTGGCCTCACGCGTGAGCGTATCCGCCAGATCGAAGGCAAAGCCCTGCGCCGCCTGCGCCACCCTTGCCGCTCACGGCTGTTAAGGGATTATCTCTAACGCCCTTGAATGTGGCCGAAGACGAGGGTGATGCGAAGCTTCGCATCACCCTCGTCTTCTTGATTAAGGCAAATAAAGGAAACCCTGCCCCTCTTGGATCCACAGCCGGGGCTCGCCGTTCTGGGGCACCCACCACAAAGCCGTTCCAGCCGTATTGGTATAAAAGGCATACTCGCCAGAAGGGTGCGCATAAACGGGCGCCAGCGCAAGGTCTGGGCCGGGGGGTAAGGGGGTAGCAAGCGGCGGCGGGGCAGGCGGGGTGAACTGCGCCCAGGCGATCTTCTCGCCCGTGCGCCAGTTCATGGCATAGCGCTCGGCCTCAGGGCTGCAGCCCCGCCCGTAGAGCAGGCAG
>CAZWFQ010000031.1:25195-40980 GCA_964633225.1 uncultured Anaerolineaceae bacterium
AAGGCCTGGTCATCAAACTGGTCCCACAGGCCCGGTTCAGGCAAGAAGTCCCAATTCAGCTCCAGGTTATAACCCCAGATCGATCCTGCCAGCCCGCCCGGCGGGAGGATGCGCACCGCCAGCGCACTGTGGGTGTCATTCCAGAGCAGTTCCGGCTCGCCGAACCAACCCGTGCCAATATAAGTGGGCAGCCTTGCCCCAGGCCGCAAGCGGGCCAGGGCCCCGCTCTGGCAGTTGCCAATCGCCAGCAAGATTTGCCCTTTGCCCCCAAACGCAAACCAGCGCCCAATGCCCGCGTCAGAGCGGTACACCGTCTTACCGGTCAGCGTATCCAAGATCAAGATACCCCGGCTGCAATCCAGCGGGCCAAACAACATCCCCAGGTAGCGCCCATCATCTGAGAATGCAAAATCGCTGCACGGCAGCGGCTCTCCCAGGGCCTGCTCATTCTCGCGCAGCACCCCCTGGCATTCTTGCGGCAGCGCCAGGGCGCGCAGGTGCGAGTTTTCCAGCCATGCCCCAGGGGCCACAAACAGGGCCTCTTTGGCCGGGTTGGAAGGCAGGTAAGCCGCAAAGCCCTGGTCGGTCAGGCGGCCCAGGCGCAGCCCGTCTGGTGAGATGGCCCATAATTGGCTCCCCTCTGCAGGAGGCAGATCCAGGCTGCGGTCTGCAAAGGGCTGGGCGGACGCGCTGCTGAAGACGATCAGATCGTGCAGCCGGTCGTTCTGCACCGCAAAATCGACCGCGCCGAGCAGGGTAAAAGGATCTCCCTCTGCGCTGGGCGTTTGGCTGGGGGAGGCCCAGGTGGCGGAGGCAGAGGCCGTGGGAGTGGAAGAAGGCCCCGGTTGGGTGAGAGAAGGCGCCGGGGTGGCGCTCACAGTTGCAAAGGAACTGGGCCTGGGAGAGATGGCCGGCGAGGTGAAGGATGGCGAATAAGGTTGTCCGGCAGGCGGCTGACAGGCCGCCACCAGCATGACAAACAAGGTCAAATAAACGAAAAACAAAGAGCGGCGCATACCATGGATTATAATCTGCCGCCTATCTTTAAGCACCGCCAGCTCGCGAAAACCCTGGCGCCACCACCCTGGTTCTTCTTTGAACCGATATCCTTGACAAAATGCCATGCTGCGTTTACACTCATTTCACCTTAAGAAAGGTTGGCTGTTATGTTCAGCGGATATTATTCCATGTTGATGCCTTTGCGCCACCCGGCGCAGATTCAACGCGACTGGACAGCCGCCGCAAGCGGTTCTTAATCACCTTTCCCTTAGTAATTGACAGGCTGTCCGGGTAGGGCAGCCTGTTTTTTTTTGACCTGCACCAATCGGAGGTTTACCATGTCTGACACAATTTTGATCGCCATTGCCTGGCCCTATGCCAATGCCGATATCCACGTTGGCAACATCACCGGCTCACACCTGCCGGGCGATATTGTAGCCCGCTACCACCGCCTCAAAGGCGACCGTGTGCTGGTGGTCTCAGGCACCGATTCCCACGGCACCCCGGTGACCCTGCGCGCCGATGCCGAGGGCAAGCCGGTGGAAGAAGTGGCCCGCCGCTTCCACGAACAGTTTGTCGAGCTGTTCCAGCAGGTTGGCATCACCTACGATCTCTTCACCACCACCCACACCGAAAACCATTTCCAGGTGGCCCAGAGCATGTTCCTGGCACTTCAGAAGAATGGCTATCTCTATACCGAAAGCCGCCCCCAGTGGTTCTCGCCCAGCGCCAACCGCTTCTTGCCCGACCGCTACGTGGAAGGTGATTGCTACTTGTGCGGCTATGGCGGAGCGCGCTCAGACCAGTGCGACCGCTGCGGCAGCGTGCTGGAGCCCGAAAAACTGCTCAACCCGCGCTCCAAGGTCGATGGCTCAACCCCTGAGCTGCGCGAAACCGAGCATTTCTTCCTCGATCTCTCCAAGCTGGAGCCAGACGTGGCCGAATTCCTGCGCGCCCGCCAGCACTACTGGCGCGAGACCGTGGTGGGGCAATCCCTCGGGCAGATCGAAAGCGAAGGCCTCAAACCCCGCCCCATCACCCGCGACCTGGATTGGGGCATCCCCGTGCCGGTGCAAGGCTGGCACGGCAAGTGCATCTACGTCTGGTTCGAAGCCGTCATCGGCTACCTTTCGGCAGCCATTGAATGGGGCAAGGTGCATGGGCAGCCCGAAGCCTGGCGCGACTGGTGGACCAACACCAGCGCCAAGTCTTACTATTTCATCGGCAAAGACAACATCTTCTTCCATGCCGCCCAATGGCCGGCCCAGCTCAAGGGCGCCGGCAAAGAGTTTGACCAGATCTTCAGCGGCGGCGAAGGCGCTCCTTTGAACCTGCCCTACGACGTGCCCGCCAACCAGTTCATGAACCTCGAAGGACAGAAGATCTCTGGCAGCCGCAACTGGGCCGTGGGTGGGCTCGACTTCCTCACCCGCTACGATGCCGACGCCCTGCGCTACTACCTCACCATCAACATGCCCGAGATGCGCGACAGCGACTGGGATTGGAAAGAGTTCGTGGCCCGCAACAACAACGAGCTGGTAGCCACCTGGGGCAACCTGGCCAACCGCGTCCTGTCTTTTGGCTACAAACATTGGGAAGGCGTGGTGCCCGACCCCGGCGAGCTGCGCCCTGAAGACCAGGCCATCTTGAACACGGTAGATGCAGGCTTCCAGTCGGTTGGCGAGCTGCTGGAGGTTGTCAAGCTGCGCGCCGCCCTCACCGAGGCCCTGCGCCTGGCCAGCGAGGTCAACAAATACCTGGATACCAACGCCCCCTGGTTTGCTATCAAAACCGATAAGGCCGCCGCCGGACGCACCGTTTACACCGCCCTGCGCGCCATCGATTCGCTCAAGACCCTCTTCTCGCCCTTCATCCCCTTCAGCAGCCAGCGCCTGCACGGCTTCTTTGGTTACCCCCAGCCGCTCTTCGGCGAGCAGTACGTCGCCGACGTGTCAGATGCCCTGGGCGTGCACAGCACCCTGCGTTACCGTGCCGGCCAGGCCAGCGGACAATGGCAGCCCAGCCAGCTCAAAGCCGGGCAAAAGCTCCAGCAGCCCGGGCCCCTCTTCAAGAAACTGGAAGAGAAAGTGATCGATGAAGAACGCGCTCGGCTGGGGCTGTTTTAAGAGCGGCTCTGTAAACCGCCCCCTGTGAGAACCGATGGATCCAAAAACCCTCAACACCCTTGAATACCCTAAGATCCTGGAGCGCCTGGCTTCTTACTGTGCCTTTGCGGCCTCAGCAGAGAAAGCCCGCTCCTTGACGCCCACCGACGATCCCGAAGAAGCCGGGCGCCGCCAGGCCGAGACCCGCGAGGCCTTAGCCATGCTCAGCACCCGCCCCGACCTGTCCATTGGTGGCGCGCGCGACGTGCGCCAGGTGGTAGACCTGGCCGCCCACAACGCCGTGCTAACCCCAGCCGACCTGCTGGATATCAAATCCACCCTCGTCGCTGCCCGCACCCTGGCGCGCACCTTTGAACGCCTGGAAAACCAGTTCCCCCATCTCAGTATCATCGCCGGGCGCCTACCAGGCCCTTCAGGGCTGGTAGATGCCATCACCCGCGCCATCTCAGACCGCGGCGAGATCCTCGACAGCGCCTCTGAGAAGCTCTCTGCCATCCGCCGCGACCTGCGCGTGGCCCACGACCGCCTGATGACGAAACTCCAGCGCCTGGTCAGCGACCCCAAAAGCAACCAGTACCTGCAAGAAGCCATCATCACCCAACGCGATGGCCGCTATGTCATCCCGCTGCGCTCTGAATTCAAGGGCCGCATCAAAGCGATTGTCCACGACCAATCCTCCTCAGGCGCCACGCTCTTCGTAGAGCCTTTGGGCGTGGTAGAGCACAACAACCAGTACCGCGAGCTGCTGCTGGCTGAGCGGGATGAAGAACGCCGCATCCTGGCTGAACTCTCCCTGCAAACCGCCATGCAAGCCGAGCCCATCCTGCGCGCCGTAGATACCATCGCCGAGTTGGACCTGCGTTTTGCCTGCGCCAAGTACGCCGATCACCTCTTTGCCACCGAGCCCAAGCTGCACCCCATCCCCAAGAGCGCCCCCTCCAACAAACGCCACCCTGGCAGCATCATCCGCCTCTACCAGGCCCGCCACCCCCTGCTCGACCCGCAAACCGTGGTCCCCATCGACGTCGAACTGGATGACAAAACCTTTGCCCTGGTGGTCACCGGCCCCAACACCGGCGGCAAGACCGTCTCCCTCAAAACGGTGGGCCTGCTGGCCCTCATGGCCCAATCCGGCCTGCACATCCCCGCCCATTCCGGCTCAGAGATCAGCCTCTTCCACGCCATCTATGCCGATATCGGCGATGAACAATCCATCGAGCAGTCGCTGTCCACCTTCTCGGGGCATATCACCAACATCATCCGCATCCTGCAATCTGCCGATCGCCGCTCCCTCGTCATCATGGACGAATTGGGCGCCGGCACCGACCCACAAGAGGGGGCCGCCCTGGCCCGTTCCTTGCTCTCGCATCTGCTCGAGCGCGGCATCACCACCCTCGTCACCACCCACCACCCAGAGCTAAAAACATTTGCCCATTCCACCCCCGGCGTGGTCAACGCCAGCGTCGAATTTGACCTGGAAACCCTGCGCCCCTCTTACCACCTCACCATTGGCCTGCCTGGGCGCTCCAATGCCCTGGCCATTGCCCAGCGCCTGGGCATGCCCGAGCCCATTATTGCATCGGCGCGCTCAGACCTGAACCCCACCGACCTGCGTTCAGATGACCTGCTGGACGAGATCCACCGCCAGCGCGACCTTTCTCGCCAGGCCCGCAGCCTGGCCGAAAAAGCCCGCCGCGAGGCCGAAGGCCTGCGCACCGAGCTGAGCAGCCGCCTGGAAAAGATCGAAGACGAACGCCTGAAGGTGCTCGAGCAGGCCCGCCGCGAGGCCAAAGAGCAGGTAGACAGCTTGCAAGACGAGCTGCGTGAAACCCGCCGCGCCCTGCTGCGCGCCCGCCAACCCCTGGATGCCCTGCGCGACCTGGAAGAGCAAGTGGAAGAGATCGCCGAAACCGTCGAATCCCCCATCGAGCGCCAGTCTGCCGAGGTCGGCGGGCAGGCGGTGCGCCGCGCCCTGCGCCTGGGCGATAAGGTGCGCCTGCCCGCCCTCAACATGCAGGGCGTGCTCACTTCCATCAGCGAAGAAGAAGCCGAAGTGCAGGTAGGCGTGCTGCGCATCCGCTCTCGCCTGGCAGAGCTGGTCTTGGCTGGCGGCGAAGGCGAGAAAGCCGCCTCCATCTCTGAAGGCCGGCTGCCCACCGCCCGCGATGTGGCCAAACCCAAGCGCATCGCCCTGGCCGATTTTGCCCCCGCCTCGCCCGGCATCGAGCTGGACCTGCGCGGCCAGCGGGCCGATGAAGCCTTAGATGCCCTCGAACGCTACCTGGATTCCGCCTTCCTGGCTGGCCTGCCCTGGGTGCGCATTATCCACGGCAAGGGCACCGGCAAGCTGCGCCTGGCAGTGCGCGAGGCGTTGAGCCAGCATCCCCACGTCAAATCCTTCGAGTCTGGCGGCGAGAAAGAAGGCGGTGACGGCGTCACCGTGGCCAAAATGGCTGAGCATTAACTTCATCCATCCGCAAGCGAACCGGTTTTGGCTCCACCGCTTACGGATGGATACGTATTAATTAACTTATTAATTGTATAGAATCTATCTATAGTAATCGTAGTAGGGGGTGTGGATAAGTGGAGAACGCTGCCTGTGGGACAGAAAAACCGCCCTAATAGGGGGGCGCACCTGGGGCAGCCCCATATCTAGGGCAGCTCGACCCGCAAGTTATCCCCAGCCCCGCCTGGGACAAACATCGGGATAAGTGGCGGGTTATCCCCAACCCACAACCCGCAAAGCCCTGTAGGGGCTGCCCAAAACACCCCCCCACATATGGGGGGGGCGCCAGGCCCTCAAAAGATAGAAAATAGACCGGTTCTCCCCAGTTCAGGTGGTTTATCCACAGTTTTTCGCGAGTTATCCACAGTTTTGCCTGCTTTGACCCCATTCTGACCCTCTGCCATACCCCCCATATATGGCAATGACAATTGAGGCTTTCAGTGAGAATGGGCTTGGTTTTGCATATTTCTTTGATGCTCTTGACAAGGCAGAAAATGTAGACTAATATCTAATTAGATAATTGTCTAACGTTGTTGGCCTTTTGTGGGTGAATAATATGACCTCTTTCAAATCGACACCGCTCATCACCTGGGACTGCGGCACCGCCTACGACCTGTTTGCCAGCCTGCACGTCCTCCACCATCCCGATCGTTTTGGCCTGCGCCGTGCCTGGGCTGCGGGTGTGCGCTCGCGCATCCCGGCTGCCCACCGCAGCTTGCTGGAAGAAGCACAAGAGCTGTTTGGCACCCCCCTGGCCTGGGTCTACCGCCTGCCGGCCCCCAAAGATGCCGCCACGGCCTTATGGGCCCTGGAGCAGTTGGCAGAGGCCGAGCGCTTACCTGCCCTGGCGCTGACTGCCGACATGCAAGTTGATACGACAGAGCGCCTTAAGCGCGTGGCCCAACAGCGTTCTTGGGAGGATGCCGATCTCGAAGCCCTGCGCGCCCTCTTCCAGCAGCGCGGGCGGGCCGTTAAACCCAAGACATTATCCAATATCCTCAATTGGTGGGCCAGGTCAGATGAATTTGGGGCGCGCTACCTGGCTGCCCTGCAGGCTTACCAGGCTGCCTTCTTCGCTGAAGAAGAGCGCCGCATCCTGCCGGTGCTCGAGGCCGCCCGCCAGCAAGCCCAAGAGCTTGCCAGCCAGGTGCCTTTCCCCGATCTGGTGGACGCCCTTTCTCAGGGCGTTCAGATTGCCGCCCTGCATGAATCTGCCCAGGTGGTGTTGGCCCCCTCCTACTGGAGCACGCCCCTGGTGATTTATGGGCGCTTAGACGCCGCCAACATGTTGATGCTCTTCGGCGGGCGCCCGGCTGAAAGGGGGCTGGTGCCCGGAGAAGTGGTCCCCGATGCCATGCTGAGGGCCCTCAAGGCCCTGGCCGACCCCACCCGCTTGAAGATGCTGCGCTACCTGGCCGAAGAGCCCCTCACCCCGGCCCAGCTTGCCCGCCGCCTGCGCCTGCGCGCCCCCACCATGATCCATCACCTGAACGCCCTGCGCCTGGCGGGCCTGGTGCACGTCAAGCTGGATGCTGAGGGAGAGAAGCGCTATACCATCCGGGCAGAGGTGTCTAAAGATACCTTCGAAGCCCTGCAAGCGTTTTTGGAGCCCAAATAACGCTTGGGTTATTTTTACGCCAAAGGCCCCATCTTGTTGTGCGGGTCCAGGATGTCAGCTTTGCTTGTATCGAGGATTTAGGGAATGCTGGGTGTGCTCTGGAAAGTGATCAAGGCAGTTAAGAACGGCCTGGTGGACTACGTCCGCCACCTGTTGGAATTCCGCCCCAATGCCCGCCTGTATCTGCTGAATGTCATCATCGTCGGCGCTTCGATGGGCGTCTACCGCCTGTTATTCAACTTCTTCGTCCTCAGCCTGGGCTACGACGAGGCCTTGCTGGGCAACCTGGTGACCACCAGCAGCATGACCGCCCTTGTTGCCGCCCTGCCCATGGGCTACCTGGCCGACCGCCTGGGCCGCAAGGCCTCTCTCGTCATCTCCAGTGCCTTCACCGCCGGCACCATTGCCGTGATGGTGCTGTGGCCGCAGCGTGAGGTGCTGATTGCCATGAACATGGTCTCGGGCATCGCCCAAAGCCTGGCGGGCGTTACCATGAGCCCCTTCTTGATGGAAAACAGCGGCGAGAGAGAGCGCACCTACCTGTTCAGCTTTGGCTCGGGCCTGCAGATGGTGGCGGCCTCGGTCGGCAACTGGCTGGGCGGCTACCTGCCCACCTGGGTGGCGCAGCGCCAGGCGGTTGGCCAGATGAGCAGCCAGGCCTATGGCGGCTCGCTGCTCATCATTTCTGTCATCGCCTCCTTTGGCCTGCTGCCCCTCCTGCTCATGCGCATGCCCCGCCTCGAAACCACCCAGCGCACGGTCTTCAACCCCTTTGGCTACGCTGCCCGCCACCCCAAGACCCTCACCATGCTCATCCTGCCCATGCTGGTCACCTCCATCGGCGCCGGGTTGATCATGCCCTTCATGAACGTCTTTTTCCGCAACGTGCACCAGCAGTCAGACCAGGTCATTGGCTCCCTCTTTGCCTGGGGCTCCTTGGCCATGGGCCTGGGCCTCTTGGCGGCCCCGCCCCTGGCAGACCGCATGGGCAAGATCCAGGTGGTGGTCATCACCCAGGCCCTCTCCATCCCCTTCTTGATTCTGCTGGGTTTTGCCCCCTGGTTCTGGATGGCCACCGCCGCCTATTACATGCGCGTGGCCTTGATGAACATGAGCGGCCCCATCTACCAGACCTTTGTGATGGAGCACGTCGACTCTTCGGCGCGCGCCACCGTGGCCAGCCTGGTGAGCATGTCGTGGAACTTCGGCTGGGCCTTCAGCCCGGCCATCAGCGGCTGGCTGCAGGTGCGCTACGGCTTCGGCCCGCCTTTCATCGGCACCATCCTCTTGTACCTCGTTTCAGTGATCTTGTATTGGGCCTTTTTCTGGCGGCGCAGCCAGGCAGTGGAGCCGCTGCCTGCCCCAGCCAGAAATTGAGCTTGCGCATGCAGGGGTTTCCTCCAAAAAGGGCTGTCCTAAGAATGTCTTTTAGGGCAGCCCAACCCTATCCAGGGGCTTGTAACCTTTCGCCCTATCCTGCATCTAAAGCACTATTGGAGGAGTAATCACATTATGGAAATGATCATCGACTTCCCCGGTGGGGCGCGCGTAGACGCCCACTATGGCCCCTATACCATCCAGACCGACCAGCCCCCCCAGGGCGGCGGCGAAGGCTCGGCCCCCACGCCGTTTGCCGTCTTCCTGGCCTCGCTCGGCACCTGCGCCGGCATCTACGTCTTGGGCTTCTGCCAGCAGCGCGGCCTGTCCACCGAGGGCATCCGCATCGTCCAGCGCATGCATGCCAACCCCCTCAGCGGCATGATCGAACAGATCGACCTCGAGATCCAGACCCCGCCCGCCTTCCCCGAGAAGTACCGCGCCTCGCTGGTGCGCTCCGCCGAGCTGTGCGCCGTCAAGAAACACCTCGAATCCCCGCCCCAGTTCAACGTCTACACCCAGGCGGTAGAGAGCTAACGATCAGAAACCATCAGCCCCGCAATAAGCGGGGCCGATGGTTTCTTGGGAGGGGGAGATAGAATCGCCGCTTTACGATGGCCTCAAAGACGCCCAGAACAGCCAGGGCGAGTTCATCGACCGCCAGTTGATCCTGGATATCGCCCAGGTTTGACGATATCGCGCTGGTGATCTTGGGCAGATTGTCAGCTAGATCCACCTGGTAGATATTTATTATCGCTCCAGGAAACGTTTCCGCGAAATATTCAGTCTCAAAAATAAAAAACTATGGGTATGTATTCTTTGAGTTTGATATCTTCCACTGCGGTATGAACTGGTAAACCATCGCTGGGTCAAGATACCACAGTATAAAGGCCTGTTATGGGATGGCTATTGGAAGGATCAGACTCGCTACTTGAGCGAATTAACATGGCGTCGCCAAAACGCCTTCAAAAGTGATTTCCAAATTTGATAAGAATAACGTCGTTAAATGTTTGCCCCATACAACAATATCGGGTATAGTTTGGATATTAATCTTGAGGGTGAATTTCAACAATGACTCTCGGATGGGAAAATGGGCATGGCGCCAAAGGAAGCAAAAGCACGTATCAAAATCAATAAACTCCTGGAAGAGGCTGGTTGGCGGTTCTTTGATGATGAAAAAGGCAAGGCCAATATCATTTTAGAAAACAATGCCAAGATCACAAAGCATCAAGTCGATAAATGGGGTGAAGATTTTGAGACGGTTCACAATGGCTTTTTAGATTTTCTCCTGCTGGATCAAAAAGGTTTCCCCTTTATTGTGCTGGAAGCAAAATCTGAGGGCAAGCATCCGCTTTCAGCTAAAGAGCAAGCGCGCACCTATGCGCTCTCGCAAAACTGCCGCTTTGTGATTCTCTCGAATGGAAACAGCCATTATTTTTGGGATGTGCAACGCGGTAATCCGCAGGTGATTGGCCGATTCCCAACGCCGGAATCCGTTGAAGGATATGCCGCTTTCAAGCCCAACCCCGAAGGCTTGATCAAGGAAACAATTGAACACGATTACGTAGCCATTACTCAAAAACCCGGTTATCTGCATGATCCGGCTTACCTGGACGAGAACTTGCGCGGGCAATTTATCGAGACAAACAAACTGCGCTTTCTACGCCCGTACCAGGTAAAAGCAGTTCGGGCAGTGCAAAAAGCAGTCAGCGAGGGCAAAGATCGTTTCCTGTTTGAGATGGCCACCGGTACCGGTAAGACACTTGTTTCAGCGGCGATCATCAAGCTCTTTTTACGGACCGGCAACGCCCGGCGCGTGCTGTTCCTGGTTGATCGTCTGGAACTGGAGAACCAGGCTGAAAAAGCCTTTAAAACCTACCTGAGGAACGATTACAAATGCGTCATCTATAAAGAGAATCGCGATGACTGGCGCAAGGCTGAGATCGTTGTCTCAACCGTGCAAACCTTCCTCGCCAAGAATCGTTATAAGCGCCTGTTTGCGCCAGATGATTTTGACCTGGTGATCGCAGATGAAGCCCACCGCAGCATTGGTGGTAATGCGCGGGCAGTGTTTGAGTATTTCATCGGCTACAAGCTAGGATTAACGGCTACCCCAAAAGATTATCTCAAAAACCTGGACCTGGAGAAGGTTAATCAGAATGATCCGCGCGAGCTAGAGCGCCGCATGCTCCTGGACACCTATAAAACCTTTGGGTGTGAAAACGGAATACCAACATATCGCTATTCACTATTGGATGGGGTTACGGAAAAGTACCTGATCAACCCGGTGGTGGTAGATGCACGCACAGACATCACCACGCAGCTATTATCGGAGAAGGGTTATTCTGTGGTGGTAATGAATGATGAGGGGGATGAAGCTGAAAACGAGTTTATTCGGAAAGATTTTGAGAAGAGATTTTTCTCTGAGAACACCAACCGGGTATTCTGCGAAACCTTCCTGGAGAACGCTTTACGCGATCCCATCAGCGGGGAAATTGGCAAATCGATCATCTTCTGCGTCAGCCAGAACCACGCCGCCAAAATCACTCAAATCCTCAATGAACTGGCGCACGCGATGTTTCCGGGCAAATATCAATCGGATTTTGCCTTGCAGGTGACTTCTTGGGTAACAGATGCCCAGCAATTTTCCATCAATTTTGCTTACAACAAACTATCTGGCTCGGCTAATTTTGACTCGCGCTACAAAACCAGCAAAACACGTGTCTGTGTCACGGTTGGCATGATGACGACCGGCTACGATTGCGAGGATATTCTCAACATTGCTCTGATGCGCCCCATATTCTCTCCCACAGACTTTATCCAGATCAAGGGACGCGGCACGCGAACGTATAACTTCAGCAAAGATATAATCGACCCGGCGCTGAAACAGGAAGTTGGGGACAGAAAGAAAGAGAAATTCAAGTTATTCGATTTCTTCGCCAACTGCGCTTACTTCGAGGAAGAATTTAATTACGATGAAATCCTGACCCTGCCGCGCACGAGCAGCAGCGCCAAAGGCGCCGCAGTAGAAATACCCTCGCCCAGGTTGGAAGGCTACGAAAGCACGCGCAAAGATTTCCTTGCGATCAAGGAAGAGTACGCCATTGGCGCTCAGGGGATGAAAATCGATCGGATGTACTTCGAGAAGTTTGGAGAACGCGTCAAAAACGATGCGCAGGTGGTAGAGAAGATCCAGGCAGGCGAATGGGAAGCAGCCGCTCACTATATTGAGGAACAGCACTTTGACAAGCCGGAGGAATTCTACAACCTGGAGAAACTGCGCAAAGCGGCGCAAACTGACCGGCGGGTTTCACTGCGCGAGTTGCTTGAGTTCATCTTTGGGCTGGCCCCGTATATCAAAACCAAAAACGAACTATTGGATGAGGAGTTCGATAAATTCGACTCGCGTTACGTGCCCAGCGAGACGGTGTTCGCCCATGCCCGCAACGTCTTCAAGGCCTACATCACCGACCCGGAATTTCGTCAGATTGTCGATTCGGGCAATTTTGCCATGCTAAATGTGAACCCGAATGGTGAGGATTTCAAGAAAATTCCGGCCAAACTACGCAAGTTGATCCCGGAATATATCAAAGGGTGCGTACCGCTCAACCAGTTCGCATAACACCATGGAGGAGAAGCCATGCTCGACATCGAAACCAAACGCCGCATCGATACCGCCCGCGACATCCTGGTGGGTAAAGTGCCCGACCCTAAAAGCCAGGTGGAGCAGATCACGATTGCCTTGGTTTATAAGTTCATGGACGACATGGACAAGGAATCGCTGGAGATGGGCGGTAAGGCAGCCTTTTTTAGCGGCGAGTTTGAGAAATACGGTTGGAGCAAAATCTTTGATCCACACATGGGCGGCTTTGAAATGCTGGCGCTGTACGCCGATGCAATCACACGCATGAGCCAGAACCCCAACCTGCCGCAGTTGTTCCGTGATATTTTCAAGAACGCCTATCTGCCCTACCGCGACCCCGAAACGCTCAAGCTGTTCCTGAAGACAATCAACGATTTCTCTTACGATCAAAGCGAGCGGTTGGGAGATGCTTTTGAGTACCTGCTCTCTGTGATGAGCAGCCAGGGGGACGCCGGGCAGTTCCGTACCCCACGCCACATCATTGACTTCATGGTGCAGGTGGTCAAACCGCAGAAGAACGAAACCATCCTGGATCCTGCTTGTGGTACAGCGGGCTTCCTGATCTCAGCCTACAAATATATTCTCAATGACCCGGCGAACAAAAAGAACTACCCTGGCGACCTGCTTTCCCCCGAAGACAAGAAGAAGTTGCTGACCAACTTCAAGGGTTATGATATCTCACCCGACATGGTACGGCTTTCGTTGGTGAATATGTACCTGCATGGGTTCGTTCAGCCGCAGATCTATGAATATGATACGCTCACCAGCGAAGAACGCTGGAACGATTATGCCGATGTGATCCTGGCCAACCCACCGTTCATGTCGCCCAAGGGCGGCATCAAACCCCATAAACGCTTTACCGTGCAATCCAATCGTTCGGAAGTGCTGTTTGTAGATTACATGGCTGAACACCTGACACCGGCTGGGCGGGCGGCGATCATTGTGCCGGAGGGCATCATCTTTCAATCCGCCGGGGCATACAAACAACTGCGCAAGTATCTGGTCGAGCAGAATTACTTGTGGGCGGTAGCCTCGCTGCCAGCAGGCGTGTTCAACCCCTATTCGGGCGTAAAAACATCCATTTTATTCCTGGACCGCACCCTGGCAAAAAAATCTGAGCAGGTGTTGTTCGTCAAAATCGAGGCAGATGGTTACGACCTGGGAGCGCAGCGCCGCCCGGTGGACAGGAATGATATCCCCGATGCCTTGAATGTGCTAGCCGACTGGCAGAACGCCGTGCGTAACACTAAAGCAGTCGATTTTAGCGCGCAGGACAGGCCATATAGTGCACTCTTGGTAGCCAAGGCTCGCCTGGCCGAAAACGACGAGTATAACCTGATCGGCGATCGCTACCGCGAAAACACTCGCTCTAAACAGCAAAAATGGCCGCTGGTTGTATTAGGAGATGTTTGCGAAGAAATCAAATCGGGTTTTGCGTATGGCCATTCAGTTAGGGATGATACTGGTGTTCCCCATCTGCGTCCAATGAATATTACAATAGCGGGAAATTTGTCACTTGATGACATTAAGTATATCCCTGCTGATGAAAAAGAACAATTCGCTGGATTTTTACTAAATAAAGGTGATGTTCTATTTAACAATACGAACAGTAAAGAATTAGTTGGAAAAACGTGTTTAATCGATAAAGATTTGGATTGTTTCTTTTCCAATCACATGACACGCATTAGAACAAAGGCTTCTTTAAAGCCAGCTTATTTGGCTCATGTGCTGCATAGCTTATGGCGAGAAGGTCATTTCTTAAATTTATGCAACAAATGGGTTGGACAAGCAGCTGTCAATGGGAAAACACTTTCAACTGTTCAAATCCCCCTGCCCCCGCTTGAAATCCAGCGCCAGCTTGTGGAGGAGATCGATTCCTGCCAGCGTATCATTACTGGCGCTCGGCAGGTGGTGGAGGCGTGGAAGCCTAATCTGGAACTGGAGCTAGAGGATGAGCGCAAGTCCGCCGGGGTTGATGCCTGGGATGTGGTCGAGTTGGGGGATGTATGCAGTTTTGTGCGTGGTCCGTTTGGCGGAAGTTTGAAGAAGGAGATTTTTGTTAAAGAAGGCTATTTGGTTTATGAACAATACCATGCTATCAATAATGATTTCGAGTTTGGCCGATATTTTATTGACGAAAACAAATTTCAGGAAATGAAAAGGTTTGAAGTTTATTCAGGCGACATTCTGATCAGTTGTTCAGGCACAATGGGTAAAGTCACCATCGTTCCTACCAGTTTCAAGAAAGGTATCATCAACCAGGCATTATTGAAGCTAACTCCGTTAGTTGAAAGAATTGATGTTGTATTCCTCAAATATGCACTTGAGTCGCAAGCCATTCAAGAAAAGCATTTTTCGAATCAACCGGGGGTAGCTATTCAAAATGTAGCTTCTGTTGGTGCGCTAAAGCAAATAGAACTTTCCCTTCCCCCTCTCGAAATCCAGCGTGTCATCGTTGAGCGGATTGAGTCCGAACGGCGAGCGGTGGATGGCAATCGGGCGCTGATTGCAGCCTACGAAGCAAAAATCCAAAAAATCATCGCTCAAGTGTGGGAGGGGTAGCGCATGGATGACGCTCGGCTGGTATTTGAGTATTTGCCGGTTTCCTTCCGCAACCCCACCGAACAGGAGTATGTCAATTTTCTGTGGGATGCGTTTGAAACCAACTACCAGGCCGGAAAATATCCTTTTGCCTTCCTGGCGTACCATATGCTGTTCATGTGCTTTGTATATTTTGAAATCTGGCAGGTGAAAGCCAACCTTCCGGACGATTTCTCAAAAGCCATGGTGGGTTTCAACAAGGACACTGAAAAAGGGTTATTGGAGGCGTCAACGCCTTTTTCATTGTGGCAGGTTAATGAAAGCAGCGTCTTCCGCTTTCTCAAGCTGATCGGCATGAACAATGAGGATGTCGGTCAATGTACAAGAATTGTCAAAGACCGCAATGATGCGGTGCATTCCAACGGCAATATCTTTTTTCGCAACCGATCCGATATCGACCGGAAGATCGATGACATTTTGCATTCCGTCGAGAAGATCCAATCACACTCGCCCAAAGTCATTCTGTCCTGCTATGAGAAATTCCTGCTCGAAAGTGCGGATGTAGAAACCAGAGAATATTCTGATGACGGCGACCAGGTTCGCGAAGTATTGGTGCACCGGAATTATCTTTCGCCAAATGATATATCCGTTGCCAAAGGGTATGATCTCAACCACTTGGCAGGGCACGAGAACTTTGCCAGCATGCAGAGCCTGGCAGGCGCTTTGCGCGAGCTGTATCCGGATGAAGAAATGTAAGCTTATCAAACTCGCCCGATACTATATGTCCAACAGGTTTAGCACAGGTTTTCAGCAATGGAGAATTACAAACGAGTCTGACAGTCGAGTTAAATATACCGTAAACTAAATTTCCTTGAACTTTTCGTTGTCTGGGAGATATTATGATAGGAGAAAATGAGTATCGCAGCCTCCACCCCCCCATTTCCTCTTGTGCATCCCAAATTCTATGCTACACTC
>CAZWFQ010000032.1:0-39863 GCA_964633225.1 uncultured Anaerolineaceae bacterium
ACGCACTTGATCGTGCGCAAAGACCAACTTTCCCAGGCAATCAGCGAACTGCGCCAGGTGGGCGGCAGCGGGGTTGTGGTCACACCGGTGACATATATTTTTGAGGAAGAACCAGTCGAATATCGTGAGATGCTAAATCAAATAAAGGAGGCGAATCCATGATCCAGATTTATGATGTCCCTACGGCACAAGGCACCATTCTGCGCCGGCAGGCTTTGAACACAATGGAATACCCGGCTTCGGTGCTGCAGCGCACGGCAGCGCTGTTTGGCGAGGGGGTGACCCCGCCGCTGGCGGTGGCGCAAATTCTGGCCAGCGTGCAGCAAGAAGGCGATGCTGCGTTGAAACGCTGGAGCAATCTATTGGATCGCAGCACACCGGCCTCCTTGCGGGTTGCACCCCAACGCCTGGAAGTGGCTTATCGCGGGCTTGCACCCGAACTGCGAGAGGCCCTGGAAAAAGCTGCCGGGCGCATCCGCCGCTTTCATGAACTTCAGCCGCTGCCCAACTGGCAGACCAGCGAACTGGGTGGGTATGTGGGCCAGCGGGTGACGCCCATTGCTAGCGTTGGGGTGTATGTGCCTGGCGGCACGGCGCCGCTGCCATCTTCGCTGCTGATGTCGGTTATCCCAGCCCAGGTGGCAGGCGTGGGCATGATTGTGGTCTGCACGCCGCCCGGGAACAACGATTCAATCCTGGCAGCAGCACGCCTGTGCGGTATAGAGCATGTCTACGAAATCGGGGGGGCCCAGGCTGTGGCAGCGCTGGCCTACGGTACCGAGAGCGTGCCGCGGGTGGATAAGATCGTAGGCGCCGGCAATCTGTTTGTCACCCTGGCCAAGCAGCAAGTGTTTGGCATCGTGGGATTGGATGGGCTGGCCGGTCCCACCGAGACGGTGATCGTGGCGGATGCAAGCGCCAGCCCGGCCTGGGTAGCGGCCGACTTGCTGGCACAAGCCGAGCACGATGTATTGTCCAGCGCCATCCTGCTGACACCAGAGCGTTGGCTGGCCGAGGCAGTGCAGCAAGAAGTGGCCAGGCAGATGGCGTATTTGAGCCGCAAAGAGATCTTGGCCCAATCGCTGGTGGAACGCAGCGGGATTGTACTCACGCCGGATATCGAAACGGCCTGCGCCCTGGCCAGCGAATATGCCGCCGAGCACACCTGCCTGGCAGTGGCTGACCCAGGCAGGCTGGCACCGTTGATCCCCAACGCCGGCGGCTTGTTCCTGGGTGAACATTCCTTCGAGGTGCTTGGCGATTACGTGGCTGGGCCAAGCCATGTCATGCCCACCAGCGGCACAGCGCGCTTTGCCTCGCCGCTCAATGTGCTGGATTTTGTGAAGATCTCGAGCATTGTGGCCCTGGATGCCCAAACCGGGCAAGAACTGAGCCGCCTGGCGGCGCAGATTGCCCGCGCCGAGCAGTTGACAGCGCACGCCGCAGCAGCAGATTTTCGAGCAGCAGGCAAGGAGCAGATGCAATGAACACGCCGGAGGGCTTTGAGCCCCAAGGTTTGGTGCGGGCGCATATCCAGGTGATGCCGCCTTACGAACCGATCTTGCCTTTTGAGGTGCTCTCAGATCAACTCGGGCGGCAGCCAGATCAGATTGTGAAACTGGATGCCAACGAAAACCCTTATGGTCCACTGGAGGTGGTGCGTGAAGCATTGGCGTCAATGCCTTATGCGCATATTTACCCCGACCCTGCTCAAACAAAGCTGCGCGCTGCCCTGGCTGCGCTCCATGCAACACCAGCAGAAAACCTGCTGGCTGGGGCAGGTGCTGACGAATTGATTGACCTGGTCTTGCGGCTGGTGATTGAACCAGGCGATGTGGTGTTGAACTGCCCGCCCACGTTTGGCATGTACCGCTTCGATAGCGATCTAAACGGCGCCAGGTTGGTAGAAGTACGGCGCAAGGCAGATTTTTCCCTGGACGTCGAGGGGGTTGAGGCCGCAGCCAGAGAGCATAAGGCGAAAGTGCTGTTCTTGGCCTCGCCAAATAACCCGGATGGCTGCCTGGCAACGCGAGCGCAATTAGAGCGCCTGCTGCGGCTGCCGCTGCTGTTCGTGTTGGACGAAGCTTACATGGAATTTGCCCCGCCTGGCAGCAGCCTGCTGGCAGAAGTCCCCCAACGCAGCAACCTGATCGTGCTGCGCACCTTCAGCAAATGGGCCGGCCTGGCCGGGTTGCGGGTGGGCTTTGGGGCTTTTCCCAGCTCACTCATCCCGCACTTGTGGAAGATCAAACAACCGTACACAGTATCGGTAGCAGCCGAAACCGCGGCGCGCTTGTCATTGGAGTACTTAGACGAACTGCAAGCAATCGGAGAGCGCATCCTGGCAGAACGCCAGCGCCTGTTTGCGATGCTAAGCCAGGTGCCCTTCTTGCACCCCTACCCAAGCCAGGCAAACTTTATCTTATGCCGGGTCAAAGGCCGCCAGGCAAGCCAACTCAAGCAAGAACTGGCCGAAAAAGCAGGTGTGCTGGTGCGCTATTTTAACAAAGCCGGCCTGAAAGACTGCATCCGCATCAGTGTGGGCCGGCCCCAAGATAGCGACCGCCTGCTGGCGGCGCTGTACAACATCTAAGGAGCAGCAATGCGTAGCGCTGAGATCACACGAAAGACCAAAGAAACTGAGATTAACCTGAGCCTCAACCTGGACGGCAGCGGTCAAAGCAACCTGGAAACCGGGATTGGCTTTTTCGATCATATGCTGAACCACGTTGCCATGCACGGCCTGTTTGACCTGGCTGTACATGCGCTTGGCGACCTGCATGTGGATATGCACCATACTGTAGAAGACTGCGCTCTGGTGCTGGGCATGGCCCTAGACCAGGCATTGGGCGAGCGCAAGGGCATTGTACGCATGGGCTCTGCGTACGTACCCATGGATGACAGCCTGGCATTCGCGGCAGTGGATTTATCTGGGCGCCCATACAGCGTCATCCAGGTGAAGTGGAAGACACCCATGGTAGGGAATATCCCCACCAGCTTGCTGACACATTTCTTCGAGTCGTTGGCGGTCACCGGACGGATGAACCTGCATGCGCGGCTGCTGTATGGGCGAGACGACCACCACCAGGCCGAGGCGCTATTCAAAGCCTTGGGGCGTGCCCTGGGTGCCGCGGTGCAGGTGGACCCGCGCCGCCAGGGCAACATACCAAGCACCAAAGGAACGCTGGCATGATTGCGCTGGTTGATTATGGAGTGGGCAATTTACGCTCGGTTGAGAAGGCCCTCAGCGCCTGCGCCCCAGCCGGGCAAGTGGTGCTGGTGAGCGCAGACCCAGATATTATCTTGCAGGCCGAGAAAGCCGTGCTGCCGGGCGTAGGCGCCTTTGGAGATGGCATGGCAGGGCTGCGGGCACGCGGCCTGGTGGAAGTGGTGCACCGCCTGGCACACAGAGGAACACCGCTGTTGGGCATTTGCCTGGGGATGCAACTTTTTTTTGAAAGCAGTGAAGAATTGAGCCAGCATCAGGGATTGGGGCTCTTGCCCGGAAGGGTGATGCGCTTTCCAACAGCAGCCATGGTAGGCCTCAAGGTGCCGCAAACCGGGTGGAACCAGGTTTGGGCAAAGCAAGCCAGCCCGCTGCTAAAAGGGCTGGCAGAGGGCAGTTATGCTTACTTTAACCACAGTTACTTCTGCGCAGCACAGGATGCAGATGTGCTGGCAGAAACCGAGTATGGCCTGCGCTATCCCTGCGCAGTCGGGCACGGGCGAATTTTTGGCGTGCAGTTTCACCCCGAGAAAAGCCAGGCGGTTGGGCTGCAACTGCTAAAGAACTTTGTGGAGTATTGTTGATGAACAATTTCGACATCTACCCGGCAATTGATTTGCGCCAGGGGCAAGTGGTGCGCCTGGTGCAGGGCGACCCGGCGCAGCAAACCGTTTATGCCAATGACCCAGCCGCCCAAGCAGAACGCTGGCTGGCTGCAGGGGCGCAATGGCTGCATGTGGTGAACCTGGATGGGGCCTTTGACCAACCCGACCAGGCCAACCAGGCAGCGTTGGGAGCAATCCTGGCAGTGGCGCAGCGGTGGCAGGCCAGGGTGCAGTTTGGCGGCGGGCTGCGCAGCCGGGCCGCAATTGAACAAGCGCTGGCAATGGGGGTGCAGCGCGTTTTGCTGGGCACGGCAGTGGTGCAATCCCCAGCCCTGGCGGCAGAGGCCGTGCAAGCCTTTGGACCACAACAGGTTGGTGCCGCACTAGACGCATACCGCGGGATGGTAAGAACGGATGGTTGGACGCAGGAGAGCTGCCTTTCGGCAGTGGATCTGGGCCAGCGCCTGCGCCAGGCGGGATTAGAAACTGTGATTTACACCGATATTGCCCGCGATGGCACCGGCCAGGGCAGCAACATCCCTGCCAGCCAGTCGCTGCAGCAGGCAACCGGGCTGCAGGTCATTGCTTCAGGCGGTGCACGTAACCTGGAAGATGTGCGCATGGCGCGCCAGGCTGGGCTGGCCGGGATCGTTATTGGGCGCGCCTTGTATGATGGGCGCATATCGGTAGAAGGAGCCTTAGCATGCTAGCAAAACGAATTATCCCCTGCCTGGATGTCAAAGATGGTCGGGTAGTCAAAGGTGTGCAGTTTAGCAACCTGCGCGATGCAGGCGACCCGGTGACACAGGCACAACTGTATGACCGGATGGGAGCAGATGAACTGGTCTTTCTGGATATTTCTGCCAGCCCCGAAGGCCGCCAAACCACCGCCGAAATGGTGCGCCGGGTGGCTGACCAGGTGTTCTTGCCATTAACGGTTGGCGGGGGCATTCGCAGCGTCGAGGATATGCGCCGCATCTTGTTAGCAGGGGCTGACAAGGTCAGCGTGAATACAGCCGCCGTGCAAAACCCAGCACTGCTGAGCGCCGGGGCAGAGCGTTTTGGCAGCCAGTGCATTGTCCTGGCAATTGATGCGCGCCGCAAAGCACAGGGCAGATGGGAAGTGGTCACCCACGGCGGGCGCACCCCCACCGGCCTCGATGCCGTGGCCTGGGCAGTGCAGGGCGTGGCGCTTGGCGCAGGCGAGATCTTACTGACCAGCATGGATGCAGATGGCTCGTTGGATGGGTATGATATTCCCCTGACGCGAGCAATTGCCAAGACAGTCCAGGTTCCAGTGATCGCCAGCGGCGGTGCGGGGACACTGGCACACTTTCGAGAAGTACTGACCGAAGGCCAGGCCGATGCTGCGCTGGCGGCTTCACTCTTCCATGATCAACAATTGAGCGTCGGGGAGGTCAAGCGCTATTTGATTGCCGCCGGCCTGCCCATCCGCCCGGTAGGGTTGGGTGAGACCTGGGCCAGCACCCACCCGGGCCAGGCAGCGCAGCTAAAGTGGGATGCCAGCGGGCTGATCCCGGCAGTGATCCAGGATAGCCAGACCGGGGCGGTTTTAATGGTGGGGTGGATGAACGCAAAGGCATTGCAGCATACGGTCCAGACCAACCAGGTGTATTTCTGGAGCCGCAGCCGGCAAACATTGTGGCGCAAAGGCGAGACATCCGGAAACAGTTTCCACCTGGAAAGTATCTACGTGGATTGCGACGCCGACACGCTGCTGCTCAAGGTGCATCCAGATGGCCCGGCCTGTCATACCGGCGCGGCCAGTTGTTTTTACCGGACTTATTCAGAATGGATGGAGGAAGACAATGCTTGAAGAACTGTTTCAAATTATCCTGGATCGCCAGGCAAACCCTCAGCCAGGTTCCTACACCAACCAACTGTTCAGCCAGGGCGAAGACGAAATATTAAAAAAGGTAGGAGAAGAGGCCATGGAGGTGATCCTGGCAGGCAAAGGACAGGGCAATGTGCGCCTGGTTTCAGAAACGGCTGATCTGTTTTACCATGTGCTGGTGCTGCTGGCCAGCCGAGGCCTGACGCTGGCTGACGTGGAGGCAGAACTACGCCGCCGCCACCGCCCTGCCTGACCTCTGCTATACTCCCCTCTAACAACCCAATCGTATCCGGTCGGTTTCATCAGAACCGCGGTCACGCCTTTTAGCTTTTGTGTGAGTCTATTTGCCTATATAGTTTAATATGCCAGTTCAATCAGAATAGTGTTTGTACCTGTTCACCTACCACAAGCCGGTGTCAGTCAACCTGGCGGCTAATGATGCCGTGGTTCATGCGGAAGATCACATCCATCTTTGGCAAGATGCTCAAATCGTGGGTGGCAATGATCACGCAATACCCATAGGCATGGGCCAGTCCGACCAGAATATCGATAATGTTCTGGCTGTTTTCCTCATCCAGGTTGCCGGTTGGTTCATCTGCCAGGAGCAAACGGGTGTCCATCGACATCGCTCGCGCAATCCCCACGCGCTGCTGCTCACCGCCCGAGAGCATGTTCGGGAATCGATTGAGCACAGATTCGGGCAGTGCCACGCGGGCCACCAGTTCTCGCGCCCGGTTGCGTGCCTTTTCTCCCTTGAAGCCGCGCAGTTCCATCGGGTAGGTGATATTTTCGGATACCGTCAACAGCGGGAACAAGCGGAAGCTCTGGTAGATCATTGCCGCGCATTCGCGCCGGTACTTGGCCAGGTCCATCGTTGAGGTCGGCGTGCTTTCGAACAGCACCTCACCCGTGGCGGGCAGGTCAAGCCCAGCCAGCAGAGAGAGCAGGGTGCTTTTGCCGCTGCCCGACTTCCCCACGATCGCGTAGATCATACCCTGCTCAAAGCTGCAATCGATGTGCTTGAGGACATCGACATGCTGAAATTTACTGTTATAGCTGTAAGTAACATCCCGCAACTCTAAAATACTCAATTGTTTCTCCTTAATCCCTGTCCAAAAGGATCGTCAGCACCTGGGTATGATTCATGATCAATATAGAAATAGAGCAACCGAGGAAATAACAGACCAGGAACCCAGCCGTTAGCAAAAGATGAATTTCAGCAGGCGTGCCCCTGATAAGCCACCAGGCAGCCAACCCAATCACCGTACCAAGTACGCACAAGATGCCCTGCTCAAGGAAGAAGCTGGAGAACGTAATAATCCGCGTGGCGCCCAATCCACGCATGGTCGCGAACTCGGTCTTCCGGCTGATCACCAGCAGATAGGACACAACAATGGCTATGACCCCAACCAATACATACAGGCAAGGATAAAGCAGGTTGATATAGCGAATTTGCTGCCTGGTGCTGGCTATGGCATTATTGAACGCCGCATCCTTCAACACGATGAACCCGCGCACACTGCTGACTTTTTTCACCTGCGAGTAGCCGTAATCGCTCAGATAATCTTTAAGTTCAACCAGGTCTCGCGAATCAGCCAGTGTGAAATTCGCACTGTGAAACACGATCCCTTGAAGTATTGATATATCCTCGGCAGTGATCAAATAACCGCTGTCAAAGGTTTCGGATGGCGCTCCTTCTACAGCCTGGCCCTCATCCCAGATCAATCCCGTATCGAAAAAGAGCGCCAATGGTGCGTAGATCGTATCCTCTGCGCCTTGCTTTTCGTAGCTTCCAACCACCAACAGATCAAAATGACGGAAGATCTCTGCTTCGTATTCCGGGCTTCTGAAGGTGTCATTGATCGCCAGGCGCAGTGTATCCCCAAGTGCAATTCCCTTCTCTGCCATCAACGAAGTGGGGAGGATACAGCTATTTACTCTGTCATCGCCAGATGGCAGCCTCAGGATGGACTCATCGTAACCATCCAGGAACGCCATTTCAATCTGGGCGGAATAAAAGAAGTCGGGTGTCGTACGGATATCATTGGTTGCGATCAGGTCGGGGCCGCGCAGGATAATCTCCTCAAGCGCCTCTCGCCGAAAGTAATTGGAAGGAACATAGAACGGTCCGATACCGGTTTCGAGGCCATCAGAAAACCTGGAAATGCCAAGGTAGTAATAGGCATCGTTCTTAGAGACAAACAGGCTGTTGATCTGTCCTGAGCGGTACAAGTTACCGACATCGTTCGCAGACAGCACCAGATTCCCGATCTGCCTTCCGTTGACGTCGGTGTAATATCCTTGAATGATTGTACCGTCATAGATCGCATCCAATTGTTCCTGGTAGCGCAGCGTTGTCGTGGCAAGCTGCCCCAAGAAGACCACCACAGACAAGGCCAGAACCGGGACGACCGCGCTGCGATTGCCACCGCGCAGGATGGATAAGAAGGCATATTTCAGGCTGCCGCCACCCAGATGCGAAGTTCGCTGTTCTTTCTTGGGGCCTGCCGGAATTTTCTGGCTCGGCCGGCTGTGAATAAACGTCCCAACCGTGAAGGCCAGGCAGGCGAGGATTGCCAACACAAATACGGTGACACCGACGCCCAAGAACAATCGCCAGCTCAATTGTGGCGCAAATTCCAGTATGCGCGAGATGGTCAGGTTTCCATTGCTGAAACGAGAATCGATCAACGCAAAGTTTCCGGCTGACCTGGCGACAAGCGCGATGATGCGGTCATGCAGCAGGTAGGCTGCATAAGCACCAGCTGCTGTGGCAATCAATGAGATGAGTCCAGAACTATAAAGGAAATATCCGCAAACCCGTAGCTTGCCTGTGCCAAGCATCATCATGGTCTCACTGGTCTCCCGCTGACGGTAGACGAACAGGAAGCCAAACAAGATCAAGACTGCCAATTCCATCAGGCTGCAAACAGCGGTTACGATTTTCGCGACATTCAAGATCGTCTGGAACGGGATGGCTACCGTGGAATAACCCTGATCGTAAACGGTTAAATGGAACCGGCCTTCCAACGCTGAGCCAACCCGCACATAGAATTCAGCCGCTTCATCATTCCGGACCACTGTGTGCCCGACCGTATATCCCACGGGAAACTGTGAAGAAGGCACACCCACAGAGCGGGGGACGTAGACGTACCAACTCTTATCCATCACGGTGTTCATGACCCCAACCACCGTGAAGCTTGCATGATAAGAAAAGCCGGTGTCTACCCAATAGCTGTTGTAGATACCCGGATGGTCTGCCACAGCAACAGAAAGATCGATCGTGTCACCCAACCCCACCCCTACTCGTTTCGCCATCAATTCCGAAATCACAGCAACGCGGCTGCCCTGGGCGTATTCTTCTGATGTAAATGCACGGCCTTCGACGATGTACAATTCCTGTTGATGGAACGGCAGCAACGACATGAGATCACCTGTCCCCGTTACAAGCACACTGTTATTCGTCACAGATAGTGTCCTGGCAGCCTTGACCAGGGGAGAATCTTCGGGGATAACGAAGTATTGACCGTCTGTGCCATCTGCCGTGATATCGATCATGTGGGGCACTTCAACGCCACTTACCAGTGCGATGACATTGGTATACGAAGCTTTGCTCAAGTGAAGCAAGGGCGATTCGCCGTAATAGACTTCGCCGAATACGAGATAATAATGTTCCGGCTCAAAGACTCCAAAATCTTCATCGATGTAAATGATTGTGTCGTCTCTACTCTTGAGGGAGTACAGCGATTTCATCACGATGCCGCTGTAGGCTTTGTTCCTTTCGTCATACGAAAGGTTGCCGACCACCAGCACCGATAACATCTTGCCGGGCATCAGAGAGTCCGTACGCCAGAATCCATCGACGTAACCAAACGAGATCGCCGGTTCTTCCCAAGACAATACTGCAGTATCCTCCGCCATCCGGGTGGTGTCAAAAGACTGGAGTGCCTTGTTCATGGCCTCGTCATATGCAGTATCGTCCGGGTAAATGGTGCCCATGTATTCAACCAGGCCGATGGTGGTGTAAAAATCATCACAGGCCTCAAGGAACTGAGCGACCGAGGCCCATACACTCACACTCAAGGCAAGCACCATGGTGAGCGCAAAGATGATTAGCGTAAAAAGGGCTGTTTTCCCTTTTGAACGGATTATGCTGCGAAGGCTGTTTCGAAAGATCATTCCCGTTCCCAATTCAATTCGAAGAGATCATCAATATGGTCTTCAATGCATGCCAGCCGCCCTCTGCGCATGGACGATCAAAGAACCTTATGGGCTTCCCGGTATTTCAATGCCCTGTCCTTTAGTTGGAATTAAACATCATCGATATCGTACCTAAAGGTAGAGCGGGCTCAAGTTTTGATTATAGCACGGGGCGCAAAGGATCAAACTGAGAACAGCCGGGGGCGTTGGCACAAGTGCATGAATGATCAAAAAACCTTACGGGCTCCCCGGCACATCCATGCCCTGCCCCAAGGTTTTCTTAAAGCCGGACAGCGGCAGTTAAAACTACGCCAACAAGAGCACAAAGTCGGCATTCGCCGACTGGTCTTAGCCTGCGAAGGAGGCTTTATGTCCCGGCTACTGCGAATTTATTTGCCCGAATACGACTCTAAGAAAGGCGCTCCATCTCCAGCTGCCACGCATTGAGCGATTAACAGTATAATGGGAACACCCCACCCTATCATCAACGTGTAAACTCTGATGCCCATTCCCATTCCATCCCCAATCGAAGTTCTGCAGCGTCTGATCCAATTCAATACCACCAATCCCCCGGGCAATGAGCAGGCGTGTATTACGTACATTCGCGATCTGCTGGCTGGGGTTGGCATCGAAAGCCAGTTGTTGGCCCTCACGCCTGAGAGGCCCAATCTTGTGGCGCGGCTGAAAGGAACTGGCAGCGCGCCTCCCTTGATGCTGTATGGGCATATCGATGTAGTGACCACAGCCGGGCAAACCTGGCTGCACCCGCCCTTTGGCGGCGAAATCGTGGATGGCTGGATTTGGGGGCGCGGGGCTCTCGATATGAAGGGCCCGCTGACCGTGCTGCTCTACCCGCTGCTCATGGCAAAAGCCCAAGGGGTCAGCCTGCCGGGGGATGTGATCTTCTCAGCCATGGTGGATGAAGAGGTGGACGGCAAGTTCGGAGCCCAATTCTTGGTCAACCAACACCCCGAACAGTTCCAGGGCCTGCAATATGCCCTGAGTGAATTTGGCGGCTTTAACATGGCCATGGCCGGGCAGCGCCTGTACCCAATCCAGATCTCTGAAAAGCAGGTCTGCGCCCTGAAAGCCACCTTCATCGGGCGGGGCGGGCACGGCTCGATGCCAGTGCACGGCCAGGCCATGGCGCGGCTGGGGAGCGCCCTGCAGCGCCTGGACCAATCGGCCTTGCCAGTGCACATCAGCCCGCCAGTGCGCTTGATGATCGGCCAGATGGCGGCAGCCCTGCCGGGGCCAACTGGGCTGGTGCTGCGTGGGCTGCTTAACCCTACCCTGGCAGGCCCCCTGCTGAGCCTGCTAGGCTCGCGCGGTGCGCTGCTCAACCCGCTGCTGCGCAACACCGCCAGCCCCACTATGCTGGCAGCCAGCGACAAGCTCAACGTCATCCCATCAGAGGTTCAGCTGGGTATCGATGGTCGCCTGGTGCCCGGGGGCAAGCCAGAACAGCTCATCGCCGAGCTGGGAGCGCTGCTGGGGGCAGAGGTGAAGCTGGAAGTGGCACGTTACGATCCCGGCCCGGCTGCGCCAGAGATGGGCCTGTTTGACCGCCTGGGCCAAACCCTGCGCGATCTAGACCCACAAGCCCGCCCGGTGCCCTACGTGGGCGCCGGGGTCACCGATGCCCGTTATTTCTCACGCCTGGGCATCCAGACTTATGGCTTTACCCCCCTGCGCCTGCCAGATGATTTGAGCATGGCAGGCCTGATCCACGCCGCAGATGAACGGCTGCCGGTGGATGCACTGGATTTTGGGGTGCAGGCCGTCTATCGACTGCTGACAACATTCAGCCAACCTTAACAAGGAGCCTCATGTCAAAGACACAAACTTCGGGAATTCGGATCAGCCGCAAAGCATTTATCCAGGCCGTGCTGGTGATTTTTGCATTGATGATCGTGGCCGGGGTGTTGACGCAAGTGGTGCCAGCCGGGCAGTATGCCCGCCTGGAGCAAGATGGCCGCGAAGTGATCGACGCCACTTCCTTTGGATATGTCGAACAGCCCGACTATCCGGTATGGCGCTGGTTCACCGCACCCTTTGAGGTGCTGTTTGCCGAAGGCAATGTGACCGTCATCGGCATCATCCTGTTCATTGTTTTGGTGGGGATTGCCTTCTCAGTCATGGATCAGAGCGGCATCCTCAAATTGGCCGTGGGGGCCATCATCCAGGCGGCGGGCGGGCGCAAGTACACCCTGCTGTTGGTAATCACATTTTGCTTTATGGCACTGGGCGGCTTCTTTGGCATTTTTGAAGAAGTTATTCCCCTCGTGCCGATCGTGATCGCATTGTCTTATTCGTTGGGTTGGGATTCGCTCACCGGGCTGGGCATGTCAGTCTTGGCGACCAACGTTGGGTTTTCGATGGCTATCTTCAACCCATTTACAATCGGGATCGCCCACCGGCTGGCTGGGCTGCCGCTCTTCTCGGGAGGCGGCCTGCGATTGATCTGGTTCTTTATCGTCTATGCCATCCTGGCTGTATTTTTAAGCCGCCATGCCCGGCGCGTCGAACGCCGCCCTGAGGCTTCGCCCGTCTTCAACGAAGACCAGGCCGAGCGCCAACGCCGCGGCACGTTTACGCTGGACGAAGAACGCCTGCGCGATCCACGTTTCCGCCGCGCTGGGATCTTCCTGGCAGTGTTTTTCGTATTGATCCTGGCGGTATTGGTAGCCTCGCCATTTGTGCCCTTGCTCAGCGACCTGGCCCTGCCCCTGACCGGCCTGCTGTTCATCATCGGCGGGATCGGCTCTGCCCTGATGGCAGGCGCCGGGAAGAATGCCTGGCGGGCAGCCTGGGACGGCTTCTTGGGCATTGCCCCAGCTATCATCCTGCTGCTAATGGCCGCCAGTGTGAAGCATATTGTGGCTTCAGGCGGCATCCTGGATACCATCCTGCACTGGGCATCGACCATCTTTGAAGGCACCAGCCCGCTGAGCGCCGCCCTGCTGATCTACGGCCTGACGCTGGTATTAGAGCTGTTCATCACATCCGGCTCGGCCAAGGCCCTGCTGGTCATCCCTATCCTGATGCCCCTGGCCGACCTGGTGAACGTGAACCGGCAGATTGCCGTCAGTGCCTACTGCTTTGGCGATGGATTCTCAAACCTGGCATACCCCACCAACGCTGCCCTGCTGATCACGCTCAGCCTGACCGTGGTGCCCTATATCAAGTGGCTGAAGTGGCTGTTGAAGTTGTGGTTTTGGGTTTTCCTGGCTACGCTGGCTTTCCTGGTGGTGGCTGTAGGCATCAACTACGGACCCTTCTAGGGCGCGTTCATATTCGGCATGGCGAATGTAATGGTATAATACATTCACCATGCCGAATATAACCCCCCAACCTGCCATCATCCCAATCAGTACTCTCTTCCAGGTGCTCAGCGTTGCGCCGCGCCTGGAGATCTTGTTGGCCATCGGCGAGGCAGAAGCCTGCGTCTGCCACCTCGAAGCCCTGCTGGGCTACCGCCAGGCCTTTATTTCGCAGCACCTGATGGCCCTGCGCGAAGTCAACCTGCTCGAGACCCGCCGTGATGGACGCTTCATTTACTATCGCCTGGCAGACCGGCGCATCTTGGACGTGATGGTCCAGGCAGGTGATGTGATCGGGCAGTCGATCGCTGTACAGTCCACACCCATCGCCGCCTGCGAATGCCCCAACTGCGCCGCCGCCAGGGCTGCAACCCCTTGTCCTGGCATCTCAAAGCAAATCGAATCGGAGCCAACTGTATGAACTGGATCGATTTCATTCTAAACCTGGTGCAAGGCGGGCTGGGAAACCTGGCAGCTTACCTGGCCGCGCATGTCTTGCTGTGCCTGGTGCCAGCTTTCTACATCGCCGGCGCCATGACAGCCCTCATCCCCAAAGAGTCGGTCACGCGCTTCTTGGGGCGCAGCACGCCCAAGTACATCTCTTATCCTGCCGCCGCGCTGGCGGGGTCGGTGCTGGCAGTATGCTCCTGCACCATTGTGCCGCTCTTTGCCGGCATCTACAAAAAAGGCGCCGGTTTGGGCCCGGCAATCACCTTCTTGTTCTTTGCGCCCGCAGCCAACATCCTGGCATTGGTTTACACCGGCGGCGTGATCGGCCCCGACCTGGCTTTTGCGCGCTTGCTGCTATCTCTGGTCTTTGGCATTGGCATTGGCCTGATCATGGCCCTGATCTTCAGCCGCTCAGACCTGGCCCACGACCAGGCCACCGACCAGGTATTTGCCGGGCAGGCCAAAAAGGGCATGCGCCGCGCCGCCCTGCTCTTCTTACTGATCCTGGTGGCGCTGCTGCTCTCTGGCACGCTCAAGATCGGGCTATTGACGGATTCCTATGCGCAATTCACCCTACCCATCCCGGGTGTAGATACTTTCCAGGATTTCCTGTATAACCTGGTTCCCTATGACCCTGCCAAAGGCGAAGAGGGCGTGACCGCCCAGGGTGCACTCTTGATTGGGATGCTGGTGCTGATCGGCATCAGCTCTTGGAAAGGGATCGAACACATTCACGAAGGCTTCAATCGCTGGACCTGGGTGGCCCTGGGATTGGTTGGGCTGACCCTGGCAGTTGCTGCGCTGGGAATGAAGCCCCACGCTGGCGGGTTAGATATCCTCTTCACAGGCAAGTTCTTTGGCGTACTGCTGGCGCTGGCACTGTTAGGCTGGCTGCTGCGGGTGCACTTAAGTGAGGCAGAGCAGCGCGATTTCCTCTGGGAATCGTGGAAATTCGTCAAACAGATCTTCCCACTGTTGATCGTGGGCGTATTCAGCGTGGGCGTGATCCGCGAGCTCATCCAGCCCGAATGGATCGAGGCCCTGGCAGGAAACAATACCCTTTGGGGCAACCTGGCAGGGGTGGTCTTTGGGGTATTCATGTACTTTCCCACCCTGGTGGAAGTGCCCATTGCCAAGATGTTCCTCAGCCTGGGCATGCACCGCGGCCCCCTGCTGGCTTACCTGATGGCTGATCCAGAACTCAGCCTGCAAAGCATCCTGATTACTGCCACCATCATCGGGCGGCTCAAAGCCTGGGTGTATGTGTTTTGGGTGGCGTTGTTCAGCACCCTGGCCGGGTTGATCTACGGGTCCTGGGTAGACGGCGCCAGCATCGGCATCATTGTACTCTACCTGGCAGCCTTCCTGGCCGCCCTGGCGGGTGTGTTATGGTGGGTCAACCGGCGGAATCAGGCCCGCATGAACACCACCCAAGAAATATCCAAATAACACCATTTCAAAATCAAATTTCTGGAGGTTCTTATGCTTACCATCAAAGTTCTCGGTTCGGGCTGCGCCAATTGCAAGCGTGTGGAACAGATTGCCCGCAAAGCAGTGGCCGACCTGGCAGTGGATGCCGAAGTGGTCAAGGTCACCGATTACAACCAGATCATGGAATATAACATTCTATCCACCCCCGGATTGGTGGTGAATGAAAAAGTGGTCTGCTCGGGGCGCATCCCCACCCCCGCCGAAGTGACCACCTGGCTGGCCGATGCCTTGACCGCTGAAGCATGATCCGGGTCAAGATCCTCAGCTATAAAAGCCCTCAACGGTACGCCGTCAACCCAAACAAAAAGGTGCTGACGCTGTCGCTGATCCAGAACTGGGTCATCGGCCCGCTGTTGATGTTTGCGCTGGCGATCATCTTCTTGCGCGGCTATCCCGAATACATGGCCGGGTTGATCATGATCGGCCTGGCGCGCTGCATTGCCATGGTGATCGTGTGGAACGAGCTGGCCCACGGCGATACCGAATACGCCACCGGGCTGGTGGCCTTCAACAGCATCTTCCAGGTGTTATTCTACAGCGTGTATGCCTGGGTGTTCATCACCGTGCTGCCCACCTGGTTCGGGCTGGCTGGGACAGCCGTACACATCACCATTGGTGAAATTGCCCAGAGCGTGTTCATCTACCTGGGCATTCCTTTCATTGCTGGTTTCTTGACGCGCTTTGTGTTGGTGCGGATGAAAGGCAAAGACTGGTATCACAAAGAATTTGTGCCCAAGATCAGCCCCCTGACCCTGATCGCCCTGCTCTTCACCATTATCGTCATGTTCAGCCTGAAGGGCAACCTGATCGTGCAGATCCCCGGCGACGTGGTGCGCATTGCCATCCCGCTGTTGATCTATTTTGTGGTTATGTTCCTGGTCAGCTTTTGGATGGGGCATCGCCTGGGTGCCGATTATTCCAAGACCACAACCCTATCCTTCACTGCGGCCAGCAATAATTTCGAGTTGGCGATTGCCGTGGCGGTAGCAGTATTTGGCATTCACAGCGGAGCAGCATTTGCAGCCGTTATTGGACCCTTGGTAGAGGTGCCGGTCATGATCGGCCTGGTGAACGTGGCTTTCTGGCTGCAAAAACGCATGTTCAAGGAAACAGCCGCTACGTCTTCTTGACGGCTGAGACCTGCACGCTGTACACTGGCACCCCATCTGATACGCCTGAACTGGTGCTGCGGCGTACAGAAACCTGCTTGAAGCCTGCCTGCTTGACCAGATCCAGGTATTCTGGCTCGGGCAGCGCGCCAGAGATACACTCTGACCAACCCGCCGCCGATTGGCGCGCGGCGGGTAAAATTGCCCCACCAAAGACCATATCATTCACCTCCAGGCGCCCACCCTCCCGCAAAACCCTGAAGGCCTCGCCAAACACCTTCCCCTTATCCTCGCTCAGGTTGATGACACAGTTCGAGATGATGACATCTACCGATGCATCTGGGACAGGCAATTTTTCAGCATAGCCATGTTTGAATTTGACATTGTCGAAGCCGCCCTTTTTGGCCGCCCGCCGGGCGCGCTGCAGCATGGCGGGGGTCATATCCACGCCGATCACCTGGCCAGTGGGGCCCACGCGCCGGGCGGCAATGAAGGCATCCAGCCCGCCGCCTGAGCCGATATCCAGCACAGTCTCGCCTTCTCGCAGGCTGGCCATCGCCAGAGGGTTGCCACAGCCCAATGAAAACTCGGCCGCTTCAGAAGGAACACCCGCTTTATCAGCCGGGGTATAGCCGCCATCCCATGTCACCGCATCAATTTCATCCAGCGATATCACCGTTGGCGCGCAGCAGCTAGAATCGCTGCAGCAAGATGAGCCGCCGAGGGCCCGGGCAGCATAGCTCGCCTGGACGGCAGCGCGGGCCGTGACGCGCCGGGTGCCAGCTGCTACAAAGATGCTGATATCAGCACCTTCGCCCGCACTGCTCTGGCAGTCTGATTGGCATTTTTCGCCGCTGCAATCTACGATCACGTTCACCAGGCCAGCCTCTTCAAACCAGGCGCGCATCTGATGGCGCTCAAAGCCCAACCAAACATCCGCCATCTCAGCCTTCATCCACTCATGGCGATGAGCATCCATATCCGTGATCACCAGCCGCCCGCCGGGGCGCAAGATGCGCACCATTTCTCGAATGGCAGCCAGCGGATCCGGGCAGTGGTGCAGGTACATGTTGGCAAAGACGGCATCCAGGCTGGCATCGGGCAGCGGCAAGGATAGGCCATCAGCGATGTGAAATTCCACGTTGTTGAACTGGGCCAGGTTCTGGCGGGCCACATCCAAAATCGCCGCCGAGTCATCCAGCAGGTGCACCTTCTCAACCAGCGGGGCCAGCCCTGCTGACAAAAAGCCGGTGCCCGCGCCAATATCGGCCACGAGCATCTTGGGATGCAGGTAGGCTTTGGCAATCGCCGCCTCACGCACCGCTTCACGGAGGTAGCCGCTGCGCAGGGCGTCCCATCGCCCAGCAACCTGGTCGAAATAAGTAGCTGAGGGATTGGTAATTGTCATGTCCTGCTCCTTTATCGCAAAAAGACGATATATATGCGCTAAAAAAACGCCTTTTTGGCGTTTACTTCAACTGAATCAACTGGCTCCCTGGCCCACAGCAGCCAGGCAGCCAATTCCCGATCTGGTCTTTAAGCCACTGGATACCTTCGGGATCCAGGCAATAGCAGGTAGCCGGCCCTTCGATTTCACCATGGATCAAGCCGGCGTCGCGCAAAACCTTGAGGTGCTGGCTGACCGTGGACTGTGCCAGCGGCAAGATGCGCACGATATCATTCGTGATACAGGCCTGGTTGGATGCCAGGTATTCAACGATCTGAAAACGAACCGGGTTGCCCAGGGCCTTCAACATGCGGGCCAGGCGCTTTTGATCTGAATTCAACGCATGCTTCATATCGTAATTTTACGATATAAGATCAATCTGTCAAGGGTGCATTGATTCTATATACCTGAGCCCCATTAACGCCCTACAAACGGCAAATACAATGCTAACCAGTCACCCAAATACAAGCCGGCGGCGTTGTTATTCAAGTCGCTCTCTGGCGAGGTGGTGCTAACCACAGCAGGGACCAACAACGGGGTGCCTGCCGCCACATGGCTGGCATATTGACCCCAGAGCGTGAACACAATCGTGCCGCCTGCCGGGAGATCGGCAATCGACCAGGTATAGCGTGTGCCATCTTGCAGGATGGCTATTCCAGGGTTGACTGCCCAACTGGTGTTCACAATCCCGGCAGGAATCGGATTTTCCAGGGTGACATTGGCGGCAGACACCGTGCCCAGGTTAGCCAGGGTAATGGTATAGGTCAAGGGAGCGCCCGGGGCTGTCTCCGGACTGCCAATCAGCTCCATACTCACCGCCAGGTTAGTCACCAGGCCGTTATCAATAAGGACGCGTGCAGTGTAGGGCGCCAGGCTAAGACTGCCGAAGACAGGGTTCTGATCCAAATCCAGGTAATAGATGCTGCCCAGGTCAAACACTTGCGTTTGCGGGGTGTCGTTATAAAAAATGCGCGAGCGGGGCTCTTCTCCAGCCACCTGGGTGTACCAATGCTCGTTGGAATGCCCATCCTGGCCACTGCTGGCCTGCCAGGAGGCCAGGCTGTATTCGCCGCCGGCATAGATGTGATTAGGCCGGTAGGGGTGAAAATAGGCATTGTAATCCGAAACACCCAGGCGCTCGGGGCTGCCGGCTGCCAGGGTCCTGGCCTGGGGACGCAGGCCAAAGAAAATGTTGCCCGTACTGCTGCTCACATACGTTGGATCATTCCAGCCATTGGTGATGTAAAGCTGCCCTGCCTCGTAATCGGGGGTATCGCCGTTGTTGTACAACGTGTTGTTGGCAACCGTTCCGGTAGAGTTTTGGAACAAGATGCCATGTGCGGTAGAACCGATCACCATGTTGCCATTGATGGCAATATTGCGCGAGTAATTGTCGATGTAAAAGCCGAATCCAAATAGCGCATCGAAATCGCTCCGGCAGCCATCAGTGTTGCCGATGGTGTCGATGATCATGTTCTGGGTAAAGCTGAGATCATGGACTGCGCTGGCAGAGAGGTTGTCGCGGCCGAACGTGCGCACACCGCCGCAGTCACCCTTCGAGATGCAGGCCTGCACAACCACATTCTGTTCAAACGTATTCCCATACCCAAAGACATCCAACCCGTTGTAGCCGATCCTTTCCAGGCGGTTGCCTCTGAAGGTATTGCTGTTGCCGGTGTCTGCGGGCCGGTCGATCTTTATCCGGATGCCGTCGCCATCTTCCGTGCACACGCCGCCGCTGGCATCCCCATCATCATACCCACAGCCCATCCCAATCGCGCCCAGGTTTTCGATGCGGGCAATATCTGTGAGGGTGTTATTGGTAAAGCTTGAAGCGCGCGAATACAGGTTGATCCCCATCTGGTTGGCACGCCGGATCGTATTGCCGCTGATCACCAGGTTATATCCCCCGCGCCAACCGTCCGGGCGCCCATCTTGTGCATCCCAGACCCAGGTGCCCAGGTTCAAGCCAACCCCGTCCACATCGCTGATGGTCAGGTTGCGGATCACCAGATCGTGAGGCTCGCCGGGGTGCATGTTGGTGGGGGTGGCAACTCCATGCCGGAACCAACCCCAAACCCGTAAATTTTCAACCGTCACAAAAGCGATCGGCGTGCCATAATCGGCCCCCAGGTTGATGCCACCCCAAGAGCGCCCGATCCTTTCGTCCTCCACCAGGATGACAGAGGCCTCCACCTCCCCATCGGCCGGTGCGCCGTTGGCGGTATACAGGTACAACATGTTCCCGCTCACTGCCCATTCCCCCTCCCGATCCAGTGTGTTAACGTGATTATTCAAGAAATAACCCCAACCAGTACAATTGCCGCCATCGGCCCAGCAGTCCAGCCCGCTGCCCACCATCAACGAAGTCCCCGAGCTGCCCGTCACCTGGCGGTTGAGGATGGCCCAACGGATACTTTTCATGTGCAGGGCTGCCCCGCTCCAATTCCCCGGCGGCAGCTCGTTATCAGTGATGCGGGTGGCGTTAGGGTGGCTGTCGATGGTGGAATAGCCGCCATCGGGGGCATCCAGGTTGGGCCAACGTCCAAGCAGCAGGCGCTCTCCAGCCCGGAAAATCTGGTTGATGCCGTAGGCAAACCTGCCCGCGTTGGCCCCGGCAGACAAATCGGCCGCGTACAAGTTCTCACCCACCTGGGCCCAGCCGTAGACGGGCTGGGTTCCGGCGATGGTTGGCTGGTTGGCGCAGCCCGCCGGGTACGTGCCAAACACCACCGGCTGGCCCGCTATCCCCGATTGGGTGATGGTCAGCATCTCGCCGTGCCAGGTATCGCCGCACTTGAACAAAACCTGGTCGCCAGGCTGCAAGGCCAGCCCATTCACCCGGGTCAGGGTGCCGAACGGCGCCGCCGGAGACAGTCCATTGTAACTGTCATCGCCGCCCGAGCTGGAAACATAATAGGTGCTGGCAGCCGGGGCTGCCGCACCAGGGAATACGGCCAACAAGAACAGGATCAGCACCAACCCGCCAGAGAAAAGAAGTAAATTTTTGGTTTTCATCTATTCACCATGTCAAAGAATTAATACCAGGGCCACAACCACCAGGCCCCCCAGAACAAGTATCCCCCAATCCCACTTTCCAACCTTAACCGGCAGGCTGCGGGTGCGCTCAGGCACAAAGGCACGCGCTTCGGCCGCCAGGGCAATCTCTTCGGCCCGCTTCAAGGCGTTGGCGATGATGGTCACCGCCAGCAAGCGCAGCCCACGCCAGCGCTGCTTGCGCAGGCCGCCCCGCATCCACAGGCTGCGCCAGGCATTTTGAGCCGACTGCTGCAGGGAGGGCAGCAGGTTGAGGGCCACGCCCAACGAAAAGCCCAGGCCGTGCAAACCGGCCTTCTCCAACAGTCCCGCGATTGAGGCGATATCCACCGTGCTGGTCAATCCTTGTACCGACACCAGCACCACCAGAATGCGCAGGGCAATCTGAACCGCGCTCAGCAGACCCTCAGAAGAATAGGGTATGCCCAGCAGGCGGCTGTCGATCGTCCCCACCAAGAAGAGCGGCGGCAGCGCCAGCAGTGCGATCATCACCAGCCAGCGCCAGCGCACCAGGCTGCGGAAGGCTTGCGGATAAACCAGCCAGGCCACCAGCAGGCATGCACCAGCCGCCCAGGGCAGGTATTGGGGCGGCGTGACCATCACCGCAGCGATCGAGCAGAAGAAGATCGCCAGTGAACCGACCGTTCCCAGGTTGCTCTTTTCAGACGCTGCCGGCAGCCCCAGGCCCATCCCACTCCGTCCGATCATTTGACCACTTGCAGCTCAACCAGCATACGCGCATTCAATTTGCCCTCTGCGCCGGGCAGCACCATGCGAAACGATCCATCATCGTTCGCCAGGTCACCATCGGCGCGGGCATAGGCCACGATCACATCTGCCGCCAGCACCTGGGGCGGGTCGTAATTGACCGTGTATCCATCTGAAGCCACGGCTTTGACTGCCTTGACCTCATCCAGGTTAAAACCGGCATCTTCCAGCAGCGCGCCCACGCTGACGCCCACGTAGGTGACATCATTGAAGATCGCCTGGCTGGCGCCCAGGGCCTCCAGGTCTGCGCGGGTATAGGTACGGCTGATCTCGCCGTCCGACACCAGCAGGCTCACAGTTTCGCCAGGGGACGCTTCATCACCAGAAGCAGCACAAGCCGTTAACAACGCCGCCAACAGGATTAACAGGACAAACGGAAAGCGTTTCATTTTTTACTCCTCGCTTTGCAGATCAGAATTGAACCTGTCCGGAACAGGGTGCCCCAGGCGTTTTTGCAGCAGTTGGGCAATGCTCCAGCTCAGCCAGCCGGTCACAACCCCCACCAGCAGGTAGATGAGCAAGAAACCCAAGACGATCCAGATCGCAGACGAAGGCGGCAAGCCCAAGAGCTGCTCGCCACGATCCAGCAAATCCAGCCAAACGGTGAACAGGGTGCGCCCAAAGAGCAGCGGCCCAGTGACGAAAGGCTGCACCAACACCCAGGCCACGCCCAGCGCCCCAGCCAGGCACAGGCTGGCCCGGCTGGGTTTGCCTGCCAGCGAAAGCACAACCTCAGCCAGCAGAGCTTCACTAAAGATGCCGACCATCGGGCCAAGGATCACCCCGCCCAGGCTGAACAACTTGAGCAGCATGGCAATCACGCCGATGAACAGGGTGGAGCCGCGGCGGGGCACAAACACCCGGCCCGTCAACGCAATCACCAGGCCAATGGCCGAGAGCACCACCCCGCTCATAGGAATGTTCAACGTTTTCAACACCGAGCCCAGGCTGATCTCAACCATGCCCCACAAAGCCCCAAAGACTGCCAGGGTTGCCAGCTCACGCGTGGATAACTTCATCTCTTGCCTCCATATCAATGATGGGAAAATTCATTACCTTGCCAGTCTGCACAACCCGCCCATCACGCAGCAGGATGATCCGCTGGGCGTAGTGGTGAACCAGCTTGTAATCGTGTGAAATAAGCAGGATGGTGGTGCCCTGGCTGTTCAACAACTTCAGGTAATCCATCAGCCGCTGAAGGTGGCCCCAATCTTGCCCCAATGTGGGTTCATCCAAAATGAGCAGACGCGGGCGCAGGCTCAGGCAGGCTGCCAGGGTGGTGCGCTGCTGCTGGCCCGCCGAAACCGCCATCGGACGGCGCCGGCGCAGCCCCCACAGGTCGGCGGTTTGCAAGATCTGTTCTTGCAAAGCAGAGTCATAGCAATCATAATTCTTGGGAGCGAAGGCCACTTCTTCTTCCACTGAATCGGTAAAGAGCTGCTCCTGCGGATCCTGGAAAAGCAAGGCCACATCCAGCCCAGGCCGGGGCCGGGCACCGCCCAAAAAACGCACCTGGCCCAACTGCGGCTTGATCAAGCCGGCGGCAGCCATTGCCAGGGTCGATTTACCCGCCCCGTTATCCCCCACCAACGCAACAAATTCCCCAGGGTAGAAAGCCAATTGGATATCGTGAATAACGGCATGCCCATTGAACCCGGCAGACACATGCTGCAGTTCAAGCAGAGCTTGAGCAGGCTCTGGATGGTACCCGTTAGCCTGGATCAGGGTCTCCCAGGATACAGCCGGTTCATCGCTGGGGCGGCGCAGCCCCAGGCGCAGGCGGAGTTGGCGATCGGCAAAGACATCTTGTGGGATGCCATCTGCGATGACCCTCCCGCCTTCCATCAATATCACCCGTCCGGCCAACTGGGCTGCTTCTGCCAGGCGGTGCTCAATCAAAACAATCGTAATCCCATGCTCGGCACGCAGCGCGGCCAGGGTCTCCATCACCCTGCGGGTATTGGGCACATCCAACGATGCGGTCGGCTCATCCAGCACCAGCACGCTGGTGCGCATGGCCAGCGCCGCCGCAATCGCCAGGCACTGCTTCTGACCACCAGATAAGGCCGATGGTTTATTGGTGCGAAGGTCGTACAGGCCCGTGGCACGCAGGGCCCATTCTGTGCGCTGCCAGACTTCCCCTTCATCCAACCCCAGGTTGCGCGGCCCAAAGGCCACCTCATCCTCAACCCGCAGGTGGAAAAGCTGTGAGGCGGGACGCTGAAAAACCATACCCACCTTTTGAGCCACCTCGGGAATCGGCCGGTGCAGCACATCTAGCCCTTCTACCTGCACCTGGCCTTCCACCCGGGCTGGGATGGCGTGCGGGATCAAGCCGCATAACACCCGCGCCAGAGTACTTTTTCCGCACCCTGAAGGCCCCGTGATCAGCACACACTCGCCATCCTGGATAGAAAACGAGAGATTCGCCAGCGCCGGGATATCCCCATAGTGAACTGAAAGCCCCTCCACCCGGATCATGGCTGTTCACCATCACCCGGCTGGCCCGCCGCCAGTATAACCCGGGCCCAAGGCCAGCGCGCCAGGGCCGTGGGCAAGAGCACCGGGCGCACCACCGCACAGGTAAGCCGGAAATATTTTTGGTCAATTTGTTCCAGGCCGGCAGTGAAGCCAACCTGCTCCAAGAACTCGAGCGGCCCCAATTCATCCACGATCAACAGTTCACCGGGGGGCAGAGTTTTCAGCACCTGGTTGCCCCAGGCCAGCACATCTGGGTAGAACTGCCAATCCAACTCGGGCAAACCGGGCGTACACCCCGGAGAGTCTGGCGAAGTGGAATCAGCCAGGGGACGTTTTACTGCCAGGCGCCGGCGCTCACCACTGGCAACACAAACCAGGTCAATGCCCGTTTTGGTGTCACCGTCAAAAACCGCCGGCGACACCAGCCCCACCGGTTCAATACCCGCCGCGCGCGCCTGGCGCATAAGCTCCAGGCACCAACTTGTTTTCCCGCTGCCACGCGACCCCGTCACCAGGAATAATAGCGGCTCTTCGCCAGGCCTGGACAAATAGGCAGCGAGCAGATCGGCAGGTGAGATCAAAGCTCCTTGCAACGGGGACATCGTTAACTCGTCAGTGCCTGCACCATCACCTGGCTGCCAGCAGGGATCATTTCCAGGCCTTCTGGAATACAGGCAATGGCTTCTGTCTGCGCCATTTCTTGCAGGCGGCTCTTATACTTCATTGGCTGGAACAGCAAGCGCTGATCTTCTTGCACCAGGCGCCCATGCACAAACTGCGTCCAATCCACCTGCCCCGAGATTGCATCTGCCATCACGGCACATACTTGGGGCAGGCCGGGCTTTGGCTCTCCGGCCAGTTTGTGCAGGCCAGGCAGTGCCAGTTGGACAAAGGCCATGTGATTCGATGGAGGCCCGCCCGGCAGGCAAAAGACAGGCTTGCCTTCAAACAGGCCGAACCCCACAGCTTTGCCGGGTCCCATCCGCACGCGGTGGTAGACCTTCTGCCAACCCAATTGATCCAAGATCTGCACCACCAGGTCGTGCTCGCCCTTCCATGCGCCGCCGCTGGTCAGTACGGCGTCGAAGCGCTCCAGGCAGTCCAACAATGCTGGGCGGATGATCTCAGCATCATCCCGCAGCACCAGGGTTTCAACCTCAAAGCCGTAATGCAAACACCAGGCCGCCAGGGTGAACAAATTGCTGGCGTACAATTTACCCTGCACCAAAGGTTGACCGGGCGCCAGCACCTCATCTCCCGTTGCCAAGATGGCCACACGCGGCCGCCCGACCACTTGCGCCTGGTGATGCCCGGCGGCAGCCAACAAGCCGATGAGGGTAGGATAGAGCTTTTGGCCGGCCGAAACCATCAACTGTCCCGAATGGACATCCGAGCCCTGGGGCAAAACATTCCGCCCGGCATCTGTCTGCTTCAAAATTTGAATTGCCCCCGCAAGCGCCTGGGTGAATTCCTCAGCCACCACTGCATCCGTCCCTTGCGGAAGGGCGGCGCCGCTCAAGATGCGCACCGCCTCACCCGGGCCGATCGCCCCGTGCCAATCATCGCCCGCGGCAATGCTTCCAACCAGCTTCAACTGCACCGGTGATTGGGGACCAGCACCCTGGATGTCTGCCGCCAGGAGGGCATACCCGTCTTTCAAAGAGACATCCAAAGAAGGCGAGTCGACCCTGGCCAAGAAGTCTTGCCCGGCAATCCGCCCGGCTGCATGCAGCAGATCGACGGTTTCCAGTGCCAGGGGGCGAATATGCGCTAACGTGAGTTGGTAAGCTTGATCGAAAGCAATCATATTTCCTCTATGTGCAAATCAGGGGTCATGGTTTTGGTTAAAAGTCCTTCTGGCAGGCGTCCAGCCATTCCAACACCGATTTAAGCTGTTCCAGGCGCATGGTCAGGCTCATGCGGTTATAGACTTGCTCTCCAGGCAGTTCGGCAGCCGTTTTCTTCAAGCGTTGCAAATGCCTGGATGCAGCCGTTTTTTGCTGTTGAAAAGCCTGGGGAATCTTTTGGGGCTGGTACAGGCTCAGAAAATACAGGCGGGTGATGAATTCCATGCGGATAGCGCGCACACTGCCCCCGCTGGTATCCCCCAGCCAGTCCAAGAAACGTTGGCGCCCCTGGGGGGTAATGTGCAGCAGTTGGCGAGGGGGCAGTTTCTCTTGCAGGACTTCTTCCAGCGAGATGTCGCGGCGCATTTCCAGGCGCTTCAAGATGGCATACGCCTGGCTCTGACTGAGGTGCCAGACATGTCCCAGGTCTGCGACCACCTTGCGGTGCAGATCATAGCCATGCCCTGGCGCACCATAAAGCAGGCCCAGCAGGGCCATTTCGGGTGAAAGCGTGCCGGTATGACGAGATGCCTGGGGATTCATCATATACTCACCGGATGAGTATATCATAGTTCTTCCTGGTACTAGAAATAAATCCACACTTGACCTATAATCAAGTCATACAATCTTCAAAAAGACGAAAGGAAAGCATGATGAACGCAAAATTCACTCGCACTCTTGGTCGTTCGGGCATTCAGGTCAGCGCCCTGGGCATGGGCTGTTGGGCCATCGGAGGTCCATTCTGGGCAGGCGAGACCCCCCTGGGCTGGGGCGAAGTGGATGACAACGAGTCCATCCGCGCCATCCATGCCGCGCTTGAGCTGGGGGTAACTTTTTTTGATACCGCGAACGTGTACGGAGCCGGGCACAGCGAAAGCGTATTGGGGCTTGCCCTGGCTGACCGGCGCAAGCAGGTGGTGATCGCCACCAAGTTCAATGCCGTTTTCGACGAGGACACTCGCCAGGTGACCGGCAGCGATGCCACCCCTGCCGGGATCCGCCAAGCCTGTGAAGATTCACTCCGCCGCCTGGGAACAGACTACATCGACCTTTACCAATTTCATGACAACGGTTTCCCGCCTGAGCAAGCTGAGCCAGTCCGCGAGACCCTCGAGCAGTTGGTAGCCGAAGGCAAGATCCGCGCTTATGGCTGGAGCACCGACTTCCCAAAGAGTGCAGAATTCTTCGCCCAAGGCGCGCACTGCGCTGCGATCCAGGCCGAGCTGAATGCACTGGACGACAATGCCGCCATTCTATCCATCTGCGAAAAGGAAAACCTGGCGGCGATCAACCGCGGTCCATTGGCGATGGGATTGTTGACCGGCAAGTACACGGGCAGCATCAAACCCTCGGCAGATGATGTGCGCGGCGAGAAAAGCCCTGAGTGGATGAAATACTTCAAGAACGGCCAGCCCAGCCCCGAATACACGCAGAAGATCGCAGCCGTGCGCGAGATCCTGACCAGCAATGGACGCAGTCTGCCGCAGGGCGCGCTGGCCTGGTTGTGGGCCCGCAGCCCCAAGACCATCCCCATCCCTGGTTTCCGTACTGTCAGGCAGGTCGAAGAAAATGCCCGCGCCATGCAGTTCGGGCCGCTGACCCCAGAGCAATTTGCCCAGGTCGAGCACATCTTAGGCCGGGCCTAAGATTCGGGGTATGAGCGCCAAAAAGGCGTGACAAAGGGGTATTTTTCTGGTAAGCTAATAGGTAGCATAGAGGAGGGCCCTGCGATGTTTGAGAACATGGAAGCCCGTTTTGCCCAGCTTTACCAGCAATATATGCAACGCCAGATCTCACCGCAAGCATTTGCCCAAGCGGTGAGTCAACTGCGCCTGGTCGGCCCTGATGGCGCCTGGTGGCAGATGGATCAGAGCGGCGCCTGGCTGCGCTGGGATGGGCGCGGCTGGTTGCCAGCCGTACCCCCGCGCCAACCTCTTGCGCCTCAGCCAGGGGCAGCCTATCAGCCGCCGGCCCAGCCTTACCCTGCTGCCCCAGCCTACCCAGCAGCCCCACCCCAAGCCCAGCCAGCGTCACCCTTTCCAGCCGCAATGCACCCGGCGGCCCGCCCGGCCAAGCGCCTGGCAAATCGCCCGGCTAAAGCCCAAGCCAAGCCGCCGGAGAGTCTTCTGGATCTGCTAAAGCTGATCTTGGGCGGCATGTTCAAGGGCTTTTTCACCAAGCTGCTCATGGCGGTCGCGACCCTGCTCTTCGTCTGGGTGCTGCACACCATCTTGCTGATTGGTCCCAACGGCGGCTTTGCCGGGGGCACCAGTTGGGTTCTGGATGCGGTGCTGGCCTTGCAAGGGAAAATGGCCAATGGCACCTTGTTCTGGGGCCTGCTTTTTGGCCTGCTCTCGATGATCGCCGGGCGCATCTGGCAGCTTGGGTTCTCGCAAGCAGTGAAAACCGCCGCCGCCACCCCCGGTTGGCTGTTCACATCTTTCAAAGAACTGCGCCTGAAATCCCTGGCCCTGGTGTGCGGCAACGCCGCGCTGACCCTGATCATCGGCACGATCATCGATCACCGCCTGGTTTCTTTGCTCTTGGCCGTTTTTGGCCTGGTCGAATTGACGGCCCACGCCAACAGCCTGCCAGGCCTGGTTTCGCGCCTGGCATGGAACGATGTCCAGCGGCTGACGGGCGGCGTCAAACGGCCCTTCAACCCAGCCTGGATTGCCCCAGCAGTGGTCGGGCTGGTGTTGGGCTTTCTTGCGGCGGCGGTCCTGCCCTGGGTGCCCTGGTGCGGCGTGGGCGGGGCATTGGTCTTACTGGCCCTGATGGGCGCAACCGTAGCGATGATGATCCTGCGGCCGCGCGCCGGAACGCTGATGATGGTCTTCTTGCTGATCTTTTTTGCTGCCGTCACCCCTGTCCTGGCAGACGATGGCGGCTGGGAAGAGGCTGGCGGCACCCTGCAAAGCTGGCTTACCAGCCAGGGCGCAGTGCAGGCCATTCTGCAAGGCCTTCCGCCAGCCGCAGCCGCAGCCGTACTCGGTTGGCTGTCGGCAGTGCTGGGCCAGACCCTGGGCGGGTTGGCCAATATCAAGCCGGCCGATCTGGCAGCCGCCCTGGCTACTGCGCAGAACTTAGCCAACCTGAACAAAGGTTTCGAAGCCCTCGATGCAGACCTGCGCAAGCAAGGGATCTATGTGCGTAATATGCTACAGGGCGATCCGGTTTTGATTTTCCAGGGTTTATATAACCTGGGCGGCATTACCTGGGATGAGACAATCGGACGCTGGACCGGTGCCCAGGGCATGACCTGCGGCGATTACGTGGATAAAACTTTTACCCCGGTTAAAGCCCTGGTGGAGAAGAACTTCCCCGGCGCCAAGGTGCAGAGCATTGTCTTTGAAGAGAAGTCTAGCAACGCTTCGGGCTTTTGGAACGGCGTAGACGCGATCAATACCGAAAACCACAACCTGATCAAGGTCACTCTGCCGGATGGTTCTGAATGGGCAGTAGATTTCCACCAACATAACTCGACAATTGTTTCGGGTGCCCCGCCGATCATGCGCCCCTGGAGCGAGGCGCGCCAGATCTGGCAAAATTACCTGGGCAAAAACGAGTTCATTGAGCGGATTGAGCGCTAAGGAGCATCCCAGATGCCAGCACACTCACAAGCAGAGCTCGAATATCAACTTGCACAGCGCACGGCCCAGGTGCAGAACCGCCAGCTAACGCCCCAGCAGGCTTTTGGCAACATGGATGATTGGACCATCCAGTTGGGCCGGCGCAAGGCCTTTTTGCACCCCAACGAACAGCATTGGCTGCTGTATGACCGCCTGCACCAGACATGGACCTATACCGGCTGCGGTGTGAACCAGGCCATCTTGTTCGCCCAGGAGGGCATTGCAGGCATGAAAAGGCTTCCCCAGCCTGGCCCTGTAGCCGGGTGGTGTGTTTACCAGCAAGGCCCCGCCCTGCAGGGGCCAGTGCGCTTCGAACATCTGCGCACCTGGCTGCAAACCGGCAAACTGCCCACGACCATCCTGATCTGGACGCCGCGCGCTGCCGATTGGCTCTCGGCAGCTCAGTTCATGGCCTTATCGGTCTGAGGAGGCAAGGCTTACGGCACGGCGAGCCGCCGCTTTCTTGATCTTAGGGGCCAGTGGGATTTTTCTCCTCACTGGCCTTTTCTTGTTAAGCTACCGCCCAGTAACGCCAACACCGGCGGCCCGGCCTGGCTGGCAGGTGATCCGTCCGCCGCGAGATATCTTTGCCCTGGCTGAGCAGGGCGATACCCTGTGGGCAGGCGGGGTGGAAGGGGTTTTCCAACTAGACCGCCGCACCGGAGTCCTGATACAGCAGATTCCCTTTGACCCGCCGCTGGAATACGTGCGCGCCCTGCTGGTGGATGCAGACGGCAGGCTGTGGATTGGGCATAACCAGGGGCTCACCTGTTACCAGGCCGGGGGCTGGCAAACTTTTGGCGAAGCCGAAGGGCTGCCGGACGAGCGCGTGAATGCCCTGGCATTGGATGCTGCCGGGCGGTTGTGGGTGGGCACCTGGGGCGGCGCGGCGGTGCAAACAGAGAGTGGCTGGCAAACGCTGACCCTGGCCGGCGGCCTGCTGGATGATATGGTCAACGTGATCTTACCCCTGCCGGATGGCGGAATGTGGTTTGGCTCTTACGTGGCGCCGCGCGGCGGGCTGAGCTACCGCTCGGCCGGTGGCGACTGGCAGTACTTCAGCATCCACAACGGCCTGCCCCACAACAACATCACCTCGTTGGCAGCCGTTTCGGCGGGGCAAGTTTGGGCCGGCAGCGGCCTGAACGACCGCGGCGGCGCGGTTGAGCTGAGACAAGCTGCCGATGGAAGTTGGCAGATTGCGCGGCTGGTGACCCTGGCAGACGGCCTGGCTGGCGAAAAGGTGCGCTCGCTGGCCCTGGCCCCGGATGGGAGCTTATGGTTCGGTTCAGAATACGATGGGGTGGCGGTTTTAAGCAGTGACGTATTCCAGGTGTACACGACCCAAGACGGCCTCTCACACGACGAGATCAAGGCCATCCTCTTTGACACCGGTGGCGCCGCCTGGGTCGCCACGCGTGACGGCCTGACCTATATCGCCCCCTACGCCCGGCCTTAGTGCTTCTCCAAATGCATCACCTGTGCGCAAATGGCGGCGCTTTCGTCATCATGCGCCACCAAGATCAGCGTAGCCCCCTCAGCCTGCTGAACCTGCTGCACAAAAGCCAACATCGAGGTGCGCAGGGCGGGGTCCAGGTTGGCAAACGGCTCATCCAACAGCAAGATAGACGGGCGCGCCGCCAGGGCGCGCAGCAGCGCGGCACGCTGGGCCTCGCCGCCAGAAAGCTGGTACGGGTAGCGCCCGGCCAGTTTTGAAAGGCCCACCGCCTCCAACAACTCATCCAGGCGGGCGTCAGCCTGCTGTTTTTCCCAGCCGGCTAACCCAAAGGCGGCATTCTGGCGCACGGTCAGGTGAGGCCACAAGGCCGGCTTCTGGAAGACGGCGCCAATGCTGCGCTGCCAGGGCGGGGTCAGGCGGCCCGGCTGGCTGACCACCTGTCCATCCAGAGCAATCTGGCCGCGCTCGGGTTCTTCAAATCCACAGATCAGGCGCAAGAGAGTGGTTTTCCCGCTGCCTGAAGGACCTCGCAATGCCAGAGAGCCGCCGCCGGGCACACTGAGCGAAACATCACTCAAAGCCTGCACCGCGCCAAAGCGCTTGCTGACCTGCTGCACCTCAATCAATCTACCCAAAGCGCCGCACTCCTCGTTCATAGAATCCAGCCCACAAGCCCCCAACTGCCAATATGATGAACAGCAAGCTCAAAGCCAGCCCAGCCGTGCTGGCAGGCGCACCGTAGTGCAGCAAATTGTACAGGCGCAGGGCAGCCGTGCCCAGGCCGGGGGGGATGACCAGCAGGGTGGCGCCAATCTCACCCAATGACAGGGCAAACACAACCACCAGTGCCGCGCTCAGCCCGCCTGCCATCAGTGGCAGATCAATCTGCCAAAAGCGCCGCAGCCAACCCGCCGGGTAAAGCTGTGCCAGCTCGTGCAGCAGGGGCTCGCGGCGGCGGAACTGGGCCGCCAGTGCGATCAGGGCCAGCGGCGCAAAACGCCCCACGTGAGCAGCCCACATGAAAAACCAGCCCAAGCCCAGGCTGCGCCCCGGCAAATGGTTTGCCAAATCAACCAGGCCAATCCCCACCAGCGGCGCAGGCACAGCCAGCGGCGCCAATAAGAGCGCCCACAGCCAGGGAGAGGCTGTGTCAGAGGCTGCCAGGCGCTTGGCAGGGATGAAGGCCACCCAGGCCGCCCCCAGCGCTGCGCTAAGCGCCAAAAACAGCGTGGTCAGCAGGTCGTGGCGGGCCTGGCTGGCCGCGCTCCACACCATCGCAAGGCTGCCAGCCTGGATGACCAAGACCAGGATGGGCAGCAGGCAAGCCGCCGCCAGGCTTAAAGCCGAAAACCAGGCCAGGCTGCGCTCAAGCCGGGGCAGAGGCAGGCCCCTTAACAAGGCGGCAGCCTGTGGGCGGCTGGTCAGCGGTGTGCGACGCAGCAGCCACTGGGTTGCACCAACCAACAGCGCCGCGCTGATCAGCACAGGCAAGGCCAACAGCAGGGCCCGCAGCGGTTCGCCGCTCTGGCTGAACTCGGCATAGATTTCCATCGGGTAAACATTGAATTCCAACAAAGCTGGCACACCGTATTCCACCAGCGCCAGCGCAAAGACCAGTCCCCCCGCTGCCACAGCGCCGGAGCGGCTGAGGGGCAGCACCACGCGCCGCCAGGCTCGCCCAGCCGGGCCCATCAGCAGGGCCTGCTCAATCAATTCCGGCTCGCTGGCGTCAAAGGCCGCCAGCATCACCAGGGTCACCAGCGGCGCGTAGATCAACGCCAGGATCAGCACCGCACCGGGCAGCCCATAGGCTGAGGGTGCCTGCCCAAACCAGCGCTCTGCCCCCCGCGCCAGCAAACTCGAACGGCTGAAAAGGCTCAACCACGTCAGGGCGTAGATATAACCAGGGATGATAAAAGGAACCAGGTAAAGCTTGCGCACCAGGCAGTCTAACCAGGCCGGGCGGGTCACAATCCACACCGCCGCACCCAGCCCCAAGAGCAGGCTGCCAGCCGTGACCAACGCCGCCAGGCCCAGGCTGTGCCCCAAAAGCCCCCAGGTACGGCTATTCAACCCCATGCCCTCAGTTTGCAAGGCCGGGAGGGCGCCATTTCCCCATCCCCCAACGACTGTCTCCAGCAGGGTCCATCCCAACCAGGCCAGCGGCCCAAGCGTCACCAGCAGGTAAGCCGCCAACCCAAGCCCCTGCCCCAAAGAGGAATAGATGCGCCTGAGCAAAGCCATCATCGTAAAAATAGATTTTGCAGATCGCGCTTGGCAGCTTCCATCTGCTCTGCCACCGCCCTCCAATCGACTGCCATCAACACCGGCCCCACAGATGCCGAATCGCGCAGCGAGCCATGCAAGAAACCATCCTGGATCAACTGTGCCTCGACCTGTGCACTGAGCAGGTAATCAATCAGCGCCTGGCCCTGGGCCGGGTTTGGCCCGCCGGCAACCAACGCCACCGTATTGGGGATTGCCAGGGTGCCGGCCCCATCTTGATCGGGGAAGATGACGATCACGGGCTTGCCAGCCTGGACAGCGGCGTTGGCATCGTCGGTGTCGGTCAAGCCCAATTTCAGGTCACCGCTGGCGACCATATCGCGCACCACCGAGTTGCCATCTACGATGCGCACCCCCTGGGCATCAAGCTGTTGAAAATAATCCAGGGCCGGCTGCGCCCCCCAGCTTGCATACAGGGCCGCGGCGTGGGTAGCCGTGGTGCCAAAGAGCGGGTTCGCCAGCCCCACCTCGCCCGCGCCCCACTTCGGGTCGAGCAGGTCAGCCAGGGTTTGGGGGTAGTCTTCGGGCGCCACACGCTCGGTATTGACAATGATCACGCGCGTCCGGTAACCCAACCCGCTCCAATAGCCTTGCGGATCACGGAAGCCAACCGGGATATCGGCCCCAACCGGCGATTGGTAAACAGCTAACAGGCCCTGCTCTTGCAGCCAGAGCGTTTGGGCGATCTCTGAGCTCCAGAACACGTCAGCCTGCGGATGATCGCGCTCGGCCGACAGACGGCTGACCAGCCCGGTGGTCTTGGCGGCTTCGGTATCGTAGACCGCCAGGACGCGGACGCCGGTCTTCTGCTCAAAGGCGGTCAAAATCGGCTCGGCAAAAGGTTGGTCGACCGAGGTATAAACCACCACGGTTGGCGTTTCTTTTGCCGTGCAGGCCGCCAGGCCGAGCAGCAGGATACAGAAGAGAAAAAGGAGGGGGTTTCCTCGTTTGCCCATTGTCCCTATCCTACCACAAATTCCCTTGGCATTCATGGGCCACGTTTTTTCCTGCCGACAATCTAGCGCTTTTCTTCCAGGTAAGCAAAATAACCGGCTTTCCGCAGTGCCAGCAGGGTCAATGCGCCCAACACCCCACCCAACGCCCCAAACACCACGTATCCGACCATAGCCTTGACCAGGCCCAGGGCCAAAAAGCCAACCGGCGCGCCGGTGATGGCACCCATCCCCCACTTCACCAGGAATTTGGCAAAGTGACCCAGCGCCCCCACCACCCCGGCCGTTACCAGGTTTTCAGGGTTACCCACCAGGAGAATGGCCAGGTCGGTGCCCACACCAACCATGGTATATGACAGAAAAGTGTTCAAAACGCCAAAATCGCCCAATCCCAAAAAAGAGGCCAACAGTCCCGAAGTCAGGCCAACCAGGCTGGCCGCGCCGCGCTTGGGAACCACACGCGCCGCCACGATCAGGATCGCCATCCAAAAGAGGCCCGAATGTCCCGAGAGTTGAAGCGGCAAACGCAAAGCAATCTTCGCCACCACGATCAAAGCAGCAAACAGAGCCAGCAGGATGAGCTGAAAGGTGGAAAAATAGGATTTTTTCATGGATTGACCACCTCGATCCGGTCCACATCCTGCACCCATTCGTCGCGCGTGTTGAGACGATCCAAAAGTGAGACCAGCTTTAGCGTGCCGCGATTGCTGAGGTCAAACATGACCATGCTTTCCAAAGTATTCACTTCTTCCCAGGTCAGCTCAATCGCTTTATCTCGGGTGGAGCTCGAGATGGTGATCAATGTACCTGGGACCAGGCTCTCTTCTGGCAGATATATCAGCAGAACATCCCTCAGCAGCCAGCCATCCTGAGATTTACCATCTTCGGCATCGATGAAACTGACCAACTCAAGGGTTTGCAGAGAATCGGGTGCAAACCCGGCTGCCAGCGTCCCATCCAGGTAAATTGGAACGCTGCCAGGCGTCAAAGTGACCTGCCCAGCAGCAGGCAAAAGGACAGCCCGCCCCCGGAAATATTCGAGCGCTAACACGCCACCGCCGATAAAGACAAGCACAGCCAGGCCGATCAAAATACGTTTCGCTTGCGACATAGTTACCTCCAGGAAAAAGTTAAAGCAACCAAGATTGAGGCCATGATCATCGCCCAATCTCGCAGGTGCAGAACCAGCACGTGATACGGACGCCGCCGAAGCGAATCAAACCCGCGCGCATAGGCCGCTTCAGTAATGGCCCAGGCCCGCCGGGTGGTCAGAACCACCGCCGGGACCGTCAGCGAAACCAATTCGCGCGCCTGGTGCACCAGTGAGCGAAAGCCCCGGATGGCGGGCAGTGCGCCGCGCACTTGTTGAGCCTCGCGGATGGCCCGCCACTCATCATCCAGCAAGCTCAGGCTCTCAAAGGCCAGGCTCAAGCTGAAGGCATAGCGGTAGGGCAGGTGTAAATGCTCCAGCGCCAGGCGGAATTCTGTGATGGTGGTGGTAGAGAACAGCAGGGCAAATACACCCGCCAACAAGGCCAGGCGCAGCGTGATGATTGCAGCCAGGTCCAGGCCAACCAGCCACCAATCCACAAAGAATAACACCAGCAGAATCCAGCGCATACGCCACACCTGGGCGGCAGCCGGTGGAAGCAGCCTGGCCCAGGCAAGCAAAAGGATATAGAACAAAGTAAAAAGTGCCAGCCGTTCCAGGGGCAGCATGACCATCAGCGATGCGCACAGGCTGAGCACCAGCTTGGCACGCGGGTCGAACCGGCGCAGGGGCGAGCCAGCCATCAGGGCGATAGTATGCGTCTTGCCAGATTGGCTTAAACGGACCATTTGGCCTTTATCCATTCTGGTAAGACGAAACCCAGGTTTTGCCAGACCGCTTCCATTCGCATCACTTCGGCCGCATCCCCTTGAGCGGCAATCCCCTGTGTACCCAATAAGATCAAATTATCGGCCTGGGCAGCCAGCTCAAGATCGTGGGTAGAATATACCACCAGATAACCGGCGCTGGCATAGGCCCGCAGCAAGCGCAGAAGAATGGTCTTATGTGCATCATCCTGTCCCAGGGCCGGCTCATCCAAGAGCAGCCCGTGGCCGGGGCGGTGCATAAGCATGGTCGCCAGGGCTACTCGCCGCTTTTCTCCTTCGCTCAATAGCAGTGGCGGTGTGTCAACATATCTTTCCAATCCCAGGGCATCCACCACCCATTCATACAGGTGCATATCTGGTTTTTCCAGGGGGTACAGAATTTCTTCTCGCACCGTGGCGTTGAACAATTGCAAGTCGGGGTTTTGAAAAACAATCCCGAGTTGGGGGGGTTCAGAGATTCCGGCGGCCTGAATTTCTATCGTACCAGTGTATCTTTGCAAACCGGCCAGGGCACGGAACAAAGTGGTTTTTCCGACGCCGTTGCGCCCCACCACAGCAGTGACCTTGCCGCCCGGCAAAGCCAGGTCAAGATTCTGGATCACTGTCCGTCCACCGCGCAAGACATGCAGTTGGCGGGTTTGAAGCGCAAGCGGACCGCACCCCCTGAACGGCCAGGCAGGGATGGGATGCGAAACAGCCTGGCTGGAGGGCTTCTCTCCCAATGGGAATATCCGCAAACCATCCAGGCCACGCAGGTATTCCTGACGGTGTTCGCAGTAAACTACTGCGGCACCTTCGTGCAGTAATCCCTGGGTGTAACTCACAAATTCGAGTGCGGCGGTGGTGTCAAGCATCGACAGCGGCTCATCGAGCACCAGGACCGCCGGACGGCGGGCAGTGACGGCTGCCAGGGCCACTTTCTGCTGCTCGCCGCCAGAGAGAGTTTGAGGAGAACGCTGGCGCATCTCCTTCAAGTGAAAATGCTCGAGTGCTGCTTCAAGCCGGCGACTCATTTCATCTCGCGCTAAACCCAGGTTCTCCAGGCCAAATAAGATCTCATCTTCGACGGTGGAAGCCAGCATCTGGGAGGCCGGGTTTTGAAACACCATCCCAACCTGCTCAGCAAGCTGCCACAAGGCCAGGGCAGTTGTATCTTGCCCCGCCACCAGCACCTGGCCGCCAAACTGACCGCGATACAAGTGCGGGATCAATCCGGCCAGGCAGCGCGCCAGAGTGCTCTTACCACTCCCTGAGGAACCACCGACCAGCACAGCCTGGCCCGCCGGCACCTGTAGAGAGGTAGGCGACAAACCACGCCCATCCTGTGGATAAGCAAAGGTTACTTCTCTGGCTTCCAGTAATGCACTCACCGCATCAGCCCCAGAGCAGATGTTTAATCGAGCTTCAATGGCTGCCAGTGGTCCGCATTCCACTGGACAACTGCGATCGGCTGGCCGCCGCGCCGGGCAGGGCGCAGCTTATCGGCCAATACCATTCCATCGGTCACCAACTGCCCATCCAGGGTTTGCACCCGGCTCACACCTGCGGCCAGCAGTGCTGTAACGGGCTGCAAGCCCGAAAGCTCACGCAGCCTGCTAACCAAAACATAACGTCCATCCTCTCCACCGGCGGCTAATCCGACCCCTGCCAGGGCGCCGATCACGCCCCCCTCGGTGCCCCCCAATCCTTCCAGCAAAAGCCCATGCTGCGCGGCCAGCCGCCGCGCTTCTTCTTGCGTGACCAGGTCGGTCTTTGCCCGTTGACCAAAGTGAGTAATGACCGGGGGCACGCTCGCAGCCACGCAGAGGCCTGGGTCACTGCCAGGTTGAAAATCTGCCAGCATGTATCCTTTCACCTGTTGAAATACGGCCTGCAGATCAACCTGGCCATCGACTTTTAGTACAATAACCGCACTGCTGTTGTGCTTGGTATAAGGCACGCGCGGGTCAAACAACAATTGGTGGCGCACTACACCAGCCACTTCGAACGCGGGCGACAGGCTGGCTGCTACCTGGCGTGCCAGGTGCCCAGTGCCGCGCGATTCATGGTTATCCGTATCATCCAATCCAACAAAAAATAACATACTTGCATCACCTGTGAAGATAGCGCTTGGGGAGTGATCTCCTACAACGAGGAAGGATCGCTCCCCAAGCACATAGATCGGGACTATCCCATCAGGGGTTTTGGCGAGAAACCCTTGGATACGAAGTGCATATTACTTAACGCGAATCTCAACGATACCTTTTACCTGCACTTTGCTAGAGAAATCAGGCAGAACAGTGCTGAAGCCACCCTGCTCGCGGAAAGAAACAATACAGTTCGTGCAAGGCTGGACCTCGGCCAGGGTGATCTCAGCCGTGTAACCGTCATCGGCAATAAACTCCAACGTGACCGCATCTGCGGAGGGGGCAGCCAGGGCCAGGAGTGCATTGAGCGAAACGCCGGTGTAGCTTTTAGTCTCGCCATCTTTGTTCTTCGCCTCAACCGTCATGGTCTCCATGTCCCGTACTTCCGCCTCACTCCAGGCCATCTCGTTGGCGACCAGGCCCGTGATCTTCAGCGCCACATCGGCAGCGGCCGGCTCTTCAGCTTGCGCCGGGGGCTCTGTGGGGGCAGCTTCAACGGGGACATCCGTGGGGGCGGCAGTGGGCTCTGATGCAGTTGTACAGCTCGATAAAAGCAGTGCAGACACCATCAATAGAACAAACCAGAAATACTTTTTGTTTCTCATAGCTCCTCCAAATCAAAGTGTATTTTTGTGATAGTACAAGTATATTTTGTTTGGCAGAGCTTGTCCAGTAGTGATTTGGAGAGGCAGACATTTGTACATGCTTACTTCACAAACGTCCCATTGCGCAGATCGTCTAATGCCTGGCGGATCTCTTCATCTGTATTCATCACAAAGGGCCCATAAGGCACCGCCGGCTCTTTGAACGGCGCGCCGACCATCAGCAGAAAGCGCAGGGGCGCATCGGGGGCGGCGCGCACACTCAAGTCGTTACCATCGCTGAAGACGACCATGTTCAAGGCCGACACTTCCTGGGCCGGGTCGCCGAACAGACCCTGGCCATCAAATACATACGCGATCGCCGTATGCCCTTCTGGAATGGAATGATTGAAACTCGCCCCGGCCTCAATCTGCACGTCCAGGTACAAGGGAGTGGCAGCAATCCCGGTCACCGGCCCACTTGCACCCACCGCATCTCCGGCTACCACACGCAGGCGGACCCCCGCCAGCTCAATGGTTGGGATGCTGGCGGCCTTGACTTCCTGGTAACGCGGCGCGCTCATCTTCAGGCTCGCTGGCAGGTTGACCCATAACTGGAAGCCGCGCACCTTACCCTCGGGGCTGGGGCGCGGCATTTCTTCGTGCAGAATGCCCCCGCCAGCCGTCATCCACTGCACATCCCCCGGCTCAATCAGGCCGGTGTTACCCAGGCTGTCTGTGTGGTGCACTTCACCTTCCAGCATATAGGTCACCGTCTCGATGCCGCGGTGCGGGTGGGTTGGGAAGCCGACCAATGCATCTTCGATCGGTTCGTTGAAGGCAAAATGGTCGAACAGCAAAAAGGGGTCAAGGGGGTTGGCGCGGCTGGGCCCGAACGAGCGCCGCAGGCGCACCCCGGCCCCCTCGCTAACCATTGTCGGGGTGATCAATTGTGCAATCGAACGTGGTTGGTCCATGTTGATTTTCTCCTTATCCAGAATCCAATAATTTACCAGCCTCATTCATCCTCATGACAGGGCGATTGCATCTTATGCACCGGCGAGCACCTTTAGCAGGTATTCTTCGTTC
>CAZWFQ010000033.1:0-11372 GCA_964633225.1 uncultured Anaerolineaceae bacterium
GATTAATGTTCACCTCATCCCTCAGGTAGGTTCTAGGCATCCCGCCAAGCAGCATCTCGGCGCTCGGCCTGCTCCTTTACACATCAAAGTACAGGCTCATCTCATAGGGGTGTGGGCGGTTGCGCACCTGGTAGTATTCTTGGTTGCGTTTGAAATCGATCCAACGGTGCAGCATATCTGCGCTGAAGACATCCCCTGCCAGCAAGAAGTCCATATCATTTTCTAAGGCTTCTAGCGCCTCGTTGAGTGAGGATGGCAGTTTTTTGATCTTGGAGCGTTGCTCCTCGCTCCAAGAGAAGATGTTGTCATCGATCGGCCCAAAGCCTGCTTCGGTTGGGTCCAGCTTGCGCTGGATTCCGTCCAGGCCAGCCAAAAGCTGGGCTGCCAGCGCAAGGTAAACGTTGCAGGTGGCATCTGGAGGGCGGAATTCCATGCGGGCGGTGTCGGGTTGGGTGGCATACTTGGGGATGCGCACGGCTGCCGAGCGGTTACCCAGCGAGAAGAAAGCATTCACCGGGGCTTCGTAGCCGGGGACCAGGCGGCTGTATGAGTTGGTGCTCGGGTTGGTCAGGCCCAGTAGCGCCGGGCCGTGTGCTAACAGGCCGCCGATATAATACAGCCCTTCTTTGCTCAGGCAGCCGTAGCCCTTGGCATCATAAAAGAGATTGCGGCCCTTTTTGATCAGTTGTTGGTGGAAGTGCATTCCTGATCCGGCCTCGCCATACAGCGGCTTGGGCATAAAAGTAGCGGTTTTGCTGTGCCGGCGCGCAACCATCTTGGTGGTATATTTGATCACCATCGTCGCGTCGCCAGACTGCACCAACCCCATCAAGGGGGTCTCGATCTCCGACTGCCCGGGGCCGCCTACCTCATGATGGTGGTATTTCACCGGTATGCCCATAGACTCGAGCAGTAAGGTGATCTCAGTACGCAAGTTGTACGACTGATCTTTAGGCGGGATGGCATGGTAGCCGCCATGTAGCGGGATGTAATGCCCGTGACCGCCCTCGGCACTGTTCCAATCGGCCTCTACGCAATCAATGCGGTAGCTGGCGCGGTTGACACCGTTTTCAAAAGAAACGTTGTCAAAAATGTAAAACTCGTATTCGGGTCCCCAGCGGCTCTCGTCGGCTACGCCGGTTTTGCGTAAATACTCTTCTGCCCGGATGGCAATGTTGCGTGGATCGTTGGTGAAAATGGCGTGTGTATCTGCTTCAAGCGTGGTGCAAATGAAACTGATGGTTGGAGCCTCCCAGAAGGGATCGCGAACTGCTGTTGGCAGGTCGGGCACCAACACCATATCGCCAGCTTTGACGCTCTTCAACCCTACCGATGAGCCATCGAAGCCAATCCCTTGTTCCATCAGGTCAGGTGTGAACTGGCTGACCGGCACGCTCAGATGGTGCCATCTGCCCCACAGATCGCAAAACTTCATGTCCACCATCTGGATGCCATGCTCATCCATATAGCGACGAGCCTGATCAAAGTTATTGAACATAAACCAATCTCCTCCTCTGAAGCTTTTTATGATAATTGTTCCAGTTGCCCTTATCCTAGTACAAATCTCCCCTGAAGTGAAGTGGATTCCATCATCAAATGGCCCGCGGGTTATCCTGTTTTCGCCGCCGGGGTCCCCGCTGCAGGGCATTGTTTCCCCCCTGGCAGCGCTGGGGCTGTTCAGCCGCGATGGTTCTGTTTACCATAAGCGGTACTCGCCTACGGTTTGGCAATCGTCTTGAAATACGAAGCGTCCATTCAACTTATGACCAGTTAAGGCTTGGGGCAGCCAGTAACGGTTATCATCCCACATCCGGTCATATGGGATGGCGTCTAGCCTGAACCAGGCTGGGCGCATTTCGCTGCTCTCTGTCACCTGCCCCTGCCAGGCATGAACTATAAAGGCATGCACCAGTTCGTCCCAATCTGGTCGGGCCGGGAAGATAAATGTCAGCGCGCCCACGTAGGCTAAAGCCTGCCTATGGCTGGCATCTACCTGCAGGCCGCATTCCTCGCTCAATTCGCGCACTGCACAGGCAGGTGGTGTTTCACCCAGCTCGAGCTTGCCGCCAAACCCGGCAAATTTGCCGCTGCCAAACCCCTGCTTTTTATACCCCAACAGCACGCGCCCGTTCTGGATGGGGTAGCAAACCGTGTATTCTCTCAAGTCCATATTTTTACTCCAGAATAATTTCTAAACAGCAGCCGGTTATTGCCAGGTCGGTTTCATGATCAATTATAGCAAAATGGGGAAGATATCTGTTTTTTTCTCTTGACAGATTGGTGTCTGTGCGGTATTATTTTGATATTAAACTATTTGATATATAATTATTTGATATAGAGACATATGCCTACACACTACCAGGGATCCACACACGAAATACTCGCCCTTGATACATTCATCAAGCTGACCCGTGCGGTCGACTCGCTGACGGCACGTTTGCACCAGTACGGCAGCATGGGCGGTCTGACAATTAGCCAGTTTGGTGTGCTTGAAACCCTCTATCACCTTGGGCCGATGTGCCAGAGCCAGATCAGCAGTAAGCTGCTGCTCAGCACTGGCAATATTACCTTGGTGATCGATAACCTTGAAAAACGCGGCCTGGTGCAGCGCCGGCGCGATTCTCAAGATCGACGTTACATCACCGTATCGCTTACCGAAGCCGGGCAAGCCCTGATTGCGCAGATCTTTCCCCTTCATGCGGCAGCGATTGCAGAAGAAATGAGTGTCTTAGAGCCTGGCGAACAAGAGGCCTTAGGCCAATTGTGCCGTAAGCTGGGCCGCAAAGAGAAATCTTGAACGAATTATCGGTACAAACCATCTAATCTCAAAACCAAATTTGGAGGTATCCCTATGTCCTGGAAGATTGACCCTGCTCATTCTGAAATTAACTTCACTGTTCGTCACATGATGATCTCAAACGTACGCGGCCGGTTCGAAAAGTTTGATGGTATTGTTGAAGGCGACGAGAAGAATATTGCCAACTCGACCGTCGATGTGCAAATTGAGGTTGGCAGCATCAACACCAAAGAGGCGCAGCGCGATGCACACCTGCGCTCGGCTGATTTTTTCAATACCGAGGCATTTCCGTATATGACCTTTAAATCAAACCGGGTTGAAGCCTTGGATGCCAGCAACGGCCGTATTTATGGTGACCTGACCATACGCGATGTGACCAAAGAAGTGGTGTTGGATGTTGAGTATTCTGGCATGGCCAAAAGCCCTTGGGGCACCGAGTCGGCTGGCTTTACTGCGAGCACCACGATCAACCGCAAAGATTGGGGCCTGGTCTGGAATGTGGCCCTTGAAACCGGCGGCGTGTTGGTGGGTGAAGAAGTGAAGATTAACATCGAGGTTGAACTGATCAAACAAGCATAGCTGGTCAGTAACCCCACTTCTTTCTAGAAACGTGAATGGGCGGCGCTTTTGCACCGCCCATTCACGTTTTGGGCCTCTGGATTATTTGAGGCCCAGCGTTTCGCGTTCTTTTTGGGTGCGGATGCTGCCTTTGACGTAGGCTGTAGCCAGGGCTTGCACGCAGGTGCCGTCGTAGTGTAAATTCACCCCTTGGTATAGATAATCCAATACTTCTTCCACCGGCATGGCCGCGCGGTAGGGCCGGTCTGAGGTCATGGCGTCAAACACGTCGGCAGCAGCCACGATGCGCCCCATTAATGAAATCTGGTCGCCTTTCAACCCACGCGGATAGCCGTTGCCATCCAGCCGCTCGTGATGCTCGGCCAGGGCTGGCAGTTCGGCATGCAGCTTGCGCACCTGGCTTAAGATGTTGGCGCCGATGGTGGGATGCTGTTTCATTATGCCATATTCTTCATTCGTCAGGCGCCCGGGCTTGATCAGGATATGGTCGGGAATGCCAATCTTGCCCATGTCGTGCAGCAGGCTGCCAATGCGCACATGGTGCACCGTCTCTGCCGGCAGATTGAGCTGGCGGGCAATTTCAACCGAGTAATCAGAGACGCGCTGCGAGTGACCTTCAGTATAGGGGTCTTTGGCATCAATGGATGCCGCCAGCGCTTTGATCAGGTCCAGGAACAACTCGTTGGCATCGCTGTACAGGTCGGCAATCTGCAGCACGGTGGCGGCCTGGTTGGCCAGCGTCACCAGCAGTTGGGCGTCTTCATCATCAAAGGTGCCCTGCTGTTTATTCAATGCCTCAAACCCGCCAATCACGCGCGTTGAGATGGAGCCGCGTTCCTGGCCTAAGACCACGGTCCGGGTGCGCAGCGGCACTGCCAGGATGGCACGCGTTATAAAGCCGATCGCTTGATCAATCTGCCGGTAATGGCGGGCATCCTGGCTGACATCGGGCACGAGCACGGTTTGCCCGCTTTCCACAACATGGCCAATGATGCCCTTGCCTTTTGGTACCCGGATCTGGCTCAGGCTGAGCTGTTGGTTGGCATTGCTTGCCAGGTGGAGCACATTCTCTTCTGTCTCTTCTTCTACCAGGAAAAGCGAGCATGCCTCTGCATCAATTACCTCGCGCGCATACTCGATCATCATGCGCAGCAGTTGATCGCGATCCAGGGTTGATCCGATCTGTTCGAAGATTGAGATCAGAGCCGTCAGGCGCTCGGCGTGCGTCGCAAATTCATCTGAGCGCGCTGCCCGCTGAACTTCAGATGCCAGGCGGGCAGCAAGCACTGCCAGTGCTTCCAACGGCTGCGATTGGCAATCGAAGAGCTGCACTGCACAAACTGGCAGGCTTTCAGAGATGAAGGGAATAGAGAGAATGTTGATCTTGGGAATGGGCTGCAAGGCTTGCAGATCGGGCGTCCAGGCCTGGTCAGCCGAAAGATCCTGGAGCAGGGGCTGCCCGCTGTACAAGGCCTGGCGGGCTGAGCCGCCATTGGACAGGGCCCCGCAGCAAGCCTGTTCCAACTCGCCTGGCAGGCCGTGAGTGGCCTGGCAGGTCAACTGGCCTGCTTCAGGGATGTGCAAGTACAATACCCCGGCTTGGGCACTACAGACCTCTGCAAAAAGCGCCAGTATACCATCCATAAGGTCGCCCAGCGTTTTGGCTGTGGCCACCTGGTTGGCGCGTTCTAGCAGCGGGAGCAAAGTTTCAGTCGTCAGCATCTAAACAAAGCCCCTTCGAACACGTTTACCAGTAAAATTTGGTAATATGTCTAATCATACCACAAGATAATATGATAAAATGCCGCCCACCGAGACGCTCCCGCGCACACCAACGAATTTGGATGTGCTACAATTGCTCACATGACCACCATCTTGCAGCGTGCTTTCTTTGCCCGGCCCACTTTGCAGGTGGCGCTTGAATTGTTGGGCATGCGCCTGGTGTGCCTGGAAGGGGAACGCCGCCTGGCAGGTTTGATCGTTGAAACCGAGGCCTATATTGGCGAGGACGACCTGGGCTGTCACGCCAAGGCCGGGCGCACGCCCCGCACCCAGGTGATGTATGGCCCTCCAGGGCATGCTTACGTCTACTTTACGTACGGCATGCACTGGATGTTCAATTTTGTCACCGAAAGCGAGGGGTTCCCTGCCGCGGTGCTGCTGCGGGCTGTGCTGCCCACCGAAGGCCTGGATGTGATGGGGCCGCGGCGCGGGCCGGTGGTAAGCCGCTTGCCGCCTGCCCGCTGGACGGATGGCCCTGCCAAGCTGTGCCAGGCGTTTCAGATCGACCGCACCTGCCACGGCCTGGACTTGTGCGCGGAGCGCGCTCGGATATTTGTTGAAGCGGGCAGCCCCATTCCTGACACAAGCGTGACGATTGGGCCGCGGGTGGGTTTAAACAATGTACCACAACCGTGGAAGGGCATTCCCTGGCGCTTCCGCGTGGATACTACCTCTCTATTGGAGGCATAATGCCTTATCATTCGATCGTGCTTGTCAAGCAGGTGCCCGATACACGCAGTGTCAGCGGGGATGTGATGACCCCAGATGGCACCATGAACCGCAGCGCGCTGCCCGCCATCTTCAACCCCGAAGATTTGAATGCCCTCGAGATGGCTCTGCAGGTCAAGGATCAGTATGGGGGAACTGTGACCGTACTGACGATGGGCCCGATGCAAGCGGCTGAGGTGCTGCGGCAGGCGCTCTATAGGGGCGCTGACCGCGTGGTGCTGCTCTCAGACCGGAAGTTTGCCGGCGCCGATACGCAGGCTACCTCTTACACTCTCAAATGTGCGGTAGAAAAGCTGGGCGTCTTTGACCTGGTCTTTTGCGGGCGACAGGCGATTGACGGCGATACTGCCCAGGTCGGGCCGCAGACGGCTGAAAAGCTTGGCCTCCCGCAGATCACCTACGCTGAAGCTATCCTCAGCCTGGAGCAGGATGAGGTGGTGGCGCGGCGGGCTTTTGACCTGGGCATTGAGCTGGTGAAGTGTAAGCTGCCCTGCCTGCTGACGGTGGTTGGCTCGGCAAACCAGCCGCGCCCGCCCTCGGCCCGCAGGCGCATCGCCTATAAGCTGGCCTGTGTGCCAGCCGAATATCCCCGCCTGCTCCAGCAGTGGCCTGAATTGGGCGATGAGGCCAACCTGGATGCCCTCTTGGCGCCGCGCGGCCTGAAGATCCCTGTGTGGAGCGCAGCCGACCTGCCCGCGAACGAGGCCGAGTTGGGCCTGGGCGGCTCGCCGACCCAGGTTTACAAGATCAATTACGTGGTGCTTGAAGGCACTGAGAGCAAAGAGATTGCCCCCACGCCTGATGGCATCCGGGCGCTGATCGAAGAGCTGGTCGAAGAATATATCGTTGGGTGAGCGGAGACAGTTATGACCGAGGCGCGTAACGTATGGGTATTCATAGAGCAAGAAGAAGGGCGCATCGCCGATGTCAGCCTGGAGCTGCTGGGCAAGGCTTACGAACTGGCCCAATCCCTGGGCAGCCAGGTGTGGGCGCTGCTGTGCGGGTATCAAGTCAAAGGCCTGGCTGAAACGGTCATCCAGCACGGCGCTGACCATGTGCTGTTGGCCAATCACCCCGAGTTGGAAGTGTACCGCACCTTGCCTTACTGCCGTGTGGCATCCGACCTGGTAAAACAGTACCAGCCCTATATCTTTTTGATTGGCGCCACACCGGTGGGCCGTGACCTGGCTCCGCGCATCGCCAGCGCAGTGCGGGTGGGGCTGACGGCCGACTGTACTGATTTGCAGATCGGCGATTATCTGCACAAGAAAGAAAATCGGTTGTATAAGGATCTGCTGTACCAGGTCCGCCCGGCCTTTGGTGGGAATATCATTGCCACCATCGTCAATCCCAAGACGCGCCCACAAATGGCCAGCGTGCGTGAAGGCGTAATGCGCCGTCGCGCTCCTGATCCTGAACGCCAGGGCACGGTTGAGGCGGTGACGCCAGATTTCAAGCCCCAGGATTTTGCCTTGCAGGTGCTCAGCCGCGAGATGCGCCCCCCCACGGTAAGGCTCAAAGATGCCCCGGTGATTGTGGCAGGCGGGGCGGGCGTGGATGGCCCGGGCGAATTTGAGCTGCTCCGCGACCTGGCAAACCTGCTGGGCGGCGAGGTGGGCGCCAGCCGGGCAGCCGTAGATGCCGGGCTGGTCAGCCGCGAGCACCAGGTGGGCCAGACCGGCCTGACCGTGCGCCCGCGTTTGTACATTGCCGCTGGCATCTCTGGCGCGGTACAGCATCGGGCGGGTATGGACAAATCCAACAAGATCATTGCCATCAACACCGATCCCGACGCCCCTATCTTCCAGGTGGCACATTATAAGATTGTTGGCGACCTGGGCGAGGTACTGCCCTTATTGATCAAGACCCTGCGTGAGAAGGCCAAGTAGGTTCGCAGCAGAGACGCAGAATTTTGTGCCGAAAGCTTTTCTCTGCGCACTCAGCGTCTCTGCGGTAAAAAAAGCTCTCTACAAGAAAGACCACGGATCAAATCATGAGTGAAAATTTCTTCCTCGATAACCCCGATATGCAGTTCCGCCTGGATCGCCTGGACTTGCAAGAAGTGCTGGAGATCAAAGAGCAGGGCTACCGGCACCATGCCCAGTACCCCACCGCGCCGCGTTCTTATGCCGATGCCAAGGATAATTACCGCCTGTTGATGGAAGTGTTGGGCGAGGTGTGCGCCACTGTGATTGCACCACGCGCAGCCGAGGCCGACGAACAAGGTGCTGTCATCCAGGATGGAGAAGTGGTCTATGCCGAAGCCACCCAGGCAGGCCTGCAGGCTTTGCGCCAGGCGGGGATGATGGGGGCTATGCTGCCCTGGGAGTTTGGAGGGCTGAACCTGCCCGAATCGGTCTACCAGATGATGGTAGAGATCGTCTCCCGCGCCGAGGCTGGGCTGATGACTATTTATGGCTTGCAAGAGATTGCCTCTTGCATCGAAGAGTATGGCGATGAAGAGACCAAGCAGCGCATTCTACCGCGCTTTGGGCGCGGCGAGGTGGCGGGCGCTATGGTGCTTACCGAGCCGGAGGCTGGGTCAGACCTGGGGGCAGTGCAGATGCGCGCCACCCTGGATGAGGCCACCGGCAAGTGGAAGTTAGACGGCGTCAAGCGCTTCATCACCAATGGCTGTGCCGATGTGCATGTGGTGCTGGCACGCAGCGAGCCCGGATCAAGCGATGCCCGCGGCCTCTCGCTCTTCGTCGCCGAGCGCGACGAAACGGTGCACATCCGGCGCCTGGAGAATAAAATGGGCATCCATGCTTCGCCCACCTGCGAGGTGCAGTATGCTGGTACCCCCGCCACGCTGTTGGGGAAGCGGCGTTTTGGCCTGCTGCGTTATGCCATGGCATTGATGAACGGCGCCCGCCTGGCTGTGGGTGCACAGGCGTTGGGCATTGCAGAGGCGGCTTATCGAGAGGCCTACCGCTACGCCCAAGAACGCTGCCAGTTTGGTCAGCCTATTGCCGAGTTGCCGGCTGTGGCGCGCATGCTGTTGAATATGCGCGGTGAGATTGAGGCGGCGCGTGCCCTGCTGTGCGAGACCGGGCGCTGGGTGGATTTACTAAAGGCCTACGAGAAGCAGTCTGCCGAGAACCCTGACCCGTCCCTGCGCCAGAAGCAAAAGCTGGCTTCAGGCCTGGCCGAAGCCCTGACGCCGATGGCGAAATTCTACGCCACCGAAATGGGCAACCGCGTCTGCTACCAGGCCATGCAGGTGCACGGCGGGGTGGGTTACATGCGCGAGTTCAACGTCGAGCGTCATTTCCGCGATGTTAGGGTAACAAATATATATGAAGGCACCAGCCAGCTCCAGGTAGTGGCCGCCCTGGGCAAGCTATTGGGCCGCGCCCTCGACCCGCTTTTTGACCAGTGGGCGGCACAAGATTACGGCCCCGACCTGGCTCCCCTCAAAGCACAGCTATTGGAGGCCACCGATCTCTTTCACCAGGCAGGCGATTTTCTCAAGTTGCAAGAACGCCCGGTGATCGATTACTATTCTTCAGACCTGATGAACATGGCCGTGGCGCTTTTCAATTCCTGGCTGCTGCTGCAAGATGCATCTGCTTCTGAGCGCAAGCGCCTGCTGGCGCAAGTGTATGCTGCCGAGCAGCTTCCCCGCCTGCACAGCGCGGGGCAATCCATCTTGCATGCCGATATTACCCCCTTAACGGCGCGAGATACCTTGTTGGGGTAGTGTTCTGTACCCTGCATAACCTTATGGAGAAGATCTAATGCGCGCAACATTTCAGAAGATCATTCAGAATATCTCGGGTGAGCGGGCATTCTATTCTGTCCGTGAAATCTCCAATTTCCACCGCATCCAGGCTTCTACCGGTTACCGGGCAGCCGCGCAGCATGTGAAGCAGCGCCTGGAAGAAAATGGGCTGGATGTTTCGATCAAGACCTACCCTGCGGATGGCAAGACCTGGTATTACACTTCTAAAATGTTCCAGGAATGGGACTGCCGCGATGCCCAATTGAACCTGGTCTCGCCGGCTGAATGCCTGGCCGATTTCAGGGCCAATAACCTGTCGATCATTCAGCGCAGCTATCCTTGCGATTTCCGCTCTCAACCGTTGGATATTGTTTTACTGGATCAGGGCAGCGATCCCAAGGCTTACGAGGGGCTGGATCTGAGGGGCAAGCTGGTATTTGTGCGCCAGCATTTCCAGGAATTCTTGGATTGGGCCATCCGTGAGCGGGGCGCACTGGGTTTTGTGACCGATTTCATCCGCCCGGTCAAGGGCGCCCGGGAGCGGCACGACCTGGTTGACATCCTGAACTACACCTCTTTCTGGTGGAAGCATACCCCTGATGAGCCGCATACGTTTGGCTTTGTGTTGACCCCGCGCCAGGGCGATCGCCTGGCGCAGTTGTGCAAAGAAGCCGCAGAAGCCCATGCCCAGGACCCTTCTAAAGATGCTTACCCCAAGGCCACCGCTTATGTCGATGCTGACCTCTATGATGGTGAGATTGAAGTGGTTGAGACGCTTCTCAAGGGCCAGACGGAAGAGGAAGTGCTGATCGTCTCGCACCTGTGCCACCCGCGCTCTTCAGCCAACGATAATGCCAGCGGCGTGGCGGCCTCAATGGAAGCCTTGAAAGTGATCCGCGACCTGGTTGCCAGCGGCGCCCTGCCGGGTTTGAAGCGCAGCATTCGCATGATCTTCGTGCCCGAGTTCACCGGCACCTACCCTTATCTGTACGAGCTGGGCGAGCGCACCCGGCACATCAAAGCCGGCATCAACCTGGATATGGTGGGCGGGCGCCAATCGCACGGCTATGGGCCGGTCAATCTCAGCGGCCTGCCGCACGCCAGCCCATCGTTCATCGTTGATCTGGCAGCACTGATCATTGACGAGGTGCGCAAGAATGTACCCTCGGCTGGCAAAGACAGCTACCTGCCGATGTTCAACGCCGTGGTCTCTGAATTTGAGCCTGGGAGTGACCATCTGGTCTTGTCAGACCCCACGATTAACATCCCGGCTGTGATGTTGGGGCAGTGGCCTGATCTGAACTACCACACCAGCGGCGATACTATGGAGGTCATTGATCCCTTCATCTTGCATAAGACGGCTTCAATCTGCGCTTGTTTTGTGTACACCCTGGCTGCCCTGGCTGTTGAAGATATCCCACTCATCCTGTATAAGAGCCGTGAGCGCTTCGTGGCTGAGCTGTCAAAGCAGATCGCCCTGGCGGTTGAAACCGGCGGAGACCCTGCTGGCTTGCATGAATGCATCAGGCATTACCGTGACTTCTACCTGGCCTGCAACCGGGCCTGTACGGGCTTCTTCCAGGGGCAAGAGCTTGCCCGGGTGCAAGAAGCGGTAACCAAAGAAAATCACCTGCTCGAAGAGATGACGGCTGCGATGTGGCAGCGCTACCAGGAAGATTTTGCGCCTGGCTTTGTGCCCACACCCGCTCCCATCCCCGAGATCTACCGCTATGTGCCGGTGCGCAAGTTCACGGGGCCCAT
>CAZWFQ010000033.1:11472-39753 GCA_964633225.1 uncultured Anaerolineaceae bacterium
GGCCTGGTAGAGATCCAGGATGCGAATTTGTAAGATTACGAGGAAACGATGTCTCTTCTGAGTGGTAAAACGGCCCTTATCTTTGGGGTAGCTAATGAACGTTCAATTGCCTGGGGCATTGCCAGGGCTTTTTATGAGCACGGCGCCACCATCGGTCTGAGCTATGCTGGCGAGATGTTGGAGCGGCGGGTGAAAACCCTGGCCCAGTCCATCGATTGCAATTTTGTTGAGCCTTGTGATGTGACCCGTGATGATGCCATCCAGGCCCTGGTCGATAAAGCCGCCCAGGCCTTCGGACAGGTGGATATCCTGGTTCATTCGATCGGTTTTGCCAACCGTGAAGAGCTGAGCGGGCCTTATTACCGCACCAGCCGGGAGGGTTTCCGCATTGCTATGGATATCAGCGTGTACTCCTTTACTGCGCTGGCAGGCGCTTTCCAGCCTTTGCTGCGACCCGGCGGGGCACTGCTTACCCTGACCTATTATGGTTCTGAGAAGGTGGCCCCCGGCTACAATGTGATGGGTGTAGCCAAGGCGGCCCTGGAGGCCTCGGTGCGCTACCTGGCCTACGACCTGGGCCCCCAGGGTGTGCGTGTCAATGCCATCTCGGCTGGGCCCATCCGCACCCTGGCCTCGGCTGGGGTGGCGCGCTTCAAAGATATGTACCGCCACTTCAACAAGCTGGCTCCCTTGCAGCAGCATGTCAGCATTGACGATGTGGGCGGTATGGCGGTGGCGCTTTGTTCAGACCTCTCAAGACGCGTTACCGGGGAGGTCGTTTACGTGGATTCGGGGTACAATATTGTTGGCGTGCCTGAGCCGCCGGAATGCGAGTAGATGCCCATGTTCAAAAAACGCAGTGACTCTTCTTCTCCCCCTGAGACCATTTCTGCCGCCGCGCCGGCCGATCGCATCACTTCGGTGCTGAGTTCGGGCATCTCGTGGAAAGGTCAGTTGGGCGGCAGCGGTGGTGTGCGCATCGAAGGCACCTTTGAAGGAGAAATTGCCTTGCGTGGTATCCTGGTGGTCGGTGAGACTGGCCGGGTAACCTGCCAGGTGCTGCGCGCCAACACCGTCGTCGTGGCGGGCGTGGTTCGGGCCGATATTGTCTCCGAGCGGCTGGATATCCGTTCCACCGGCCGCGTGTGGGGCAGCGTGGTCACGGCAGCCTTCTCGACCGAGGAGGGCGCTTTCTTGCGCGGCCAGGTGACCATGGAAGAAAAGGTGGATATTGGCGTAGGCCCAGCGGCCGATGCAGCCTCAGAGCCAGCCTCAGAGGGCGATGGCGAAGGGCCTCTGCTGGCCGAATAAACCCAAAAAAAATTACCGCAGAGACGCGGAGTTCGCTGAGTTTTTTTGTTTCTCTCTGCGTGCTCTGCGTCTCTGCGGTTATCAAGTACCCTTCATTCGAGGTCTAATTCTTTGCCCAGCAGATAGTGCCCAAACCAGGATAAGTTTTGGTGCATCACGGCGTGGTTCTCGCGCGGGCGAGTGATGGGGTGCCGCATACCGGGGAAGATGAATAATTCGACCGGTACGCCCATTTCCTTCAGCCCGCGATACAGTTCCTTGGCATTCGAAAGTGGCACGCGCGGGTCATCTGAGCCGTGCTGGATCAGCATGGGTGTTTTGGCCTGCGCCAACCCGCTCATGGGCGAGGTCTTTTCGTAAATGCTGCGGTCTTTGAAGGGCGAGACAGATAAGTATTCGTTGGTGAAGTGGGGGATATCGTTGCTGATGTGGTAGGTGTACCAATCTGAGATGCCCGCCCCCACCGAGACGGCCTTGAATTTGTCTGAGCGCAAACCAGCAAAAGCCGAGATGTAGCCGCCCTGCGACCAGCCCATGCAGCCCACCCGCTGGGGGTCAATCCAGCCCAAGGCATCCAGGTGGGCAATGGCGCTTTCCAGATCCCATAGATCGCCCACGCCCAGGTTGTTCACATTCAATTCCAAGAAGGCCTGGCCGCGGCCAATCGAGCCGCGGTAGTTGGGCTTCAACACCAGCACATCTTGCTGCATGAGCTGCAGCACCGGATAGTAGCGGCGGTCTTCGTAACTTACCAGCACCTCGGACGAGTACCCGGTTGGCCCGCCGTGAACCACAAAGACCAGTGGATATTTCTTGGCGGGGTCGAAGTTAGCTGGTTTTCGCAGCACGCCTTCGATCTCCGTGCCATCCTGGCTTTTCCAGCAGATCGTTTCGACCGTGCCCAGGTTCCAGCCCTGCACCTGCTGTCCATAATTGGTCAGGGGTTGTACGTGCCAGCGCGCACCCTCGCCTGGCCCGGCGGCATAAGCTTCGGGGAAGGCGGCGGCATTGGCGGCGATCAGGCCCATGCGCCCGGCGGCGCAGATGTGAAAAACATCATCCAAGAAGAGTTCGCCAAAATCAAGTGCTGTGAGCTGCCCATCCGGATCGATGCGCGCCACCTTGACCGTGGTGCCATCTACATAGCTGGCGAAGATGCCGTCTGCCACCCAATAAGCCTGCATCACGTAACGATCCAGCGAGGCCGTCAGGCAGCGCATCTGGGCGCGGGCGGCTTGCTCATCGGGCGCCGAGAGCGCCGCCGCCGCATCCATCACCCACAGGTCAGGCTGGGTATAAAAGTGGTTGTCGCGGCCCTGGAAATACAGCAGCAGCCGGGTGCCATCTGGAGAGATATCTTGAATGGAGCATTGCAAGGGAAAATTCAGGCGTTTCAGGGTGCCCAGGTAGGCCAGTTCCTCGGGCGTTTCGGCGGGTTCTTCTGCCGCCTTGTCGGTCGTTTTTTCGGCTGGCTTGTCCTTCTTCTCTTGGGCGCGGCGGAGGTGCTCAGCTAACGCAGCGGGAGCATCTAGCTGCAAACAGAAAACACTGGTCTCAAGCCAATATACATAGTCGTCACGCCGGCGGCAGTTCAAGTACACCGACTGCCCATCTGGCGCGGGGATCATTTCGCCAATGTGCAGGGGCCCGGGCAGCAAACGGCTCAGCTCTACCACCGGTTTTTCCATTTTCTCTGCTTCTTCTTCGGTGGCGGCACGCTGGTGAGCCTCGTACTGGCGCAGCGGCTCCAGGCCAGTGTAATACAAGGCTGATGCACTGTCTTCTTGCTCGAAGTGCCAATAGCTGCCAAAACGCCCAGTGCGTTTCTTCTTTTCCGCGCGTTCAGGATCATCTGCCAGGTAAAGCAGGCCCCCGGCAAAGGGTTTGAAGCTATCCACGCCGTCCTGATGATTGGTTACCTGCCACCCTTCGCCAACCAATCCCTCATACAGCCATACCTGGGTCTGGTTATCGTCATAGCCGCCAGTCTTGAGCAGGGCCAGCGTGTCATCATCCACCCATTCCACCTGGCTGACGCTGCCGCTGCGGTTCAGGCGGCGGGGGGCAGCCTTCGAGGCGCTGCGCGCCAGGTCTTGCACATAGCAGACGTTCTCGTAGCGGTCGCTTTTCCAGTTGGTGGTGTGCGCCAGGATGGCGGCCTTGCTGCCACTGGGAGATAGCTTGATTTCGTAGGGGATTTCGAGCGCCAGCATATCGCGCAATGTGGGTTGGTAAGCGGTAACGTTTTCGGTCATGATTTTTCCTTATCGTTCCAGCGGCAAGATCACCACTGGCACCGGGCATAGGGTTTTGAAGGTTTCAGCCATGTCGGGGCTGCCGATATCGGCCCCTACGTGCATGGGGATGGCGATTTGCGGACGGATGTCGACAGCGGCTTTGGCGGCCTCTTCGGCGGTCATTACATAGATGCCGCTGACGGGCAGCAGGGCAATATCGGCCTGGGTCTGGGCCATTTCAGGGATGTGGTCGCTGTCGCCAGCATGGTAGACCCGCAGCCCTTCCAGCGTGATCACAAAGCCTACCAGGTTCAGGTGCGGCGGGTGGAACAGGTTGCCGGGGCTGCGGAACTTGTTGGTGTTATAAGCCGGTACAGCCTGCACGGTGATGCCCTTCACCTGGAGCGTGTCGCCAGGTTGCACCTGGATCATCTGCCCCGTCAGCTTGATCGCAGCGTCGGGCACGGTGACGATGATCGTCTCTGGGCCCTGAATGCGGGCCACATCTTGCGGTGAGCAATGGTCGCCGTGGTGGTGGGTAATGAAGATCAGGTCGGCCTGGGGCAGGCTGCCCGCCGGGAGCTGGTAGGGGTCAATGTATATAACCAGCTTTTCGGCCTCAATGCGAAAAGAATCGTGGCCCAGCCAATGGATGTGTTTGACCAGTTCTTGTGCGTTCATCATATTCAGCTCCTTAGAGGATCGTCATGGCGCAGCCGTCTGCGCGTGGGTCAGAGCCCCCACATAATATACCCGTCTGTGGGTCGCGGCGGATAATCTGGCCGCGGCCAAAGACAGCGCGTGCGTAGCCGCTGACCTGCTTGACCGGATGGCCCATGCTGCGCAGCAGGGCGGTACTTTCTTCCGGCAGGCCTTCTTCCAGGCTGACTGCGCCATTCATTGTATCATCGCTGATGCAGAAGCGCGGCCGGTCGAGGGCCTGCTGTGGGTCGAGCCCATCGTCTGCCAGGCCCACCACCACCTGCATATGGCCCTGCGGCTGCATAAAGCCGCCCATCACGCCGAAGGGGGCATAGAGCGTGCCCTCCGGTTCATAGGTCAACATGCCGGGGATGATGGTGTGATAGGGGCGCTTGCCCGGCGCCAGGGCATTGGGGTGGGCCGGATCCAGGCTGAAATTGTAGCCGCGGTTTTGCAGGCTAAAGCCCCAGCCCTGGGGTACGATGCCCGTGCCAAAGCCCATGTAGTTGCTGTTGATGAAAGAGCAGGCGTTGCCCTCCCCGTCTACGGCGCAGAGATAGACGGTATCTGAGCCGGCGGTGGGCGTGCCGCGCTGGTGGTCAAGCGTGGCGCGCTGGGGATGGATCAGTTTGCGCCGTTCGGTGGCGTATTCTTTTGAAAGCAGCCATTCCAGCGGCGCCGGCTTGAAAGCCGGATCGGCGGCGTACCAGCGTGTGTCGGCAAAGGCCAGGCGCATGGCTTCGATCAGCAGATGCAGGCGCGGTGCGCCCAGCGGATCCTGCCCGGTCAGGTCGAAGCCTTCCAGGATGTTCAAGGCCAGCAGGGCCGCCAATCCCTGTCCATTGGGCGGGCATTCCCAAACCCGCAGGCTGCGGTAGGGCACGCTGATGGGCTGTTCCCAGGTGCTGGTGTGGGTTGCCAGGTCGTTCACGGTCATGCAGCCGCCGGCCTGCTGGATGACGGCTGCAATTGCCTCACCAATCTGACCCTGGTAATAGGCGGTCTTGCCGCCTTCGGCTACTGCCCTCAGGGTGCGCGCCAGGCCGGGGTTGCGGAAGATCTCGCCGGGGCCTGGGGCGCGGCCATCAATGGTCAGTTCTGTTCCGTTGAAGGCCTGGCGCAGCCGTTCGGCGCCGCGTCCCCAAAAATAGGCCGTAATTGGCGCCACCGGGAAGCCTTCTTCGGCCAGGCGCACGGCAGGGGCCAACACAGCGCTGCGCGGCAAGCGTCCGTGGCGTTCCAGCAGGTCGCACCACCCGGCGCAGGCCCCCGGCACGGTGATGGTGTGGGGGTGGTAGGGCGGCAGGGCCTGCGCCAGGCCTTCTTGGCCCAGGCGTTCCAACGTCAGGCCAGCCGGAGCGCGCCCAGAGCCGTTCAGCGCGCTGATCTGCCCGCTGGAAGCCTCATAGTAAAGCGCAAAGCAGTCGCCGCCCAGGCCGGTGGATGTGGGCTCGATGACGTTCAGCGCGGCTGCGGCGGCAATGGCAGCATCGGCGGCACAGCCGCCCAGGCCTAAGATCTCAAGCCCGGCGGCGACTGCCAGCGGTTGAGAAGCCGCCACCATACCGCCCCGCCCATAGACCGGGGAGCGGCGGGAGTGGAAGGAAAAGTCGGAATAAAAACTACTCACGTGATCTCCACCACCGCCCGCAGGCGCACATCCACATCGCAGATGTGATTGATCATCCATTCTTCCAGGGCCATTTGCAAGGCTACCACTTCTACCATCGTTGCACCTTCTTGTTCAACCCAGTTCTTGATCTCTGACAGCTTGGCGCGGAACTCGGCGTGTTGTTTCTGGTTCTCAGCCTCGGTGGGGCTGTGGTAGTGTTGCATGTAGATTTCCTCGCGTTTGAAGTGGATTTCAGTATAGTCAACCAGGAAATCCAGGGCGCTGCGCAGGGCGGCTTGCCCTTGACCATTAACAACCGCCTCTTTGAACATATTGAAGCGGCGGAACCATTCTTTGTGCTGCTCGTCAATCTCTGATAAGCCAGTGCTCATTTTTTCGTAGTTCCATTTGATGGCCATGTTCTTTTTCCTCTCCTGTAGGGAATTATACAATGAATTGTTTTCTTGACGATTCAGAACATTTGTACTAGAATTAATTCTCGCCCCTAAATCTAAGGAGAGTACAAAAATGGAAAACACGATCATTGCTTATTGTGGATTGGTTTGCAGCACTTGCTCGGCATACATCGCCACGCAATCCGGCGACCAGGCGGCGTTGGAGAAGGTGGCGGCGCAGTGGCGGGAAGAATACCACGCCCCAGATATCACCGTTGAATCGGTGATGTGCGATGGCTGCCTGACCGGCACCCACAAGTGCGGTCACTGCGCCGAATGTGAGATCCGCGCCTGTGGCGTGGTGCACGGAGTAGTCAACTGCGCCCACTGCACCGAGTATGATACTTGTGAGAAGATCCAGGGCTTTTTCGCCATGGTGCCGCCAGCGCGCGAGACCCTGGAAGCCATCCGGGCAGCGCGATAAGCTTGCGGAGGAACTATGGATGTTTACGAGGCGATCACCAATCGCAAAACCATCCGCGACTTTGAGGCGCGAGAAATACCGATGGAGCTGCTCAGCAGGCTGATCGATGCAGGGTTGAAAGCCCCCTCCAACGATCACCTGAGAAGGTGGGAATTTGTCATCATCCAGGACCGGGCCAGGCGGAGCGCGCTGATCCAATCGATCCGCGCCCCTCAGGACACGCAGGGAGCGACAAACCTGGTCAACGAATGGGGGTTGGTTGAGCAATCTCAGAGAGAGATGTATATTGACGCCATCCCCAAGCAGCATGCCATGCTGTTAGAGGCGGGGGCGCTGGTCATCCCCTGTTTTTACGCCAGCGGCCCGCTCTTGCAGCCCGAAACGCTGTCTTCGTTGAATAGTTTTGCTTCCATCTGGTGCTGTATCGAAAATATCTTGATCGCGGCAGCCAGCGAGGGCATCTATGGGGTGACACGCATCCCCTTCGAAGAGGAGCGTAAAAGCTTGCGTCGCCATCTAAACATCCCGCAAGGTTATGAGGTGCCTTGTTACCTGGCATTGGGGTATCCCAAGGACGGGGCAAAACGGATGAAGCAGCATGAAATCCGCCTGGAGGATAAAATTCACCTGAATGGCTGGTAGGCGGTTGCGCGGCACTTCTTCATTCCTGCTCTGTGTCAATAAGATGCCCTTTCAGCGCTGCGATCTGTGATTCTCGAAATGCTCGCACTACCTGGTATTTGGTCCCAGCTACGTCAAAGCCGTGAAAAACTCCCGGGACGATGACCAGCTCACAGGGTACGCCACAGTCCAACAGTCTTTGAGCGTAGGCGATGTCTTCATCATAGAACAGGTCTAGCGTGCCGACCCCAATCCAGGCTGGGGGCAGGCCAGAAAGGTCGGCCCGCCGGGCGGGAACGGCGTGAACAGGCATAACGGCTGCGCCATAATGTTCTCCCAGGTAGGCCTGCCAGCCAAAGCGGTTGCTGTCTAAGGTCCAAACCAGGCGATCCTGGTTTACGGGGTCTGTGCGGGTGCAGGTACGGTTATCAAGCATCGGGTAAACGAGCAGTTGAAAGGCAGGCTTGATCTCCTGGCGGTCGTGAGCCATCTGTGCCAGGGCCGCCGCCAAGCCTGCCCCGGCGCTGCTGCCGCCGATGGCGATACGGCTGGCGTCTATACCCAGCTCTGTCGCATGCGCCCCCATCCATATTAACGCCTGGTAACAGTCCTCCAGCGGAGCCGGAAAGGGGTGTTCCGGCGCCAGACGGTAATCCACCGAAATAACTACCACCCCCAGGTCGCGTACATAGTGGATGCAACCAGTGTCATCTTGCTCGGGTGTCCCGATGATGTACCCGCCGCCGTGCATCCAGAGCAAAGCCGGGGCGGGGGCTTTGCCAGCCCTGGAGCGGTAAACGCGCAGTCGGATCATCTTCCCCGTCTCTTGGCTGGGGAGGTTGATGTTTTCGATGAGTATATCTTTTGGGGCCCTGCGCAGGCGCAGCAAGGGATTTGCAAAACGCCAAAACCAGAGATTCTCGCGGCTGAAAGAGAACAACGGAATCCACCTTGCGATGTGCTGCAGCTCAGGATGGATTTTTGAGCGTTGAGGCTTCATTTGGCATCACGGATGTTTACCCTGTTACTTCGATCCCCGCGCCTGCCACCACCTCGCCGATCTGCCACAGGGGCTGCTCGATCTGGGCGGCCTTTGCCAGCAGAGCATCTACCTGGGCAGGCGGCACGGCTAATAGTAGCCCGCCGCTGGTCTGTGGGTCGAAGAGCAGCATCTGCGAAGCCTCGTCGATCTCAGGGGCAAAGCGCACCTCAGGCCCAAAGTACAGGCGGTTATCGGCCGCGCCGCCGGGGAAGATGAATTCCCTGGCATAGCGGCGCGCACCGCTGATAAAGGGTACCTGGCTGAAGCGCAGGTTCAACCCTACGCCCGAGGCCTGGGCCATTTCGAGCGCATGCCCCAGCAGGCTGAAGCCGGTGATATCGGTGGTGCAGCGCAGGCCGAATTCCAGCGCCAGCTCAGAAGCCTGCTTGTTCAAGGTCTTCATCCAGCCCACTACTTCGGCAATATCGGCCGGTTCGGCCAGGCCGCGCTTGAGGGCGGTGGTGGTGGTGCCAAAGCCCAGCGGCTTGCTGAGCAGCAGGATGTCGCCCGGCCGGGCCCCACCTTTGGTCAGCAGGCGGGCCGGATCGGCAAATCCCAGCACCACCAGCCCGTATTTGGGCTCTTGATCTTGAATGGTGTGCCCCCCTGCAATGACCACGCCAGCCTGGCGGGCTGTCTCAGCCCCGCCGCGCAGGATCTCGCTGATCATCTCGGCGGGCAAGGAAGGCGGCAGAGCCGCCAGGTTGAGCGCCAGGAAAGGGCGCCCGCCCATGGCGTACACGTCTGAGAGGGCGTTGGCGGCGGCGATGGCGCCGTAATCGTAGGCGTCATCTACAACCGGGGTGAAGAAATCGGTGGTGATCACCAGGGCGCGTTGCTCGTCCAGCTTCCAGACGGCTGCATCGTCTGGATCGCCCAACCCTACCAGCAAGTTGGGGTAGTCAGACGGGTTGAACAGGCCTTCAATGGGGCGCAGGACCTGCGCCAGCGTTTCCGCATTCAGCTTGGATGCTCAGCCAGCGCAGCTTGAAAGCGTGGTCAGGCGGATCTGCCGTCCAGATGGAGATGTTTCGGGCTCTGTCATAAGGTGGGGTTCCATCCAAAGAGAAATCTCAAGACAAAAAAGGCAACCGCACACAGGCTGATCAAAAAGCACACCAAGCCAATGGCTGTGATGCCCAAGGCCACGCCGCGGTCTTTACCTTGCACCAAAATCGCCGCTCCAACGCCTGTTCCAACCAGGCTGAGCAGCAAGACGCACGCTAGCGGCAGTAAGATGGCGAATACGCTGATCGCCATTTACAGGCCTCCTGTGCGGGCCAGCGTGATCACATACATCAGCACGATGCCCAGGGTGGCAACAATGCACAGCACACCTGCTACCAACACAGCAATGGCAATGCCGCGCTCTTTGTTCTGCGCTAATAAAATGCCTCCTCCTGCCAGCGCGGCCAGGCCGGTCAGCAGGCCGCAGATCAATGGCAGTAAGAAGACTGGAATGGCTGTCGTCATTTCACTCCTTTAGAGGCTGGCAGTGAGTTGTTAATTCTGCCAGCCTCACAAAACTCCTAAGGCATGGGAATATCTGTTTCTTCGCCAACAGGCAGGGTGGGCAGGGTCAGCAAGTAGGGGTTGTCGTTGGGTACCAGCATCACCTGGATGCCTGGCGACAATTGGTTGATATATTGGTACAACAGCAGGTCGCGGTTCTGGCCCAGCGCATTGGAAATAAGCTGCAGGGCTTCGGCTTCGGCATTGGCAGCGATGACGCGCGCCTCGGCTTCGGCGTTGGCGGCAATGACGAGGGCTTCTGCGTCACCCTGGGCGCGGATCACCACGGCATCGGCTACACCCTGGGCGGTTTGGCGGGCCTGCTCGGCCTCTTGCTTTTTGGACTCGACTACAAAGACGGCTTGTTGGGCCTGCTGTTCGGCAATCTGTTTTTGCTCTACCGAAGCAGCATATTCTTCAGAGAATGTGATGTTGCGCAAGATGAAGCTTACCAGCAGCAGACCGTTTTGGCTCAACTGGGTTGACATTTCCTCACTGATGGCGGTGTTCATGGCCACGCGTTGGGTGCTGTAAACTTCTTCCACCCCATACTGCGAGACCATGTCGCGGATGATGCCGCGTGCCAGGGGGCGTACCAGGCCATCGCCATAGCGATCTTGCCAGGTGATGTGCACCTGCACCACCTGCGCCGGGTCAATGGCATAGATCACCGATGCATCTACGAATATTTCCTGCCCATCAGATGTGCGGGCAGCGATCGAGTCGTCGCCCTGGATCTGGCCTTCAGCCGAGGCGATGGACATGGTGTAGGTCTGATTTGAGATGGGGTAGCGCACCACACTCTCAAAGAAGGGGATGATCCAGCGCAGGCCTGGCTGCAGGGCCTGTTCGCGGTACCCCATGGGTGAGACGGCTGAGATGACCACGCCGCGCTCTTGGGGAGCTATGAAGACCATGCCCATTCCCAGGCTGGTTAGAACCAGGGCGGCAATGCCCATGACCACCAGGAAGGTGATGGCAGGCTTGACGCTGCGGCCGCGGGAGGCCATGAAAACCGCTAACGCAATACCGCCTAAGAACAGGATCCAGGCAATGCTTGATATGAATTGAACAACACTGGCAACGTCCATGGTATACCTCCGGGAAAGTGAATGTAAACATTATACCCTGTGCGGATAAAAATATGATACGATGAATGCATGCATGCTTACCAGGCTCGCATCGGCGAGCTGCGTTTAGACCCTGCTGGCCAGATCCAGGCGCGCCTGGATTGCCCCCCGGCAGCCTTGCCCGCACCAGGGCAGTACCTGCTGGCCTATGATCCACAGGATGCCACTGCAGCCCTGGCAACCCCTTTGTTTGCAGCAGATCTGTTGGCAGATAGCTTTTGGGCTGCTGCGCCCCTGCCGCCCGCCTGGCAGCCGGGCCTGGTGCTGGAACTGCGCGGCCCGCTGGGAAAGGGCTTTGCCTTGCCGGGAGATGCCCGGCGCCTGGCGTTGGCCGCGCTGGGCGGCTCTGCCGCCCGCCTGCTGCCCCTGGCCCAGCAGGCCCTGCGCCAGGATCTATCCGTGGCTTTGTTCACTGCGGCAGCCCTGCCGCGCCTGCCTTCTTCGATTGAGATCAACCCGCTCGGTATGCTGCCAGAAGCCCTCTCTTGGGCCGATTTCTTAGCCATCGACCTGAGCGTGGAGCAGGTGGAGTCTTTGCCGGGCATCTTGGGGCTGCACGGCGGGCTTCCGCCGGTCTGCCCAGGCCAGGCCTTGGTGACCACAGCCATGCCTTGCGGCGGGTCAGGTGAATGCGGTGCCTGTGCCATCCCTGTGCGGCGCGGTTGGAAGCTGGCCTGCCAGGATGGGCCGGTCTTTGACTTGCGGGCCTGGTGGTGATGCATGTCGAAATATGACCTGGTTTTTGCCACCCCTCTGATGAACGCCGCCGGAACCCTGGGCTTTGCCCCAGCCTCGCACGATGCCCAGGCTTTGAGCGGCCTGGGGGCATTCGTTACGGATCCGCTCAGCCTGGGGGTGCGCACGCCGGCGCGTGGGCCGCGCTGCCTGCCTTACCCGGGCGGGTTTTTGCTCCATACCGGCTATCCCAACCCGGGGCTGAATGCGGCCCTGCGCCGCCATGCCGCCCGTTGGGGGCGGGCCTCGCAGCCGGTGATTGTGCACCTGCTGGTGCAAAAGGTTGATGACCTGTCTTGGATGCTGCCGCGCCTGGAAAGGCTGGAAGGATTGGGCGGGTTGGAGGTGGGCCTGCCCCCTGAAGTCGACGCCAGCGCAGCGGTGGCCTTTACCCGGGCTGCAGCTGGAGAACTGCCGGTGATCGTGCGTTTGCCATTTGAGCAGGCGGTGCACCTGGCCCAGGCTGTGGTAGAGGCTGGTGCGGCGGCTGTCAGCCTGTCGCCACCGCGCGGCACTCTGTTGGTTGCGAACAAGTCTGGCCCGCCCCAGATGGTAGAAGGCCGCCTTTATGGCCCGGCTGTGTACCCCCTGGCGTTGGCAGCGGTGCGGGCGATCTCTGCGCAGGGCCTGCCGGTGATCGGCGCGGGTGGTATCTATACCGTCGAGCAAGCCAAGGCCATGTTGGCGTCTGGTGCGCTGGCTGTTCAACTTGACGGTATAATATGGAAGGAGGGACTGCAGACATGGAACTGCTGGAAGTCTATGCTGGCGTAACGGTGGTCATCCGTCCAGAAGAGGGGGCTAATATTGGGTTTGTGCATACCGCCGATGGAATTGTGGTCATTGATACCACCTCATACCCCGAAGATATGCAAAAACTGTTAACTGCTGCCAAGGTGCATGCGCAGGATGTGTGCCTGGTGATCAACACCCACCACCACCGCGACCATACATGGGGCAACCAGCTTTTTGAATGCCCCATCCTGGCACACAAGATATGCAAAGAACGCATGCAGGCCAGCCTGGAGAATGAATGGCGGCCCGAAGCTATCCAGGCCATGGTTGAGAACGCGGCGCACGGCGATCCCCAGCAGGCCCAGGCCCTGCGCCAGAAAACCAGCGATTTGCGCATTGTCTTGCCAAACCAGATCTTTGAACGCTGGTTCAGCGCCGACCTGGGCAGCGTGCGTATTGAAGTGACTCATTATGGCGCCCATACGCCGGATCTTGCGGTGGTCTGGCTGCCAGAGGCGCGCGTGCTGTTTGCTTCAGACCTGATCTTTGTGGGTCGCTACCCCTATCTGAACGATGCCGATGTGCCTGCCTGGGTTGAAGCCCTTAACAGGCTGTCAGAATATAATACCACGATCGTTGTGCCTGGGCACGGCCCCCTGTGTCACGAGGGGGACATCGCGGCTCTGCAGACCTACCTGGAAGGCACCTGGAGGCTGGTGGCTGAACACCTTGCCAAGGGCCATTCGTTAGAGGAGACCCTTGCCGACCCGGCCTTCCCGCATTACGTTGAAGGTCAGTTGGAGCGCTACCAGAACAACATCAAAGTAGTGTACCAGCAGATGGAACGCGGCATGCGCATGGTTCTTTAGTCTCTCAAAGCGAGCGTGGAACAGTGTCTGGATGCTGTTCCACGCTCGCTTTGGGTTTTAACAGGTAGTTCATGCTGATCGACCCATCGCTGAACAGGTTGATGGCACAGCTCTCGGTTTGCTCAAAATCCCACAGTGTAACCTCCATGCCTCGGTAATCATAGACCGGATTGCTGCGGTAGGCACCGCTCTGCGCCAGCCCCAGATCTTCCAGCGGCAGCAGGGCCGCCCAGGGGCGGGCCTCGCCGTAGAGTTTGCGCAGGGCCACGCGGCGGATGCCCAGCCTGGCGCAGTGGGCCAGGAATTGACTGGTCTGAGAGCGGTTTTCATCGCTGATAACGCAAGATATTTTGATTTTTATTATGGTGTTTTGTAAAATATTTTCTATATCCGGCGGGCCGCTTACCCCCATCATACGCCGGTAGGTTTGGGCCTCAAAGCTCGGGATAGAGAGGCTGGCGCGGTCATATTGGTTGAAGACTGCCATCTTGCGCAGTGCCAGCCGCCCGTTGGTGTGCAGCGCAAACTGAGTATGGCCTGGCAGGTGCTGGCGCAGGTGCGCCAGCAGGCGCTCCTCGTGACGGTAAAGCTGGGGATCGGTGGTGGTGCCGCTGATGGTCACCTGGCGGATGTTGTGCTCCCAGATCAGCCCCATCCAGCGTTCCAGCCCGCGCGGTGGGTAAGTATCTAGGTTGGCCGTGTTCAGGTGTGGGTCCACCTGCTTGCCGATGCAGAAGGGGCAGCGGGCGTTGCAAGGCCCGGCGAAGAGCAAACTGGCGAAGTCGTAGGGCATTGTAGAATATCATTTCTTATCGCAGAGACGCTGAGTACACAGAATGCTCTGTAGCGCGTTTCTTGGCGCCATCTGCATCCCTGTGGTTGGAAGCTTTTTCTAGCAAATAGGCTTTGACTGCCGCGGCGTAGAAGAGGGCAATGACGCCATTTGAAGCCCGCACGCCGGCCTTGGTCAGGCGCAGGATGGGCGGGATATACTCCATCAAACCCTCTTTGAGCACAAATTCCAATTCTGCCGGGAAGGCCTGCGCCAGAGGCATCCCAAACTTGCGTTCAAAACTCTCCAGGTTGATCTCTCCGAAGTAGAAAGCAACCGAGATCATCTTGCCCATCGCTGCCTGGGGCGAGAGGTGGTAGAGGTCTTGCAGGGGCAGGCGGCCTGCTTCTACCATGCGGCGGTAATGCTCCAGGCGTTTATCGGCGGCACCGGCGTTGTAAGCCAGGGTGGTGGGCGAGAGCGACTGCGCCCCCAGGCCCAACCCCAGGTAAGGTGTGCCGTGGATCACCCGCTCGGTGAGGTAATGGCTGGTGCCGGGGTCATCTGGCAGGCGGCTGAAGGTGTTCTTGCCGGGCGTGGCCTGGTAACCGGCCGCGTGCAGCATCTCTGCCGCTCTTTCGTACTGTGCCAGCACTTCATCTAAATTTACCTGCTCGGCCTGGTCTGCCAGCCCGGTACCTTTGTAGCGCATACGGTAGAGGGTGATGTATTCTGGCGCCAGGCCCACGGCATGCTGGATGGTGGCCTCCACGCTGCCCAGAGATTGCCCGGCAAAGCCGTACATTACATCCACGTTGAAGCGCTCGAAGCCCGCCTGGCGGATGTTCTCGGCGGCCTGCTGGTTATCGTGCAGCAGGGTGGTGGTGCGCCCAATGGCCTGCAATAGACGCGGACTGACGGTTTGTACGCCCATGCTGATACGCCGGATGCCCATTGTATACAGGGCCCGGATCTTCTCCGGCTCCAGGGCGGCAATCTTGGGCGTGGTCTCGATGCTGATCGCCACCTGCCCGGGCAATTGGAAGCAGCGCTGGGCCGCCTCTACCACCCGGGCAATGTTGGCCGTTTTGGCGGCAGTGGGGGTGCCGCCGCCGATATCGAAGCCGATCAACGTCTTGGCAGGCGTATCTGCCGCCTGGCGGTACAACTCAAACTCGCCCAGCAGCAGGTTAAAATACAGGTCTTCGTCACGCGCCAGCGTGGCGGGATCTACCACGCAATACTCACAGTAACCGCAGCGCTTCTCGCAGAAGGGAATGTGAACGTACAGCCCCAGGCGGTCGCAGCCCTGCCAGGCGGCCGCGCCGATGGCCTGGGCCTGGGCGTTGGGCACGCGGTAAGGGCGCATGGTGCTGGTGTGCCCGATGGGGTAAGCGGTGTTGGCAATGTGGTGCAGTTTGAGCCCGGCAGCGAAGACCTTGACGGGATCATGGTGTGCCTGGTCAGCGGGGGAAGTGGGGTGGAAGTTCATGTGCGTCTCTCTTTCATGTGTAATATATACACTAACTATTATAGTGTGTGTATTACACTATGTCAAGAGGCGGACTTTCACTTTGTTATGTCTGCCTGGCAAGCGATCTCGATCGTGCCGCCTGGCAGGAAGTTAGCCTTTACATAATGCAGGCTTTGGGCCCGGTCTTCCCCGCCTTCATCTGAAAGCAAGATCTGCTCACAGAAGGCGGCGATATCTTGCACGATGCGCTCGTAGCGGTAGTATGCCAGGGCAGCCTGGTTAATCTGCGTCGATCCATAGCCGCGATAGAATAGGGCTTCTTCTTCTTGCGGGGTATATCCCCTGAAGCCTTGTCCGCCGCCAATGTACATCAAATCGCGTTCCTTGGGTGCCAGGATGGGTCCGTCCCAATCGACGATATAAAACCTGCCATCGGGGGCAATGTGCAGGTTGCCGGCGTGCAGGTCTGAGTGGCAAACGACGCAGCGCGGGGCCTGGGCTTGCAGCTTCTGCCCCAGCCGCTCGGCCCGTTCCACCAGCTGGAGCACTAGGGTGCGCTGATCCCTCAGCAGGGCCGCCAGTTGGCTGGCAGCGGGGTCTGTGAAGGTTTCTGTAACCATCTGAGCCATAAAGGTGCGCACTGCCTGGCGGTAGCGGGGAGAATAGCTTTCTTGTGGAATGTGTTTCAACAGGGCGGGCGGCAGGGATGCGCTGTGCAGGGTCTTGAGCGCTCGGCCCAGTTCGTCCCACTGCTGGGCCGAGAGGGTCACCTGGTACCCATCTTGCCCCTCTATGAAGGGGTATAAGATGAGCTTGTAAGCTTCCAGGTCGGCCCACAGCCTGCCGTTTGGGGTTTCAAGGGGGGCGATGACCTGCGCCAGGCCCTGTTCGTTGAGGGCCTTGGGCAGCGTGACGGTGAGGGGGTTGAAGTCTCCACTGCGCAGCTTTACAAAGTAGGCCGCGCCATGTTGGTCTTCGGCGCGGTAGACGGCGGTGTTTACATCTGCCCCCAGTGGCAAGAAGCTCAAACTGCGTATGCTCAGCCCGAATTCTCCCTCCAGGCAGGCGCAGATTTTGCCTTCATCAAGATTGGGTTTTTCTAGCATTTGGATATTATAATGCGGCTGTGAATCTTGAGAGAAAACCCACCCCCCGGCCCTGGCGCGCCGCCTGCCTGCTGTTGGCCTGGCTGGCTGGCATGCTCTTCCCGATGGCCTTGTTGGGAAAGATTTGGCCGGCCTTCCGTTATCGTTTCGATGCCATCTTCGGCCCCGAAAGGATGCACATCTTGATGCATGCCTTGCTGTTTGCTGGGTTGGTGCTGTTGCTGTGGGCGACCCTGCGGCTGCGTCCTTCGTGGCGCGCCCTATGGCTGACCTTGGGGGCTGTGCTGCTGGCGGCTGCCCTGCAAGAGACTTTCCAGGCCCTCAGCAGCGGTTACTTCTCGCTGCGCGCCTCGCTCTTTGATCTGGGCGTGGATCTGTCAGGTGCTTTGCTGGGCCTGGCGGCTGTAGGAGGATGGGCCGTTTTTAAAGCAAGAGCTAAACCTAGAGAAAACCGCAGAGATACAGCGGCTAAAGGGTAACCGCTGCTGAAGGGTAGCCGAGAGTGCATGGAAATTTTTAAGGGGTTTTCTCTGTGACTCTGTGGTTGCTCTCTTAAGGGCTGGCGGTCACAAAATCCAGGGCGTACTGGGCATCCCAATAGGTGGGATTGATCTGCAAGGCCTTGTACCATTCACCCATGGCCGCCTCTACCTTGCCGTCGCGGTAGAGTGCCCAACCGCGCCACAGGTGCACCTCTTCTGAGTCGTAGGTGATCTTGAGGGCATACTCAGTCAGTGCCAGCAGTTCATCGATCTGCCCAGAGTGGAAGTAGGCGAAGAAAGGCCCGAACTGGTAGCGCAGCATGCGCTGCGGCAGGCCCAGGGTGCGGGCGGTATCGTAGGCGGTGGAAGCTTCGCTGTAGCGCTCAAAATAGACCAGATTGCTGCCCACGTTGAACCAGGCAAAGGCGTCATTGGGATTGGCCTCGGTCTCGCGTTGGGCGGTTTCAAGGGCGAACTGCCGGTTAATGGCTGGATCCCAATCGAGCCCCAGGATGTTCTTGAGAGTCTCTTCTTGGTGGGGCAGGTAGATGAGCAGGTAGACGCGATTGAAGGCCTTCCATTCTTCATCTAGCTGAGCGTAAGAGATGCGCTGATCTGCTCCCAGGAAGCTGTCTTGGACGGTGAAGGTTTGTGCCTCGTCATCGTACCCGGTGAGTAGGATGTAATGCCCGGCCCAGCGGTCATCATTGGGCCAGTAAGTCTCTTGGACGATAAGAGGCTTTTCGATCATCACCGGGAAGCCCGCCGCCAATAGCTCTTTCATCAGGTCAATATCCCCACCCACGCGGAACTCAGTACTCAGCCAGCCGGCGCGCGTGCGCACAAAATAGACCAGTTCTTCGGGGTTAACATTGCGGTCTTCTGAGATGGGCTTGATCAGGTCAGTGATATCTTTTTGGGTGCCATCCCAGCCGTAATAATGCAAGTAGATTGAGAGGGTAGCCGGGCCGCAGTTATTAGGGCCTTGTTTCTCCCAGTAGGAGGCGGTGAGCGTTACAGAGCCTGGGATGGGCGTGGGGGTGAGGGTGGGCGGCACGGGGGTCGGTGAAAGCACCACCTGTGTGGGCGTGACGGTGGGGGTGGGGGTGACAGTGGGGGGCGCTGTGGGGCCAGGGGTATCTGTGATGTTGGGCAGGGGGGTGGGCAAGCTGCCAGCCGGGTTGAACACCCCGCGCAGGTAAGCCTCAGCCACCTCCACCCGCCATTCCAGGCGCGCCTTCACAGCCGGGATTTGATAGATCAACAGCCCCGCCACCACCAGGCCGGCCAATCCCAATGCCAGCCTGCCAGGGGTAAACCATTTGATGTTCTTAGGCATAGGGCCTATTTTATCATTGAAAATTTCTGAAAACAGATCTTGGCAATGCTGATTAAACACTGCTAATCCTCTAGTTTGGGGATTCAGTTATAATACCCAGCGTGAAATACTATATTTGGACCGAAGGTTGTCAGATGAACGTGGCCGATTCGCAGCGCGTGGCCTCAACCCTGGAGCAGATTGGCTGCCAGGCGGTGGAGCGTGTTGCCGAGGCTGATGTGGTCATCATGAATACTTGTGTCGTGCGGCAGAGCGCAGAGGATAGGGCTTACGGCTATTTGAATTCACTGCGTTCTTTAAAAGCCCAGCGCCCTTCGATGGTGATCAACCTGATGGGCTGCCTGGTGGGAATTAAAAGCAGCGAAAAACTCAAACAGCGTTTCCCCTTTGTGGATGTCTTCTCGCCCCCTTCTGACGTGGGTCCCTTGGTAGCTTACCTGACCCAAGATGAGAGCCGCCAGTTGGAAGTTGGCGAGGTAACCCAGCGCTTTGCCATCATGGATGAAGGTCCCGATGAGGTCAGCGCCTTGCACTTGCCCGAAGCCGAACGCGGCCGCCTGGTTTCGGCGCACGTGCCGGTGGTGTTGGGCTGCTCGCATGCCTGCACCTACTGCATTATCCCTTACCGGCGCGGTGTAGAGCGCAGCCGGCCAAGCGCCACGATTATTGCCGAACTGCGTGCCCTGGCGGCCCAGGGCGTCAAAGAAGTGACCCTTTTGGGCCAGATTGTGGACCGCTACGGCAAAGATCTGCCCGAGGGCCCAAACCTGGCAGGCCTGCTGCGCATGGCCAACGAGATTGAAGGCCTTGAGCGCATTCGTTTTCTCACCTCGCATCCCAATTGGATGCATGACGAGCTTTTGGATGCCGTGGCAGCACTACCCAAGGTGATGCCGCACATCGAAGTGCCTGTGCAGGCTGGCGATGACCAGGTGCTGGAGAATATGAAGCGCGGTTATACTGCCGAAGATTACCGCCGCCTGGTGGAAAAGATCCGTGCCCGGCTGGGAGATGGCTTTCCGGGGGTTTCGATTGCCACTGATATTATTGTCGGTTTCCCTGGCGAGAGCGAAGCGCAATTTCAAAATACCTATGATCTATTGGCTGAGCTCAAGCTGGATGTGTCTCACCTGGCGCGCTATTCCACCCGCCCGGGCACCGTGGCCGACCGCCGCATGGAAGATGATGTACCCGAGGCCGAGAAGATGCGCCGTTTCCGCCTGCTTGAAACCCTGCAAGAGAACATCGCCGCTGAGATCAACGCCCGTTACTTGGGCGAACGCGTGGATGTGCTCTTTGAAGAGCGTGTCAAGGGGCGTTGGAAAGGCCGCACCCCCACCAATAAGCTGGTCTTCCTAGAGAGTGAGTCCGATCTGCACGGGCAGGTACTCCCGGTGACCATTACCTGGACCGGGCCCTGGTCGATGCAGTCGCGCCTGGTTTAAACCCGATCTCACCAAACTTTCACCTCGAACGCGTGTACAATAGAGAAGAATAGTTGAAACTGGAACTATTCTGCTTTGGTCTGCGTCTATTGCTGCGAACCTATATGGAGGAGAAAATGTCTACCCGAAGAATCTTTGCCATTATCTTGACCACTCTGCTGGCAGCCCTCGCCCTGGCTGCTTGCAACCTGCCCTCGACTGAGGATGCCCAATCGCCCACTCAGGATCCCAACTTGATCTACACAGCCGCCGCCATGACGGTGCAGGCCCAACTTACCCAGAATGCGGTTGGTACGCCGATCGTTGCCCCCAGCCAGACGCCTGGCGTAGCCCAGCCTACTGGCACTACGGTTGTCGTCCCGCCGACGAATACCTCGGCGGCGCCTACTGCCGTGCCCTCCACTGCCGTGCCGCCAACCAAGACATCCGTTCCACCCACTGCCACCGTCTTTGTGCCTTGCGACCGGGCTAGCTTTGTCTCAGATGTGACCTTCCCGGATAACTCGGAGCTTGCCCCTGGGACCACGTTTGTGAAAACCTGGCGTATTCGCAACAATGGCTCTTGCACCTGGACTTCCAGCTACGCGCTGGTATTTGTCAGCGGCGCAGCCATGAGCGGACCGGCCTCGGTGCAGTTCATTAACGCTGGCGCCACCGTGGCCCCGGGCTCTACGGTGGATGTTTCTGTCACCCTGACTGCCCCGGCAACCCCCGATACGTATCGCGGCGATTGGAAGCTGCGCAACGCGGCCGGTGCTACCTTTGGCATTGGTGATAATGCTGAAAAAAGCTTTTGGGTCCAGATCAAGGTCGTTTCACCCAAAACACCTACCCCCAGCGTAACCCCAACCCCCAATGTCAACGTGGTCTTTGATTTCATTTCGCGCGGCCCCGATGCCCAGTGGCGCAATGCCACCACCATCATACCGTGGGGCGATCCGCCTGATGACTCTGACGGTGTGGCGGTCGATCTGAATAATGCTAAGGCTGAGAACAATAAGACGTACAGCCGTGCCCTGGCTACTTACCCGCAGCGGATCACCGATGGTATGATCTCGGGCCAGTACCCGATCTACACCGTGCAAAACGGCGATCATTTCAGGGCTACCATTGGCTTGCGCACAGGTTGTGAAGACGGCAAGGTGCGCTACCAGCTTAAGTACGTAGATTCTGGCGGCGAGGTCTTGCTTGGCGAGTGGTTAGAAGCCTGCGAGGGCAAAGTGGTTGATATTGACCTGAATCTCTCGGCCCTCACCGGCAAGGTCGTCCAGTTTGTTCTGGTTGTCAAGGCCGAGGGCGTAGCCGATGGCGACCTGGCGTTGTGGATCTCACCGCGCATCGAACGCTAGATCCTGTTATCGAAACAAGTTGAAGCAGCGCAAAAGCGCTGCTTCAACTTGTTTATCACACGGGCCTCCCCGTGTTCAAGTGTTTTTTGGTATCATTCATTGTAAAGGAGTAAAAATGAACTCGAAAATCTATCGCTTTGCCATCTTACTGGTGGCTTTCAGCGCCATCCTGGCGGCCTGCAGTTCAAGCACTCAGGCTGTCCCTACCAACACGACGGATCCCAACGCTGTTTACACTGCCGCCGCCCAAACGGCTGACTTTCGCTTGACCGAGCTGGCCCAATCAACCCCCAGTGTCACGCCGGTTCCTCCCAGCCCCACGCCAGACCTGGCGCAGACCTCAATCGCTCAAACGGCTGAGGCGGCGATCACACAGTTGGCTGCCATCAGCCAGACCCCTGTGGCGGCTGCTACTGCCACCAACCCTCCCCCCGCTTCTACGTCTGCTGACAAGGCCACCTACGTGTCTGATGTGACTGTGCCAGACGGCAGCGATTACGCCCCTGGCGCCGCCTTCACGAAGACCTGGCGCCTGATGAACGCCGGCACAACCACATGGAGCACCAGTTACAAGTTGGTCTTCCTCAGTGGAGATCAAATGGGCACTGTTACATCGGTGGCTCTGGCAGAGAGTGTGGCTCCTGGCGCCACGGTGGATATTTCAGTAGATCTGACCGCCCCCAGCACCACCGGGCGTTACCGGGGTTACTGGAAGATGCAGAACGCCTCAGGGCAGTATTTTGATGCTTCGATTTATGTTGAGATCGATGTGGTCGGCGGCACTGTGGTTGCTACGGCCACGGTTACGCCGGGCGGCCCAACCTTCACACCTTCACCCACCTCCAATGGTTCTGCTGCTACCCCCACAGTCACTGTTACCCCCAGTGCGGGTGTGGTCACGGGGCTCAGCATGGCAGTGGATGAGCCAGTCTATACCGGTGCCTGCCCGCGCACCTTTACCTTCTCGGCCACTTTTACAGTCAATGAGCCTGCCACCCTGACGTATGTACTTGAGGGGGGCTCAGAAACCTCGGGCTTTTCCTTCAACCTGCCGCCGGCCCAATCTTCTACCTTTAGCCCTGGCACCTACACCCTTAGCTTCCCGCTGGATTTCGGCAACACGGCCACCGGTTGGGTACGCCTGCACATCAGCTCTCCGGTTGATCTGACATCTAATCAAGCTACCTTCTCGTTAACCTGCCAGCCCTAAAAGATTAAGCAAAAGCGGCGGTGGCATATGCGCCGCCGCTTTTGCTTACATGGATCTATGAAGACCGCCATCTTGGCCGAAGCGCACCGCCTGGGCTTTCTCCTGGCTGGTGTCACCACGCCCAATCCAGCGCCGCATTTTGATGTCTTCGCTGCCTGGCTGCAGTCTGGCAGGCACGGCGAAATGGCTTACCTTGCCTCTGAGCGTTCGCTGGCGAGGCGCGCCGATCCGCGCCAGGTGCTGCCTGAATGCCGCTCGATCTTGGTTTTGGGCGCGCCTTATCCAGGTGGCGACGGGAGCAGCCCGCCCTCGGCCAACGGTCGCATTGCGGCCTATGCCTGGAATGATGATTATCATGCTGTGTTGGTTGTGCGGTTGCAAGCCCTGGTTGCATTCATCGAGACCCTGGCGGGCCATCCAGTGCCCAACCGCTGGTATACAGACAGCGGCCCAGTTTTGGAGCGTGACCTGGCACAGCGCGCCGGGCTGGGCTGGATTGGCAAAAATACCTGCCTGATCAATCCGCGGCTTGGTTCTTACTTCTTGCTGGCTGAAATTTTGCTGGGTCTAGAGTTGGAGCCTGATCTGCCTATGCTGGCTGATCACTGTGGAAGCTGCCGGCGTTGTATTGAAGCCTGCCCCACGACCTGCATTCTGCCGGATCGCACCCTGGATGCCCAGCGCTGCATAGCTTACTTGACGATTGAGTTGAAAGGCCCCATCCCCCTGGAACTGCGCCCACTGATGGGAGATTGGGTTTTTGGCTGCGATATCTGCCAGCAGGTTTGCCCCTGGAACCGCTTTGCTGTGCAGGCGCAAGACATGCCCCCTGTTACTGCTCCCTTCTCTGATCTGGGTTTGACCCCTCAGGCTTTTAATCGCAAGTTCAAAAGTAACCCCATCCGGCGCAGCAAGCGGCGCGGGTATTTGCGCAACCTGGCTGTGGCAGCAGGCAACCAGGCTATGATTTCAATTGGCGGCAAATGCATCTTGGTACTCGAAAGTCTACTAATCCGCGCGCTGGATTCTGATCCTGAAGCCCTGGTTCGCGCGCATGCGGCTTGGGCTTTGGGCCAAATAAATACTTTCCAAACCCGGCGCGCGCTGGAAAGCGCGCTTGAGCAAGAAAATGATGCTCAAGTCTTAGCCGAAATCGACCTGGCGTTAAAACAATGAAACGTATAAACCGTCTTATTCTGACAATCTTTTTGATTTGCCTGGCAGGCTGCCAACCGCTTCCGCCCTTGGCTGCCACACCGTCAGCCGCTTTTTTGGCCACATTAACCCCCTTTCAACCGCTTGTTGCCAGCCCTGCCCCCGCCAGCACCCAGCCAGCATCTCAAGAAGCGGCGCCGGCTGTGGTATTGCCAAGCGATACCGCGGTCGCGACGCTTGTTCCGCCGCCTGCTCCGGTTACTGAGACCCCCTTGCCCTCCATCACCCTGCTTTTCACCGGTGTGATTGTGCCGGCGCGTTGTGTGCAAGCCGCCATTGATGCCCGTAACGATGCTCATTATGTCTATGCTGAGGTCAGCGAACTGATCCAAGGCGCCGACCTGGCAGTCGGTACGCTCAACGCAACCCTGAGCGATGCTTCTGTTCATAAGGGCTGCATGTTTACCTATGTGTTGGTTGGCGACGCACGCAGTGCCCAGGCTGCCGCCCAGGCCGGTTTTGATGTGATGAGCGTAGCCACCAACCACATCAAGAACTGCAACGGCCCAAGCTGCGAAGAGCAGGGAAACCGCGCCTTCTTTGAGACCCTGGATAATTTGCATGCCGCTGGAATCCAGACTGTGGGCGCTGGCTCCGCGCTGGATGAGGCGCTGGCGCCAGTGGTCGTCACTGTGCAGGGGGTGCGTTTTGGTATCGTCTCGTTGGGCATGGTCGAGCCGTTGGCCTTTGCCAGTGAAGATTCTCCAGGCATTGCTCCGTTGACCGATGATAACTTGCGCACCGCCATTGATGCTGCCCGGCAGGTCTCAGATGTGGTCATTTTCATGCCGCATTGGGGACCAGAAGATACCCCTAATCCCAGTGACTATCAACTCCGCTTTGCCCAACGCATTGTAGAAGCCGGGGCAGACCTGGTGGTGGGTAACCATACCCATGTTGTCCAGGCTTACCAGCAGATAGATGGGATTGATGTGTTCTACGGTCTGGGCAACTTTGTTTTCGACCAGACCTGGGACCTGGCTCACCAGCAGGGGGTGATCTTGCTAGTCCATTTCGAGGGTCCAAACTACACGGGTTATGAGTTGATCCCCACACATGTGGATGGGGATGGCACGGTGCATATTGCTGGGGAGGATGAGGCGCAGCAAATTTTACAGCGCATTCAAGATGCCAGTGATCTGTTGAAATAACAGGTTTTTACGCTTCTGTTAAAGCCCTGATTGAAATCGGGAAATTAGATTGACCTCTTTGCCGCCCTCTGATAGACTCTAGTTATGTCGCAAGCACTGTATCGTAAATGGCGCCCGGCCCAGTGGGATGAGGTGATTGGCCAGCAGCATGTTGTGCAGACGCTGCGCAATGCCATCACTGCCGATCGGGTGGCACACGCTTTCTTGTTTGCTGGCCCACGAGGCACCGGCAAGACTACCACTGCCCGTCTGTTGGCCAAGGCTGTGAACTGCCTGGAGCCAGAGCTGTCTAAGCGCCCCTGTAACGCCTGTGCCCACTGCCTGGCTGTTAACCAGGGGCGTTTTATGGACCTGATCGAAATCGACGCTGCTTCCAACACCAGTGTTGAAGATGTGCGTGACCTGCGGGATAAGATCAATTTCTCACCCAACCAGGGCCGTTTCAAAGTCTATATCGTCGACGAAGTCCATATGCTCTCTACGGCGGCCTTCAATGCCCTGCTCAAGACGCTTGAAGAGCCCCCCTCCCACGCCATTTTCATCCTTGCCACAACAGAAGTGCATAAGATCCCTGCCACGGTGCTTTCGCGCTGCCAGCGCCACGAATTCCGCCGCATTCCGGTAAATGAGATTGTGTCTAATTTGAAGACCCTGGCAGAGGGCGAAGGCATCGAAGTGCAGCCTGAGGCTCTCACGCTGCTGGCGCGCCAGGCCACCGGTGCCATGCGCGATGCCATTTCTTTGCTTGATCAATTGGCCTCGGCTGGCAAGCCGGTGACGCTTGAAATGGCCCAGTCTGTCTTGGGCACTGCTACCAGCCAGGCCGTGCTTGACCTGGTGGAGGCCATTGTGACCCAACAGCCGGCTGAGGGACTGGATATTTTGCACCGCACCCTGGATGCCGGCAGCGATCCGCGGCAGTTTGCGCGCCAGATTGTCGATTACCTGCGCAGCCTGCTGTTGGTGAGCATGGGCAACGCTGCCCAGGTGGATGCGACCGTGGAGGTGCGCGCTCAGATGGCGCGCCACAGCCAAGCCTTACCTGCCCCCGAACTGCTGCGCCTGATCCAGATCTTTAACCAGGCTGCCAGCGATGGACGCGGCAGTTGGCAGCCGGCTTTGCCCCTTGAGATGGCCTTTGTGGAAGCGTTGACGGCTTCTTCTGAGCCGGCCGCTACGCCTGCTGCGCCAGCCCCGGCCCGCACCCTTCAGCCTGCCAAACCTGCTGCCCCGGCAGCGCGGCCTGCCAAGGCTGCCCCGCCGCCTGCCGAAGAGCCAGAAGAAGCGCCCGCTGAAGAGCTTGCGCCCGAAGATGCTTCGGCTAATCAACGCCTGGAGGAAAACTGGCGCAAATTGTTGGGCGCGGTGCGCCAGGCCAATCCCCAGGTGTACGGCTTGCTCAATTCCAGCCGCTCCCATCTGCTCAAGGGCAGTGTCTTGATTTTAGGTTACCCTAGCGACATTCTTAAATCACAAGTGGAAAAGTCGCATAATCTTGAAGTGATCCAGGCAGCGGTCAAAGATGTGCTGGGCCTGGAAGTTACCGTGCGCTGTTATGTTGCCAGCGGTAAACGCAGCACCCCGCCCCCTGATGTGGACAGCGACGGTATGGTTGCCGCCGCCTTGCGAGACCTGGGCGGAGAAATTGTAGACGTGCAATAGGAGAGAGAAAATGGCCAAAGGATTTCACGGCGCAAAAAAGAACCCCATGGGAATGATGCAGCAGATGCAGCGCTTGCAAGAACAGCTCCAACAGACCCAAGAACAGCTGGCCAATGAAACCGTCACTTATACTGCTGGCGGCGGTGCAATCAAAGTGGTAGCCACCGGCGATCAACGCTGCCAATCGGTGACGATCGATCCAGAGCTGCTGAAAGACAGCGATGTAGAAATGCTGCAAGACCTCATCCTGACTGCTGTCAACGGGGCCCTGGATGCTTCGCGCGACCTGGCCTCGCAGCGGATGGGCCCCTTGGCTGGCGGCCTGCCCTTCTAAACCAGGTATGATCTTACCTGCCCCCATCCAAAACCTGATCAATGCATTTGCGCGCCTGCCGGGTATTGGCCCCAAAACAGCCTCCCGGCTGGCTTTTTACCTTGTCAACGCCCCCGAAGAACAGTCCCTGGAGTTAGCCGAAGCCTTGCAGGCGCTCAAGGCCAATACGGTGGACTGCCCGATCTGCTTCAACATCACCACCTCGGGGCGCGAGATGTGCGAGATTTGTGCCAGCAGTGAGCGCGACCCCAGCCTGGTATGTGTGGTGGAGGAACCCTTAGATGTGCTGGCCATGGAGCGCACGGGGGGCTTCCAGGGGCGTTACCACGTGCTGCGCGGGGCGCTTTCGCCCATTGAAGGCATTGGTCCCGAAGATCTGCGCATGCGCGAGCTGCTGTGGCGAGTGCGTGCTGGCGGTATTCAAGAGATCATCCTGGCGACCAACCCCAGCATGGAAGGGGATGCGACTGCCATGTATATCCAACAGCAGCTTGTGCCCCTGGGTGTGCGGGTGACGCGCCTGGCGCGCGGCCTGCCAATTGGGGGCGATCTGGAATATGCCGACCAGAGTACTCTGCTGCGCGCCCTGATGGGCCGGCAAGAATTGGGCTAAAAGTGGAAATTGGTGGCAAATTGCTTGGAATTTGCCCAAATTGCCCCTAAAAAAGCCTTGACATATTCTCGATTTGGCATATAATTCGGTTCGCTCAATTGCACAACACTGTTCTAGCCCCCTAGAGGGCAGAATGTTGACAACCGAATAGAGACGCTCTGCGTCAGAGACTGCGGCCAAAAGGCCGGCTTGTCTGACGTGCCGATGTTGAAAACCGACATCGGCGATTTTGTCTCTAAAAAGGCCTTGACAGGCCCGATGGGCGGTGGTAGAATACTGCCCGCTCGGTTGAAAAAGAACCTTAACAACTGAAGAGTGATAGGAAGTGACGACTCGCAATTCCAGTTAAAATTCGCAAGAACCTTTGCATCGAAAGATGCTTTTTTTGCGGAGAGTTTGATCCTGGCTCAGGATAAACGCTGGCGGCGTGCCTAATACATGCAAGTCGAACGAAGAGCTTGTAGCAATACTTGCTCTTAGTGGCGAATGGGTGAGTAACACGTTGGTGACCTACCCCAAAGAGAGGGATAACTCCGGGAAACTGGAGCTAATACCTCATGTGGTTGTGATGATTAGATGCTTCACATCTAAAGGAGTAATCCACTTTGGGAGGGACCTGCGTCCCATCAGCTAGTTGGCAGGGTAACGGCCTACCAAGGCGACGACGGGTAGGGGGCCTGAGAGGGTGGCCCCCCACACTGGCACTGAAACACGGGCCAGACACCTACGGGTGGCAGCAGTAGG
>CAZWFQ010000034.1:0-37700 GCA_964633225.1 uncultured Anaerolineaceae bacterium
CCCCCTTTTTTTGAGTTGCTTTTCTCCCTACCTATTTATTGCGGAATCCCAGCAGAGGCCCGGCTTACTTCCCTTTGACCTCGTCCTTCAACACCAGGTTGAGGATAAAGCTGACCACGCTCACGATCAGCGAGCCTAAGAAGGCATTCCAGAACCAGGGGTCTGCCAGGGTAAAGCCCACCTGGAACTGCGTGCCCAACCAGCCGGTGAGGGCAAAGAGCAGGGTATTGCCCACCAGGACAAACAGCCCCAAGGTCATGACAATCAGCGGGCAGGTGAGCATGTGCAGCAGGGGGCGCACCATTGCGTTGACCAGCCCAAAGATGAGCGCCAGCCAGATGATTGAAAGCCAGTTTTCATTTTGCAACTGGATACCCGGTACGATAGCAACCGCGGCATAGAGCGCCACGGCCGATATGATCCAACGAATAAAGAAACGGGACATAATAGTTGATCTCCTTCTATAAATTTTATACGTCTAACCTGGCAAAAAGTTCCACCGTATTTAAACCTATCCGAAAATTCTGGGAATGTGGTGTTTGGCGGTGCTATGCGCCGCCAAACACCCACCCCAAACAAATTTCGGGTAGATACTTACTTTTCCAGGCTGTTTTGGAAGCGCAGTTTTTCGACGAACTGGAAAGTCTCGCCGCCCTCGTGACGGTTGAAGGGCCAAACTTTGATCTCCTTGGGGCCTGCATAGTGGTTGTAGGCGGCGTAGACGGTGGAAGGCGGGCAAGTATCGTCCATCAGCCCCACCGAGAAGAGGGCCGGGGCATGTGCCCGGGCAGCAAAGTTCATGCCATCAAAATACGAAAGGGTGCGGAATACCGTTTCTACCTGGTGGCGGTGGCGCTGGCAAAAATGGACGATCTCACGATAGGGATAGGTATCAATGATTTCGGTGGCGCGTGTGAAGTGACACAAGAAGGGCACGTCGGGCATCACTGCTGCCAACCCGGGCACCAGGCCGGCCACTGCCAGGGTGATGCCGCCGCCCTGGCTGCCGCCGGTGACGCTGATGCGGTGTGGGTCAATCTGGGGGTGGGCGCGGGCCACTTCAACAATCCGTACGGCGTCGGTGAAGAGGCGGCGGTAATAATAGGTGCGGGGGTTGAGGATGCCGCGTGTCATAAAACCGGGATATTGTGGGTTTGAGCCCTGTGGTTCCGGGTCGGGCGTATCGCCGGTGCGCCAGGCGGTTCCCTGGCCGCGCACATCCATGATCAGGTGGGCATATTCTGCGGCCGCCCAGCCCAACCAGTCGTGGGGCAAGCCGCGCCCGCCGCCATAGCCAATGAACTCGACCATGCAGGGCAGGGGGCCGGGGTGCTGGCGGGGCAAGATCAGCCAGGCTTTGATGGGTTGGCCGCCGAATCCATGATAGGTCACATCAAAGGTATCGACCAGCTTCAGCCCAGTATCCACCGGCTCGAAGCGCGCCTCAAGCGGGTAGGCGCGCGCTTCAGCCAGGGTCTCTTGCCAAAAGGAATCGAAATCAGCCGGTTCGTTGCGGGCCGGGAGATATGTTTGGAGCTGTTCAAGGGGCAGATCGAATAACATAGTTTACCTTTCGTCTTTCATCTGAATGAGTATTCCATCCACAAAAGGGTCTGATGGGGATAAAAACCAGCCTGCCGCAGCACATCAGGGCAGAGATCTGCTGGCAGGTTGATGGTGAGAGGCCGTTGAGGGGTGATGCGGTGGCGGGCATAGGCCAAGAGCGCCAGCAGGGCGCCGGGATCGGGCTGGGGGGGCACAGCCAGCCAGAGTGGGTCGGCACGGCCCTGGACACGCCGCCAGGTCAGGGTGCCCAACAGCTCATCGCTGCGCTGGATGACCCAATGGGCAGGCGAATCGAGGCTGAGCATGCGGTAGAGCATGCCCAGCAGGTTGGGCTGAAGCAGGGTCCAATCCATCGGCAAATGCCAAGACAGCTCAGCCGGATAAAGCCGCTGCAGCCATTGACGCTGCTGGGGCCAATGCTGGCGGCGGCGAGAGGTGATGGCGGTGCCCAACGGCAGGGAGACCTGGGGGGCCTGGTTAGAGACAAACCAGGTCGTGCGGCGGGTGCGTTCTTGAAAGCCCAGGGTCTGGTAAATGTGAATGGCAGGGGGGTTGTCGTGGCGCACTTGCAGCCAGGCACAAGGCACTTTGCGACTGCGGACATAATCCAGGGCTGCGGCGGTAAGGGTGCGCCCGATGCCGCGCCCGCGGTGATCTGGATGGACCGCTACGTTGGCGATCAGGTAACAGCGCTTGCCCTGGCAGGCAATAGGGATCAGGCTCAGGTTGCCGACCAGTTGGCCGTTTTCTTCCCACACCAGGCCAGAGGGCGGCATGGGGGCATGCTCTGCCAGCGTGTTGGCCCACCCCGTCCATTGGGCGGTGCGGGCCGACACGCGCATGTTCCTTAAATAGCTGCGCCCTTCTGCGTCGAGGGTGTCGTTAAAGCATAGCTCTACCAGGTTCGCCACCGACTCAAGGTCGCGTTGGGTATTCAGACGGCGCAGGTGGCCCTGGGCCGCGGCAGGCAAGGGCAGGTCGAGTGTCATGAGATACTGCTTCATATTCTACTATATTTCACCTTCGTCCTGCGAGGTTTCCCCCCTGGCTGGTATAATCAACCCATGTCCTCCATCGACGAGATCAAATCCCGCATTGATATCGTGGACCTCGTCTCTGAGACGGTCACGCTGAGGCGTGCGGGCAAGAACTATACCGGTTTTTGCCCTTTCCACGCCAACACGCGCACGCCGGCTTTCGTGGTCTTTCCCGAATCGGGCACCTGGCGCTGCTTTGGGCAGTGCAACGAAGGCGGCGATATCTTCCGCTTTGTGATGAAGAAAGAGGGCTGGGATTTCAGCGAGGCCCTGCGGGCCCTGGCTGAGAAGGCCGGGGTGCAGCTTAAACCAGTCACGCCCCAAGACCAAGAAGCCGCTGAAGAACACGAACACCTGCGCGCTTTGTTGGAAGAAGCGGTCATCTATTACCGCCACCAACTCACTGGCACACCTGCCGGTCAGCAGGCATTGGCGTACCTGCAGCAGCGCGGCCTGGATGATGCCACCCTGGAAGCTTTTGGCCTGGGTTATGCGCCCAATGCTTGGGATGTGGCGCTTAAGCATTTCAAATCCAAGGGCTACAGCGAGCAGGATCTGATCGATGCCGGGCTGGTGACAGTGCGTGAGGGGACTGATGGCGGGGCAGATGAGCCTGCCCAGGCCCGGCGGATTTATGACCGCTTCCGCCACCGCATCACCATCCCCATCCGCGATGAACGCGGGCGCATGACAGGCTTTGGGGCGCGCATCCTGAATCCAGAGGATGTGCCCAAATTCCTCAACTCACCCCAAACGGCGTTGTTTGATAAGGGCCACCTGCTCTATGGGCTGGATCGGGCCCGCAAATCTATTCGCACCCTGGATCAGGCTGTGATCGTTGAAGGTTACCTGGATGTGATTGCCCTGCACCAGGCTGGTTTCACCAACGCCGTCTCACCCATGGGCACTGCCCTGACCGAGCACCAGCTGCGCTTGCTCAAGCGTTTCACCCGGCGCATCATCCTGGCCCTGGACCCCGATGCAGCGGGCGATAAAGCCACCTTGCGCGGCTTGCAGGTGGCCCGCCAGGCCATGGATCGCCAGGAAGAAGCCGTTTTCGATGCCCGCGGCCTGCTGGGTCATGAATCGCGCTTGCAGGCTGATATCCGCGTCACCACCCTGCCGCGCGGCATGGACCCCGATGACGTGGTTAAGCGTGACCCGGCAGAGTGGCAGCATATTGTCGAGAATGCCCGCCCGGTCGTCATCCACGTGATGGAAACACTGGCCGCGGGGCGCGATATGGATGACCCCAAGATCAAGAGCGAGATTGCAGCCCAGGTGCTGCCTTTGATCGGCGAGGTGCCCAACCCGGTGGAGCGCGATACATACCGCCAGCGCCTGGCGCGCCTGCTGCGAGTGGATGAGCGCGCCCTGCTAGACCCAGCCCAGGCGCGCCCTGGGCGTTCGGCGCGCACCCGTCCGGCTGCTCGCTCCCGCTCTGCCCCGCAGGCTTTGTCATCTGCCAGCGCCGTATCGGCGCGCATGGCCCTAGAAGGTCACTGCCTGAGCGTGCTGATGCGCCGTCCAGATATGGTCTACCGCCTGGATCGTAAGCTGCAGCAGTTCAGCCTGGCGCGCCTATCTGTGAACGATTTTGAGCATACCGAGTTCCAGGCCATCTACGAGCTGATCCAAGAATCTCTGGCCCAAGATGTGGCTGAGCCGCTCAATTTTGTGCTCAGCGGATTGTCGCTGGAATTGATGGAAATGGCCGATGGGCTGCTTAAGCGCAGCGAGAAGCTCGACCCGAACGACGATAAGGTGTTTGAAGATGTCCGCCGAACGCTCTTGGACGTACGCCTGCGTGAGGTCCGCCGCTTAGTAGAGCATATTCGCTTTTCAATGGAAGAGAGCCAGGCCCAGGGGCAGGCGCCAGACATGGAGCAAATGCAGATCATGCAGCAGTACAGCCGGGTGCTCTTGCAACTCTACCTGGCAGTTGAAGACAAAAACTCCGAGCCGCAGAAAAACTAAAATCTATTCAAGAATGCGAGGATGATATGCCCAAGCAAAGCTATGCACTAGAACCCAATGGGCCAAAACGCCTGGAGATCAGTTGGGGGGCGTTTTGGAAGAACTTTACCGTCACCTTAGACGGCAATACGATTGGGACGCTCCCAGACCAGAAGGCAGTGCGCCAGGGTGGACAATTTACCCTGCCGGATGGCTCCGCGCTGTCGGTGCAGCTCCTCCAGAGCCTGGCGGGTGCCGAGCTGCGCGTCTTGCGCAACGGGCAGCCCTTGCCTGGCTCAGTCTCTGACCCTGAGACGCGCGTCAGGACGGCGGCATTGGTGGCTTACGTTGTAGCGGGCTTCAATTTCCTGGTTGGGTTGGTGGCTGTGCTTTTTCAGGTGGATTTCTTGCTGGCGCTGGGAATGGGGTGGTTCTCTGTCATTGCGGGGGTGGTTTTCCTCTTCTTGGGTATTTTTATCGGGCGCAAATCACTGGTGGCATTGATCATTGCCATCGTGCTTTTGATCTTGGATGCAGGGCTGGGCCTGGTGGGGGCGGCTATGAGCGGCTACTCTCCCAGCATCAGTGGTCTGCTGGTGCGCGTGATCTTGCTTGTTCCTTTGTTCCAGGGCGTGGGCGCCATCCGGGAGTTGAATCGGGCTGGTAAGTAATTGCCAGCATGCACCCCCGCGCCTGGGCTGCGATCTCGATGAAAAACATTTCTTCATCGTCCACTTTACACCCCGTACATCCTGAACACCTGCGCCGCAAGCGCTTTAAGCGGCGTATGGATCTAACCTTGCCGTCGATCAGCGTCATCGGGGCGGTACTGGCTTCCTCTTATTACACCATCTCTGCTCTGAGCGGCTTGCAAGACATGGCGGCTGAAACAGGCTCGTTGGTGATTGCCCAGGTGTTGGTACTGGTTTTGGTGATCTTGGGCGTCGTCATTGGAAGCCTGGTCGAACGCCCCTTATGGCACTGGTACCTGGACCCGGATATTGCGCACCAGGCTCCACCATCCTCAAAGGTCCAGCGCCTGGCGCTGCACTCACCCTTGAACACGGCCCTGGTGACGTTTTCAATGTGGACTCTCAGCGGCCTGACGTTTGTGTACCTGCTTTGGGATGTGTACGGCAGGCCATTGAACCTGGCTGGCGTGCTGCAAATTGACCTGTCGCTGCCCATCGGCTTGCTGGCAATTGCCGGCCCCATCTGTTCGGTGCTGGCCTATTTTATTGCTGAGAACCTGATGCGCAGTGAGATCCCGCTCTTCTTTCCAGATACACTGCCCGTGGATGTGCCGGCTTTTCGTTTGAGATTGCGTTGGCGCTTGTTGCTGCCCCTGCTGTTGGTTCTGATCCTGATGGGGGTATTGGGCCTGGGCGTCTATTCGTTGGCCGCCAATTCGGCCGTCAACCAAAAAGCATTGAATCTGACGCAGTTGGCCAGCCTGGTGCTGTTCTTGTTGGGCATTGGGGCATTGGTGACCGTACTGCTTGCCACCACGGTGGGCAATGCCTTGGTGGCCTCGGTGGATAAGCTTTTGGCGCGCATGGCAGATGTCCGGCATGGCAACCTGGGGGTGCATTTGCCGGTGGTCTCGAATGAAGAGATGGGTGAGTTGGCGGCTGGTTTCAACAGCATGATTGGCGGCTTACAGCAGGAGGAGGTGGTGCGCCACCTCTTCAGCTTGTACGTAACGCCTGAGGTGGCTGAACATGCCATCCAGCACGGGGCTGAACTGGGCGGACAACTGACCTCAGCCAGCGTCTTGTTCTCGGATATCCGCGGCTTCACTTCGCTCACAGAAACCCAGGCGCCTGAGGCCCTGATTGCCCTGCTCAACCGCTATTTCCAGGCCATGTCGGGGGTGGTGGCGGTGCATGGTGGGCTGGTGAATAAGTTTGGCGGCGACAGCCTGCTGGCGGTCTTTGGCACGCCGATGAATCCGGATGCCGAGCACGCCTGGAAGGCCGTGCAGGCGGCACAGGCCATGCAAGCAGCCCTGGAGCAGTTTAACACTGACCAGGTCCAGCGCGGCGAACCGCAGTTGCGCATAGGCGTGGGGGTCGCCAGCGGGCCAGTGGTGGCGGGCAATGTGGGCAGCCAGAAGCGCATGGAATATACCGTCATCGGCGATACGGTCAACCTTGCCAGCCGCTTGCAGAGCATGACCAAAGAATTAGGTGTAACGGTGCTGTTGAGCGGGCTCACCGCCCAGGCAGTTAAGGATCGGGTGCCCATGGAAGCGATTGGGCGCCTGGAAGTGCGCGGAAAGCAAGAAGCAGTGGAAGTCTTTAAGCTGCATTCGCTTTGAAAAGACCGCCCGCTTGCAACGTGCCCGCCGGACTATGCTATACTAACAGACATGATGAACCCTTTGTCGCGAAGAAACGCTGTCAGCTCAAAGAAGGCTCCCCCCATGCCGCCTGATTTCAACCAGGATGATGATGGCTTGCCGCTGGTCCCACTGGGCGAAGTGGAGGATGTGAACGATCTGCTGGATGAGCTGGATGAAGATGTGGTCATCGATGAGCCAGACGAGCCGGATTTTATCGGGACTGAGGTCGATGAACTGCTGAGCGACGAACCATTGGAAATGATCGCTCCGGCACTGACCAGCGATCTGGGCGAAGACCCGGTGCGTCTTTACTTAAAAGAAATCGGCCAGATCAACCTGCTGGATACCGATCACGAGTTCAGGCTGGCGGCGCGGATCGAATCGGCGCGCTGGGTTGATACCATCAACCGCAGCCATCCCAAAGCCCGTAAAGGCGGCGGTGAAGCGGCTGGTATTTATGAGGCCATGTACGATGAGCTGGCAACAGCCTGGAAACGGCTGATCGAAGATACCCAACGCCTGGGCTTTACTGCCCCCGAAATGATACAGGTGTTAGATGAAGCGCGCTTGCTGCGCAATGGCTGGGCTAATTCTCGCCCCTCGTACCTGCGCGCGTACCTGGATAATGGGCGCTGGGGCAAAGATCACCTGTGGGATGGTGTGGCGCGCCAGGCCTTTACCGTTTTTATGGGCTTTTACATGCTGCCAGAGGATGTGGTGGCAGCCATGCGACAACGCATGGCGCAAGGCGGCCGCCTGTTGGCTGCCTCGGCATTTGCTGCTTTGCTGCCAGGGGAAGATGTTTTGCTGGGCGAACTGGCCCTGGTGCAAGAACGCTTCCAAGAGTCTCGCCTGGCTCTCATCCGCTCAAATTTGCGGCTGGTGGTCAGCGTTGCCAAGCGTTACCTGGGGCGGGGTAGCTCATTTTTGGATCTGATCCAAGAGGGCAACCTGGGGCTGCTGCGGGCTGTAACCAAGTTTGACCCCACGCGTGGTTTCAAGTTCAGCACCTATGCCACATGGTGGATCCGCCAGGCCATCAGCCGCTCGATCGCCGACCAGGCGCGCACCATCCGCATCCCGGTGCACATTTTTGAGGCCATCAATCGCCTGCTGCGCATCCAACGCAAGCTGACCCAAGATTTGGGCCATGCGCCCAACCCTGAGGACCTGGCGTTGGAGGGGGGCTTTGTGGATGAGCATGATCAGCAGGTGATCCAGCAAGCGCGCGCCAACGGAGAACCCCTGCCAGCAGATGTGCGCCGCCGCCTGACGCGCGCCGCGGCCAAGGTGGGGCGGGTGCTGCGGGCGGCTGAAGAACCCATGTCATTAGACAGCCCCGTGGGCAACGAAGATAACAGCATGCTCGGAGATTTTATCCCCGATGAAGATGCCCCCGAGCCCATGGACGCTGCTGCCCGCCAGATGCTGCGCGAGCAGATCCAAAATGCCCTGGCGGTCCTTTCGGAGCGTGAGCGCGACGTGTTGGAGATGCGTTTCGGGCTTAAGGATGGCAAAGATCATACCCTGGAGGAAGTGGGCCAGGCTTTCAACGTCACGCGCGAGCGCATCCGGCAGATTGAAGCCAAAGCCTTGCGCAAGCTGCGCCACCCCACCCGCAGCCGCCATTTACGAGATTATTTGGGCTAGGTTTATCGCCTTCGTGAAAATTGACACCAACCTACGCATGTGATAAACTTTCCCAGCGTAACAATGTGTTCCCAACTCAGGTAAGGCTGTCGGCCTAAAGGAATTGCTATGCTCTCAGACTTCGTTCCTGTTGCTGTCATTATCCTGCTGGCAATCGCGTTAGGTTTTTTGGTGGTTGCGTTGGGCCACCTGTTTGGTCCCCGGCGCTCTACCGTGCGTAAGGGCATGCCATATGAATCAGGCATGATCCCTTATGGGCCAGGGACCCGCCGCGTGCCGGTGAAATTCTACCTCGTCGCGGTCTTATTCATCTTGTTCGATATTGAAATCATCTTCTTCTTGCCCTGGGCAGTGGTCTTGCACCGCTTTATCAGCGCAGACCTGGGGGTCTTTGCCCTGGTTGAAATGTCCATTTTTATTGTTATCTTGTTGGTAGGCTACGTGTATGCCTGGAAGAAGGGAGCTCTCCAATGGGAATAGAGCAAAAACTTGGCAATATGGGGGTAGTGACCACCACGCTCGAAAAAACCGTCAACTGGTCGCGCACCAATGCCATGTGGCCCATGCTATTTGGCCTGGCTTGCTGTGCCATCGAGATGATGGCTGCCCAGGCGGCGCACTATGATATGAGCCGTTTTGGCATGGAGCTGATGCGTGCCAGCCCGCGCCAATCTGACCTGATGATTGTAGCCGGGCGCGTGACGCGTAAGATGGCCCCGGTTTTGCGCCGCCTGTACGACCAGATGCCCGATCCCAAGTGGGTCATCTCGATGGGCGACTGCGCTTCTTGTGGGGGCGTATTCAACAATTATGCCATTGTCCAGGGTGTGGATGAGATCGTCCCGGTGGATGTATACGTGGCGGGCTGCCCGCCGCGCCCCGAGGCCTTGCTCCACGGCGTGATGACCCTGTACGAGAAGGTAAAGCAAGAAAAGATGAAAGATTGGGCTTAGGAGCGAGTGAGCATGGCGGATGAACAACTAAGAAGTGTTTTGAGGCATATCAAAGAGCGCTTCGGGGTGGAGGATGCGGCAGGAATGAAATCGCCGCCGGCCCTGTTGGTACCTGCCGATCAGATTGTTGCGGTATGCCGGACTCTGCGCGATGAGTTCGGCTTTGATTTTCTATGCGATGTCACCGCCTCAGACTATTGGCCTGAACAAGCGCCGCGCTTCCACATCATTTACACGCTGTACTCCAACGAGCACAACCTGCGCCTGAGCCTGCGCGTGCCGTTGGATGGCGATTTCCCCGCCCTGCCGACGATGGAAGGCGTCTATCGCAGTGCCAACTGGCAAGAACGCGAGCTGTTCGACATGTTCGGCATCTACATTGAGGGCCATTCTGATCTGCGCCGCATCCTGATGCCGGCGGATTGGGAAGGCCACCCGCTGCGCAAAGATTACCCCCTGGGCTACGAAGAGCCGCAGTTCTCCTTCAACTTCGACGAGATTGCCAGGCGCAAGCACCGCCCGGGGTCCATAGAGGCTTAGGCGTATGTCTGATATCACTTTTTCCGAAGTCAATGTAGATGAGCTGCGGCACCTGGTCTCTGAGCGGGCCTTGAAAGGCGAGACCGTGCTCTTGAACATGGGCCCCCAGCACCCTTCCACCCACGGCGTGCTGCGCTTGCTGTTAGAGCTGGATGGCGAGACGGTTGTCACCTGCATCCCGGATGTGGGCTTCTTGCATACGGGCATTGAGAAGAACATGGAGGCCAAGACCTTTGAAAAGGCCGCCGTGATGACCGACCGCCTGGATTATCTGAACACCACCGGCAATGTATTGGCCTACTGCCTGGCGATCGAAAAGCTGGCGGATCTGGATGTGCCGCCGCGCGCCCAGGCCATTCGCGTCATCCTGGTTGAACTACAGCGCATTGCCTCGCACCTGGTGTGGCTGGGCACGCATGCCCTGGACCTGGCGGCGATGTCGGTTTTCTTGTACTGCTTCCGCGAGCGCGAAGCCATCATGGATATCATGGAGATGTGCTCGGGCCAGCGCATGATGACCACCTTTTTCCGCCCGGGCGGCCTGTGGCGAGATGTGCCGGCTGATTTTGAGATTTCGGTGCGCCGTTTTATCCGCACCTTCCCTGAGCGGCTTGACCAGTACCACGCCTTGCTGACCAAGAACCCCATCTTCATGGATCGCACGCGCAATATTGGCAAGATCTCTGCCGCAGATGCCATCCAGTGGGGGCTGACAGGCCCCAGCCTGCGCGGCTCTGGCCCCGATTACGATATCCGCAAGCGCCAGCCCTACATGGGCTATGAGCAGTACGAGTTTGAGGTGCCCACCGGCACCAATGGCGATGTGTACGACCGCTACCTGGTGCGCATGGAAGAGATGCGCCAGTCGCTGCGCATTGCCCAGCAGGCCCTGGATAAGCTGCCTTACGGCCCGGTGCGCTCGAACAACCGCAAATTTGTCCCGCCGCCGCGCGCCGAATTGGGCGAAAGCATGGAAGCGGTCATCCACCACTTCAAGCTTTGGACAGAAGGCTTTATCTTGCCCAAGGGTTCGGTTTACAGCCCGATCGAATCGCCGCGTGGCGAGCTGGGGGTATATCTCGAAAGCGATGGCGGCCCCAAGCCGCACCGTGTCCACTGGCGCACCCCGTCTTTCATCCATTTGCAGGCCCTGCCCAAGCTCGCCAAAGGCCATTTTGTGGCCGACCTGGTGGGCATCATTGGCAGCCTCGATATCGTGCTGGGCGATTCTGATCGTTAAAGTGAAGAGACTATGCTGACTGAATATTACGCCAATGAAGTCCAGGCCATCCTGGCCAAATACCCACCCGACCAGAAGCGTTCGGCCCTCATGCCTCTGATTTACCTGGCCCAGCGCACCCATGGCAGCGTGACCCCAGACCTGATGAAAGAGATCGCCGGCTTGTGCGGGGTGACGGCAACCGAAGTGGCTTCTGTGGTCGGTTTTTATTCATTGTTCTATGACAATGAGGCCAGTAAATACCGGGTGCAGGTTTGCACCGACCTGCCTTGCGCGCTGCGCGGGGCCGACCAGTTCTTGGAGAAGTTGTGTGAGCGCTTGGGCATCCGGGTCGGCGAGACCACGCCCGATGGCAAGGTGACGGTGGAAGCGGTGAAGTGCCTGGCTGCCTGTGACAAGGCCCCCATGTTCCAGGTGCAGTCCATGACCCCTGAAGAGAAAGAACATTTGAAGTATTTTGAGAACCAGACGGTTGAGAGTGCGCTGGAACTCATTAATATGTTGAGGTCTCAGTAAGAAAAGCCACAGAGATACTGAGGGCCCGGCGTGTTTACCAGGTTTTCTCAGCGTCTCGGCGGTGATATCCAGGATACCCTATGACAGATATCAAACAATACCTTCTCTTGCGTCATCGTGATATTGCCGGCCTGGACCAATTGGAAACCTACCGCCAGAACGGCGGCTTTGAGGCTTTCCAAAAGGCGGTCACCAGCATGCAGCCGGTTGAGGTGACGGATGTGGTCAAGGCCTCGGGCCTGCGCGGCCGCGGCGGGGCTGGTTTCCCCACCGGCGTGAAGTGGTCGTTCATCGACAACAAGAATTGGCCGCACTATGTGGTCGCCAATGCCGATGAATCTGAGCCGGGCACCTTTAAGGACCGTGAGATCATGGCCCGCAACCCCTTCCAATTCCTCGAAGGGTTGGCCCTGTGTGCCTACGCCGTCTCGGCCCACGAGGCCTATGTTTATTTGCGCGGCGAGTTCTGGCAGGTGGCGGCGATCTTGGATCGCTGTATTGCTGAGATGGAAGCCGCCGGGCTGCTGGGCGATCGCTTATTCGGAACCGATTACAGCCTGCGCCTGCATACCCACCTGGGGGCCGGGGCTTACATCTGCGGTGAAGAGACGGCCCTGCTGGAATCGATGGAAGGCAAGCTGGGCCAGCCGCGCCTGCGCCCGCCCTTCCCGCCGTCTTACGGCCTGTTTGGCAAGCCCACCATCGTCAACAACGTCGAGACGCTGGCTAACCTGCCGCTGATCATTGAGAAGGGCGCCGAGTGGTACCGCAGTTACGGCACCGAGAAGAGCCCGGGGGTCAAGATCTTTTCTCTCTCTGGCTGTGTCAATAAGCCGGGCAACTATGAGCTGCCCCTGGGCACCCCCTTCCGCCAGTTGATCTACCAGCACGGCGGCGGGCTGCCGGAAGGGCGCAAGATCAAATCCATCATGCCGGCTGGGGCCTCCTCCTCGCTCATTGTGGCGACCGAAGAAGCGCTGGATACCGCCATGGATTACGAGAGCGTGCCCAAGGTGGGCGCACAGTTGGGCTCGGCCTCTGTGATCATTATTGACGACTCGGTTAACGTGGCCTGGCTGCTTCACAAAACGCTCGAATTCTTCAAGCACGAGTCGTGCGGCAAATGCACTCCCTGCCGGGAAGGCACTTATTGGATGCTGCACCTGGCAGAGCGGATTGCCTCTGGGCACGCCACCAGCCAGGATGTTGAGCTGCTGCGCGACGTGGCCTCGCAGATGAAAGGCAAGTGTTTCTGTGCGCTAGGTGAATTCTCCATCGAAGCCGTGCTCTCTGGCATCGAACGTTTCCCGCAGGATTTTGAGCATGAGTAAACTTGTAACGTTGACCATTGATGACAAGCAAGTCACCGTGCCCGAAGGGACGGTCATCGTGGATGCTGCCAAGAAAGTGGGCATTGACATCCCCGTGTTCTGCTACCATCCCAAGATGGAGCCGGTGGGCATGTGCCGCATGTGCCTGGTGGACGTGGGCCGGCCCGTTATTGACCGCTCCACGGGCCAGCCCGTGTTGGAAGCCGATGGCTCGCCCAGGATCCAGTTTGGCCCCAAGCTCGAGACAGCCTGCACCACCCTCGTCTCTGAAGGTATGGTGGTGGTGGGGCTGTCAGATAAGGTCAAGGCTGGGCGCAAGGATGTCTTAGAATTCTTGCTCACCTCACACCCGTTAGACTGCCCCGTTTGTGATAAGGGCGGAGAGTGCCCCCTGCAGAACCTGACCATGGGCTTCGGGCCGGGCGAGAGCCGCTTCTTGTACGATGAGAAGATGCACCTGGCTAAGCATGTTCCCCTGGGCGACCTGATCTTCCTGGACCGCGAGCGCTGCATCCAATGCGGGCGCTGCGTGCGCTTCCAATCGGAGATCGTTGATGACCCGGTGATCGGCTTCTTCAACCGCGGGCGCAAGCTTGAGATCCGCACCTATTCTGAGCCAGGCTTTGATTCGTATTTTTCGGGCAATACCAGCGATATCTGCCCGGTGGGCGCCTTGACCACGGCTGACTTCCGCTTCGGGGCCCGCCCCTGGGAGATGCTCACCACCGCTTCGATCTGCCCGCACTGCGCCGTGGGCTGCAACCTGGCCTTCAATGTGCGCCGCGAGGCCAAGGCCGGCGGCGAAATCGTCATCAAGCGCACCCTGCCGCGCCAGAATGAGCAGGTCAACGAGATTTGGATCTGCGATAAGGGCCGTTTTGGTTACCATTTTGCTGAGAGCCAAGCACGGCTCACACAACCCCTGGTGCGCCAGAATGGAGAGCTTCAACCGGTGGAATGGGACGAAGCCTTGCGCCTGGTGGCAGAGAACTTCCGCACCGCCGGCCGCGACCTGCTGGCCCTGGTTGGGGGGCGGCTTTCGAACGAAGATCTCTTCAACATCCAGTCCCTGGCCCAAGGCCTGGGCGGCAAGATTGGCCTGGATACCTACATGGCGGGCGGCGACCTGGTCAGCCAGGTGGGCCTGGGCCAGGGCAGCAACCTGGCTGACCTGGGCCAGGGTTCAGCCATCCTGGTGGTGGCCTGTGACCTGGAAGAAGAAGCCCCCATCTGGTGGCTGCGCATTAAGCAGGCTGTTGAGCGTGGGGCCTCCTTGATCGTGGCCAACCCGCGCCCCACCAAGTTGGAGCGTTACGCAGCGCACACCTTGCGCTACCAATACGGCACTGAGGCCGCCACGGTGGCCGCGCTGGCTGCGGTGCTGACCAACTCGCCTGTGCCTGGTAAAAACGGAATCAACCCTTCGATCGTCAAAGCTGCCGCCGAGGCCATCACCGGCCTGGGGAACCTGGTGGTGCTGTATGGCAGCGAAGGCCTGGGTCTAGAAGGCTCGCAGGCTTTGGCGCAGGCTTGCGCCAACCTGTTGATCGCCACCGGGCACATCGGGCAGCCCAATAACGGCCTGCTGGCGGTTTGGCCGCATGCCAACGACCAGGGCGCCTGGGAGATGGGCCTGCGCCCCCTGCCCGACCTGGCGGCAGCCCTGCAGGCTGCCAAAGCCCTCTACCTGGCCGGCTCAGACCCGCTTGCAGACGACCCTGCCCTGGCCGAAGCCATCCGGGCCCTGCCCTTTGTGGTGGTGCAAGACCTGTTCCTGACGGATACAGCCAGGCTGGCGAACGTGGTGCTGCCGGTCTTACCCTTTACCGAACGCGATGGCAGCTTCACCTCCGGCGAGCGGCGCGTCCAGCGTTATTACCCGGCAGTGCTGCCGCGCCCTGGCGCCCGCCCCGATCACGCCATTAGCGGCGAGATCTGCACGCGCCTTGGTGTGCAGGCCGAAGCGGGCTCGGCGGCAAGCGTCTTTGCCCGCCTGGCCGCAACGGTGCCGGCTTACCAGGGCCTGAATTACCGCCTGTTGGCCCAGACGGTCGAACAGTGGCCCGCCATCGGCCGCCCCGATGTATATTACGGCGGCACAGCCTACGCCAACACCCAGGGCTTGGGGGTGCAGGTCAAGCCGGGCGCCCAAGATGGCCCCGCCCCCGTGCAGACCCCCTTGGCGCACGATCCGCTTGTGCCTCTCAAGCCCGGCGAGCGCCTGGCCGTCCCCGTCACCCGGCTCTACGATCGCGGCACCACCATTGCCCATACCCAATTGCTGCACGCCCGCACCCCCGCACCCTTTGTGGCACTTCGCCCAGGCGAGCTGCAAGCCTCAGATGGAGACAGCCTCCAGGTCACCCTGGGCGGCCAGACATTCACCGTCACCCTGCGCCTGGACGAAGCGCTGCCGGCTGGCGTGGTCATGGTGCCGCGCAGCCTGGGCCTGCCCTTGCGCGGTCCACAGGCGGTTGAGCTGAAAGTAAAGTAAGCTGGAGCACAGTACATGGAATCTGCCTTGATCTGGGAATATCTCATCAAATCGGCCTTCCTCTTGCTTTTTCTGACGGGTGGCTTTGCCTACCTGACCTTGTTCGAGCGCAGGGTGTTGGCCCGTATGCAGACCCGCATCGGCCCTAACCGGGCCGGGCCCCAGGGCCTGCTGCAGCCGGTGGCAGATGGCATCAAGCTGATCTTCAAAGAGGAGCTGGTGCCTGATAAAGCCGATAAGCTGCTTTTCATCCTGGCGCCGGTCATCACCGTCATCCCTGCCCTCATCATTCCGGCTGTCATCCCATGGGGGCGGGTCATCAACCTGTTTGGGCGGCAGGTGCCGCTCTACCTGGCGGATATCAACGTCGGCGCGCTGTACATTACTGCCATGTCTTCCATTGCGGTGTATGGCATTGTGCTGGCGGGTTGGTCTTCAAACAACAAGTACGCCCTGATGGGCGGCCTGCGCTCTACGGCCCAGATGATCTCCTATGAGCTGGCGTTGGGCCTGTCTTTCGTGGGGCCCATCTTGCTGGCTGGCTCGATGAGCATGGTCGATATCGTCGAAGCGCAGGGGGCGGCGGGCTTCTTGGGCTGGATCAAGTGGAACCTCTTCCAGCCGCTGGGCTTCATCATCTTCATCATCGCCTGCGTGGCTGAGATCAACCGCTCGCCCTTTGATATGCCCGAGGCCGAGCAAGAATTGACCGCCGGTTACCATGTGGAATACTCCGGCATGAAGTTTGCCCTGTTCTTCATGGCCGAATACATCAAGATGATCGTCGTCAGCATGATCGGCGCCACCCTCTTCTTGGGCGGTTACCTGGGGCCCTGGGTAGACCAGGTGCCTGTGTTGGGCCCGGTGTACCTGATGGCCAAGACGCTGGCGATCTTGTTCTTCCTGGTTTGGCTGCGCGCCACTTCGCCGCGCTTCCGCTACGACCGCCTGATGGCCTTCGGCTGGAAAGTGCTGCTGCCCTTGGCCCTGCTCAACGTCTTTCTGGTGGCCGTCTTAACGGTAGTCTTTGGAGGATAGAAGCATGTTCCTTATCGAAATTGCCCGCGGCCTGGGCACCACCTTGCGCATGCTGTTTGAAAAACCGGTTACCACCCAGTACCCCGAAGAGCGGCGGCCGGTGCATACGCGTTTTAAGGGCCGCCACTCGCTGCACCGTTACGAGAACGGCCTGGAAAAGTGCATCGGTTGCGCCCTGTGCGCCGCCGCCTGCCCGGCAGACGCCATCTTCGTCGAATCGTCTGAAAATACCGACGAACAGCGCTTCTCGCCTGGCGAGCGCTATGCCAGCACCTACGAGATCAACTTCTTGCGCTGCATCTTCTGCGGTTACTGTGAAGATGCCTGCCCAACCGAGGCCATCGTGCTGGGCGATAATTATGAGCTGACCTTCACCGACCGTCGCGATGCCATCTATGGCAAAGAACGGCTGCTGGTGCCGGTGCCGCTCGGCGGCATGCCCACCCCCCAGCAGACCCAGCCGGGCGTGTTTACGCGCTCTATCCCTGTGATGGAAAACCCCAAGGACTAGAATTCCCATTGACCCGGAGAATTTGCCGATGACCGTTCAATTGATCCTTTTCTTCATCCTCGCCTTCGTGGCTGTGCTGACTGCGCTGGGCATGCTGGTCAGTAAGAACGCCGTCTATGCAGCCCTGTACCTGATCTTGAACTTTGCCACGGTGGCGGTTTTCTACCTGCTGCTGAATGCCCCCTTCCTGGCCTTGGCCCAGATCACGGTTTACGCTGGGGCCATTATGGTGCTGTTCTTGTTCGTCATCATGCTCTTAGGCGCCGAGAAGCTCGGCCAGGGCCAGGTGCACGCCTGGCAGCGCCCCCTGGCGATTGGCCTGGGCCTCATCCTGGCAGCCGAGATGGTCTACATCCTGGCGACCAATGCCGGGGGCTGGATGGCCGCCTCGGAAGGGGCGATAATCGATCCGAACTTCGGCAGCCCCGATAGCGTGGGGTGGGAGTTGTTCACCAGAAACCTGCTGCCGTTTGAGGTCACATCCATCTTGCTGTTGGTGGCCATTGTCGGCGCAATTGTGATGACCAAAGTTGAGAAAAAGTAAGGCGGTTGGTGCAGAGCCTTCGGGTTATGGAGTGAAGCTATGGTGCCAGTGATCTATTACGTGATCCTTTCAGCAATTTTGTTCACCCTGGGCGCGGTGGGCGTGTTGGTCCGGCGCAACGCCATCGTGGTTTTCATGTCGATCGAGTTGATGCTGAATGCCGCCAACCTGGCCTTTGTGGCCTTTGCCCAGCAGCATGGGGCCATCAGCGGGCAGGTCTTTGTCTTCTTCATTATGACGGTCGCCGCGGCCGAGGTGGCTGTGGGCCTGGCTCTGATCGTGGCCATTTTTAAGAGCAAGGCCAGCATTAACGTTGACCAGATCAATACCTTAAAGGGATAAAGCTATGCTACTGAGTGAAGCTACGAATGCAGGCGGAACCTTCTCCCTGGTGCCTTGGGTGGTTTTCTTTCCTCTCATTGGCTTGCTGCTGAACATTATCTTCGGCGGGCGCCTGGGCGAGAAGGCCATCGGATGGCTTGCCAGCCTGGCCTCAGGCCTGGCCTTTGGTGTGGCGGTGCTCTTGGGCATTTCTCTCTTCGGCAGCCACGGCCAGGCAGTGACCGTGCCCTTCTTGGATTGGATCAGCATCGGCAGCCTGCACTTGCAGTGGGCCTTCCGGGTCGATACGCTCTCGGTGACGATGATGCTGGTGGTGGGCGGCGTGGGCACCCTCATCCACATCTACGCCATCGGTTACATGCACGAAGACGTGCGCCATAATGGCGATCCGTCGCGCTACCGCCGCTTCTTTGTCTTCTTCAACCTCTTCATCGCCGCCATGATGGTGCTGGTGAGCGCCAATAACTACCTGATGCTCTTCGTGGGTTGGGAGGGTGTGGGCCTGTGCTCTTACCTGCTGATTGGCTTCTGGTACGATAAGGGCAAAGACGGCATCGGCAATGCCATTGCCGGCAAGAAAGCCTTCATCACCAACCGCATTGGCGACTTTGGCTTCCTGGTGGCTTCCTTCTTGATGTTCAAATTCTTCCAGCCGCTGGCTGATGGTGGGATTTTCTCCTTCGATTTCGACAGCGTGGCCGCCATTGCCCCCAAGGTGGCCTCACCGGTGATCATTGCCATCACCCTCTTCATGCTCCTGGGCGTGGCGGGCAAGTCGGCCCAACTGCCGCTCTTCGTCTGGCTGCCCGATGCCATGGCCGGCCCGACCCCGGTTTCGGCCCTCATTCATGCCGCCACCATGGTCACGGCGGGCGTGTACCTGGTGGCGCGCTCTTTTGCCATCTATTCCCTCGTCCCTGTGGCCCAAAACTGGGTGGCCATTGTCGGCGGGGTGACGGCGCTCTTCGCCGCCACCATTGCGGTGGCGCAGTTTGATATCAAAAAGGTGCTGGCCTATTCCACCATCAGCCAGTTGGGTTTCATGGTGGCCGCGGTGGGCATGGGCGCCTTTGTGGCCGGCATGTTCCACCTGGTGACGCACGCCTTCTTCAAGGCCCTGCTCTTCCTCTCCGCCGGTTCGGTCATCCAGGGCGTGGAGCATGGTCACCACGCCGTAGAACATGACCCGCTTTTGCGCAAAAAGATGCGGCACGAGCACAATTTTGACCCCCAAGACATGCGCAATATGGGCGGCCTGCGCCACCGCATGAAGATCACCTTCTGGGTCTACTTGGCAGGCTCCCTGGCCCTGGCGGGCATTGTGCCGTGGGCGGGCTTCTGGTCAAAAGACGAGATCCTGGCTGAAGCCCTGCACCTCAACCCGGCCGTGTACTGGCTGCTGACCATTGCCGCCTTCTTCACCGCCTTTTACATGGGCCGCCAGGTGATCATGGTCTTCTTTGGCGAGCCGCGCACTGAGCCCGCCGCCCAGGCGCACGAGAACCCACCCATCATGACCGTCCCCCTGATCATCCTGGCTGCGCTCTCGGTGGTTGGCGGCTTTTTGAACCTGCCCTTCATCCATACCTTCACCCATTGGATCGAGTACACCATCCATCCGGCTGCCGAAGCAGCCGCCGAATCGGCCGCCCACGCCGGGCCCTGGTATATGTGGGGCGGGCTGAACCTGATCGTGGCGGGCCTCTCAACCCTGCTGGCGCTGATCGCCATTGCCCTGGCCTGGGTCATCTATACCCGCCGGGTTGAAGCGCTCAAGAGCCTGCCGGCGGCCAAACGCCCCGATGACCCCCTGCGCAGCATGCTCGGCCCGGTCTTCACCGGCATGGAGCATAAGTGGTGGGTGGATGAGCTGTACGAATTCTTGATCATCAAGCCTTACACGGCGATTGCTCGCTTCCTGGCAGAGGTCATCGATTGGAAATTCTGGCACGATTTCTTCCACGATACCATCATCGCCGGCGGCTACCGCGGCCTGAGTTGGATCTTTGCCAACCCGATTGACCTGGGTGTGATTGATGCTTTTGCAAATGGGCTGGCAAAAGGGGTGCGCGGGCTGGCGGCCCAAGCGCGGCGCATCCAAACCGGTTTTGTGCGCAACTATGCCCTTTCGGTATTTGTGGGTGTGGTTTTGATTGTGAGCTACCTGCTCTTCCAACTGAGATAAGCCACTCACTATTCACGATCCACTATACACTCTCTTCGACCGAGGAACAGATATGAACTTTGTCATCTACCCCCTGACTTTGACCACCTTCTTCCCGCTGCTTGGCGTGCTGATCATCCTGTTCATGAAGGCTGAGCACAAGAACGCCATCCGCTGGGTGGCGCTGTTGACCTCGCTGGTGACCTTTGGCATCTCCATTGCCGTCCTGGCGCAGTTCAACACCGCCAACCCCGATCTGCAACTGGTGGCCAAAGCGCCCTGGTTCCAGATCGCCAATTGGACGGTCTATTTTTACATGGCTGTGGATGGCCTAAGCATCTTGCTGGTGATGCTGACCACCTTCCTGACGCCCATCTCCATCCTTTCTACCTGGACGGCGGTTGAAGAGCGGGTCAAAGAGTTCATGATCTTCTTCTTGCTGTTAGAGGTGGGCATGCTGGGTGTGTTCGTGGCCCAAGATCTGTTCCTGTTCTACGTCTTCTGGGAATTCACCCTGGTGCCGATGTACTTCTTGATCGGCATCTGGGGCGGCCCGCGCCGCATGTATGCCGCCATCAAGTTCTTCCTCTATACCATGGCTGGCTCCATCTTGATGCTGCTGGCCATCTTGTGGCTGGGCATCTACCAGGGCACCTTCACCGTGCCCGATCTGATCGCCAAGGGCGGCATCCCCGATGCCGTGCAGATGGTGCTCTTCATCGCCTTTGCCGCCGCCTTCGCCATCAAGGTGCCCATGTGGCCCCTGCACTCCTGGCTGCCAGATGCCCACGTCGAAGCCCCCACGGCTGGCTCGGTCATCCTGGCGGGTGTTTTGCTGAAGATGGGCACCTACGGCTTCTTGCGCTTCAACCTGCCGCTCTTCCCTGAGGCGGCGGTCAAAGCCGCCCCCTGGATGGCCCTGCTGGCAACCATCGGCATCATCTACGGCGCGGCGGTCTCCTATGCCCAAAAAGACGTCAAGAAACTGGTGGCCTATTCCTCGGTCAGCCACCTGGGCTTCGTCATGCTGGGCCTCTTCGCCCTCAACCCGCAGGGTATCGCCGGCGGCATCTTGCAGATGGTCAACCACGGCTTGAGCACTGGCGCCTTGTTCCTCATCGTCGGCATGATCTATGAGCGCCGCCACACGCGCGATATGGACGCCTTCGGCGGCTTGTGGAAGATCATGCCCATTTACGGCGTGCTGACCCTCATCGTCACCCTCTCTTCCATGGGCCTGCCCGGCCTGAACGGCTTCGTGGGCGAGTTCACCATCCTGCTGGGCGCCTTTGGCTCAGACTACATTTCGCCCTGGTTCGCCGGCATCTCTGCCGCCGGGGTCATCATGGCGGCCGTCTATATGCTCTACATGTTCCAGAAGCTCTTCCTTGGCCCGGTGGACAAAGAAGAAAATCAATCGCTCAAAGATTTGAATTGGCGTGAGATCGTCACCCTCATCCCGCTGCTGGTCTTCATCTTCTGGATCGGCCTGTATCCCAAGCCCTTCTTCACCTTGATGGCCCCCTCGGTGGAAAAGCTGGTGACCATCATCCAGGCCGCCGCGGCTGGTTTACCGTAAGGGAGATTGGTTATGAATTTATCCGATCTGGTTATGAGCCTGAACGTGATCTTGCCGATTGCGGTGCTGGTGCTGTGGGCCTGCGCCCTGCTGATCATCGACCTGTTCATCCCCGCGCCGCGCAAAGGTTGGACGGCGCTCTTGGCCGCCATGGGCCTGGCCGTGGCGTTGGGCCTGGCGGTGGCCCAGGCCGGACGGCAAGAAACGGCCTTTAACAACATGGTGGTGGTAGATGGTTTCTCTGCCTTCTTGAACGTCTTGTTCACCGGCAGCGGCCTGGCGGGGATTGCCCTGGCTTACGATTACCTCAAGCGCACCGGCATCGAGCGCGGCGAGTATTACATCCTGCTGATGTTCTCGGTCTCTGGCATGATGCTCATGGCCCAGGCCACAGACCTGATCGTCATGTTCCTGGCGCTGGAACTGCTTTCCATCCCGCTCTACGTGCTGTCGGGTTTTGCTCGCCCGCAGGTTGCTTCAGAAGAGGCCGCCCTCAAGTACTTCTTGCTGGGGGCCTTCTCGGGCAGTTTTGTGGTCTTTGGCATTGCGCTGGTCTTTGGCGCCACCGGCACCACCGGCCTGGCCGCCGTGCTCGAATCAGCCCGCACCGGCGCCGCCAGCCTGCCGCTCTTGGTGATTGGCGCCGGCCTGGTGGTGGTGGGCCTGGGCTTCAAGGTGGCGGCAGTGCCCTTCCACATGTGGACGCCCGATGTGTACCAGGGCGCGCCCTCGGCCGTCACCGCTTTCATGTCGGTGGGCGCCAAGGCGGGCGGCTTTGCCGCTTTGCTGCGCATCTTTATGATGGCCGTCCCCGCCACTTCGGCGCACCTGGTGTTGGTGTTTCAAGTTTTGGCCATCCTCACCATGCTCTTGGGCAACGTGGTGGCCATTGCACAGACCAACATCAAGCGCATGCTGGCTTACTCCAGCATTGCCCATGCCGGTTACATCCTGATGGCCCTGGTGACCTATGGCCTGCCCGGCACCGCCCCCATTGGGGTGGCCTCGGCCCTCTTCTACCTGGTGGCTTACGCCATCACCAGCTTTGGGGCCTGGGCGGTGGTGATTGCTTTGGAGAAGGCTGAGGGCAAGGGCCTGGAGCTGGACGACTACGCCGGCCTGGGGCGCAAATACCCGGCCCTGGCCCTGGCGATGGCGGTCTTCATGCTCTCGTTCACCGGCGTGCCGCCCACCCTGGGCTTCATGGGCAAGTTCTACCTCTTCGGCGCCGCCATCCACGGGGGCTTTGTAGGCCTGGCCATCTTCGGCGTGGTCACCTCGCTCATCTCGGCTTACTTCTACCTGCGTGTGATCGTGATCATGTACATGCGCGAGGGCGATCCCCAAGTGAGCAGTGACCCCTGGCTCAAGTTCACCGCCATTGCTGCCGCCGTGCTCACCGTGCTGCTCAGCCTGGCGGCGGCCCCGCTCTTCAACCTGGCGGCCAGAGCGACCTTATTTTTGAACTAACGTCTACAAAAAAGAGTGAAGCGGCGCCCCAGCGCCGCTTCACTCTTTTTTGTACACCTCCACCCGGTTCCGCCCGGCATCTTTGGCCGCATACAGGGCCTTATCGGCCCGGTCGAGCAGCATTTCGGGGTCGGTGCAGTCGTGGTCCAGCGTGGTCAGCCCCAGGCTGATGGTCACCCCGGCCACGCCGGTCTCTTCGCCGGCGGCAATCGCCTCCTGGCGCAGGCGTTCGGCCACGCGCTTGGCGCTTTCGATATCGGTCAGGGGCAGCAGCACCACAAACTCCTCCCCGCCGTAGCGCCCAAAGATATCGGTATCGCGCAATTGCTGGCGGCAGCGCTGGGCAATCGTCTGTAAGACCACGTCGCCTTTGGCATGCCCGTAGGTGTCGTTGACCTGCTTGAAATGGTCGATATCGAACATCACCAGCGAAAGCGGGTACTTGTAGCGCCGCGAGCGTTCCACCTCGCCCCGGGCCAGGGCAAAGAAGTGCCGGCGGTTGAAGATGGCGGTCAGCGAATCGGTGGTGGCAAGCTGCTGCACCTCGCTGAAGAGGCGGGCGTTATCCAGGGCAATCGCCGCGTGCGAGGCCAGCAGCTCGAGCATTTCCTGGTCGTCATCGGTATAGGTATAGGTGGCATAGCTTTGGGCTGAGAGCGCCCCAATCGCTTTGCCCTTCAGCATCAGCGGCACCACAATCCCCGATTGGGTCTGGTCGAGGTCGAAAGCAATGCTTTCCACCTCGTCAGTGCCGGCCGTAAAATCGTCAATCTTGAGCGAGCGGCGGTTGGCGATCACGTAACCGCACAGCCCAGAATTGAGCTCAAACCGCTCCACCGGCAGGCGTTTGCCGTTTTGGATGACATACACGCCCTCAAACTCTTGGGCCTGTTCGTCCAGCAGCGCAATCAGCAGGTCGTCGCAGGGCATCAACTGCGCCACGGCGCGGTGAATGGCCTGGTAAACATGCTCAATATCCAGGCTGGCGCTGATCTCTTGGGCGGCGCGGTACAGCACGGCCCGCCGCTCAGCCGTAGACATGGCCTGGTGGTACAGCTTCAGGCGTTCGATGGCTACCGCCAACTGCCCGGCGAAGGTGGTCATCAGGCGCACATCGGCCTCGTCGAAGGCGTGCGCCTGCGTGCTTTCAACATTCAATACCCCAATGGCGTGCTCGCCCGAGATCAGCGGCACGCACATCTCTGAGCGAATATCCGGGTGCAGGGCCACGTACTCTGGCTCTTGCGAAACGTCATTAATGTACACCGGCTCGCCAGTTGCCAGCACCTGGCTGGTGATGCCCTGGTCCAGGGGGAAGGCGCGCTGGCTGCTCTGCCCTTTCCTGACCATGTAAACGTGGATCACATTCAGCCCTTCATCAACCAGGCCCACCCCAAAATCGGTGCCGGGGTACAGGCGCTCGGTGATCACTTTCACCGCCCCCTCGATCAGGGCCTCCACGCTGCCCACCGCCGCGCTGGCCGTAGCCACCGTGTGCAGCACCGTCAGCTCATCCATCTGGCGCAGCAGCAGCTCGGCGGCCTGGCGCGGCTGGCTGAGCTCCAGGTTCAGGCTGATGAAATGTGTGACCTGCCCGGCGGCATTCAGCAAAGGGGAGATGGCTTGCGTTGCGGTGTAGATGCTGCCATCTTTGCGGCGGTTGGTGATCTCGCTCTGCCAGACCTGGCCAGATAAGACCGTGTCCCACATGTTGCGGTAAAACGAGGCGTTGTAGTGACCAGATTTGAACAGGCTGGGGAGCTGGCCTACCAGTTCTTCGGGCGTGTAGCCGGTCATGCGGCAAAAAACCTGGTTGACCCACACAATATGCCCGCCCGGATCTGTGACCATGATTCCGGCGGAGATATTTTCCAGGATTTTTTGCAGCAGATCAACAGGTAGATCCATAGGATATAACTATATCCCGATGTAATCAATTTGACAACCCCACATTACACTTGTTCCGCTAATCCGAACTCATGTTAGAATCAACTATCCATGAACGATCCGTTTTACACGCTCGCCAAAAAGCTGCGCCCTGAGCTGGAAAGCTTCTCGGGCCAGCGCCGCCTGGGGGCGGTGGCCGATACGATCACCCTGCTCTACAGCCTGCCGCTCAGCCTGCTGGCCTTGGCCTGGCTGGCGGCTGCCAGCGATTGGGGCGCTGTGGCCCGCAACTGGCAGCTCTTCCTCCTGCTGGCCGTTTTCACCTACCTGTTCAACCGCTTCAGCTTCTTCATTATTACTGAGATCCGTTCCGGCGGCTATGCCAACTCAGAGGGGGCCCTGGATGGGGTGGTGCTGTGGACGGCGGTGCTGCTGTTCGGCCCGGTGGGCCTGTGGCTAGACGTGGCCTGGAACCTGTTTTCCTTCGTCCGCGGCCTGCTGCAGGCCGGGCAAAGCAGCGCCCGTTGGAACCGGGCGCGCACCTTCACCGCCACCATCGCCGGCAACGTGCTCTCCACCCTGGTCGCTTTGCAGGTCTATCAAGGCCTGGGCGGCGCGCTGCCGCTGGATGGCTTCAGCCTGCTCAATTTGTTGGCCGCCATGACGGCCATGTTGGTGCAGGTGGCCTTGCAGGTGCTGCTGAACGGCGGCTATATCGGCTACGTGGTGTGGGGCCTGCGCACCGTGATGCACACCTCGCCCGCCGCCGCCATCACCTTCTTCATCATGGCCTATAGCATGCCGGCCCTGGCCAACCCCTTTGCCATCCTGGCGGCGGGGCTGTACCTTCAGGACGGCATGGTGATGTTCCTCTTCGATATGATCGGCCTGGTGCTGATCGCCCTGCTGGCCCGCCGCCTGAGCCTGGCGGCCGAAAGCAGCCGCCAGCAGTCGCGCCAGCTCGAAGAGCTCGAGAAGCTCGGGCGGGCCATCTTGAGCGCCCCGCCAGATGCCAGCACGCTGCCGGCCATCCTCGAAGAGTATGTCCCGCGCATGTTTGCGGCGCGTGGCATCGCCATCTGGAGCGAGGAACGCGGCATCTTGACCCACTATCCGCCCGATTGGGAGGTGGACCTGGCCCCGGCCTGGCAGTGGCTGCACGATAAGGCTGAAGCGCGCTGTTTCTTGACCTCTGAGCCGCTGCCCTGGCAGGGCGGGACGGCGGCGCACAACGCCGTGGTCATTGCCCCGGTGCTGCACGTCGAGCGTGACCATCCCATCGGCGGCGTGTACATGGACCTGCAAAGCCTGGTCTTGCCCTGGACGCGCCGCAGCGTGCAGGCCCTTGTCCCGGCGGTGCAGGCCCTGGCGGCGCAGGTGGCTTCGGCCCTGCACCAGGCGCACGTCTATCACGAGACGCTGGCGATGCAGAAAACCGTGCAAGAGCTGGCCCTGGCCCGGCGCATTCAAGACAGCTTCTTGCCCGAGTGCCTGCCGGAGATCGACGGCTGGCAGGTGACGGCTGCCCTGGAGCCGGCCCGCCAGATCTCGGGCGACTTTTACGATTTCTTGACCCTGCCGGACGGGAAAATGGGCCTGGTGATCGCCGATGTGGCCGATAAGGGCCTGGGCCCGGCGCTGTACATGGCCCTCAGCCGCACCCTCATCCGCACCTTTGCCGAGCAGTATCCCGATGACCCGGCGGCTGTGCTCACCGCTGCCAACCAGCGCATCTTGCGCGACGCGCGCGCCAACCTGTTCGTGACCGTCTTTTATGGCGTGCTCGACCCGGTCAGCGGGCAGTTGACCTATGCCAACGCCGGGCACACCCCGCCTTACCTGTTCAGCCCCAACCCCGGCGTGCAGACCCTGCGCAATACGGGCATGCCGCTGGGCATCGATGAGGAATCCACCTGGCGGCAAGAGCTGGTGCAGATGCCGCCGGGCGGGGCGCTGCTGCTCTATACCGATGGCGTCACCGACGCCCAGAACAGCCAGGGCGAGTTCATCGACCGCCAGTTGATCATGGATACCGCCCAGGGGGTTGTGGGCCAGCCGGTAGATGCCATCCGGCAGGCGGTCTTAGACGCCGTGCACGGCTTCGTGGGCGAGGCGCCCCGCTTCGACGATATCACATTGGTGATCTTGGGCCGGGATGCAGGCTAAGGGGGGAAGCAGCACCAGCAACGTGGGCAACCACTGGGTCGAGATCCAGGTCTGGGGCCAGCGTTCGGTCACCTACATCGGCAATTACCTGGAATGGACGGGTGCGACGAACACGATGAAAAAATATTACTACGCCGGTGCCACCCGCGTAGCGATGCGAGAAGGCAGCAGTGAGCTACTCTTGGAGCAATGGGCAGGTCGAAGGGCAGGTGAACCGCTTGAAGTTGATCAAGCGCCAAATGTATGGCCGAGCCAGCTTTGGGTTGCTGCGCAGACGAGTTCTTGGCCCGCCAGTTAATGCGTGATAGCATCACTCCCTTTGCGGAAGAACCTACTTTAGCCGAAAATAGGTGGTAAACTTTCGTCCGCGACTTGACACCAGTTTCAAACCAAACGCGCTACGAAGTCTTTGGCTTCTCACCCAATGAGCAATGGTTGGCTTTTTCCAATATGGGTAATTGGGGAGATCGAAATTTGCTAGAGGATGCCCCAACCCTATATTTACTATCAGCTGAAGGCGAAATCCAAGAGCGTAGCGTCGACTTTTCGTACTTTAAGCAATTTATCTGGGATCCAATTGGTCGGGTTGGCCGCTGGATGCCTTCACAAAATTCGTATCAACGCTGGGCGAACGATGAACTTCTAGCGGTTGATGTCGGGATCAGGTACCATTTTTCTGCAAGCGATAACATCGCATGGCACTCAGCATTTTTAGATCCATTCAATAACCAATGGCTGACCGAAATTTATGATCAGTTGCCCAATTGGATCGACCAGGACTTCTCATCTTCTATTTCTCTTTCGCCAGATCTTAGTCGGGCTTTATATTATACATACGCTGGTCAAAGCACTGATGCGGTTGTCCTTTGGAATTTAGAGAACCAGCAAGCTCTATGGGCAGTCCCTTATAATAAACATCCCTTTGGCTCGCTTTCGGTAGAATGGGCGCGGGATAGTTCTTTTGCAATCGTTAAGTTGCAATCCCAATTCGCTACGGATAAAGATAGTTATTTGGAATTACTTACCCGTGATGGGCAAGGAGAGCGGATTCCCGGTTTAATTTTTCCGGATCCGATATCCGATTCAACGCTCATGAGTTTTCAACTCTCTCCAACTGGGGAGCAACTGGCTTTAGTGTACACAGATATGTATGGAGATACTGGCGGATTTACACCTCTCAATCTATTTGTTTATGATATCCAACATAGGGAGTATTCTTATCACTGCCCACTATACTTGACCACAGGGGACTATGATTCACCCCTGTGGTCATCTGTGGTCATCGGATGGGCGCTACTTGACCATTCATTCCAGCCATTTCTTGACATTTGACGACCCCCACCCCCTATTCGTATTCGATCTCGAAACCGGGCAAGTTATAAAACTAGCAGATGATGGAAATCCCGTCGGGTGGTCCAGTGCATTTCCAACAGAGTGGCCTTAGACACCAAATCGAGCCGGGTCCGGAAGTTTTGCAAGTTAGACGATGCAACGAGTTCACTCATGAAGAGCACCATGAGCCAACTGCAACTCTCAGCCTGAGCCTATCATCGGGTGTTGAAGCTCGCACGAACAATCGCTGACTTAGCTGGAATTGAGCAGATTGGGCCAGCGCCTCTGGCCGAAGCACTGCAATACCGGCCGCGGGGACTTATGGCAATTTAATTTGAATAGCAAACATCCCAAAACGGCTATACCCTGTTTTGGGATGTTTGCTATTATCCAAGGCACAAGACAGAAATAGGAATACAGAGATTCAGCCTCATGGCATAGGCACGTACCATACTTCAATAGCTGTTTCAAGCGAGTCTAAAACGTAAAGTCCTCCGTTTACATCAATTACTACTTGACCCAAATAATATACTTCAGTATATTGGTGATTGGGCAAGGCAACATCTTGCAATACACTGCCGTCTGAATCAAACCACACCGCTCGGATTTGATCACCATAAAAAACAACGACATATCCTCGCAGTGTCCTTTCGAAATCAATCATTGCCCCCAAGGGAGAAGCTGAGTGAAGCTCAAATGCTAAGCCGGTTTCAACATCAGCAAAGTGGGCAACATCCAAAGCCTGATCTCCAGCAAAGCGGTAGAGCAAATCTGGATTTCGACGAATTTGTTGAGCCGCGCGAGACTGCACTTCTCCTGTTGCCGCAAAGGGAGTTACCCATCGACCATCATAGATGTCGAACACTTCTAAGTCTCGGTTTAGCCCTGCCGGCGTATAAACGTAAACCGGAGCGACAGTGCTTACGCTTCCATCCATCGCCATAACATAGAGTTGAGGAATACTTATAGTAGACTGCTCTAGCGGCATCCCAAGTGAATCAAAGATTGCTAACCGCCCTTGAGAGTCAAACACCATATCCCCTTGGGATGTGAAAGGAAAGGGTAAGGGGACCTGACTAAAAGTCTGATCATAGGGATGATAAACCAGGACTCGCTCATGAACAGGGTCGAGCAGAGCGATCCTTCCATCTTCGGCGACATCCAGAGCGAATGGGCCTTCTCGGTAAGGATATCCTTCACGCATACGTTGTCCCACAGAAGCCTGGCCATCACCCCAGGGCACAGCCAATGCCAGTTCACTAGGCTGAGACGAAGGCTCTGCTAGCAGTTCAACCGGAATGAATTCAGGGGCTACGAACAAATCGAGCGAACCAGATGTTGGGAAGCGAATGGTTAAGCCAACTTGATGATCATTGATTTCGATGTAATAGCGCAAAGGCTGTCCGTTTGCATCATTTGCGGGGATACTGGCGCTTAAAAACTGAGTGCCTTCTCGGTAGCCAGGTGACAGCGGGACCGGCATGAAGTCATTTCCATTGCCATAAGTAACAAATAGGGTTCCGGTAAGTTTGCAACTGAGACCTGGGGTATCCAATAGATAGGCACAAAGGAAACCGAACTCGAGATCTACTGTTTCCTCTAGTTGAGTAATGAGGGGTGCATTGTGAAATATCTCAATAGGTGGGGCTATGTCAAAATCAAAACGGCTCAGATCTATTTGAATTTCCGGAGTTGGCGCGGGAGAAGAAGTGGGTATAGATGTAGAAGAAATCGTGGGCGAAGCGGTTTCTGAAGGTAATACGGCGGGTGTTGGGGTTATAGCAGTTGTAAGAGTAAAAGTAGGTGATGTTATTTCAGTGTTTGTCCAAGAAACAATTGGTTGCGAGGTCGGCTCGTTTGATGGAGAAATCGTGCTAACCTGACAGCCTGAAAGCATCCATATAAATAGTATTAGCAGCGTACTTTGGTTTTTTTTCATGATTTGGTCCGCTTATGCTATCTATTCTGTTGATATTCCCTGCTAAAGGTGCTCGCCGGTGCATAAGATGCAATCGCCCTGACAATTTCCTCTTGTGCCGCCCAAATTCTATGCTACACTCGTAGTATGTCCCCCATTCCCGTCCGGGCCACCCACCACACCCTTGCCACCTTCCCCTGCCCGCCGCCGCAGTCGTTCCTCGTCGTTTCATTCGTTCCTTTTTTGGGCACCGTAAAACCCCGCCTGGCCCGTTAATCGAAAAGGAGCTGCGCCGTAACGCAGCTTCTTTTTGATTCATAACCTACTTCCGTTTGAACATCGTCAGCTTGTTGCCATCCGGCCCAAACTGGTAGGCCACCTCGTCCATCATCTGGCGCATCAAGAAGACCCCCAGGCCGCGCGATTTTAGCTCTTCCAGGGGCACGCCGGTGACCGGCTCGGGCACGCTGCTGGGGTCGAAGGGCGCACCGCCATCTTTCAGCACCACCTTCAGCCCCTCAGCCATCACCTTGCAGGTAATGCTGAAGCTGCCCCGCCCCTCGCCGCCGTAGGCGTGCTCGACGATGTTGGTGGCGGCCTCGTCCACCGCAAGCTGCACCGCATAGGTCTGCGCCTCGTCCAGCCCGGCAAGCGCAGCCTGCTCGGCGACAAAGTCACAGATGGCAGCCAGGTGTTTGAGGTGGCCGGAATAGGTGCGTGTCGGCATGTTCGCTTTCTCGTGCGGCCGGCTGGGCTCTCCCCGTGTGCTGGTCGCAGGATGGGCGGCTGCGGCTAGAAGCTGCCTACCGCGGAGGTCAAATCATCGTAGATGGTGAAATAGGTGCCCATCCCCACCAGCTTGAGCGAATCGCGGATGCCAGGGTTAATGTTGGCCAGCACCACCTCGCCGCGCGGTTTGCAGGTCTTTTGGGTATCGATCAGCACCCACCAACCGGCGCTGGCCATGAAGGTCACGTCGGTCATATCGAAGACGATGTTGAAGACGCCCTTTTCGGTCAGGGTTTTGAAAGCCTCGCCCAATTGCGGCGCGTTCGAGCCGTCGATGCGGCCGCTGGTTTTGATGACGGTGCAGCGTTTGTATTCGGTGGTTTGGATTTCCATAAGTATCTCTCCTGGGGAGTGAATTGACCGGTGTTGAATGGAGAAATTATATCAGAAAACCAGGCCGAAACGGTGAAACCCGGCTTCAACCTGGTTTTTAACTTTTCCTGTTACAATATTGCCCATGTTCAACTCAATCCATCACGATGGTTCCCCGCGTTATGTTTCTCCCGCCGATCCGCAGATCGGTGATGAGGTCACCCTGCGCCTGCGGGCCGGGTTGGAGGTGCCCCTGGAGCGCGTCTTGCTGCGCACCTGCCCGGATGGCGAACAGCGCCTGGAAGCGCTGCAAGCCCTGGAGCCCCAGCCCGGGGCAGCCTGCCGCTGGTGGCAGGTCACGCTGACCGTGCGCATGCCGCTCACCAGCTACCGCTTCTTGCTCTTCACCGCTCAGGGCGCTTACTGGTACAACGGCAGCGGCCTGCACCGCCAGTCGGTCACCGATGCCGAAGATTTCCGCCTCCTGGCGGGTTTCCAGGCCCCAGGCTGGGCCCGGCGCAGCGTCTTTTACCAGGTCTTCCCCGACCGTTTCTTCAACGGCGACCCCTCTTGCGACGTGCGCGATGGCGAGTACGAGTACCGCGGCTTCCCGGCCCGCACCCGCGGCTGGGGCCAGCCCCCCACCCAGGGCAGCCGGGCCGCCATGGTCGAGTTTTATGGCGGCGACCTGGCCGGCATCGTCCAGAAGCTGGATTATCTTCAAGACCTGGGCGTAGATGCGCTTTACCTCAACCCGGTCTTTACCGCCTATTCGAACCACCGCTACGATGTGGTGGACTACGCCGCCGTGGACCCCCACCTGGGCGGGGATGCCGCCCTGGCAGCCCTGCGCCGCGCCACCGCCGAGCGCGGCCTGCGCTACATCCTGGATATCGTCCCCAACCACTGCGGCCTGCTGCACCCCTGGTTCCTGGCGGCCCAGGCCGACCCCCTGGCCCCCACGGCTGAATACTTCACCTTCCGCCAGCGCCCCGATGAGTACGAGTGCTGGCTGGGGGTGCGCTCTCTGCCCAAGTTGAATTACCGCAGCCAGGCCCTGCGAGATGTGATGTACGCCGGTCCCCAGGCCATCTTCCGGCGTTGGCTGCGCCCGCCCTACGCCGCCGACGGCTGGCGCATCGACGTGGCCAATATGCTCGCCCGCCAGGGCCCCGACCAGTTGGGATCTGAGATCGGGCGCGGCATCCGCCAGGCGGTCAAAGAGGAGAACCCCCAGGCTTACCTGTTGGGCGAGAACTTCTTCGATGCCTCTCACCAGCTCCAGGGTGACTGCTGGGATGCGGTGATGAATTACTCTGGCTTTGCCATGCCGCTGTGGTACTGGCTGGGCGGCTTCATGGCCTTCCCGCCGGGGCAGGCCCCCATCGCCGACCCCCTCCCCTGGACGGCTGAGACGTTGGCCGCCTCCTGGCAGGCTCACCGGGCCGCCATCCCCTGGGCGGTGGCGCGCCAGCAGTTCAACCTGGTTGGCAGCCACGATGTGCCGCGCCTGCTGGCCTCTTTGGGCGGCGACCTGGCCCGGTTGCGCCTGGCGGCGGTGCTCATGTTCACCTATGTGGGAACGCCCTGCCTGTATTATGGCGACGAGCTGGGCCTGGGCGCCGGCCCCCACACAGACTCGCGCGCCTGCATGCCCTGGGACCCGGTCGATTGGAACGCCGACCTGCGCAGCTTCTACCAGGCCCTCATCCGCCTGCGCCACCAGTCCCCGGCCCTCAACGAGGGCGGCTTCCAGGTGCTGCTGGCACAGGGCGATACGCTGGCCTATTTGCGCGATACAGATGCCCAGTGGGTGATCGTGGTGGCGCAGCGCGCCGGCCTGCGCCCGGCCTCTGCGCTGGCGGTGGCGCCGGGGGGCATCTCAGATGGGGTTGAATTTAACGAGTATTTCAGTGGGCGTACGGCGCGTGTTGAAAACGGCTGCCTGCCCCTGCCGGAACTTTCACCCGGCGTGCAGGTGTGGGGGTGTGACCAACAACAAAGGTGATGCGGGCCAAAGGCCCGCATCACCTTTGTTGTTGGTCACATCTCCTTGTTGCGCTGGGCGGCTTTTTGCAGCTCGGCGTTGACGGTGTGCAGGGCGCTGGCCACATCCGAACGGACCTTCTTCCGCACCTCGTCGCGGTTCATGCGCTGCTTGAAGTCTTCGATGTCGGCCTTCAGTGTTTGCCCGGTGGGGGTTTCGCCGAAATCTTTGGCCGCCTGGTTCAGGGTTTGCGTCAGGTCTTTCAGCCCGTTCTGGATATCGGTCTTGACCTTTTTGTGCTCTTCGCATTCCCAGGCCGCCTTGAGCGCCGCCTGCAAGTTCTGACCCAGGGCGCGCAGCTCTTCAGCCAGCTCGTTCAGGGGCTGTTCCTCGCCGGAGGGCGGGGTTTCGGTTTGGGTCTCGTCGGTCATAGGGGGGCCTCCTTCTGTTGGCTACACTTCGATTATATCACTGCCCATTCTTGTTAAGAAAAGGGTATGTGAGCTGGCGGCTTTGCCGCTGGTTCACATACCCTTTTCTTCTATCTCCACCGGCAAGCCCTCCATCTGCATGATCTTGAGGGCATTGGTGGTGGGGCTGGGGCCGGGGCGCAAGCGGTAATCGAAAACCAGGCGCCCGCCTTCCACCTGGTCGCGGAAGTGGTAATTGCGCAGGTGCGGGCTTTGCTCGGCCAGGTGGGCCAGCTCCAGGTCGTGGGTGGCGATCAGCCCGGCGCCGCGCCCGTTGAGCAGGGCCTGCACGTAAGCCCGGCTGCCGATCAGGCGTTCGCGGTTGTTGGTGCCGCGGAAGATCTCATCCACCAGGTAGAACAGCGGCAGGGGGTGTTGGGCGTTGAGGGCCTCCAGCAGGCCCTTCAGGCATTTGACTTCGGCATAGAAATACGAGAAGCCATCCACCAGCGAGTCGCTGATGCGCAGGCAGGTGTGCAGGCGCATGGGGCGCAGGCGCAGGGCCTCTGCTGCCACCGGGGCCCCGGCGTAGGCCAGGCACAGGTTGGCGCCCAGGGCCCTCAGCCAGGTGCTCTTGCCGGCCATGTTCGAGCCGGTGATCAGGATCACCTGGCCCAGCTCTGGCAGGCTGAAATCGTTGTTCACGCGTTGGGCGGGCGGGATGAGCGGGTGGCCCAACTGGCGCGCCTCCAGCACGGCCCCCGCCTGGGGATCCAGCTCGGCGAAGGTGTACTGGGGATGCAGGGCGGCAAAATCGCCCAGGGCGCACAGGGCGTCCAGGCGCTGCCAGGCCTCGATCCAGCCGGGCAGCACGGCGGCGGCTTTCTGGCGCAGGCGGCTGGCTGCCAGGGCGCAGAGCACGTTCCAGGGCAGGGCCAGGTTCAAGATCATGCCCAGGGCAAAATTGCTGCTCAGCCCCACCAGCGCCGTCACCAGCTTGACCCGCCGCACCTGGGCTGAGGGCGGGGGTTGGGCGGTGTGGAAGGCGGCGCAGGCCTGGGCCAGGTGCGGGTGGCTGCCGTAAGGGTAGCCTTGCAGGTAGCGCAGCAGGGCCGAGAACTTGTCCAGCTCGCGCTCCAGTGCCAGCAGCGAATGGATGAATTCTTGGATGTAGCCGGTGCTGAAGATGGTGATGATGGCGTACAGGGCCAGGGTATAGCCCCAATAGGCGGGGATTTGCCCCAGGCTGTGCAGGATGAAGAGGCAGATGTTGAGCGCGGCCAGCAGGCTGAGGCCCAAGGCCAGCCAGCCCAGGCGCCGGGCATCGAGCGGCACCGAGAGCCACTTGAGCAGGTGCTCGCTTTGCAGCAGGTCTTTGGCGGCCAGGCGCAAGTTCAGGCGCAGGTGGTCGCGGAAGTGCGGCATGCCGGCCAGTTCGCCCACCACGGCCTGGCGGGCGGCGGTCTCTTCCAGGCAGGGGATGGACTGGGTCAGCCAGGCAGCCAGCAGGCGGCGGCCCTCTTGGCTGGTGCAGGTATCCAACAGGTGGTGCAGCGAGCGCGCCCCGCTCAGGTCCAGGTCTAATGCCAGGGAGCTGCAAGCTGGGCTGCCGGGCTGATCTTGCGAAGCAGGCTCGGCTTGCTCAGGCGGCAAGGTTGGTAAATTGGGCAGGCTCTGCCAGTCGATGCGCAGGCGGGCCAGTTGGTCGCTGCGGCGGTCGCGCCACACCTGCAGGCGGGCGGTGCGCCCATCCAGCAGGCGGTGGGCTGCCAGCACGCCAATGAAGAGCAGCAAACCCGCCCCGGCTGCCGCCAGGGCAGGCACACCATCCAGCCTGCTGGCCGCGGCCCACAACAGGCCCGCCATGATGATGAAGGCGGCCAGGCGGTACAGGCTGAAACGCCCATCCAGGGAGCGCAGGCGCGCCAGGCGTTGGTCCAGGCGGTGGACGTGGCGCGCCAGGCGCTCTTCAAGGGCCGGGGCAGAGGCTTGCATGTGGCAGAGAGAACCCGTTTGGCGGGCTCAGGCCCCCAGCACGCGCAGGAAACGGCGTTTGCCGGCCTGCAAGACGCCCGCGCCGGGGAAGGGCGCGGCGGGGTCGTTGAGGGTTTTGCCATCCAGGCGCACGCCGTTCTGCTCGATCATGCGGCGGCCTTCGCTCTTGCTGGCCACCAGCTTGCCTGCCAGCAGCACGTCCAACACCGTCTGGCCGGGCTGCAGGGCCAGCTCGGGCATCTCATCGGGGATGGAGCCCTGCTGGAAGACGCGCACAAACTCGGCCTCGGCACGCTCGGCAGCCTCGGCCCCGTGGAAGACCTCGCAGATCTCGCGCGCCAGCTTCATCTTGGCGTCGCGGGGGTGCATGCGCCCGGCTTCCAGCTCGGCAAGGATGGCCGATACCTGGTCGGGGGTCCAGCGCGTGGCCAGGCGGAAGTAGATTGGCATGGCCTTATCGGGCACGCTCATCACCTTGCCGTACATGTCCTCGGCACTGGTGCTGATGGGGATGTGGTTGCCGAGGGACTTGCTCATGCGGATCTCGCCATCGGTGCCGGGCAGGATATCCACCAGAACGGCAATGTTGGGCTTGGCCCCGGCACTGGTCATGATCTTGCGGGCGGCGGTGGCGATGTTGAAGAGCTGGTCGGTGCCGCCCACCTGCACGTCGGATTTCAGGGCCAGGGCATCGTAGCCCTGCATGACGGCGTAGAAGAACTCGTGCAGGTGGATGGGGTCGCCGTTCTCCCAGCGCAGCTTGAAGTTCTCGCGGGTGATGAACTGCTGGACGGTGAAGTTGGCGCACAGGCCGATCAGGTCGGCGAAGTTGAGCTTAGAGAGCCACTCGGCATTGTGGCGCACGAGGGTCTTCTCTCGGTCGAGGACGCGGAAGGCCTGCTCGGCGTACGTTTGGCCGTTGGCCAGCACCTGCTCGGGGGTGAGCTGGGGGCGCAGCTTGTTCTTATCGGAGGGATCGCCGATGAGCGAGGTGTAATTGCCGATGAGGAAGGTCACCTCGTGGCCCAATTCTTGGAACTGGCGCAGCTTGCGCATGGTGATGGTGTGGCCCAGGTGCAGGTCGGGCCGGGTGGGGTCGTACCCGCAGTACACGCGCAGGGGGCGGCCTTCTTTTTGGGCTTCCACCAGGCGCTGGCGCAGCTCATCGGTCATGGCCTGCTTGAGGGTCTCGTCGCCGTACTCGGTGCCGCTCATCAGGTAATTGACTTGTTCGTCGATGGTCATTTGTTTTGGGTCCATAAAATCCTCCGGTTTCCAGGCCAGGCCTGGGGATTAATCAAAAACGCGCCCTCTGTGGGAGGACGCGCACCGCGCTCCACAGGTGAGTGGTTAGGGGGTGCAAAAATAATAGGAAGCGCTGCGGGTAAGCATGGGGGGATTATACCATCGAATAGCGAGGCGGCAAGAATAAAGAAGCCATTCACCGCAGAGACGCAGAGAAGATCAGTGGATGGTGCATCGTGGATAGTAGTAACGACTTCAGTCGTTCACCCTAGTCGTTTCGATGCTCTCGCAGCCGTCAATGGCTTTTGTGCTATACTTTATTGTTGACATGCTTAATAAGGAACCGTTTGTGGGAGGAATGTATGCCAATACCTGATTTCCAGT
>CAZWFQ010000035.1:0-37112 GCA_964633225.1 uncultured Anaerolineaceae bacterium
TACATCGCCCATCTCAACGAACTGGATGCGTGGATCCGGGAGCAGGTTTCGGCCATCCCGGCTGAGAAACGCCTGATCGTAACCAATCACGAAAGCTTCGGCTATTTTGCCGATCGCTATGATTTTCAGGTCATTGGTGCCATCATCCCTTCGGTCAGCACAGGTGCATCCACCTCGGCCCAGGATCTGGCCGGCCTGGTAGATCAAATCCGCGCCACCGGCGCCAGCGCTATCTTCATTGAAACTGGCGCCAATCCCAGGCTGGCCGAACAACTAGCCCAAGAAACTGGCGTCAAAGTGATCTCAGAGTTGTACACCCACTCAATCACCGGGCCGGATGGCGTTGCTCCCACATATATCGACTTGATGAAACACAATGTTCAGACCATCGTTGAGGCGTTGATCCCATGACCCTGATCGAGAACCGGCTGAGCCTGGCCAATGTTTCGGCCGGCTATAACGGTCAACGCGTGCTGCAAGATGTCAGCTTCCAGGTGCCGCATGGGGGCCAGGTGGCAGTGGTAGGCCCCAATGGGGCCGGCAAGTCCACCCTCTTCAAAGTGCTGGTTGGCCTGCTGCCCCTGCGCAGCGGCGAGATCCTGATCCACGGCCAACCCCTGGGCGAACACAAAGACTGCGTGGCCTACGTTCCTCAGCGCAGCGAGGTAGATTGGCGCTTCCCGGTCACGGTCAAAGATGTGGTCATGATGGGGCGCTACAATCGCCAGGGCTGGCTGGGCCGCACCACCCGTCACGATCACGAAGCCGCATATCATGCCCTGGATCAGATGGGGATTACAGACCTGGCCCCCCGTCCCATCGGTGATCTCTCTGGCGGCCAGCAGCAGCGTGTGTTCCTGGCGCGGGCCCTGGCCCAAGAACCCCACATCCTATTGATGGATGAGCCCTTTACCGGGGTAGATGTGGCCACCCAAGAGGCCACCCTGGCCTTGCTTAGTAAACTTAGAGCCCAGCAAGTAACAATCCTGGTCTCAACCCACGACCTCAACATGGCCGCACAGCGTTTTGAATGGGTTTTACTGCTCAACCGCAGCCTGGTGGCCTACGGCCCAGCCCAAGAAGCACTTTCGCCAGAGAATATCCGCCAGGCCTTCAGCGGCCGGGTGCTGATCGTGGGCGACATGGCCGTTGTAGATGAGTGCTGCCCACCGCAAGAAGGATGACAGGATATGTGGGAAGCATTGATCACCCCTTTGACTTATACCTTTATGCAGCGCGGCCTGGTGGCCTCGCTCATCGTCGGCATCGTTTGTGCAATCATCGGCTGCTATGTGGTGCTGCGCGGCATGGCCTTTATGGGCGACGCCCTGGCGCACGCCATACTGCCGGGCATTGCCATCGCTTACCTGCTGCAAGGCAGCCTAACGCTCGGCGCGCTGGTGGCGGCGGTTGCCGTGGCCCTGCTGATTGGGCTGTTCTCACGCCAGGGTACCATCCGCGAGGATACCGCCATCGGCATCCTCTTCGCGGCCGCCCTTTCGCTGGGCGTGGCGCTGATCAGCAGCATCCGCACCTATGCCGTCGACTTGAGTCACATCTTATTTGGAGATGTCCTGGGCGTCTCGACATCGGACCTGTGGCTGGCTGGTGTGTTGGGGCTGTTGGTGCTGGCTGCGGTAGCCTTGCTGTATAGGCCTTTCCTGGTCATTTCCTTTGACCCTGTGCTGGCTGCCACCCTGCGCTGGCCAGCCGAACTGCTGCGCAACCTGCTCCTGCTCTTGCTGGCGTTGACCATCGTGGTCTCGCTGCAAACCGTGGGGGTGGGCCTGGTGGCATCCATGCTCGTCACCCCCGCGGCCACCGCCTACCTGCTCACCCGTCGCCTGCCGGTGATGATGGGCATCGCAGCCGTCATTGGGGCATTCTCCAGCCTGGCAGGGTTGTATTTGAGCTACTATGCCAACATTGCCTCCGGTGCAGCAGTCGTTCTGACTGCCACGGCATGTTTCTTGCTGGCCTTTTTATTTGCCCCGCGCCGGGGAATCATTTCACAACGCCTGCGCCACCTGCAGCAGAAATAAGATCAATCGATCAAGCCGAAGTGCTGCAACCCATCCAGCACCCCGCGCCCAGCCGGGAGAGGGCTGTGATAGTGCCAGGGCTGGACGGCAACCCGTTTCAGCTCGTCCAACGCGTTGGCAGGCACAATCCCCGGCAGCCCGGTCTCAAACATTGGGCTGTCATTACCGGTGTCGCCTGCCACCACCACATGCTGGCGATCGAAACCTAAGGCCTGCTGCAAAAATAGTGCCGCCTGGCCCTTCCCCATCGTCACCGGCAGCACATCAATATAATAATCATAGCTGGGCAAGATGAAACACCCTGGCAAATCTACCAGGCGCTGGCGAAAAGCCTGCAAGGTCTCAAGGTTGCCATCCCAATAAAAGCCCGCCTGGTAACGCGGCTGCCCATCGGGGAATTCTTGAACGGTAACACCCTCCCCCACTCCCAGGCGGTAGATCGTCTCCAGGTCCCAATGTGCTGATCCTCGCGCTGCGTAACGTCGCCCCAACTCATTCTGAGGGTCATGGCAATCGTACAGCTCAGTGCCCACATCGCCGCAGATGTAATCGGGCTGCGGCAAGCGGCCTTCTTGGATCAGCGGTGTGATGGTTGCCAGGCTGCGCCCCGTGATCAGGGCCAGGAATACCCAACGAGGCCGGCTTTCAACCAGCGCCTTTAAAGACGCTTCGCCGGCCTCGTCACCCAGCAGGGTGCCATCAATATCCGCAGCAAGCAAGAATGGTGTCTTCAGGATGGCCTCGCCCGGATATTTTACTCCAAATGGCAGGACACGCCAAACATACACCACAACCCAAGCGGTGACATTAGATCTGGGTTTGTGGGGTGCTGCCATGCGCCTGCACCCTACCGTCTGTCAATTGGCGGATCGTATTCACCAACCAGCGGAAATGCAGAATCAAGTGAATGAACAACACAACGATCATCAACAATCCGCTCAGCGTATGCAGCCGGTTAAGCCGTAGGATCGGGCTGACCAGCCAAAGCACGCCCGTCAGAGCGCAGATTACGCCGGCAATGAGCAAACCCAGGTTGGTGTGCCACAGCCGCCGCACCCCACGGGATAATGTACCCACCGGCCGGTGGCAGACTGCTTTTACCCAGGCGCGGTTAGATAGCAGATGGACGGCTGAACCTAACACCAGCAGGCTGCCGGTCACAACATGGACGGCCGTCCAACCTGAATCCGGACTTCTCTCAACGCCAATGAGCGAAAATGTTGACACCACGAACAAGGCCGAGAGGAACATAGAGCGAAAGAACTGAACCGTTTTACTTTTCATCGTCATCTCCTTTTTTGATTGATAACACCATCATACAAGCGGCATCCGATTTGCCATAGTGGCACGGCTCACGAATGGCACTGAAACGGCTCATGTGCACGTATGACCCCAATCACATCGCAACATGACTGCACTCACAGGCAGTTTGGCCCAGATTGTGCTATGATTCGGTTATGAGATCTGCCACGCTAGAACCCGGCATCTTACGCTTATTTCGCTTATTCCTGATGGTTCAGCTCGTCTTGATCCTGGGAAATGTTCTGGCACACTCGCATCGTGGGATGCTGATTGGCTGCCCCTGGTGTGCGGTGCTTTTTGGGGGAGTCAATATCTTGCTGCTCTTGGGTTATCTTTCGTGGCCCAAATTACAGAAACACTTAGCGGGCTTTTACCTGCCAATTGCCCTGATCTATGCTGCCACCTTTTCACTGGTCATTCAAAACCTTTTCTTAGGTGTCCGCACCGGGGCGGGAACTGTCAGCAGCGAAGAAACTGCCTGGCAGCTTTTTCTTTTCCTTTTCATCCCCCTGGTCTTAATTGCCTGGCAGTACAATTTCAAAGCAGTCATTGCATACTGTCTCTTCACGGCCCTGTTAGACTATGCACTGATGGCATGCGGCCGCGCTGACTTCAATCTATTTGCCAATACATACCACCGCCTGCTCTTTATCCGCGCGGTCGCTTTTCTGGTCACCGGCTATGTGATTGCGCACATCATGACCCAATTTCGCCAACAGCGCGCCGCCCGCGAGCTGGCCAATCGCGAGCTGATGCACTATGCGGCCACGCTCGAACAACTGACCATCAGCCGCGAGCGCAACCGCATGGCGCGCGAATTACACGATACCCTGGCCCACACCCTCAGCGGCATTGCCGTCCAACTGGAGGCGGTCCAGTCTCTGTGGCAAGAGTCGCCCGATGAGGCCCGCAGTATGCTTGAGAAATCCCTCATCTTCACGCGTTCAGGCCTGGCTGAAACCCGCCGCGCTTTGCATGATCTGCGCGCCTCCCCTTTAGAAGATATGGGCTTAGAACTGGCCCTGCGCACCCTGGCAGCAGAAACCAGCCAACGGGCCGGCCTGGAGTTGACCTGGCAGGTTCAAAGCCCGCTCCCCAAGCTGTCTGCCAACGTAGAACAAGGCATCTACCGTATTGCACAAGAGGCTCTTGAGAATATCGTTCGCCACTCCGCAGCACGCAGCATCTGCCTGGACTGCACCACGCAGCCTGAAAGCCTGGTATTATCAATTGAAGATGATGGCAAAGGTTTTGCACACGAGGCCCTGGAAGATAACCAGCACTTTGGCCTGCGCGGTATGCAGGAGCGCGCCAGGATGATGAATAGTGAACTCGATATATCCAGTCAGCCAGGGCAGGGAACCAAACTGCAATTGAAGGTAAAGATACGCAATGGCCATTAAAGTCTTGATTTGCGACGATCAGGATGTCGTCCGCGAGGGTCTGCGGGCGATTCTCAAATCTGCACCTGGCATCGATGTGATTGGCCTGGCAGGCGATGGAGATGAAGCCCTGGCCCTGATTGCCAACTCGCTGCCCGACGTGGTGTTGATGGATTTAAAAATGCCTGGCATGAACGGCATCCAGGCCACGCACCAGATCCGCACCCAGTACCCAACGGTGCGCGTGTTGGTATTGACCACTTACGATGCCGACCAATGGGTTTTTGACGCTATTCGCAGCGGAGCCGCCGGTTATTTGCTTAAAGATACCCCCCGCCAGCAGTTGATCGAGGCCATCAAGGGCACTGCCGCTGGCAAAACCCACGTAGACCCCAACGTGGCAGGCAAATTGTTCTCGCAAGTCAGCCAGGCCCCCGCTGTTGAAACCTCTCTCACCGCCTCGCTCAGCGAACGAGAACGCGAGGTGCTCTCGCTGTTAGCGCTTGGGCTCTCGAATGCCGATATTGCCACCCGCCTGTACTTATCAGAGGGCACGGTGCGTAATTATGTCAGTTCCATTTTCGTCAAGCTTGGCGTCAGTGATCGCACCCAGGCTGCCGTGCTGGCTTTACGTTCGGGCATTGCAGGGCTAAATGGGCATGCCCCCTCCGGCCGCCCAGGTCCAAGGAATTAGAAAAGCCCGCGCGTAGCCCTCCCAACCAAAGAACGTCTGGGCGGCATCTAAATACGCATCTCTGGTTAGAACCGCAGGGATAGGCAGCTCAGGCCGCCGTCAATCTTGCGGAACTCAGAAACTTCCACTTCTCGGGTTGGCAAGCCCAGCGCATCAATCTTGGCTTTGGTCACCGGGTACCCTGCCGGAATAAGCACCGTGCCATTAACATAGATGCAGTTCGCAGAATAAGCATCTTCCATATCAATGGGAATGGTTTTGAAGTTCAAGAATTCCGGATGCGAGACAAACTCACCCGCCGTCAACAGCAGGTCGTTCTCCAGGTAAGCCAGCCCGGTCTTCAAATGGAGCACCTTACGCATGGGCACCGCCGAACCGCGATAACCATGCTTATTCAAGAGACTGAAGAACTGGCGCGCACCTTCTTCATTCGTCCGGGCAGAAAGGCCCACGTAAAAGTGATCGCCCACGCGCATCACATCGCCGCCTTCCAGTGTACCCGGGGCAGTGATGTGCTCGATCTGGTCGACCGGGTAAAATTTACCCAGGGCCGCTTCCACCGTCTTCTCTTCGCCCTTGCGGGTTGAGGCTCCCAGGTTGGTGATGATCGCCACACGCTCAGCCAACACAGCCGTATCTTCCACAAAGCAAGCGTCTGGATGGTCCGCCTCAGCCTCCAACACATGCACCGTAACCCCGCACGCCTCCAGCGCGGCAATATACCCGGCATGCTGGGTAAGCGCGGCCTCGTAAACCGGCTTACCCAGGTTGGCTGAGGTGATACCCTGGCTGATATTCGGGCTGGGCGTGCGAACAAGAGCGTGTTTGAACATACTTACCTCCTTAAAAAACTCCAAAGCTGGTCAGAAGAGCCGCCGCAATGAAGAGCTTTCCCAATTCTACCCTCACATACCCAGAACCACATAGCCTTGAACAAGGCGCTATTTTTCACCGCTTCCTGGTACAATTTTGCCATGCACACTGCTTGTCATAAACGACATCTTTCTTAAATCAGCATGAAACGCCTACCTGCCTATCCTGTTTACCTGGCTCTGAGCACCACAGGGGCATTCATCTTCTCGATGGTCTTCACCGCCACATCGCTCTACGAAGTCACAGTCGCCAATCTCAATCCGCTGCAACTCGTCCTGGTAGGCACGGTTCTCGAGGTCTCCATTCTGACACTTAACGAAAAAGAGGCTGTACAAAAACACAGCCTCTTTTTCGTTAAGCACTGTTGATCGCCTTATTTCTTCTTCAAGATGATGCGGGCATCGACCACTTTCAGGCCTTTGCCTTCCTCGTACACCAGCACGGGGTTCGCATCCGTCTCGGCAACCTCATCACGCAAGTCATAGACCATGGCAGCATAGCTGCACACCAGGTCTGCCAGCGCAGCCCGGTCGCGCGGCGCTTCGCCGCGAGCGCCTGCCAGGATGGCAACGCTGCGGATCTCGTTGATCATCTGCTCCGCCTGTCCCTTGGTCACCGGGGCCACGCGGAAGGTCACGTCCTTGAGCACCTCAACAAAGATGCCGCCCAGGCCAAACATAATGGTTGGGCCAAAGGTCGGATCATTGATCGAGCCAATGATCACCTCAGTACCAAGCGGGGCCATTTCTTGCACAGCAACCCCGCGGATATCGGCATTGGCATTGTAAGCCTTGCAGTTCGCCAGGATGGTCTGGTAAGCAGAGCGCACACCGGCCTCATCCTTGATGTTCACCTTCACGCCGCCCGCATCCGATTTGTGAATGATATCAGGCGAGACAACCTTCATCACAATCGGGTAACCCGTTTCGCGGGCCAACGAGACAGCTTCTTCCTCGCTCTTGGAAAGGTTGATCTCGGTCACAGGCAGGCCATATGAAGCAAACAATTTCTTGGCTTCGATCTCGGTCAGGGCCGTGCGCCCTTCGCCGCGTGCCTTGGCGATGATCTCGTGCGCCTTCTTAGCGCTGCCGGGGATCTTGGCTTCGGTGGTGCCATTGATGCTCTGGCGAATATTATTATATTCGCGCAGGGCTGCCATGCCGTTCATCGCTTTGTCGGGTGCGGTATAAGCAGGGATGCCGTGCTCCACCAGCCACTGCATGGCCTCGTCGCAGCGCGTTCCACCCACCATCGAAACAACCACTGGCTTATCGCTGATGCCTGTCTCTTCAATTCCCTTCTTGATCGCCTGGGCGATCTCCACGGGGTTGGTCATGGCAGTCTCGCAGTACAGAACTGCCAACCCATCCGTCCAGGGGTGAGCATAAGCGAACTTGACCGACTTGTAATACCACTCATTGCCAGCCATACCGGTCAGATCAACCGGGTTCTTGGCGCTGCCAAACTCAGGCATGTGCTTCTTGAGCTCATCCTGCACATCCTGGGGAGCAAAGTGTAGGGGGACGCCAAAGCGCTCTGCCGCATCGGTAGCCAGAACACCCACACCGCCGCCATTGGTAATGACCAACAGGTTTTCTTTGCGCAGCGGCGGCTGGAGAGAGAGCGCCAGGGTGCGGTCAAAGAGGTTGTTCAGGTCTGAGGCCTGCACCACACCTGCCTGCTGGAAAGCAGCGCCGTAAACTTTCACCGCGCCCGCCAGCGAGCCCGTGTGAGATGCAGCCGCAGCAGCACCGTGCGCCGAAACACCTGCCTTGAGGGCAATGATCGGTTTCTTGGTATTGCGGCTGGCCTCGATGAACTTGCGCCCGTCCTTGAAGCCTTCAATATAAAGGCAAATGCAGGAGGTGTTGTCATCCTTATCCAGCCAGGTGATCAGGTCAGCAAAGTCAACATCAGCCATGTTGCCGATAGAGATCATCTTGTCGAAGCCCACCTTGCGGGTATAAGTGATGGCATCCATGGCGATCAGCAGCGCGCCGCTTTGAGTGATCAGGGTGGCCTTGCCAGGGAAAGGCAAGAAGGGGGCAAAGGAGGCATTCAGCTTGTCCGAATTGGAAAGCGTGCCGACGATATTGGGTCCCAGGATGCACATACCGTATTGGTGCGCAATACTCACCAGTTCATCTTCGAGATCCTTGCGGCCCACTTCGCTGAAACCGGATGTGATCACGCTCAAGGCCTTGATGCCTTTTTCGCCACATTCTTTCGTCACCTGAGACACAAACTTCACCGGCACCGTGATAACCGCCAGGTCCACTTTGCCCGGCACATCGGCAATCGTCGAAAAAACCTTCAGGCCTAGAATTTCAGTGGCAGTTGGGTTGATCGGATAGATCTTACCAGTGTAGCCGCCCTCAAGCAAGTTCTCAATCACTGTATAACCGATCTTTCCTGGTTGAGCAGAAGCCCCCACCACGGCCACAGTTTTGGGCTGCAAGAGATTATTTAATGCTGTTTGATCCATGCTTGATCTCCTAATGATATGTTTGCTTTAGATTAGATTTTTCCTGCAAGATTATTTCATTCCTGGGTTATCCCCATGGATATTTCTTCTTCTGTGCCTTATGACTGCCCGACAAGAAAAGTGGGATGCCTCACGATTATTGTGAGACATCCCATCCTTAAATCAAACGGCTCTTAATAGAAAAAACAATAGCCAGGCCCATATAAACGGCATTATAACATAGGTGCTCAATGCAAATGGAGGATGAAAGACATACCGCAAGGTTGACAATCCGCCTGGATACTGTTTGTTCCTGGTCTTCTCCTCCGCCCGACCAGCCGCCGCACAACAATCATCAAGGAATGCCTACATCACAATCCAACCTGCCCCAATCAGGCCAACGCACAGCTTTCGACCTACAGTATAATTGTGCCACTAGCATACAATATGAACATTCACCTCCTGGATACGATCAACGAACGCCACTCGGTCCGTTTTTATCAACCCGAACCGATTGCATATGAAACACAATCTGCCTTGGCAGCCAACCTGGCGGCGCTGCAGCGCGGCCCGCTCGGCTCAAAAACCCGCTTTAGCCTGGCTGTCGCCAATGATGAAGAGCGTGCTGCTTTGCGCGGCCTGGGTACGTATGGCTTCATCAGGAACCCAACCGGCTTCATCATCGGCGCTGTCGAAGTGAACGACCATGCCCTGGAAGACTTCGGTTACATGATGGAAACAGCCGTCCTGCATGCCACCGCCCTGGGGCTGGGCACCTGTTGGCTGGGGGGCTCTTTTACCCAAAGCAGTTTTGCCAGCAAGATTGACAAACAAGACCACGAGATCATCCCCGCTGTAGCCGCCGCTGGCTACGCCATGCCCCAGGTTCGAGAAAGAGATCTGCTGCGCCGCGCCGCGCGTTCAGAAACTCGCCTGCCCTGGGAAGACCTGTTCTTTGACGGTTCTTTTCGCCAACCGCTGACCATCCCGCGCGCCGTGCAGGCTGGCGATTATGCCCGCGCCCTTGAGATGGTACGCCTGGCGCCGTCTGCATCCAACAAGCAGCCCTGGCGCATTGTCAAAGATGGTGACCGCTGGCATTTTTACTGCCAACGCACCCCGGGCTACGGTCAAGGGAGCTGGTATTTCACCCTGCTGCGACTGGCAGACTTACAACGCCTGGATGTCGGCATCGCCATGTGTCACTTCGCCCTCAGCCTGCAGGAGCTTGGCCTGCAAGGCAGTTGGGGTGTTTCTGACCCCGGCCTGGAGCCGGTCAATACAAAAACATTATATATCGCCACCTGGAATGCTGATGAATAACCATGCCCAACTTATTTGACCCCTTTACCTTGCGTGGAATCACTCTGCGCAACCGCATCGGCATGCCGCCCATGTGCCAGTATTCTGCTGTGGATGGGCTGGCCAACGATTGGCACCTGGCACACTACGGGGCGCGCGCAGCCGGCGGGATGGGCCTGATCATTGTCGAAGCCACGGCGGTTGAGTCGCGTGGGCGGATCACACCCAATGACCTGGGTTTATGGAACGATGCCCAAATTGAATCCCTGGCGCGCCTGGTCCGCTTTCTCAAAGAGCACGGCGCCGTACCCGGCATCCAGATCGCACATGCCGGCCGCAAGGCCAACACACACCGCCCCTGGGGGTCAACCGCCAGCGGCCCCATCTCGGCCGGTGACCCGCATCATTGGCAAGTAGTTGGCCCCAGCCCCCTGCCCTTCAGCGCGGGGTACCCAGTTCCTCATGCCCTGAGCGTCGAGGAAATCCACACCATCCAGGATGCCTTCGTCGCCGCTGCCAGGCGCGCCCTGGCAGCCGGTTTTGAGTGGCTAGAGCTCCACGCCGCTCATGGCTACCTGCTGCACAGCTTTTACTCTCCACTGGCCAACCAGCGCACAGATGCCTACGGCGGCAGTTTTGAAAACCGCACCCGCTTCTTGCTCGAAACAGCCTCCAAAGTGCGCCAGGTATGGCCTGAGCATTTACCGCTCACAGCGCGCCTCTCTTGCACCGATTGGGTAGAAAATGGCTGGAGCAGCGATGATTCAATCATCCTGGCCCGGCAGCTCAAAGCCGCCGGGGTGGACCTGGTCGATTGTTCATCCGGCGGCAACGGCCCCACCCCGCCCACAGTAACCGGTCCGGGGTACCAGGTGCCCCTGGCAGAGGCAGTTCGCCGCTCAGCCGGCATTGCCACGGCTGCCGTAGGGCTGATCACTGCCCCCGAGCAAGCAGACGAAATCATCTTCAACCAACGCGCCGATGTTGTCTTGGTAGGCCGCGCATCGCTGCGCGACCCCCACTGGCCTCTCCATGCCGCCCAAGTGTTAAAGAAAGACGGCCCGGTGCCAGGGCAGTACCTGCGTGCTTTCTAACTCAGCTTGACCTTCGGTACACCCTGGCGGTCTGTTCAGCCACATCCGCCAGGCTGGCCCTCAGAGCGTAGGGCTCAAGCACCTCAATCCCGCTGCCAAAAGGCAGCAGGCGCTCTCGGGCCTCGTCGATCCAGCGAAAATACAGGGTTAAGATGCGGCTACCGTCCTCGGCTTCAACAGCCTGCTCAAGCTGTTGGCGCACCCTGGCCCCAAACCGGCGAAGCACAGCCGGCAAAGCCCTTTTCGTCACCCGCAACGTCACCGCATACCCTGAATAGCTCTCTTCTTCCTCTGCGCACCAGCTCTCCCAAAAAGCCCCCAGGTCAAAATCGGGCGGGCGCTCAAACGTATCGGCGCACAAGCGAACCTCCAACAGCTCATCCAACCGGCGCACGCGCACCCGCCCCGCCCGCGCGAACACCAGGTACCATGAACCTGATTTTGTGGCCAACCCATAAGGCTCCACCTCCCGCTCGATCTGCACATCAAACACCGGGATGTAAGTGATCGCCAGCTTGCGATCTTCCCACACTGCCTGCTGGATGATTTGCAAGCTGGGCAGCGGTTCTTCTGCCTGGCTCCACCAGGTCGAGTCGATATAATACCGCTGGCGCACGCGTGCTTCATCTTGCCGGCGAGAGGCAGGCAGCGCCGCGGTCAGCTTAAGCATCGCGGCTTTCAGATCTTGGCTCAGGCCCAGCCGGGCCAACGGCCCTGGCATATTCAGCATGAATAAAGCCCGCGCCTCGCTCTCTGAAAGCCCGGTCAGGTTTGTACGGTAGCTATCCAAGAGCTGGTACCCACCGGCAGGCCCGGCCTCACCATAAACAGGCACACCCGCCGTGCTGAGGGCCACCATATCGCGGTAGATGGTCCGTTCGCAGACTTCCAACTCGCGGGCCAGTTGACCGGCGCTCATGCGCCCCCGAGTCTGGAGCAGCATTAAGAGAGAAAGCAAACGATCTGCACGCATGAATTGATTTTACCCTGACATAAGATGTCAGGGTAGGGGTGATATGATGTTGCTTGTCGACAAGAAGCGTACGCGTTTTAGAATAGATCACAAAAAAAGGAGCAAATAAAATGACAGACTCACTTGAGGTCAAAATCGTTCAGCTGGATCCCATGCATGTCGCTTGCTTTCCTGCTTATGGGCCCGAGCCTGAGGATGAGGCCTGGCAGAAACTGGAAGCCTGGGCAAAGCCGCTGGGCCTGCTGGAAGACCCCGAAAAGCACCGTATCTTCGGTTTCGATACCGCCGGGCAGGTCCCCGGCAGCGACAGTCGCGGCTACGAATTCTGGATTGAGGTCGGGCCTGGCTTCGAGGCGGCGGGTGATGCAAAGATCAAGCCGTTCAGCGGTGGCAAGTATGCCGTCTATCGCATCCCCAAGGTTGGCAACCCCTGGGAGACCATCCCCTCCTCCTGGAAAGCGCTGGTCCTCTGGCAAGAAGACAGCCCCTACAAGATGGGCAAAGCACAATGCCTGGAACAGCCGATCGGATCGGCAAAAACGCCCATGACAGAACGCCCTATGGACCTGTTCCTGTCGATCGAATAACACAGCCCGAGCATTAAGATGATATTGGGGTTGCCCCGCAAAGCGTTTGCGGGGCAACCCCAGGTGTTTCCAGCATATCCAACCCAGAACGCTCTTTTCTAAAACAATGCCGCCAGGTCCAAATGGGCAAAATCGGGCACGGCGCCAATCACGTGCGCTTTGCCGGCAGCCTCATCTGCCGGGATCGTCGTGGTCAAAAAAACCGCATCCATCCCCGCCCGCCGGGCAGCTTCAATGCCGCTGAGAGCATCTTCAAATACCAGGCAGTCGCCTGGCTCTGTTTTCAGGGCCTTGGCAGCCCGCAGGAATATTTCAGGGTCCGGCTTGCCGCGCGGCACTTCTTCGCCGTTCACCACCACCTGGAAATACTTTCTCAAATCCAATTCGTCCAGGATAAAGTTCACGTTGTCAGGCGGCGCGGCAGAGGCAACTGCCATTAGCAGATCATTTTGACGGGCCATCTCCAGCAACTCCAACAAACCGGGCAGCGGCTCTCGGCAGCCGGCAAAACGTTGGCGATACAGGGTCTCTTTACGCTCTCCCCAGTACGCAATCTCCGCCTCACTCAGGTGATTACCCAGCATCAGCCGCACAATTTCAGGCGTTCGCTTCCCAGTGATCTGGCGGTTGAACTCTTCCTGATCAATGTTAACACCGGCCTCCGCCAGGGTATCTTGCCAGGCCTGGTTATGGATAGGCATGTTGTGGACAATGGTGCCGTCCATATCAAAAATAAAAGCTTTATAGCGCATATGGGCTAAAACCAACCTCCTTTTCAATTCAAAAAAGAGAGTATATCACTTTAATCAAACCATCATTTTATAAGCGCACAGGTCTTCGCCAAGTCAGGCATGTTCCAGTATAATCACACCGGAGAGCCCTATGCCCAAGCCTGTTATTTTTGCCGTTGGACCCGAACACCTGGCCCGCGAAGGACTGAGCCAGGCCGTTGAAACCCGCGAGGATGGTCTGCGCGCCCCCACCCAGCGCGGCACCTTCGAGTGGTGGTATTTCGATGCGCATTTTGATGACCACACTACCGCCGTCATCGTCTATGCCACCAAGCCCATCATCAACCCGGCGGCCCCCCTCACCCCCAACCTGTCCCTTACCATCACCCGCGCTGATGGAACCAAAACTGCAGAGTTCTCGCTCCCACCAGCCAGCCAATTTTCCGCCTCAGGCGAAATGTGTGATGTAAAGATCGGCCCCAGTTGGGTCAAACAAACCGGCTTCGGAACATGCTGGAGTTACAGCCTGCACGCCGAAACAAAGAACCTCGCCGCAGACCTGACCTTTACCGGCCTGGTTCCCCCGTGGAGGCCCGGAGCGGGAAAATGTTTCTTCGGCGACCTTGGGCATTACTTCGCCTGGCTGCCATCAATCCCCCACGGCACCGTTGAAGGAACCCTGACTTACGATGGGCAAACGCAGGCCGTGCACGGCGTTGGCTACCACGACCACAACTGGGGCAATGTCGCCCTGCCAGCCGTGATGGATCATTGGTACTGGGGGCGAGCACACACGGGCGATTACACCTTGATCTTTGTCGAACAGATCGCCTTGAAGAAATACGGTTCAGCCCGCATGCCGGTCTTCTTGCTAGCCAAGGGCGACAAGGTGCTGATTGACGACGCCCGCTACCTGACCATGCAGGCGCGCAACTTTACCCGCCACCCCGGCGGACGCGAGTACCCGCTCCAGGTCGATTTCACCTGGCGGCGCGCCCAAGAACAGATCTGCTTAGAATTGAGACAGCAAAAATTGATCGAAAGCACCAGCTTGCTCCTGGCATTGCCGCCCGCACAGCGCACCTTGGCGCGGCTGTTTGCCAATCCATATTACTTCCGCTTCAACACCGAGTTGGCCTTGAAGATTGACCTGGATGGTCTTCACGATGCCATATGCGGCCCGGCATTGTATGAAATCATGATGCTAAGATAAAGAACTTATCCGAGAACTTGGGGAATATCTAAACCCACGTAATTTAAGGAGACCTGATGAACAACAAAGAAGTAGCACAGCGAGTTGCAACCATCTTGGCAAAAATGAGCCTCGAAGAGAAGATCGGCCAGCTCAACCAGGTTGGTGGGGCAGATTTTGCCCCAGGGCCTAAGGCCGAAGACCAGATCCGCAAAGGCGGGGCTGGCTCTGTTTTGTGGTTAAACGATACCAAACGCTTCAACGAGCTACAGAAGATTGCTGTTGAGGAAAGCCCTTCCGGCATTCCGCTGCTGTTCGCCCTGGATGTGATTCACGGTTACCGCACCATCTTCCCCGTTCCCCTGGCAATGGCCTCCTCCTGGGATCCGACCGTGCCCGAGAAGGCCCAGGCCCTGGCAGCCAAAGAGGCCCGCGCCGCCGGCCTGCACTGGACCTTTGGTCCCATGGTCGATATTGCCCGCGACGCCCGCTGGGGCCGCATTGTAGAAGGCGCTGGCGAAGATCCTTACCTCGGATCGGCCATGGCTGCCGCCCAGGTGCGCGGTTTCCAGGGCGATGATATCTCAGATCCCGAACGCGTGTTGGCCTGCGCCAAGCATTTTGCCGGGTATGGTGCATCCGAAGGCGGGCGCGATTACGATCCCGTCTACCTGTCTGAGACCCAACTGCGCAACACCATCCTGCCCCCCTTCGAAGCCGCCCTCAAGGCTGGCTCGGCCACCTTTATGAGTGCCTACATGGATCTCAACGATGTCCCCGCCAGCGGTAACCACTTCTTGCTGCGCCAGGTCTTGCGCCAGGAATGGGGATTTGAAGGCTTCGTCGTCTCAGACGCCTTTGCCATCGCCAACATGGTCATTCAGGGCCATGCCCGCCACCGGCGCGATGCCGCCTTGCGCGGCATCAAGGCTGGCGTGAACGTGGATATGTCGAGCTACACCTACACCGAGAACGCAGCCGCCCTGGTGGCCGATGGCCTTCTGACCGAAGCCGAAATCGACGAACTGGTGCGGCCGATCCTGGCCATCAAGGTCAAGATGGGCCTGTTTGAACATCCCTATACAGATGAGAGCCTGCTGGCACAGGTTCTGGCCCGGCCCGAACACCGCCAGGCCTCGCGCTGGGCTGCACAGCGCTCAATGGTGCTGCTCAAGAACGAGGGCGGTCTTCTGCCCCTCAAGAAGGACCTCAAAAAGGTGGCTGTGGTTGGTCCGCTGGCCGACTCAATGGAAGCCACCGAGGGTTCGTGGATGGTCTTTGGCCACACGCCCGCCGCCGTAACCGTCCTGGCAGGCATCCGCGCCAAGCTCCCCGCCGCCCAGGTAACCTACGCCCCCGGTCCCGAGATCCGGCGCGACATCCCGTCATGGTTTGAGACTTCAATGGCAGGCATGCAACGCAAACCAGCCCAATCCCCTGTAGATGCCGAAGCAGCTTTCCAGGCTGCGGTTGAAACCGCCCGCGCCGCCGACCTGGTGGTGATGGTGCTGGGCGAGACCGCCGAAATGGCTGGTGAAGCCGCCTCGCGCGCCTCCCTGGACTTGCCTGGCCGCCAGGAGGAACTGCTCCAAGCCGTGGCTGCGCTGGGGAAGCCGGTGGTACTGGTGCTGTTGAACGGCCGCCCGCTGAGCATCAACTGGGCCGCTGAGCACATCCCTGCCATTCTCGAAGCCTGGGAACCCGGCACCGAAGGCGGCAATGCCGTAGCCGATATCCTGTTTGGCGATGCCGTCCCCGGCGGCAAATTGCCGGTTTGCTTCCCACGCAAGGGCAGCCACGCCCCGCTCTATTACGCCCGCAACCTGACCCACTCGCCCGAGGGCAGCCAGATGTACAACCCGCGCTACTGGGATGGACTGCCCGTTCCGCTCTACCCCTTTGGCTATGGCCTGAGCTATACCACGTTTGAATTCTCGAACCTCAAGCTTTCATCCCCCCAGGTCAAGGTGGGCAGCCGCCTCACCGTCAGCGTTGATGTGACCAACACCGGCCCTCTGGCTGGCGATGAGGTGCCCCAGCTCTATATCCACCAGAAATGGGGCCGCGATACCCGCCCCATGCGCGAGCTCAAGGGTTTCGAACGCATCAGCCTCCAGCCCGGCGAGACAAAGACCGTGACCTTCCAGCTTGGCCCAGATGAGCTTCGCTACTGGAGCACAAACGCTGGCCAGTGGATCCAGGAAGCCGCCGAGTTTGACATCTGGGTTGGTGGTGATTCGCAGGCGACCCTGCACGCTGATTTTGAAGTGGTCGCATAAAGGAGCCGCATGCCAACACTTACCCCCGCCTATCGCAATCCATCCCTGAGCGTCGACGAACGCGTGGCCGACCTGCTTGGCCGCATGACACTGGAAGAGAAAGTTGGCCAATTGATCATGTGGAATGGGCAACCCGATGACCTGTCTTTCATCAACACCCGCCACGCCGGTTCGATCCTGCACATCTGGGGCCAAAAACTAGAGCGCGCCATGTCGCTGGCGGCCCAAAACCGGCTCGCAATTCCCCTGCTGGCAGGCGAAGATGCCATCCACGGGCATTCATTTTGGCAAGGCGCAACCATCTTCCCCACCCAGTTAGCGCTGGCTTGCAGTTGGAATCCCACCCTGCTGGAACAGGTCGGCCGGGTGACAGCCGAAGAAGTCGTCCCCACCGGCATCCACTGGACCTTTTCTCCGGTGCTGTGCCTGGCGCGCGACCTGCGCTGGGGCCGGATCGATGAGACCTTTGGCGAAGACCCGTACCTGATCGGAGAGCTGGCCGCGGCCATGATCCGCGGCTACCAGGGCCAGGGGCTGGACGACCCCACAGGCATCCTGGCTACCGCCAAACACTACGCCGGTTATTCTGAGACCCAGGGCGGGCGAGATGCATCCGAAGCCGATCTCTCGCCCCGCAAGCTGCGCAGCTACTTCCTGCCGCCTTTCCAACGCGCCGTCCAGGCCGGGGCCATGACCTTCATGACCGGCTACCAATCGATCGAGGGCGTGCCCTCCACCTGCAACCGCTGGCTGCTGACCGAGGTGCTGAAGGATGAGTGGGGCTTCAAGGGCGTGGTGGTCACAGACTGGAACAACGTGGGGCGGCTGGTGATTGAGCAGAAGGTGTGCGCCAATTATATGGAGGCCGCCGTCGCCGCTGTGCAAGCCGGGAACGACATCATAATGACTACGCCGCAGTTCTACGAGGGGGCCCTGGAGGCGGTTCGTACCGGCAAACTGGCCGAAGCCGAAATTGATGCCCCTTGCGCCAGGCTGTTGGCCCTCAAGTTCCGCATGGGGCTGTTTGAAAACCCGCGCCGGCCCGATCTGCAGCGGGCCGCCGTTGAGACCGGGCGGGCAGAACATCGGGCCGCCAACCTGGATGCAGCCCGCCAGAGCCTGGTCTTACTGCAAAACAATGGCCTGCTGCCGCTGGACCCCAAGCAGTTGAAATCGATCGCCGTGATCGGGCCTAACGCCGATGACGCCTTGCAGCAGTTGGGCGATTGGTCTTTGGGCTCCTATCAGCACCCGCCAGAAGCCGGCAAACAGCCGCGCCAGAAGACGACCACCGTGCTAGACGGTATCCGCAACCTGGCTCCGCAAGGGCTGGAAGTACGTTATGCCCGCGGCTGCTCAATCACCGATAACGACCTGGCGGGCATTCCTGAGGCTGTGGCTGCCGCCCTGGCGTCTGAGGTGGTGGTGGCTGTGGTGGGCGATCACCTGAATTTCGTCGGCGAGACGCAGAGCACCGCCACCCTCGAGCTGCAAGGCGGGCAGATCGCCCTGCTGGATGCCCTTGAACAGACTGGAAAACCATTGATCGTGGTGCTGGTGAACAGCAAGCCCCTGGTGCTGCCGCCAGCCGCCAAACGCGCCGCGGCCATCCTCGAATTGTTCAACCCCGGCATGGAAGGCGGCCAGGCCCTGGCCGAGGCCTTGTTTGGGCTGCTGAACCCTTCTGGCAAGCTGACCATCTCCTTCCCAGTGCACGTGGGCCAACAGCCAGTCTTTTACAGCCAGGTGCGCGGCCAGCATGGCGATCGCTACGCCGACTTGACCCAAGAACCGCTCTTCTCCTTTGGGTACGGCCTCAGCTATACGCGGTATAGCTACTCCAACCTGCGGCTGGGTGCTTCCAGCCTGGCTGATGGAGAGACCGCACACGTGTTTGTCGATGTAACAAACGTGGGAGAACGAGAAGGCGTGGAGATCGTACAGGTCTACGTCAGCGATGTGGTGACCTCAGCCACCTGGGTCAATAAGGCCCTCAAGGGCTTTGCTCGCCTCCAGTTGGTGCCGGGCCAAAAGAAGACCGTGCAGATTGACCTGCCCTGGCAGGCCTTCCAGATCGTCAACGCCCAGGGCGCTTACGTGGTGGAGCCTGGCGAATTCGAGGTGCTGGTGGGCCCCTCCTCACGCGACCAGGATCTATTGAAGGCAAAATTGATGATTGGTTGAAACCAACGGCCAGGGGCCTGGATTTAGCTGGACGATTGGCCCCTGGCTGTGTCATTTTCTGGCAGTAATTGCTCAGACTGTTCTTGCCTAGGGTTCTGATGCGCTCGCTCCCCTGTCCCAACCACCAGGTAACGGACCCCCACCACCAGGCCAACCAAAGCCACTACCGCCAGCAAGATCACACCTGCAAAACTCAAATCAACCCGGATCGTCAGGGCCGCCATACCGGCAATAAAAGCCACCAGGGTCAGTCCACCCAACTGGACGAGATACCTGTGAGCAATGCCTGGCTCCAACACATTCACAGCATACTTCTGCATGCGGTGAATAAAGGTAAAACAGTTCCACCCTGCCAGGTTAAGGCACAAGGCAGCCAACGCCAACCACGCCGGCAGATCCATCCATATGGCCAGGCCAGCCAGGCCAGTCACAGCCAGGAAGCTTAACAAGGCCAACAAACTCGAACGCAAACTCCAGGCCAGACCATAGAAGGTCACACCCAGAACCACCGCTAGTACCCCCATCCATATCCCCTGCCCGGCAAAGAGGCCCCCCAAGATCAGCCCGCTTAGCCCTGCCAGGAAAAAGAAAATCCATTTCAACGCTGCGCTCATTGCAACCCGCCTGTCGTTGCCTGGCGTAACACCCGGCCATAAGCGCGTATCACCTGGTCCAATGGCTGCCGTACATCCCAATCCAGCACCTGCACCCCGGCTCGCTGCAGCTCTTGCACCAGCAAGGCTCGCTCCAGGCGTGCCAGCCGGCCCGCCAGGATCAGGTCATCATCCGGGGTCTGTTGGGCGGCTAGCTCAAAGGCCACCGGGTTGGGGCTGACCACTAAGACGGCATAGCCGCGCGCCCTCAGCCATACCAGGTAATCTACATCTTCTTTGATCAGCGGGCTGACCAGGATGAGCTGTGACCTGGCAGCGAACATACGCGTGGGCAGGTATTTGATGTGGTTGAGGATATAGCTCTCTCCCACCCGGGCTCGCGCCAGAGCCTGCAAGATGCGCTCGCGCTGCAGCTTGCCGTAACCCGGATAGGTCCAATCAAGATACTGTCCGTAAAGCATCAACCCCACCCGGTTGCCCTCTGCCAGCAGGGTCTCAGCCAGCGAGGCGGCTGCAGATACCGCATGCTCAAAAATCGCCTGCCCATCGACCATATAATGTGTCGCCTGGCGCAGATCCAGGATAACGCCTACGTTAGCGGCCCGCTCTTGCTCAAACTCGTTGGTATACATCTCGCCTGGGCGCCGCTGGCTGGCCTTCCAGTTGATCCAACGCAGCTCGTCGCCGGCCTGGTAACCGCGCACGCCGTAGAAAGACACTCCTGGCCCACCCACCCGCGCCGGCACATAGCCGGCTGTCCCAATCGTCTGCCGCGGGCGCAGATGCAAACCCACCAGCAGCGCAGTTTTTGGCAGCGCCCACAGATCGGCCGCAGCTTCCAGGCGCACATGATGAGACAACAGACCCAACGGGTCACGCGCCCGGATATCCAGGTGCGAAAAATGATACACCCCACGGCGAGCGCGCAGGGTATATCTCAATGTAAAGCACTGGCCCGGACGCAAGCTAAGCAGGCGCTTGGAAGCACCATCTACCACATCGATCCCTGCGGGCAGTTGATCCTCAACTTCTACCAGGCTGAGGCGCTCCCCCTGGTTGCACAACTCCACCTCCAGGTGCACATCAGATCCTTCGGTCACGCGCCTGGCGCTCAGGCTGCGGACAACGCTCAATTGCGGCTTCGGCGGATATTGCAGTACAGCACTAGCCAAGAAGATGGCAGCCGGCAGCGCGAGTGCCAGCAAATTGCCTTCAAAATAACGCAAGCCAACCAAAACAAAAGCGTATACAACCACGCTTAAGATCATCACCTGCCATCTGCCCCCCCACTCAGACCTGCCCCGCAGGAAGCGCCGGTGGAGGCTCTGTCCAACCCTCCGCCAGGTGTTTGGCAAGAACGCTTCACGCTCCGCCTGGTGTTCGATCACCGTCCGGGGCTCCTGGGTGTGCTGTGCGAACTATCAAATATGGGTACAGGCACGGTATGCAGCACGGTTTCGATCACATCTTCTGCCACCCGGCCCTTCATCCAGTACTCCGGCTGCAAGATCAAGCGGTGGATCAGCACTGGCGAGACGAAAGTCTGGATATCGTCCGGCAACACATAATCGCGCTGGTCCATCACCGCCTGGGCTCGGGCCAGCTTGAGCAAAGCCAGCGAGGCGCGTGGGCTGCCACCCACTGCCACCCGCCGGTCAGTGCGTGTTTCAGCCACCAGGGCCACAATGTAAGCTTCCAAGTCAGGCTCAATGTGCACTTCCTCCACCACTTTGCGCATCTCCAACAGGGCAGCGGCATCAATCACCTGGGTCAAGTGGATTTCATCCTGCCGCCGTTCCCGCCGGCGGGCCAGGATCTCACATTCTTCCTTTTGGTCTGGGTAACCCAGGTTAAGCTTGATCAGAAAGCGGTCCAATTGGGCCTCGGGCAAGGGGAAGGTACCCTCATACTCAATTGGGTTCTGGGTAGCAATCACTAAGAAAGGCTGCGGCAGAGGCAGCGTCTCACCCTCCAGGGTCACCTGGTTTTCTTGCATGGCTTCTAACAATGCCGACTGTGTTTTAGGCGAACCGCGGTTGATCTCGTCAGCCAGCAAAATATTGGCGAACACTGGCCCGCGGCGCAGCTCAAATTGATCGGCACTGCGGTTATAAATATATCCGCCGGTAATATCCGCGGGCAGTAGATCAGGGGTGAACTGGATGCGCTTAAAATCCAACCCCAAGGCGGTTGCAAAGCTGCGAGCGATCAAGGTTTTGCCCAGGCCCGGGTAATCTTCAACCAAGACATGCCCCCCCGCCAAAAAAGTAGCCATGATCTTTTCCAACCCGCTGCGTTTACCCACCACAGCCCGGCTGACTTCACCTAAAACCTTCTCGCACAGCTCAGCGGTCTCAGAAATGCCGATCGTCATAACGATTCTCCAATTCTTCTTCTATAAAATCAATCGCCTTCAAGATCAACGCGTCCGAACTTGTTTCTGATGCACGGCCAAATATCTGCTTCCACCGGCTGGTAGAGGGCTGGTCGGCCCAACGCTGCAAGCCTTTGCGGAAATAAGCTTGCAAGTCTGGCGGCAGGTCAAGTGTGCCCACTCGCAGCGCGTCTGCCACTTCCCGCTCACCCAGGCGCAGGCGCATTGCCAGCGCACTGATCGCCAGGCGGGTCAGGGTTTGGTTCAGCCGCATCGTATAAAAAATGTGCTGGCGATTGTGTACGATATTCGCCAGCTCGCGCACCCGCAAATTTCCATGGCGCGCCGTCTCTTCTCGCCTGTCAGATGGCGGCGCGGCAGGCCCGCTCAGGCTGTACAGGGCCAAGCCAGCTGCCACCAGCAGGAACAGCCCCCAATAATAGACTTGCGGAAAATTCAGATACAACACCAGCAAGTATCTTGCCAAACTCACCAGCACTTCCCACAAGAAGGCACGCATCAAAAGCCAGACGCCAATCACGCCGATCAAGGCCAGCAGGCCCCCAACAGCCCAACGCAGCCCAATCGAAACGCCCTTCCGGCGGCCATCAGGCGGGCTGCTCAAAAGCCACCTTCCAGGGCCTTGACCACGCTGGTCAGGCATTGCTCTGCTTCGGATTCTTCGCTGGGGCTGAAGGTCTTCTTTCCATAACGTACCGCTTCAAACAGGCGCGTCAGGCGTTGCACCTCATGTCCAGGCAAGCCGGCATCTTCCAACTGCCGCGCAAATTCACGCGGGGTCATCCCGGCCTGCCGCTGTAGGCTGTTCTTCTCAGAGGCAATGTCTTGCATCTGATAATAGCAGCGTAAGATGGCGTTCTGGACATCCCCCCCGGCCCGTATTTCATCCAGGGCTGCCTGCGCCGGGGCAATGAACTCAGGAATCGGCTCAGGCATACGCCGCCTGGAAAGCATCCAGGCTAACCCGGCTAACCAGAGCGTTCCAATCACTGCCAGGGCGATCATCAGCCCCACCAGGTTGACCGCCAGGTCATCGGGGACCACATCCGCCACCCTGCGCGCAGCTTCGGTCTCCTCTGCGCGGTCAATCGTCACAGGCGTCTCTACCACAGAAGTCCCGGCCGGATAACTCGGCCCAGCGTTAGGCGTGAGCACCAAGGCTGCCGCGATCAAGATCAAGACGAAGACGAAATGCAAGGTGCGTCGGGGACGCAATTGAGGATAACGCCAAAGCAGGTAGAGATAGACTGGCAGGAACAAAGCCGTCAACACGGCCAACAGCATCGCCAACGGGAACAGCTCCAGGCTCCCTTGTTCATCCGGGAAGTCTACCGAATTAGGCCGCGCGGTAACTGGAACACGGATGGCAGGATCCAATTCAAGCTGTCCAATCCCATTCACCAGGACCACTAGAGATACCAATGCCGCCAGCAGGCCCAACAAGATCATTGCGCGTTTAAGGGTAGCAGAATGCATACGTTCATTTTACTATGGGATTTGCTCCCGTATGTTCCAAATCGGCCATCTCGTTATACGAATCTTAAAGTCGCAGGGGCCTGCAACCAATGTGGTCGCAACAAACTGCCAGGGTTTTCCATTACAGGTCCGTTTATAATAAGCGCCGAACCAGGATACATTCACCGATGAAAAATTATGAGATTATTGCAACCTTAGGTCCTGCCAGCGACGCCGAAACCGTGTGGAAGGCCATGTGGGCCGCGGGGGCCACATCCTTTCGCCTGAACACCTCACACCTGGCATTGCAACAGCTTTGGACCTGGCTGGAGCGGCTGGAGCCCTTCTTAAATGCTTGCCAGCCACGCCCTGCTCTCACCCTGGATCTGCAGGGCAGCAAGTGGCGGCTGGGGCAGTTCGCCCCGCTAGAACTGGTGGAAGGGCAGACCGTCGAGTTGGTATTGGCCCCTGAAAGCCGCCTGCCAAATTGCCTGCCAGTGCCCCATGCCGATTTTTTCCAGGCTGCGCCAGTCTCCAGCCCTGAGCTGCGGCTGAACGATGCCAAAGTGCATCTACAGGTCACAGCAGCCGCCGGGGAACGCTTGCTCGCCCGCGTGACGCGCGGCGGGCTGATCTCGGCACACAAGGGCATCACCTACCGGGACTCATCTTTCCGCAGCGAAGCACTGAGCGAAAAAGATCAAGAGATCATCCGGCAGACCAAGGGCCTGCCAGGCATCCGCTACGCCATCTCCTACCTGCGCGATGCGGCCGAGATGCGCCGCTACCGCGCCTGGCTTGGCGCCCAGGTTTACCTGACCGCCAAGCTGGAACGGGCTTCGGCTGTGGCCGAGGCAGGGCAAATTGCCGTGGATGCAAACGAACTGTGGGTCTGCCGGGGCGACCTGGGTGCCGAGCTGGGCCTGCCCGGTATGGCCCAGGCGGTGCACGGCATCTCAGGATTGGTGCGCCAGTTGGCCTGCCCGGCAGTGATGGCTGGGCAGGTACTAGAGCATATGACGGCTGGAGATGGGCCGACGCGGGCCGAGGTGTGCGCCTTACATGACGCCCTGGCGCTGGGCTACTACGGCCTGGTGCTTTCAGATGAGACGGCTATTGGGCAGCACCCAGTAGAGACCTGCCAGGCCGCCGCCATGTTCCGGGATGGAAGCTGAAGGCTCAGGGCTGCTTCTCAAACCCAACCTGGGGCATCTTCGCCGCATCCGGTTCCAAGAGTTTCAAACGATCCACAAAGTCAATCAACACACACATCGTGGGCGAATACCCGGCCGAGGTCGAAAATTCCCCCGTCCACGGGTCCATCTGCTGCATAAAATCGGGCGCCCGCAAGATCGCATCGATCCAACGCTTCATCAGGTGCTCCAGGTCCGCCGCTTTCCCATAATGCTCGAGCCAGGCCGGTGCGCGCAAGGCTGTCAACGCCTGGGTTGCCCCGCCCCACGAATTGGTAGGCAGCGCCTGGACAAAGGTTGGATCGTCAACCGCAATCGATGGGAAGGGGTAGGGGGTCCAGAATGCATCTGGATTCTTGAGGTGCCGGGCATAAATCCGTTCAAACATGGGTTGGTCTACCACGTGCTCGCCCAGCACCCTGGTAAGCGCATCCCCCCGGATGCGGACGAAATTGTTGTCTGCATCCACATCGTAAAAACACTCATCTTCAGGGTCAAAGCAGTGCTTGATAATGAGCTGTCGCAGGGTCTCACTGTTCTCTTGCCATCGTTCTGCCTCACGTCGTTTGCCAAGACGCTCTGCCATTTGAGCCAGGGCAACTCGCCCTCCATAAAGCGTCGCAGACAGGTCTGGAGCCAGGTAAGGCAGCTTCCCTTCCATCGGACAAACAGAAGCGTCATTGTTCGGGCACTTCTTGGGTAGGCCTGCAAACCTGGGGCTGTTATCATGCCCGGTATCATATTCGCAAAAAGCCTCGCACAGGCCAGTGCCACGCGTATTCCGGTTGCGGCTCAGCCAATCATCCCATCGAACACAGGCGTTGTAAGCAGCATCCAGAAAAGCCTCATCGTTTATCAGGTCAGCCGTCCGCAAAGCTGTTTTAGCAATCGGCACAACCATCTGGATTTGTGATGAGCCCAGTGGGGGATATCCGCCATTTTTCAAAAAAACCCGATAGGGCAAATAACCATCTTCGCGCTGGTGATGGAAGAACACTTGATGATTGTTTTTCGCCACCTCAGGGGCAAACCTGCCATAGATCAGCCCTTCGTGCGGCCCGCTTTCTAACCATATGCCCGGATAACCGCTTCCTTCTATCAAAACGGGGGTTTCATATCCGTAGACGATCTTCGTATTTTCTTCCAGACCGTTGAGGGCGTCCTGGTATTTGCTTTTAATCAGTTGGATATCCATACCGATTTTAGCCTGTTTCCTGAACCCTTTTGGCTGTTGAATGCTTCAACGGAAACGGGTCAATTGGCTCATCAGAAGAAGGCATTGCGGTGTAATCAGGATCCTCCAACCCCTGAACAAGGGCATCGATCTGGATCGGACGCCCCTCTTGAATAGAACGGTTAGCCGCGATTCCGGTCAGGATCGAGTAAGCCCCCGAACGATGATCCGCCGCCCGCAGGTAACGGTCCACAGGCCGCTGTGGGGCAAACACATCTGCCATCAGCAAGGGATCGGCACCGCCATGTCCCCCGCCCCCCATATCGACTTCCACATCATAAGCCGCCTTAAAGATGGGATGGATGCTGATCCGCGTCCCCTGGGGGATTAATTCACCCGGAACCGAACCATCCCCACTGGTATAACTGGTCTCCATGCAAACATGCTCAAGGCGCCCCCGGCTGCCGTTGAAGGCCACACTGTAGCCCTCCCAGGGCATAAAGGCATGCAAAGAGTAGCTCAGTGAAGCGCCGCTGCGGTAATTGACCACCACCTGCATGTTGTCTTCAATGTCAATCTCAGGACTGAAGACGCAGCGATCACGAAAATAGCCGTCGTGGTGTTCCTGTTCCAGGTAAAGGACTTTGCGCACCCCATCGGCCTGCAAATCCATGAAAAAGGGGCAGTTGGCAGACTCGGGACAGTTGAGACAGCGCTCAGATCGTCGGGTCAAGCCCAGGCGATCAGCAGTTGCCAGGAGATAAAACTGGCGCGAGCCGGTTGCATAAACCGTCTCGGGGACGGTGGATAGCCACCAGTTGACCAAATCAAAATGATGCGTGGCTTTATGAACCAGCAGCCCGCCAGAATTGCGTTTATTCCGGTGCCACCGGCGGAAGTAATCGGCGCCATGCTGGGTGTCTAACATCCAGTGAAAATCAACCGATTTGATGTCGCCAATCACACCCGACATCAGCAGATCTTTCACTTGGGTTCGAAAGGGCGCATAACGATAGTTAAAAGTCACCCGCACCTTGCGCCCGGTAGCCTTTTGCGTATCAATGATGCGCTGGCATCGCGCCGCATCAATCGTCATCGGCTTTTCGGTGATCACGTCACAGCCCAATTCCATCGCCCGGCAAATATAGTCATCATGGGTCGCGTCCATGGTGGTCACCACCACCACATCGGGCCTGGTTTCTGCGATCATCCGGTCAAATTCCTCAGCCACAAAGCAAGCAGGGTTAGCGCCGTTTGCCTGTACCATCATTTTACGCGCTTCAACCCTGCCAGGGTTCAAGTCACAGATGGCAACCAGTTCAGAAGAATCGGCATTTTGCTGTGTTATGGCCCAAGAGAATAGGATCGAACGGTCTCCCAGGCCCACTTGAGCATAACGAGTTTTGGGCATGCGCTTTCCCTCAGATATAGTCGGATAAAGAATGTACCGGTCTATTGCAAGGGGCTGTCCCAAAAGCATCTTTTGGGACAGCCTCCTTTAGAAACAATGGTCTAGCTGCGTGTTATTTTACCGCTAAACGCTCAATCAGTGCTTGCAAAGCTTCTGCGCCTTCTTCAACCGTAGATTGACCATATGCCACTGCCTGACCGATCAGCTTGAGCTCGGTCACAAATTCCTGGTCGTTCGGCAGGTTCGGGCCCTGGGGGATGGTGCGATCAGCTACCGCATTGTAGATCCGGTAAACTTCTTTATCTGTGCTGGTGGCCCCAGCCATGATCTTCTCGCGCACAACCGGCGAGCTAGGCACGCCGCGATTGGTCTGCAAGATGGCGCCGGACGAGGCGGTGGTAACGAAGAAGTTGATGAATAGCGCTGCCGCTTCTTTGTTCTGGCTGGCATTGTTGATCGCCAGGTATTGGCTCATCTGGATGACGTATGAATCTTCACCACCCACGGGGAGCGTCGTCGCGCCAAGTTTGTCGGTCATCGCTGACTGGTAACCTGCTAACTGGTTGCTCCAGATCAGGCCAATGGCTGCCTTGCCTGCTACCAGGGCCGAGCTGTCAGCCCCGCTTTCGGCATACGTGGCGGTGGTATCTGCATCGGGGATCAGCCCCTCAGCCCGCATGTCTGCCCACATCTGAAGCCATGCCTGGGCAGACTCGATCGTGGCGTAAGACGTGCCGCCATTGTCAAGGGTCCACAGGTCAGTGCCCTGCTGGGTGTAGAAGTAGCTCAGGTAATTGGCCTGGTTGGTGCTGTTATCCACAAAGGGGGCAACTCCCTCAGGCAGCTTGTCCTTAAGCTCGCGGCCGTAGGCAATCATCTCGTCCCAGGTCATGTTGTCGGCTGGGAGTGCAACCCCTGCCGTCTCGATCATGGTCTTATTGTAGGCCAGGATGAGCGTGTTCGTGCCGAGGCTCACAGCGTAGAGGTTGCCATCGAGTGCCGTTGCAGGGATCAACGCCGTCTGGTCAAACCGCTCAGGGGTGTCGATCATCAGTTGTTGGCCCAGGTAGCTGTTGAGTGGTTCAAGATACTGCTGGTAATCGGGCCAGTTGCCGCCAAACTGGATGATGTCAGGCGCATTGCTGCCGGCAAGCTGGGTGTCGATGATCGCAAAGTGGTCAGAAGTGCCGCCGTTGGGCTCGCCAATTACCTTGATCTCTGGATATGCTTCCTGGAACAGTTGGATTACCTGCAGGGTCCTGGCAGCGCGGTCATCATTGCCCCACCAACCCATGCGGATCTCAGCAGGACCGCCTGTGTAAACCGGCAGACCATCACTGCGGCTCGGGACAGGGGTGATCATCACCTCTTTCTCAACAACCTGGGTCTGGATAACAACCTGGGTTTGAACAACTTCTACTTCTTTCTCGACAACCTGAGTTTGGATAATAACCTCGGCTGTCGGCTGGGCGCAAGACACAAGCATCATGGCGACCATCAGCACGAGCACGATTTTTTGAATTTTCTTCATTTTAGCATTCTCCTCATCTAATATTGTCTAAGTGAACAAACCCGAAAAAAAGTTATCGATCATCATTTCATGCTCAAATCCTCCTTCATGGTACTAGCCCTTTATGCCTGTGGTCGAGATACCCTGGACAAAATATTTTTGCAGGGCAAAAAACAGGATGAATGTTGGAATCATTGAGAGCGTCGCCATTGCCAGCGCCCCCCCCCAGTTGGATACCGCGCCGGCATCGCCAACAAATGTACGCAGCGCCCGGGATACAGTAAAAGTCTCTGGTCTTGTAAGGTACAACAAATGGTTGAAAAAGTCGTCCCAAGTCCACAAGAATGTGAACAGGGCGGTTGTTACCAGGGCTGGGCTGGCAAGGGGCACAATGATGCGAAAGAAGACCCCAAATTTTCCACACCCATCGATGATCGCCGCCTCATCGAGTTCTTTAGGCAGGCTGCGGATGAACTGCACCAGCAAAAACACAAAGAACGCATCTGTGGCAAGGAACTTTGGCACCAGGATTGGCAAGAACGTCCCCACCCATCCAAATGTGTTGAACAAGATGTAGCGCGGCACAAGCGTAACGTGACCCGGCAGCATCAGCGTGATCATCATGATGGCGAACCAGATACCCTTGCCCGCAAATTTGAGCCGGGCGAAGGCATACGCCGTCATTGTGCAGGCGATCAGGTTCCCAATCACGGCTACGGCGCACATCAAGAGCGAGTTTACAAAGAACTTCCCAAAGGATGTGCCCGCGTAACCCTTCCACCCGCTGATGTAGTTTTCAATCGTCAGCGCTTTGGGAATGATCCCCGGGTCGCTAAAAATCATATTGTTGGGCTTAAAAGAGCTGACAATCATCCAGACGATGGGATAGATCATTAACAGCCCCAAAGCAATAATGAATATATGCGTCAATGTATGGCGGACAAAGATACCCTTCTTCATATCACTCTCCGGTCCCGTATGACACCCATAAGCCCGATGTTTTAAAGACTAGCGTCGTGAGCACTCCGATAACGAGCAGCAGCACCCACGCCATGCCAGAGGCATACCCCATCTCGTGGTAGGTCCACCCTTGAATATACAAATAGAGGGTATAGAACAGGGTCGAGTTCAGCACCCCTCCCCCTCCACCGCCGATGATGTAGGCCTGGGTGAATGCCTGGAAGGCAGAGATCATCTGCATCACCAGGTTGAACAAGATCACCGGCGAGAGCAAAGGGATGGTAATAGCAAAGAACTGCCGCACCTTACTGGCGCCATCCACACTTGCCGCCTCGTAGTACTCCTCTGGGATTTGTTTTAGACCCGCCAGGAAGATGATCATCGACGAGCCGAACTGCCATACCGTCAGCAAGATCAACGTCCCAAGTGCATACTTGGGATTGGTGATCCAACCGGGCAGGTCGGTAAAACCAAGGCTGCCCAACAAACCGTTGACCAGGCCATCTTTCTCAAACAGCTTTCTCCACAACACCGCAATCGCCACCGAGCCCCCCAGGAGCGTGGGGATATAGTAGATCGCGCGGTAAAACGACACGCCGCGCAGTTTCTGGTTCATCAACATTGCCACTGCCAGCGCAAAGATCAGTTTCAGCGGCACAGAAGCGAATACATAGGTAAACGTCACAGATAAGGACTTCAAGTAATACGGGTCTACGCGCATCGATTCGCCCGTAGAGGCAGTAAACTCAGTCTGCCCCACCAATCCCCCAAACATTTTGTTGTAGTTACCCAATCCAATCCACTGCGTCTCAGCCGGTTCAGTGAAGTCGTAATCGGTGAAACCGAGCCACAGCGAGTACCCCATCGGGTAAACCGTGAGCACAAGGAAACCGATCAGCCACGGTGTCAGGAATATGTAAGCGGCGCCATTGCGTTTGATAAATCTTCCGATGCCAGATATCATCTTCCTCATAATGGGTCCTCTTACCGTGTTTTGGCTTTCATTCTCAGAACGGGGCTGGTCCGGTTGACTCTCGCAGGATCAAGCGCGCTGGCATCCTGACTTCCTGGCGCGGCCGGTCAGGATCTTGCAGGCGAGCCAACAACAAACGCGTTGCTTCTCGCCCCATTTCCTTCCCATTTTTAGAAGCCGTGCTCAGCCGGGGTACAAGGTATTTCGCAATTGGAATATCATCGTAACCGATCAGGGAAATGTCTCGCGGCACACTCAGGTTCAGGTCGTTGATCGCCCGCAACGCACCGATCGCCAAAAGATCATTAACGGCCAGCAGTGCCGTTGGGCGAGAGGGCGACTCTAGCAGCCGCCGGGTGGCCTGATAACTATCCTCAATCGTCGGCCCACATTCCACAATCAGGCTTGGATCATAGGTCAGGCCAGCGGCTTCCAGTCTTTCGCGGTAGGCAAACAGGCGGTCCGTTCCCAAATCTGGCACAGCGATACCGTAAATAAAACCGATCCGCCGGTGCTGCAGCGAGATCAGATGGTTCATGATCTCGATCGTGGTGTCGCGATAGTCAGACACCACCCGATCGATCATGATCGTATCGCCCAAACGGCCGCGATCAGCCATCATCCCCACGATCGGCAGGCGCCGCTTCAGCAAGTACCGCAGGGTTTTCTGAGCATCCTCCGAGTGGTAAATAAAGCTCGGCACCATGATCAGCCCATCGATACGACGTTGGGAAAGATTTCTGAATGCGTCTTCAGCGAATTTATCTTCAGGAGCAATGCTCGACAGGAGCATGTGGTAACCGGCGGTATAAGCTTCTTGTTCCACCCCGTCGGCAGTTTCCCAGAAGTGCGGGTTGTGAATATCAGGGATGATAAGGCCAATGGTTTTTGTGCTGCCCGAGCGCAGTGCCTGGGCGCGGGCATCTGGCACATAACCCAACTCTTCGATCGCACTTAGTACCCGCTGTCGAGTTTCCTCAGAGATGGCTACTTTGCCGCTGGCCTGGTCATTCATCACATACGAAACGGTGGCTCTGGAGACGCCGGCTATTCGAGCTACATCAACTTGAGTTGGTCGTTTCATGGTTTAGTCTTTTATCGAGCTTAGGATAGGCAGGATTGGCAACCTGAGGTAGAATAATCGTCAACTTACACGTGTAAGGCTACACGTGTAAATCATAGTATAGTTTTCTTTTCTTGTCAAGTCCGCATTGCTTTCAACCATCACCCCCTCCCTGTTTTTAGAACGATGCGGCAACGGCTTCGACCCTGGCTTCGTTGTATAATGTTTTAGACTCGATAAGGAGAAAGAACCTGCCATGTCCAGTATTCACAACCCTGTTCTGAGAGGCTTCAATCCCGATCCATCTATCCTGCGCGTTGGCAAAGATTATTACATCGCCACTTCCACCTTTGAATGGTTCCCCGGGGTACAAATTCACCATTCTCGCGATCTGGCCCACTGGCGGCTCCTCACCCGTCCCTTGAATCGCGTCAGCCAGCTCGACATGGCTGGTCATCATGCCTCCTGCGGCGTTTGGGCCCCCAACCTCACCTGGGATTCTGGCACCTTCTACCTGGTGTACACCGATGTCAAAACCGATGCCCGGGAGATCAAAGATACCCATAACTACCTGGTAACCGCGCCTGCCATCGAGGGCCCCTGGTCAGAGCCCACCTACTTGAGCAGCCATGGTTTTGATCCCTCACTGTACCACGAGGACGGCCGTCACTGGCTGCTTTGCATGGAAAGCGACTACCGCAAGGGACGTACACGCTTTGCGGGCATCCTCCTGCAAGAATATCTTCCGCATGAGCAGCGTCTGGTCGGCCCCCTCACCAATATCTTCCGCGGCACCAGCCTCGACATGACCGAAGGCCCCAACCTCTACAAGAAAGATGGCTGGTATTATCTCATCGTGGCCGAGGGAGGCACCTCGCTGGGCCATGCCGTCACCGTAGCACGTTCCAGGTCGCTGACCGGGCCTTACGAAGCAGACCCTGCCGGGCCAGTGCTCACCAGCCGCAACCATCCCCTCGACCCCTTACAAAAGGCCGGGCATGCCAGCATTGTTGAAGTGCCCGGATCGGGCTGGTACATGGCCCACTTGTGCGGGCGGCCCATTGCCCGTAAAGGGCGCTGCACCCTCGGCCGCGAGACAGCCCTTCAGCAGGTATCGTGGACAGAAGATGGTTGGCTGAGGGTTGGCCCTCTGCCAGGCCGCGCTGCCATCGAAGTGGATATCCCCAATCTACCCGCCCATCCCTGGCCCGCGGCGCCCGTGCGTCAAGAATTTGATACCCATCAACTGCCCCTGGACTTCCAAACTTTGCGCATCCCCTTGGGGCCCGATACGCTCAACCTGGAAGAAAGGCCGGGCTTTTTGCGCCTCAAAGGCCGCGAATCCATCGCCTCACGGCATATCCAGGCCCTGGTCGCCCGCCGCCAGCAAGCCTTCTGCTACCACGCCGCAACCTGCCTCGAATTCGAACCCACCCACTTCAAACACTCTGCCGGGTTGATCTGCCTGTATGACCAGGAAAACCTCTTCTACTTGAAAATCGGTTTCGAGGAGGGCCTGGGGCGGATGGTTGAGATTATGACACGCACCACCGGCGCCCTCGATTTTCCCCTCGCCGCCCCTGTTCCGATCCCTGCCAGCGGGCGCTGGGTGCTGGCAGTTTCAGTGCATTACGATCACTTGCAGTTCTACCACGGGCCCGAAGGCGCCCCACTGACACCCATCGGCGGCGTATTCGATGCCAGCATCCTTTCAGATGAGCACTGCCGGGAGGGCAAATTCACCGGCGCATTCGTCGGCCTCTGCTGCCAGGACCTCACTGGGGCAGGCCGCCACGCCGACTTCGATTGGTTCGAGTACGAAGAATTGGATCCAGAAGAAACACCAGGGCTTTTATGACCACCAGGCGGCATAGCCATGAACACAAGTAATTATCTTGCCCTCGACCTGGGCGCCGAAAGCGGGCGCTCCATTATCGGCAGCATTGCGGATGGCAAGCTGACCCTGACCGAGACCCATCGCTTTGCCAACCAGCCCATCAACCTGCCTGATGGGCTGCACTGGGATGTTGAAGCGCTGTGGGGCGCAATCCAGCAGGCGATTGCCATTTCGGCCCGCACCTTGCCCCTTGTAAGCCTGGCCCTCGACACCTGGGGGGTGGATTATGCCTTGTTGGATGCAGCAGGAAACATCCTTGGCACCCCCTTCCACTATCGCGACCCCCGCACCGATGGCATGCTGGACAAAGCCTTCCGGCGGGTTGCCCGCCAGCAGATTTTCGATCAGACCGGGATCCAGTTCATGCAGATCAACACCCTGTACCAACTGCTGGCAATGTCCATCGCTCAAGACCCCCTACTTGCCGCCGCCCGCACCTTTCTCACCATCCCCGATCTGTTCAATTACTGGCTGTGCGGCAGCCCGACCTGCGAATTCACCAATGCCACCACCACCCAATGTTTCAACCCGCTCACCCGCTCCTGGGCAGTCCCCCTGTTGGAAGCGATGGGCATCCCCATCCATATTTTCCCGCCCATCACCCAGCCCGGCACCCGCCTGGGCACCCTGCTGCCAGCGGTGGCTGCCGCCACCGGCGCTGGCCCGCTGCCGGTCATCGCCCCCGCCTGCCACGATACCGGCTCTGCCGTAGCTGCTGTGCCGGCTGAAAACCAGGATTTTGCCTGGCTCAGCTCGGGCACCTGGTCCATCCTGGGCGCCGAGGTCCACCAGCCAGACGTAAGCCCGCAGGCCCTGGCCTACAACTTCACCAACGAAGGCGGCGTCTTCGGCACCTGGCGCTTATCAAAAAACATCATGGGGCTGTGGCTGGTGCAAGAGTGCAAGCGCCAGTGGGGTATCGCCTACGATGAGATCACCCGCCTGGCGGCTGAGGCACAGCCCTTCCTGGCAGTAATTGATCCCGATGCGCCTGTTTTTCTACACCCCGGCAACATGCCGGAGAAGATCCAGGCCTTTTGCCAAAACAGCGGCCAACCCGCGCCGCAAACCCAGGGTCAGATCGCGCGCGTGGCCTTAGAAAGCCTGGCACTCAAGTACCGCCTGACCCTGGGGCGGCTGGAAGCACTGACCGGCAAACACCTGGACCCAATCCATATCATTGGCGGCGGGACGCAGAACCGCCTGCTCAACCAGTTCACGGCTGACTGCACCCGGCGCAGCGTGGTCACCGGCCCGGTGGAAGCCACAGCCATTGGGAATATCTCGCTACAAGCCATTGCCCTGGGGCACCTCAGCTCACTGGCCCAGGCGCGTGCCCTGGTGCGCCGCTCTTTCGATGTTGAGCTGTATTCCCCCGTCCCCACCGACGGCTGGGATACAGCCTTTGCTAAATTACAAAGCCTGCTGAACCAAAACCTGTCTTGACCCAAGACGAACCGAAAGGACCCATAACCATGCTAGAAGCACCTTATCCCGAGCTCGACGATCTACTCACCATGATGGGTGAAGCCGGGCGCCACCTGGCTGAAATCGAAGCCAGCGAAGGCGCGGCAGGCAATATTTCTGTCTGCGTGCGTTGGGCGGTTGAGCCGCGCACCCGTTTCCCCGTTCTCAGTGAGATTGAGCTGCCACAGCCCGTCCCAGAATTGGCCGGTGCTACCTTCCTGGTCAGCGGTTCAGGCAGGCGTTTACGCGAGATCAAAGATGAACCCACCGCCAACCTTGCTTGCCTGGTGGTAAACGAGGGTGGGCGCAACGCAAAAATGTACACCTCGCACCAACGCCGCTTTGAACGCGTCACCAGCGAATTCAACTCACACCTGGCTGTGCACCACGACCAAATCCTCACCACTGGCACCAACTTCCACGCCATCATCCACGCTCAGCCAGTTCACCTGACCTTTTTGAGCCATATCCCCCGCTATCAAGACGAAGCCTATCTCAACACACACCTGCTGCGCTGGCAACCCGAGACAATCGTTAACCTACCAGAAGGTATCGGCTTTATCCCCTTCCGCATCCCCTCTTCGCCCGAATTGATGAGCGATAGCGTTCAAAGCCTGCGGCGGCACCGCATTGTCATCTGGGCCAAGCACGGCGTCATGGCGCGCTCAGATGTTTCCGTCAAGCGCGCCGCCGACCGGGTAGAATACGCCGAAACCGCCGCCAAATACGAACACCTCAACCTGAACATTGGCGAGATTGGTGAAGGTTTGAGCACGGATGAGCTGCGCGCCATTTGTGCTGCGTTCAATGTCCAACAGGAGGTTTTCTAAGATGACCACCCTTGAGTCCCAGGTTCAATCTGCCTACACCATTGCCAAAGAACGTTATGCCGCCCTGGGCATAGATACCGGAGCGGTAATGCAGCAGCTCGAAAAGGTAGCCATCTCTCTGCACTGCTGGCAAGGAGATGATGTTGGCGGATTCGAGGACCCCGGCGGCGTACTGGGCGGCGGGCTAGCCACCACCGGCAATTTCCCCGGCAAGGCTCGCACAGCCCAAGAGCTGCGCCGCGACCTGGATGTAGTTTACCGCCTCATACCTGGCACGCACCGCCTCAACCTGCACGCCATTTACCTGGAATCAGACCACAAAATTGAACGCAACGCCATCCAGCCCCAGCATTTCGCCGCCTGGGTAGATTGGGCCAGGGCTAACGGCCACGGCCTGGATTTCAACCCCACCTGCTTCTCACACCCCCTGGCCGCAGATGGGTTTACACTTTCGCACCCTGACCCGGCTGTCCGCCAGTACTGGATCGAACACTGCATCGCCAGCCGCAAGATCGGCGACTATTTTGGCCGCCAGTTGGGCACCAAAGCCGTCACCAACATCTGGATCCCCGATGGTTACAAAGACACCCCCGCCGACCGCACCGCCCCCCGTATGCGCCTGCTCGAAGCCCTGGACCTGGTGCTGGCTGAAAAGCTGTCGCATAACCTGGATGCGGTCGAACCCAAGTTGTTCGGCATCGGCTCCGAGTCCTACGTCACTGGCTCAATGGAGTTCTACACCGCCTACGCCATCAGCCGTAAAATCCTGCTGACCCTCGACAGCGGGCACTTCCACCCCACCGAGAGCATCGCCGACAAGATCTCTGCTCTGCTGCTCTACCTCGACGACCTGCTCCTGCACGTCAGCCGCGGCGTGCGCTGGGATAGTGATCACGTGGTAGCCTTCACCGATGACTTGCAAGCCATTGCACAAGAGATCGTGCGCGCTGGCGCTCTTCAACGGGTGCATATCGGGCTGGACTACTTTGACGCCAGCATCAACCGCCTGGCTGCCTGGGCCGTGGGCGCCCGCAACACCCTGCGCGCCCTGCTCAACGCCCTGCTCGAACC
>CAZWFQ010000036.1:0-36504 GCA_964633225.1 uncultured Anaerolineaceae bacterium
TAAAATATGACTTATCGGAATTTGCTGTGGGTTGTGTTTGGTTTAACAGCCATATGCGCTGCTTTATTAGGCGTTTTTGGTTGGCGCAACAGAAACCAGGCAAATGTGATTGTTGAGTGGCGGACAGCCAGCGAGCTGGATACGGTGGGGTTCAACTTATACCGCAGTACAAATTCCGATGGTGCTTATGAACAAGTGAATGCTGCGATCATCCCTGCTTCACCCGATCCCTGGGCTGGGGGCGATTACTCGTACATTGACGAGAAAGTTCAAGGTGGTGTGGTTTATTATTACCTGTTGGAGGATGTCGCCCTAGACGGCAGTGTCAATCGTCATGGTCCGATCGAAATTGAGGCTCAGGCGGGCGGCAGGTTGGAGTTTTTGTTGGCGACGGTCTTGATCCTGGTTGCAGGTGGGGGGATGCTGGCACTTGTTTTACCCAAGAAAACATTCCCCAATGCCGAGTTGGTTGTTGAAGGCATGCAAGATGGGCAATCGGAGAAATGACAAGCAGATCCTGGGCCAAACGGCATCCTCTGGCAATCTGGTAGATCGAGGAGAGCAGCAGTTTGGTGCAAGCGCTGATGAGCAGCTGCTCGTTTCCATTGTCGAAGGCGATGAGAATGCCTTTGCAGAGCTTTATCGTCGTTATAGCCAGGGTTTATACAACTATCTTTTACGTCTAATGTACGATTCTTCAGGGGCGGAGGATGTGTTGCAGGATGTCTTTCTGGTAGTTTGGCAAAATGCGGGCAGCTATCGTGGAGGGGCAAGTGTTAAGACGTGGGTCTACCGGATTGGGCATCATAGAGCTATTTCGTGGTTGCGACAACATCGCCGGACAATTGCCTTTGATGACAACAATGACCCTACCATCGGTGCTGGCCCGGAGCCTGAGCCAGATGGCACCTGGCAAGACGACGATATCCAAAACGCCTTAAGGCGATTATCTCCCAAGCATCGCGCGGTATTAGAATTGGCGTTTGTACAAGATCTATCGTACCTAGAAATTGCGCATATTTTAAACATACCGTTGGGTACCATCAAGAGCCGGATGAGTTATGCACTCAGAGCGATTGGCGGCATTTTGAAAGGCAATCAAACGCCAGATCAGGCCGAAGGTCAGGCGGAGGAATGATGGTTAAGAAGAAAGATCCGGTGTCGAGAGACCTTTATCCGCAGGATTGGAAACAAGTCCGCGATGCAGTTGCTCATCAACCGATGTATGCGCCATCGCCGGATATAGAAAAGCGCTTATTAGAAACGATCCGAAGTCAGCACCAAATGGCTTACCCGCACATGCACCTGCATGCATTGGGCGCGGCATTGATCATTTTTATTGTCTTATGGTTTGTTGTTCGCCCAGGTGTAGTCTTGCAATGGTCGGTACGGGGCGAGGAACTGTCTGCTTTCCGTATCTATCGTTCGACACCTGGCGGGGCAGATTACAAGCTGCTGGATGAAGTGCCAGCCAGCGCGGATACGCAACATACGTATGTAGATATGCTCTTGCTGCCCTGGAAAACTTATACGTATCTTGTGGAAGGGGTGCGGGATAACGCATCCCCGGTAGTGAGCCAGGTTGTGACCAGCAATGCGTTAGAAGCTCTGCCGGCGCAATTGATGCTTTTGGCGGCCAGCGTGCTGATGGGTTATGGGTCTGTTTTGTTGATCAAGGTTTTGCAAGTTGCCCGGCAGCGATCTTTATACGGTATTTGAAATTTGATCTTTTGAGAATTATTTTTTGTCAAGAGAAAGTCCAATGATAATTAGAAGAATTGTTCATCTAGCTTGTATTTTGAGTATTTTGGGCGGTGCGCTTCCTTCTGGCCCAGTTGCTGCTGTGGACGCAGCCGCCAGCGATCAACCTGCCCTGGAAATATTACAATCTGACTCCCACGGCTTATTGGTAGAACTGAGTGCCTCTAATTACACGGTTGAGCAAAAAACAGTAGATGGCCTGACATTTGACCAGTTGGACGTTCCAGGGTATTCCTTGACTGCTGAGCCTGGGGTTCCGCAGCTGCCTGTAAAAGGCCTGATGATCGGTGTTCCGGCGGGCGCAGAGGTTCAGGTGAATATCCTGGAAGATGATACTGTGGCGCTAGCTGGGCAATTCAATTTGGCCGCTGCACCCTGGCCGCTACCCCTGGAAGACGAGACCGATTCGGGAAGCTACACGTATTTACAGAACATCCCTTTCCGCCAGACTGGTGAATATTATCCACGCACACCTGTTTATGTAGAGGAAGAAGGCTGGGTGCGCGACCAACGTGTTGCCCGCCTGGTGTTTTTTCCATTTCAGTATCAATCTAACACAGGGTCTTTGGTTTTGCATCAGAGGGTGCTGGTAGAGATTAATTTTGTAGAGAGCGGTCCTGTATCATTGGCGGGTGATATTTTACCCGCAGAAACTCAAGACAGCCTGTACGATCCAATCTTGCAGGGTGCTTTACTGAACTATGAGGCAGCCCGAGCGTGGCGATCGATGCCAGAGAGTGTTGATGTGCATACCACCAGCGTCGAGGGGGAGCGGGTGAAGATCCAGGTGGATGAGGATGGTATTTACACGCTCACGTATGATGCTTTGATAGCTGCGGGATGGGATTTGTCAGGTATTGACCCAACCACGTTGAGCCTTTCAAGCCAGGGCGAAGATGTGGCGATTTCGGTTGTGGGTGAAGGGGATGGCAGTTTTGACCCGGGTGATTACATACTGTTTTATGGCGAAGAGTTCCGCGGGGATCGAATGGCGGCCTGGTATGCGGATGAGGCTGACCATTGGTTAACTTATCTTCGACAGAATCCGGATGGTACAACCACGTTGTGGCATCCGGAATTCACTGCCAAGATGCTGGAGTTGTACACCAGCACCAATGTGTATTGGCTGTGGGTCGATACGGTAGGCGAGCCGCTGCGCATGGCGGTCAAAAATGCCGCGCCAGGCATGGTAACACCCATTCAGGACACGTACCAGGCCACTATCAAAGCTGAACAAAATCTCAAGTATTGGGAATACCACCTTACAGATGAGGACCCCTGGTTTTGGGGAGTTGTGTATGGTTATGGTGAAAGCTCTTATCCTGTAACGCTCACTGGCCTGCCAACAGTACCTGCGGATGTCACGATACGAGGCGAGTTGGTATCTGCGAATTCAGTGAATAATAATGGGCCTGACCACCATACGGTGCTCAAGATCAACAGTATGGCGGCCCCTATGGATGATGCCTATTGGGATGGCCAGAGCAGGTATCGTTTTGAATCGACGGTATCGAGCGCTGCATTGGTTGAAGGAGCAAATTCAATCAAGTATCAAAGCATGAGCGATGCGATTGCGTATCCTATGATGTGTGTAGATTGGTTTGAGATTGCTTATGATCGCCGATTCTTAGCTGTGAACGATGAGTTGTTGTTCTCGGGCGACGAAACGGGCGAATGGCAGTACCAGGTGACTGGCCTTGCCAGCCCAGCAGCCCATGCCTTAGACATCAGCTCTCCGCTGCAGCCAGTGATCCTTTCAAATGCGGTTGTTACTGCAGATGGGGGCGGATACCGGGTGGCTTTTGACGCTGATGGCCTGGCAGGGGTGCAATTCTACCTCGCGGGCGATGGGGCTTTGAAAAGCCCGTTGTCGGTGTCTGTGTATGATCCGCCTGATTTGCGGTCGCCAGGCAACCAGGCTGATTACATTATCATTACGCACCCTGACTTTCTAGCTGCCTCGCAGGTGCTGGCGGCTTATCGCTCCGGGCAGGGTCTGCAAACCTTGGTTGTCAACGTGGATGATATCTACAATGAGTTTGGAGAGGGAATTTTCCACTCGCTGGCGATCAAGAATTTTTTGGAATATTCATTTTCGAATTGGCAATCGCCGGCGCCATCTTATGTGGTCCTGATCGGGGATGGACATTGGAATATGCACGGATGGAACCCAGCTAAGTTTGGCACCACGCCGGTATTCATGCCACCCAACCTGGAGTGGGTGGATCCCTGGTATGGTATGGTGGATACCACAAATCCGTTGGCCAATGTGGTGGGGTCCGACCCATTGCCCGATCTGGAGATTGGACGTATCCCGGTCAATACGGTGGCAGAGCTTCAGGCAGTGATTAGTAAGATCGAGACGTTTGAGACTTCGACTCCTGAAGAATGGCAGTTGCACAACTTATTCATTGCAGATAATACCCCTGATTACGCGGGTGATTTCCCGGCATTGGCAGATGCGATCATCCAGGATTATAGTAGGCCAGGTTTTACGATGGATAGAGTTTACCTGGACGATTTTATGGATACGGGCACGTGTGGAACACCGCTTTATAAAGGCTCGGAATGCCCGAATGCCACCCAGGCGATTAAAAATACGCTTAACGCCGGGGCTCAAATTGTCAATTATATTGGGCATGCATCGTTTAACCTATGGACCCATGAGCTAATCTTCTATTACCGAGCAGGCACTCCATATTACAACGATGTGGCCAGCCTGAATAATGGTGATCGCTTGCCAGTTGTTTTGGCGATGACATGCCTGGAGGGGCATTGGTTTAACCCTGTTGAACAGCCCAGCATGGCTGAATTGCTCTTGCGGACCGAGGGGCGAGGGGCTGTGGCTACCTTCTCGCCAACCGGCATGGGGGTGGCCAGTGGACACGATGCTTTGCAGCGCGGTTTTTACGATGCGGTCTATGAATATGGAAGCTGGGCCTTGGCCCCGGCGGTCTTTAATGCCCGTTTGAGACTTTTCGGCGAATCGGGCAGTCACCCTCTCCTCTACACGTATGTTCTGTTTGGTGACCCGGCTTTAAGATTATTGAGCCCTTATGGAATAGAAACATCCCCGATCGAAGCCAGCCAATTGGGCCCGACAGGTACAGTGGTGGACTATACCCTGAACCTGACCAATACAGGTATGGTTGCCGATACATATGATCTATCGGTGACAGGCAATGCCTGGGTGACAAGTTTGCCTTATGGATCGGTTACTTTGTTAGCGGGCGAAAGCCGGACACTTACCGTGCAAGTGCAAATCCCGGCTGGTGCTTCCAAGGGCACAACGGATACTGCGGTGATTCAAGTGCAGTCAGGGGGCGATCAAGAAGCGGCGTCTGAGGTACGCCTGGTGACCACAGCGGATGTGTGGGTGGTAGTCAGTCCGACGCTTGCCAGCGGAATTGGCTTGCCGGGCACGACGTTAACTTACGTTTTCCAGGCCACCAATACAAGCGATCAGAGCGGTTCATTTGACCTGGCGCTGGGTGCTTATACCTGGCCTACTCAATTGGAGAAAAGTGTGATTGGTCCGCTGGACCCCGGGGCAAGCGCCAGTTTTTGGGTGCAGGTCAGTATCCCGGCGGGTGCGGCCGATTATGATGCTGATGCGACGACAGTCACCCTGACATCGCAAACGGATGCCAGGTACCGGGCGCTTGCAAGCATCGCAACGACTGCGCGGACATATGGGGTTGGCGTTTCGCCGGCCTCTCAAAGCGGCGGGGGTGCGATAGGATCGGTGAAGCGCTACTGGCTGCATATCGTCAACAGCGGCGGATACCCAGACACCTTTGACCTGTCAGCCGCCAGTGCACTGGGCTGGGTGGTGACACCGGCTGCGAATACGGTTGGTCCCCTGGCGGCAGGGGCGGCGGCTGATGTGTGGCTGGATGTGCAGATACCCGCTGGAGTCCCTGTGGGTACCATCGATACGACATTGGTACGGGCCCAATCGCAAGCTGATCCGGATGTGGCAGCACAGGCGAGATTGATCACAACAGCGCATGTCTATGGGGTTGATATCAGTCCAACTGCTGCCAGTGCGTTCGGGCTACCGGGTACTACGTTGACATATAATTTCCAGGTCACTAATCTGAGCGATCAAAGCGATTCGTTCAATTTGGTGCTCGGCGCGCATACCTGGACCACTCAGATCGCGAAAGGTATTGTTGGTCCGATAGGCCCAGGGGCAAGCACCAGTTTTTGGGTGCGTGTCAGCATCCCGGCGGGCGCAGCCGATCAAGACTTTGATGCAATGTCGTTTACGCTGACATCAAGGACGGATGCCGATTATGGTACGGCTGCGACCATTACGACAACTGCGCGAACGTACGGGGTGAGCGTTTTGCCGGCTTCTCAAAACGGCAGGGGTATGACGGGATCAGTGGTGCGGTATATGCTGCAAATCGTCAACAGCGGTGGATACCCAGATACCTATGATCTGTCGACTGCCAGCACACTGGGTTGGGTGGTGACGTCTACCGTGAATACGGTTGGCCCGCTGGCGGCAGGCGAGGCGGCTGAGGTGTGGCTGGATGTGCAGATTCCTGCCGGTATTCCGGGGGGCATCATTGACACGACTTTGGTTGATGCCCGGTCGCAAACCGATCCGGATGCTGTATCGCAGGCCAGATTGATCACAACAGCGCGTGTATATGGGCTTGAATTCAATCCCTCTGCTGCCGGCGCAGTTGGGCTGCCTGGTACTACGGTAACGTACACTTTCCAGATCACCAATACGAGTGATCAAAGCGATTCGTTCGATTTGATATTGGGCCAACATGCCTGGACTGCTTTGCCAGAAAGGGTTTTCATTGGCCCCCTTGAAGCAGGAGAAAGTACCGAGCTTGATATGCGTGTAGACATCCCTGTAAGTGCCGTTGATTATGATTTCGAAACCATGATCATTACCCTGACATCGCGAACCGATGCCAGTCGCCGGGCGATCAGCACGCTGACGACAACTGCTCGCACATATGGGGTGGGCGTGTCGCCGGCTTCTCAAAGCCAGATGGGTGCGGCGGGGACGGTGGTGCGATACTGGCTGCAAATTATCAACACGGGTGGTTATTTAGATACTTTCCACCTATCTGCTGTGAGTGACTTGGGCTGGGTGGCGACGCCTGCCACGAATATGGTTGGCCCTCTGGCGGCTGGCGCAACTGCGCAGGTTTGGGTTGATATCGAAGTTCCGGGTAATGCATCGAACGGGATGGAAGATATGACCCAGGTACAGATCATCTCGGAAGCTGATGGTGCAATGAATGCCGTGGCACTGTTATACACAACCGTCAATACGCCTGTCTCAGGAGTGCGCATCTTTTTGCCAATTGTGAGCAAATAAGGCGATTTGACTGCGATAATGCCAGGGCTGGCAATGGAAGAGCTAGTATAATCATGCTGATCAAATAATGATGAAGAAATATTGGTTTCGGGTTGTGATTTTGGGTGGTTTTCTGCTGCTGCTGGCTGGCACCAATTTGACGGTGCGGGCAGCGGTAGACCTGCTCTATTTTTATGCGAACGGCCAGGCAGATCGGATCAACCTGGAATGGGAAACTGCGCAAGAACTCAATAATGCCGGGTTTTATATTCAACGCAGTCTGACAGAGTCGTCGGGGTATGTTCGCATCAGCGATTTCATTCCTCCGTTAGGATTTGGGGTGGGCGGGCATTACTACACATATGATGATCTTACTGCTGAGGCAGGAATAACGTATTATTATAAGTTGGAGAGTGTGGAAACCGGGGGACAATCTGAACTCTCAGAGGCGGTGTCTGCCGCGATCCTAGCAAATACTTTAACGCCCACTGTGACCGCAACCGGGCCTTTGGCAACGCCAACCGTTACGCCGACTGGATCAACCTCTACGTTAACGTCAGAGCCTCCCACGGTAACGCCAACTCGAACCTTCACAGTGGTGCCTGCCGCCACCAAAACGCCGACGCGAACATCTGCCGCCCCTGTTCTTTATGCAACATCAACCCCTCAGCACAGCCTGACCCCGTTTGGCCCCACGGCGACTTTTACCATAACGCCCACCCCCTCGCGTACCCCTACAACAACGCTGCTGCCGTTACCGGCGTTGGACCTGGTGTTTCCTGCACCCACCTCAACGCTCAGTCCAACCCCCACCCAGCGTTCAATAGCAACGTATACGCCAGCCCCCGATGGGCAGGCAGAAGACGGGGTGCCTCTCTCGCCGCGTGTAGTCTTGTTGATCGCAGTGGTTGTTTTATTGTGGCTTCTCCTGGGGGGATTCATTATTCTATATTCTCGTTACGTTGGGCGTTGACAGATCCTTTTTGGCATAATAAACGGAGGCATATGATCAAGCGCTGTACTTCCTGGATTCAGCCTGCCTGGTTATTGCTGATCCCAATTTTTGCTATACTGGGGCTGTTGTGCAGCGCGTGTGGGCGTGCATCGCAAGATGTTTTGCCAACGGTATCCCCTGGTCTTTGGGTGAGCGGTGCCATGAAGCTTTATCTGACCCAAGAAGGTATCTACCAGGTAAGCCAGGCCGACCTGGAAGCCTTGGGATATGATTTAAACGGGGTGGATCCATTCCGTTTTGAACTCTCTCGCCGTGGGGCAGCGCAACCCTTATGGGTGCTTCAAGACAGTGGCCAATTCACGTTGTTCTTCTATGGCATTGGCAGTGATAGCCTATACAGCCGAGAGGCCATTTATTGGCTTGATATTCTTCCTGCCCCGGCCGGGTTAACCCAACCCTGGAATGCCGGTGAGATCCCCACGCCGGACGTGATGGAACTTCAATCTGTTTACCAGGCTGCTGGCCGCTGGGAAGAGAATTTGCTTTATTACCCCCAGGCTACCCAAGATGAGCATTGGTTTTGGGCTGCCGTATATGCTGGACAGCAGCAGGAATTTCCTGTGGAATTGGCAGATGTGACTAATGGAGCGGGTACTCTTCAAGTGGATGTTTGGGCGAATACAGAGGATCGTGTTGCGCCCGACCACCATGTGCAGGTAATTGTTAACGAGCAGTTGGTGATCGATGAGACCTGGGATGGAATTGGGCAGCATACCCTGGAAACTGATCTGCCGGCGGATCTGTTGGTGGAGGGGCAGAACAAGGTGCGCGTGGAATTGCCAGGCGATACCGGGGCATCAGCCGAGGCGGTCCTGATAAATTGGATTGCGTTTGGTTATGCACGCCTGCCGTTCGCCAGGGATGATGTGTTGGTGTTTGACAGCCCCCAGGCTCCTTTAGGGATCGATGGAATGAAGGGTGCACTGGCTGTTTTCGATATTACACCCGGCAATCAGGCACAAATGATTGGCAGCATGCACGCGGATGGGCGAGTGAAGTTCCAGGGACAGGTGGGGCACCGTTACTTAGTGGTTGGGACAGATGGTTACCTCGATCCAATTCGCATGTCTGCGGCTGAATTATCGCCAGACTTAAGGGGGCCCGGTTGGGGAGCAGAATATGTGGCTGTGGGGTCGGGCAACCTATTGGACGCGTTGAAGGGTTTGTTAGAGTGGCGAACAAGCCAAGGTGTGACCAGCCTGGCTGTGCCGTTGGGGGCGATCTATGATCAATTTGGTGATGGCTTCCCAGAGCCGGAAGCCATTCGTGCATTTTTGCAGTATGCGACCAATCATTGGGATGCGGCCCCCCGCTATGTGCTGTTGGTGGGCGATGCAACATTTGATCCACTTGGGTACCAATCAGAGCCGGTTCCTGATACACTGCCCACCTATTTTGTGCAAACGTTCTACGGGGGGCAGACAGCCAGTGATTTAATGTTTGCGCTCTTAGATGACGATGGTTTGCCAGATCTGGCGATTGGGCGAGTTCCCGCGCAAAGCCAAGAACAAATCAATGTCTTCGTGGAGAAGACGCTGGCTTATGAACAGATGGCTCTGGGGATGGAGCAGAGCAGCGTGTTGGCTGTTGCTGATGGGCAGGAAGCAAGTTTTCGGGGCGACGCACAGGCTTTCTTAGATTTGTTTGTCGGTCAGGAAACGGTATTATATTCACCGGATGCGGGCAGCCAGGATGCCAACGATGTGATCGTTACATATCTAGAGCAAGGGTATGGCCTGGTGGCTTACTTTGGGCATGGCAGCGTGAACATGTGGGGCAAGGACCGGTTGTTTGCGGTAGAGGATGTGCCGGACCTGGCAAATGAACATCTGCCGATCTTGATCAACATGACTTGCCTGAGTGGGCTTTTTACACACCCCAGGCTGCTCTCTTTGGCTGAGGCCATGCTGCTGCAGCCGGGCGGCGGGGCTGTGGCGGTATTAGCTCCCACCAGCCTGACCTTGCCATTTGATCAGAGTTTTCTTAGCCAGCCGCTGGGGCGCGCCCTGCTTGATCCTACGATCACCCGCCTGGGCGATGCCTTGCTGCAAGCTCAGCGGCAAGTGCCGGTGGATGGTGCGGGCACGCAAGATGTTATCCGTACCTTTTTATTGCTTGGTGATCCTGCGTTGTTGTTGTCGGGCCCGCCCTGATCAATAGTGGGTCAAGCTGCCATCCTGGCGGGCCCGCCGCACGGCAAACCTGAAACTTGCCAGGCTGATTGGAAGTAAAATGGTGCTAAAGGCCAGCAGGGCCAGGGTTTGGGTTCCCAAGGTGTTGATGGATGCCCCATTGAGTATGGCTTGCCTCAGTCCGTCTAGGGCGTATGTGACCGGGATCAACCCGGCAGCCAACTGTAGCCAGGCCGGCAAGATGGTGACGGGATAGTAGACGCCGCCCAACAAAGTGGCGATTGAGTCGAAAATCCAGGTTACCGGTTGGCCGCGTTTGAGCACCATGATGAAACTGGCGGCAATAATTCCCAGGCTGCTGAACGAGACGATGGTTAACACCAGTAAAACCAGGACAGCAAAGATGTTGACGTGGGATAAACCTACGCCCAGCAGCACGCCACCGATGCCCAAATAGATCAACGCTCGGAACGTGGTCATCAAGTAGCTCCACAGCGACGAAGCAAAGATAATGGCAGAGATTGATGTGGGGGTGGTCAGCATGGCTTCGAGGGTGCCCGTTGTTTGGGCATGGCGTAAGCTGGATGTGAAACTTGTCAATCCGGTGCCGAAATAGCCTGAAACTGCGAGGCCGATCAGCACGAAGGCAAAATAATCGCCTTGGTAGCTTGATAAGAAAGGCACCGCAGCCGAACCGATCAACTGGGCGATGAAATAGAAAGCCAGGATTGATATAAAGATGCTGAAAAACTGAAAGAAGAAAGAGAAGCGATAGCTGAGCTCTTCAATAAAATCGCGCCGGATAAATGCGGCAATTACGCGGGCGGCCTGCCTTGCATCAAATTTGCGCCTTTGGGCCGCGGGCAGGATTGGAGGCGGCAGATCTGGATCAAAAGGGTTGGTGTCTTGCGGGGTATGTTGCTGCTGTGTCAGGCGGCTAAAGATCTTGTCGAGAGATGCTTCTGTGGATGCGATATTGATAATCCGGGCGCCTTGATCTTGAAGGTTTTCAAGAACTGTGCGCAGGGAATCTTGTGCTGGTGTGTTGAACTCGATTTCGGTGACCTGGTCTTTTTTAAGTGAAACAGCAAGCTGATCCAGCCCGGCAAGTTGGTCTTGTAAGGCTGGTGACCAGTGACGAACCTGGATGGTGTGGCGGCCAACCATATTCAGCTGGCTGCGCAGCTCATCTACTGTGCCGCAGCCCTGAACGCGCCCATGGTGCATGATGGCAACTCGATCGCATAGGCGCTCTACATCGTTGAGGCTGTGTGTGGTCAACAAGATAGTGATCCCGTGCTGGCTGGTGAGCGTGTGGACCAGGCTGTAGAGCTGCTGCGTGGCAGACCAATCCAGTCCTTTGGTGGGTTCATCTAAGAATAACAAGCGGGGTTGGACGAGTAAAGCCCGGGCAAGCGATAAACGCTGGCGCATGCCGGTGGAGTAAGTTTGAAAGCGAGAGTCAATGAACTCTTGCAGCCCAACCTGTTCGCTGACCTGTACGATGCGTTCCTGAACGACTTTGGATGGAAGGCCAGAAAGCGCAGCAAAGAATTCCAGGTTGTGACGCCCTGTCAGCCGCCAATAAAAGCTGCGTTCGTCGCTGGTCACCAGACCAATGGATTGTTTGACGGCTGTATCATTGTTCAGGTCGTGGCCATTCACCAGGGCAGTGCCAGAGGTAGGGATGATCAGGGTTGACAGCAGCTTAACTAAGGTGGTCTTCCCGGCCCCATTAGGGCCGATCAGCCCAAACAGCTCGCCCGATTTAACCTGGATGCTGACCTGGTCCACAGCCAGGTGTTGTGCAGCCTGGCTGCCAGGCAGCAGGCTGCGCCATCCTTGTGCAGAAGAGAAGGCTTTCGAAAGGCGATGGGTTTGGATGGCGTAGGTCACTAAAATATCATCTCTTCCATTTGGATCTTCGTGTATGAAGTGCAGCCCCTATTATAGTTGCAAATTAGCTGAAAAGTCCTCGATATTACATAGCCAATTGGCATTATGTTGGGATGCTTGCGTGGCGGTGGTTTGTTGCTTATAATCAGGCCAGGTGACCCTATGAATAAATCATTTCCCCCGCCTGGTTATATAATAACTGAGTCGATGGTAACCGGTATTGAGGTTTATAAACCGGTACCGGTCAAGATTGAAGATGAACGAGAGACGGTTGAATTTAAATGCCCGCAGTGTGGAGCGACTACGGCCTACAGCGTGGTTGATGGCGGCCTGACTTGTACCCATTGTGGTTATTATGATGCGCCACAGAAGGCGGCGGTCGGCAAGATGGCGGGCGAACTGGAGTTTACTCCACAAGCGTTGGCGCAGGCCTCTTTGGGATGGGGCGATGAACGCAAGGAGTTGGAGTGCCAGAGCTGCGGGGCGAGAACATTGGTGCCATCAGAATCTCTCGCCCACACCTGCGTTTTTTGCGGTTCAAATAAGGTGATCCAGCGCATGGCATCGCAAGATAACTTGCGGCCGCGCTTTTTGATCCCTTTTAAGGTGGCAATCGAAAAATGCCAGGGCATTACACGCCAATGGCTGGGGTCCAGTTGGATGACGCCTGCCAGCCTGAAACAAGTGGCGGGGTTAAATGCCTTTGCAGCAGTATACCTGCCGTTTTGGACTTTCGATTCCACCACAGATGCCAACTGGCGGGCAGAAGTTGGGCACAATGAAACCGAAAGTTACTATGATGCGGGCGAGAAAGAATGGAAAACGCGCACCGTGACGGTCTGGCGTTGGGAATCGGGCAAGGTAGAACTTAAGATTGATGACCTTCTGGTAGGTGGCACAGCCAAGCTCAGTACCATTCTGCTGGACAAGATCAAGTCTTTTGAGTTGGACGAACTGGTGGATTATGATCCTAAATACCTGGCTGGTTTCCACGCGCGCGCTTATGATCTGCCGTTGGAAAAGGCCTGGGAGGTTGCCCGGCAAGAAATGCGCGAGGCCACACGCGAGGCCTGTCGCGATCAAGCCAGCACATCGCAAATCCGCAGCTTCAGCATGAATCTTGATTTTAGCGATGAAAGCTGGCGTTATGTTTTGCTGCCGGTTTATGTGGCGGCATATCGTTACGAAGAGAAAGTTTTTCAGGTGATCATTAATGGCCAAACCGGGGCGATTACTGGGCAAAGGCCTGTTGATTGGACAAAGGTGTGGCTGGCAATTGTGGCGCTTTTGGCGCCTGGGTTGCTGTTGGGCCTGGTTGGCCTGGTGACGCTGCCTTTGGGCGGCCTGGGTGTGATCTTTGGGGGGGTTGGCTTCGTGTTATTGGTGGCTGGCATTGTGATATCGATCATCATTGGGGTGCAAGCCAACCGCATGGGCGAGGCGTGAGGAACAGGAAATGGCGAATATGATGATATCGGATGACGCGGGTACGTCTGGGACGAAAAATGAGTTTGCGGGTCCATGGGGTGAAGTAGTTGATCTGGTGGTGTGTGAATCTTGCGCTTGGAGCTATGTGCTGCCGCAGGGTGTACTGCCTCAGCGCTGCCCCAATTGTTTCAATGGTGATCTGAAGCTTTTAACGCCTGATGTTGAAAGCCAGACGATTGATAACCGGACCCCTGAGTTGTATTTGCCTTTTAGCGTCCCCATTGAGCGGGTACTTCAAAATGTTCGAGAATTTGCCAGTGGGCTATGGTTTGCCCCGGCTGACTTAAATCCTAATACGTTGCGCCAACGCCTGAAGCGTGTGTACTGGCCGATGTGGCTGGTAGACTGCGATGTGCGGGCCACCTGGGAGGCTGAGGCCGGCTATGATTACGAGGTGGTCAGTCATCAGGATCGTTATAGTGATGGTCAGGCTGGGTGGACCTCACAGGAGGTCAAGGAGACTCGTGTGCGCTGGGAGCCACGAGCTGGGCGGCTTGAACGTTTGTATACCAACACACCAGCCCCGGCGATGGAAAACCACCGCCAACTGGTTAACCGAATGCGCCGTTTTGATCTGGAGCAAGCTCAGCCTTACAGCCAAGATGCACTTAGGCAGGCTTTTGTGCGCGTGCCTGATCGGTCGGTTGAAGATGCTTGGCCAGATGCGGCGCCTGCAGTTCAGGAGGCCGCGGCAGATGAGTGCCGTCAGGCGGCGAAGGCTGAGCATATTCGCCAGTTCCAGTGGACGCCTGATTATCAAAGCCTTAATTGGACCTTGCTGTTGCTGCCAGTTTACACAACCTATTACCTGGACGATGATCAAAAGCCTCAGCCGGTGCTGATCCACGGACAAAGTGGGTACCTGAGCGGTATGAAGCGTGCTTCGATGAAGCGTGCCCAACGGACGTCGCTTTATATTGCGATTGCAGCGATGGCAGTTTTTGTATTAAGTTTACTGGTCTCGGGAATCGGCCTGTTGATCCAGCCATTGTTGGCATTGGGGGGCATTGGGATTGTGGCGGCCTTTTTACTTGGCATAGCGGCGATCGTTCCCGTGGCAATAGCCTGGCAGGTTAACCGCTCTGTAAAAGATTAAGCGCAGCTTTGATTTCGGCTATCTTAGCCTCGGCAGCTTTTTGCCCCAATTCGATCAATTCCTGACCTTTAGAAAAGCGCAGGTAGCTCTTACCGGCCAGAGCTGGCGAGATGGTGCAGTCGGCATCTTCTACGCCCCTGCCAGCGTGACGTACCATCATTTCGAGGCCAGTGAGCCCATAGCCGATGGCTCCCATGCCGCGCCGTAGTTTGGGGGTTAGGATGTCTACCCCAATCACATAGCTTGCGCCCATGGCGCGTGCTGTTGACACGGGTACACTGTTCAAAAGGGTGCCGTCAGCCAACAAGCGACCGTCGATGCGTACGGGGGCAGCAAAGCCAGGCACGGTGCAGCTGGCGTGGATGGCTGGCGCGATGCGTCCCTTGTTTAGCGTAACCAGGCAGTCATTTTCCATATCGATGGCCACAACGGCAAACGGGGTCTTGAGATCTTCAAAGTTCAAATCGCCAGCCTGGTTGATAAGCCATTTTTCCATCCTGTCAAATTTAAATGCGCCGTGCAGCGGAAAAGTTAGGCTGGCCAATTTTTGCCATTTCATGCTCAGGCTTAACTCCTTGAGTTTTTGAATGCTGATTCCGGCACAATAGGCAGCTCCAATAATGGCTCCAGCGCTGGTTCCAGCGACATGATGGATTGGAATACCTTCTCTGATCAATATTTCCAGCACGCCAATGTGGGCCAGTCCCCTGGCAACCCCTCCGCCCAGGGCAAGGCCGACGCGCGGGGGTGAGTTTGGAAATGACCCCCGGTTGTGGGGGTCATCTCCGAAAAACATCTCTTCAGGCAATTCCATTTACATGCCGTAACGCTCGAAGGCAGCTTCTAGGATCATGTTGACCAGGTGGGCGTGACCAACGCCCTCAGCCGCGGCCTCGATCACCAGGTCTGAGATTCCGGGCGAGAGGCCCGGCAGGGGGTTGATTTCGAGGATATAGGGTTTTAAATTATCGTTGGCGTCCAGGCGGAAATCTACCCGTGAGACATCCAGAGCACCGGTAACGCGGAAGACAGCCGCCGTCAGCCAGTTCAGTTCATCTACCATGTCATCGTCCAGCGGGGCGGGGCAGAGGTAATTCAACTGATCTGCCATCTCTACCTTGAGGCGATTGCTGTAAACCGTGTCGGTATTTTCGAAGGGCTTTAAGTCCACTTCCATGGGCGGGAAGAAACGCAGCCCGGCTTGCACGCGCGGCGCGTTTTCGTTATCGGGCAGGCGGCGTGAAACAGGGCCGATCAAGTTCCCGACCAGCCCTACCGTCACTTCACGGCCTTCGATATAATGTTCCACTAGCGCGGTCTGTTTGTAGCGGTTCAGGATGTACGATAACTGCTCGCGCAGCTCCTCTTCGTTGTGTACGATGGATTTAGCAGATACGCCCATGCCGGTACCCTCACGGCTGGGCTTGACAAAGAGCGGAAAGTGCATATCTTCTGCTAGGGGTTCGTCGACGCGCTCAAAGGATTGGAAGTTTGGCGTGGGCAGGTCGTGATAGGTGAGCACGCGTTTGGTCATGGATTTGTCCAATGCCAGTGCCAGGGTCAATACCTTTGAGCCAGTATACCGAAGGCGCATCATTTCCAGTATAGCTGGCACCTGGGCTTCGCGCGAATCGCCGAAGTGACCCTCGCAGATATTGAAGCAAATATCTGGCTTATACTTGGGCAGCGTTTCAAATAGCGAGCTATCGCCTTCGAAAAACTCGCAAGCATTTCCTCCCGCGCGCACGGCCTCCATCAGTGCGTTGATCGTCTTCTCGGAATCTAAATCATCCCATTGATCTTCAGCCATACCTTCAAACTTGGGCGCATTTACCTTGAGATTGGCAAGCAAGGCAACACGGTATTTTTTCATTCTTATCCTCTGTTATCTATGATAGGTACATACGAACCACTTGATTCTATACCAATCTCACACAACGTCAATACATGCTGTGTGAGATTGGTAATATTGGAGCTTATTTCGGAATGTGGCTTATATTTGGGACAATTTACCAGGCGTAGGCCTCTGGGGCTGTGCCGCCGGGACCGGGCCAGATTTGATCGAGCTTCTCAAGCGTATCAGCAGCTAAGACGACTTCCAATGCGTGCAGGTTCCCATCTAGTTGTTCAATCGTGCGCGGCCCAACGATGGGCGCGGTGACAGCGGGTTGATGCAGGAGCCAGGCCAGGGCTACGTCAGCAGGCTTTTCTCCTAGCTCTTCGCAGAAGGTTTCGTAGGCTTTGATCTGCTTGCGATATTTGGCGATTTCTTTCTGGATGTTTTCGGATTTGCGGCGCCCATCACTGGCCTTTTGCAGCACGCCGCCCAAAAGTCCGCCCGCCAAGGGGCTCCAGGGGATAAGGCCCAATCCGTATGATTGGCAAGCAGGAATGACTTCTAGCTCGATCATCCGGGCATTGAGGTTGTACAGGCTTTGCTCGCTAACCAGGCCCATGAAGCCGCGTGCTTTGGCCTCTGCCTGGGCCTGGGTGATGTGCCAACCGGCAAAATTGCTGCTGCCCACGTATAGCACCTTGCCATCGCGTACCAGGATCTCCATGGCCTGCCAGATCTCTTCCCAGGGGGTCTCGCGGTCAATATGGTGCATCTGGTAAAGATCGATATGATCAGTTTGCAGGCGGCGCAGGCTTTCTTCGCAGGCCCGGCGGATATGGAAGGCGGAGAGACGGCGTTCGTTCAATCCTTCGCCCATGCGGCCGAAGACTTTGGTGGCGAGAACGATCTGGTCCCGGCGACCACCCCCCTGGGCCAGCCAACGGCCGATGATCTGTTCGGTCACGCCCTCCCCTAATTTCCAGCCGTACACATTGGCGGTATCGAAGAAGTTGATACCTTTCTCGAGAGCATGATCCATGATGGTATAGCTGTCGGTTTCGTTTGTCTGAGGGCCAAAATTCATTGTTCCCAGGCATAGGCGGCTTACTTTGAGGCCGGTGCGGCCAAGGTTTTTGTAATCCATGGCGAGTCCTTTCGAGTGAGGTAGCTTGGTTGAAAATTTTGACCGAGTAGCGATCAGTGGATCTGGGATACTACTTTTTAAAATTATACCATCGGTGATTCGTGCAATAATTTCGCTTATACTTAACCTAGAGGAGAAATGATCATGGAATACAGTGCATTGATTCGTGAGCGGCACAGTGTCCGGGCCTATCGATCTGACCCGGTAGAGGACGAGATGCTGGCCCAGGTGCTGGAGGCAGCGCGCATGGCGCCAACTGCTGCTAACCGGCAGCCTTTTCAGCTGGTGGTGATTCATACGGCAGGGCGGAAGCAAGATTTGATGCGTATCTATCCGCGCGACTGGTTCACCCAGGCGCCATTGGTCATCTGTGCCTGTGGCGTGCCCAGCCAGGGATGGGTGCACCGTGATGGGAAAACATATTGGGAAGTGGACGTAGCAATTGCAATGGATCACCTGATCCTGGCAGCGGCAAACCTGGGCCTGGGGACGTGTTGGATTGCGGCTTTTGATCGCCAGGCGGCTCGAGATGTGTTGGGTTTGCCAAATGATGTAGAGCCTTTGCTGTTTACGCCTTTGGGTTACCCGGCAGATAAGGCCGGGCCTAAGATGCGCAAGAGTATTGAACAGCTTGTGCGGTATGAAAAATGGTAAGAATCGGTATATAATTCAGCCTATGTCTTCCTATACCCTACCCATAGCCACTCACTTGAACATTCGTCCTGAGCAAGCCGCGGCAACTATTGCCTTGCTGGACGACGATAATACATTACCATTCATTGCTCGCTATCGCAAAGAGGCGACCGGTGGATTGGACGAGGAGCAGATCCGCCAGCTCAGCGAGATGTTAGATAAACTGCGTGCCCTGGACGAGCGCCGCGAAGCGGTGCTGAAATCGATTGATGAGCAGGGCAAGCTGTCTACAGAGCTCAAGGCGCAAATTGATGCTGCCGAGACTCTGACTGCCTTGGAAGATCTGTATGCGCCCTATAAGCCCAAGCGCCGCACCCGCGCCAGCATTGCCAAAGAGAGGGGCTTGCAAGGCCTGGCAGATTGGATCTTGCAACAACCCCTCACCAAGACGCCTTTGGCTGCGATCGCCAAGCCGTTCTTAAATGATCAGGTGCCTACGTTGGAAGATGCCTGGGCAGGGGCGCGCGACATCGTGGCCGAGACGATTAGTGAGCATGCTGAAGTGCGGCGCGTGACGCGCGAGAAGGCACTGAAATGGGGTGTTCTGCGTTGTGAGAAGATTGATGATGCGCAAGATGAGCGCTCGGTTTACGAAACCTATTACCAGTTCGAGGGTGGGGTTGAACGCCTGCGCCCTCACCAGGTGCTTGCTTTCAATCGGGGCGAGGCTGAAAAGATATTACGAGTGAAATTGGAAGTGTTGGAACGTGACTGGCGGAATGCGATTGGTATGGTTTTCCACTCTGACCGCCGCTCGTCCCTGGCTGAGCAGATGGAAATGGCCATAGATGATGCGGCCGAGCGCCTACTGCTGCCTGCCATTGGGCGGGATGTGCGACGCGAATTGACCGAGAAGGCTGAACTGCACGCCATTAACGTTTTTGCTGCCAACCTGCGCGCTCTGCTGGGCCAGCCGCCGCTGGCTGAGCAGACGGTTCTGGGGCTTGATCCTGGCTTTCGCACGGGTTGCAAGGTGGCGGTGGTGAACCCTACAGGGAAGTTATTGGACACTGCCACCATTTACCCGCATGCCCCGCAGAAAGAATGGGCGCGCGCCCTCAAGATCCTTGAAGCTCTGGTCACAAAATATCATGTCAGCTTGATCACGATTGGGAATGGCACGGCCTCGCGAGAGACTGAGCAATTGGTGGCCGAATTGATCCAAACCGTGGCCAAAGAGGTGAAATACCTAATTATTAATGAAGCGGGAGCCAGCGTGTACAGTGCCAGCCCTCTGGCGCGGGCCGAGTTGCCTGGGCTGGATGTGTCGCTGCGGGGGGCTGTCTCGATTGCCCGGCGCATCCAGGATCCGCTGGCTGAGCTGGTCAAGATCGAACCTAAGGCAATAGGGGTTGGACTATATCAGCACGATGTGGATCAAAAGCAGTTAGAGCAAGCACTGGAAGGGGTTGTGGAAAGCGTAGTCAATGCGGTTGGCGTGGATGTGAACAGCGCCAGCCCGGCCCTGCTGACACACGTGGCTGGGATAGGCCCTAAGTTGGCAGAGAAGATCGTGGCGCATCGGGATGAGACCGGACCTTTTTTCAGTCGGGCGGCGTTGCGTAAGGTGAGCGGGCTGGGGCCAAAAGCCTTTGAGCAGGCGGCGGGCTTCTTGCGCGTGCGTGAGGGTGAGAATCCTTTGGATGCGAGCGCTATCCACCCTGAAAGTTATGCGGTGGCAAACGCGGTGTTGAAGAAGTTTGGACCGAAGCCTAAGATTGGCACGGCACTCCAACCGGCAGTAGAAACATTAATCACCAAGCAGCCGGTGGAGAAGCTGGCGGCAGAGCTGGGCTGTGGGGTGCCTACTTTGGAGGATATCCTTGAGCAGTTGGTGCGCCCAGGCCGTGACCCGCGCGAAGATGCCCCGGTACCGATCTTGCGCTCAGACGTACTCAAGATGGATGACCTGGTGCCGGGAATGAAGCTAAAGGGCACCGTGCGCAACGTGGTGGACTTTGGCGCATTTATTGATATTGGTGTGAAGCAAGACGGCCTGCTTCACCGCAGCCAGATCCCTGCTGGGACGGCGTTGAAGGTGGGAGACATTGTGGACGTGGAGATCCAGCGGGTTGAGGCGGAGCGAGGACGTGTTGGGCTCGCCTGGCCATCAAAAAATTGATCTTGCTATCGCTGGATGCGCGCCGAGCTACCTTTGGCAAAAGCCTGTACCTGTTCCAGGGTCGCCATGGTGGTATCGCCTGGAAAAGTAGTTAGCAGCGCGCCATGCGCCCAACCAAGGTTGACCGCATCTTGTGGCTCTGCGCCGCTTAGCAGTCCATAGAAGAAGCCAGACGCAAACCCGTCACCCCCACCAACGCGATCATAGATATGGAGCTCAGCGGTTGGTGAAACATATGTCTGTCCATTGATCCATGCCACAGCGCCCCAGGAATGGTGTGCTGTGGAGTGGACATCTCGCAGCGTGGTCGCAACAACCTTGATTTGAGGAAATTTGCTTACCACCTTGTCAATCATTCCAAAGAAGGTGCTTGGGTCAAGTTTGGATTTGGCCTTCACCTCTGGGCCAGGGACGCCAAGCCCAAGCTGGAGGTCTTCTTCATTGCCTACCAGTACGTCAACATTTTCCACGATGCGGTGCATCACATCTTGAGCGCGTGTTTGCCCGCCCCAAATGTTCCACAGCTTGGCACGAAAATTCAAATCAAAGGATGTGACCGCCCCAGCGCTCTTGGCGGCTTTCATGCCTTCCACAATCAGCTCTCCGGTGGTCTCAGATAAGGCGGCAAAAATGCCGCCACTGTGGAACCAACGCACGCCGCCCGCAAAAATGGCTTCCCAATCAAAATCGCCAGGTTTGAGTTGGGCGGCGGCTTCGTTAGCCCGGTTATAGAACACCATTGGAGCGCGCACCCCAAACCCCTGGTCGCTGTAGACGGTTGCCATGTTGGGTCCGTTGACCCCGTTGTGTTTGAAGAATTTATAGAAGGGTTTCACCCCCATTGCGCGCACCCGCTCAGCGATCAAATCGCCAATTGGATAATCCACCATGGCTGTTGCCACCCCCGTATTCAGGCGGAAGCAGTCCGCCAGGTTAGCCGCTACGTTGAACTCACCGCCGCTGACATGGATCTTGCATTCGGTGGCCTTGCGGAAGGGAATGATGCCTGGATCGAGGCGATTTACCAGGGCCCCCAGTGAGACCAGATCAAGAGCGCCTTCTTTGGAAATGTTTAAACCGCTTGTCATGCTAACTCCTTTATGCCTGTAGATTTTCATCTATCCATTGGGTGTGAAAAGTACCAGAACGATCCACGCGCCGGTATGTGTGGGCGCCGAAATAATCTCGCTGGGCCTGTGTCAGGTTTGCTGGCAGGCGGGCACTGCGATAGGCGTCAAGGTAGGCCAGCGCAGAGCTGAATGCCAGGGCAGGAATACCATTTTCGGCAGCCAAAGATACAACCTTGCGCAAAGCTGTTTGGCGAGTATTCACCGCCTGGGCAAAATCAGGGTCTATCAGCAGATTGGGCAAATCGGGATTGCGCACAAATGCCTGGCGGATATCGTTCAAGAAGCGTGCGCGTATGATGCATCCGCCGCGCCAGATGCGGGCAATTTCGCCATAGTTCAAGTGATAATCGTATTCCTTACTCGCCAAGCGCATTAGTGCAAATCCCTGGGCGTAAGAGCAGATTTTTGCGGTGTATAAGGCATCCTTGACCCACCCGGTCACCTTTTGTGGGTCTGCGGTGATCTTGGCGACTGGTCCAAGCAAGATGTTGGAAGCATGGATGCGTTCATCCTTGAATGCTGACAGGATACGGCTTTCTACTGCTGCATTGATCGTAGGGATGGGTGCTCCCAGATCCAGGGCATTTTGCGACGTCCATTTACCGGTGCCTTTCTGGGCGGCTTCATCTAAGATCAAATCTATGACTGCCTGTCCGCTTTCGGGGTCCAGCTTGGTAAAGATATCGGCTGTGATCTCGATCAGGTAGGATTCTAATTCGCCCTGGTTCCATTCACTGAAGGCTTCGTGTAGTTGATGATTGCTTAATCCTAACCCGCGATGCAAGATATCGTAAGCCTCAGCAATCAACTGCATATCGCCATACTCAATGCCGTTGTGGACCATTTTGACATAATGCCCGGCGCCGCGCGGCCCTATATGGGCAACACAGGGTTCGCCTTGCGCCTTGGCACTGATGGTTTCGAAAATTGGTTTCACCAATTCCCAGGCTTCTGGTTGGCCGCCTGGCATGATGGCTGGCCCCCATAAAGCGCCATATTCGCCACCGCTGACGCCCGTGCCAATGTAAATGATGCCTTTGCGCTCTAACTCTGTCGAGCGGCGCTCGGTATCCAAAAAAAAGGTGTTGCCGCCATCAATTAAAAGGTCGCCTGGCTCTAATGCATCCTGGATGCTGGCAATTGCGGCATCCACGGCTTTGCCTGCCGGAACCATTAGCATGATGCGGCGAGGGCGTTCCAGCGCGGCGATGAATTCGTCCAGCCGGCTGCATGCCAGCAGGTTTTTGGTAGGATATTGACTGCCAAAGGCTTGCACTTTTGCCAAGTCCAGGTCGTAACCTGCCACACGGAACCCATTGCGTTCCATGTTGAGGGCCAACATATGTCCCATAACTCCCAAACCCATGAAACCAAAGTTTGCTTTTTCCATGACCATTCTCCTGACAGTGATTCAAACGCGAAGGCGTTCTTTTTCGAATTGATAGATCATCCACGAATTATACAGGTGGTGAAAAAGTACATAAAATGTAGGCCCCATAGCTACCAGAGGGTTAATAAAGGTCAGCGCAATCCAAATGACAAAAGACAGATTCTTTTGGCCGAGAGATTGACTGGCTTCTTGGCGGTAGTGATGACCACCCAACAGCGCGCCCACCCCAAAATTTATGATGCAGATCATCATCGAGACCAAGGCGATGGGCAGCAAATCGGGGATCAGGCTAGTGTTGGTCGTCCGCAGGTAATCTGATGCGTTGGCACTGATGATCAGCAGGTTAACCAGCCAGACTGGGAAGATGATGGGTTTCCCTTTGTGGATCAGTTCTTGCGCGTTGGCTGGCAGGCGGGTGGTAAGCTGGGCAAGCAGCAGTGGGACGAACATGACGATCAATACCGGCAGCAGGACTTCCTGAACGGAGATATGGATATCTGTGCCGAGCAGAGAGGGCAAAGCTAGCGGCACGATCACTGCGTTGACGATATTGGTGATCACCACTGCGGTCACCACATATTCCACTTTGCCTTTGACAAATCCCGTGATCACCGGAGCAGCGATGGCAGTGGGCGCACAGGCCGTCATGAAGGCTGCCAGCGCCAGCCATAGGTTGAACCGTAAGAACACGGCGTAAACGATGAAGGCGATGGCAATATTTGCCAGCACGATACCAAGGATACTTTTCTGAAATGTTTGGGGCGAGAATTTGATGTCTAAAAAAGAAAAAAATAGCATCACCATGAGTAAGTATTGGATCCAAGGAGAAAATACATGCAATTGTGGCAGCATTGCACCGAACAACATGGCTGCAAGCAAGGTAATAACTTTTCCTTGCGTGGTTAGCAAAGATTTGAGACTAGAGAGGGGAGCATTCATAAATTCTGGGGAGCAGTTCGCAGCCGGTACAGGATCTCTCCTGCTTTGGGAACATACAAGATGCCTTCCGCTTGGCGGTTTTGCCATTCGGAGATTTTTATCTGAGCGGGATCGATGTACCCAAGTTTGAGCCGGGCGCAATCTTCAGGTGAGATCTTGCTGGCCAAAGTGACCTGCACATTGGGTTTCTCCAGGTTGTTTTCCATGTGGCCTGAACCGCGTAGATGGGTTGAGTGGGCTAATACGCCCAATGGAATATGCTTGAAACGTTCCCAGTTGGCCAAGAAATAAGGCAGGATATGATATCCGACCTCAGCAATGTATTTGCCATGCACATGGCTGACAACATCCAGGTGCGGCGCGTAGATGATTAACTCGCCACCAGGGGCTATGGCTGGTTCAAGCTTGTACATGGCTTTGGCAGCAGTCCACAACTCGTCATACATGGCGGGAGCGCAGGATAAGACGCGTTGGTAGGGGGTGCTGCACCAACAAATATGGCGCTGTGCCGATAGGCTGGCGGCCGCGCTCCAGGCGGTTAAGTGATCGCCGATAAAAAGCCCACTCAGATCGCTGCCTTCTACAACCAGCGCAATCAGGGTAATGGGGGTGGGTAGTTTTTCGGCTGCGGCATGGATCATTGCGCGGACTGGGGTCTCTTGGATGCCAATGGTATCTACCACGCCGGCTAAAGCACCAAGCCAATGGGTGGTGTTGATCATTTCCGGGCCCGAAATGCCTGGAAACAGATACTTGGCCCCACCCGAAAACCCCACAACTTCATGCGGAAAAGTTGGCCCAAGAATCAGGATGTGGTCATAGGCGATGGCGGCTTTGTTTAATTGCACGTCTACGTGTTCTGGTAAAGAAGCGTGCCAGTATTTGCCCGCCAGGGCTTTTATTTGGTCCTGTTCGATCGTGCCGAGTGAGATGAGCTTAGTTGGATCATCCCAGGTATGGTTCAACAGTCCAATGTGTGCATAGGTTGTCGTTCGTTCCTGGCGGCTGACCCCGACCAATCTGTACAAATTCTCTTCTGAAAGCGGCGGGTGGGTGCCAAGGGCGACCATGAAATCAAGCTGGCGGCTGTGGCGAAGCGCCTCGACCAGGGCGCGGAATAAGAGCGGCAATGGCAAAGAGCGCGTGTGATCGGGGATGAGGACAAGTAGGCGTTGATTGGTGAACTGCTTTTCGAAGGTGCGGGTCAACAGTTGACGGATGTCAGTTTCTGCTAAATATTGACCGGCGGGTGCAATAGCATGGGTTTGCTGCATCAGGTTCTCCAAAAAGTTCAAACGCCGCTGAATGCAGAGAAACCGCCGTCTACCGGGACGACGACCCCTGTGACAAAAGCGGAGGCTGGTGAGACCAGCCACAACAGGGTGCCAAGCAGGTCTTCAGGTGCGCCAAAACGTGCTTGTGGGGTATGGCTGATAATGGTCCGTCCGCGAGCGGTTAGCTCTCCGCTGTTTTTCTCGGTCAGCAAGAAACGATTTTGCTCAGTGAGAAAGAAGCCCGGTGCGATCGCGTTGACGCGGATGGCTGGACTGTATTCTTGCGCCATGTGCACGGCCAACCACTGCGTGAAGTTGCTTACGCCAGCCTTGGCAGCTGAATACGCTGCGATACGAGTCAGTGGGCGGAAGGCATTCATGGAAGAAATGTTAATGATGGTGCCGCTTTTTTGTTCCGCCATCAGCTTGCCGAAAACCTGGCTGGGCAGTACAGTGCCCAGCAAGTTCAAGTCAAAGACCCAACGCAGGGCTTCGGAGGGCAGATCAAAAAAAGATTGTTCGAGGGTTGTTGTGGCTTGCGGCCTGTTGCCGCCTGCGCCGTTGATCAGTATGTCTACCCTAGTAAAGGACCGCAATATTTCCTGGGCCGCGGTTTCTATGCTGTGCTTGTTCAGCACATCGCAAGCCAGGCCAATGGCATTTTCGCCCAATTCTTTAGCCAGCGCTTCGGCAGATTCGGCTCGTAAATCGAGCACGGCTACCCTGGCACCAGCTTCAATGAGGGCGTGGCACATGGCGGCGCACAATACCCCCGCGCCGCCCGTAACAACTGCCACTTGTCCCTTGATATCAAAAGAAACAGCCATACAATTCTCCTCTATACCAACAGCCCTAAGTGCCGCTGGAAATGTGTACGCAAATTTGCCTGGTACATTCCTGCATGTTCTTTCAGGGCGGTTTTGATCTCTTCCCCATATTGGGTCAGCGCTGAGCCGAAGGTGACATGCAGGATCTCGCGAGCATGAAAATCATCTAATAAGGCTGTTGGGCTGGTTGCCACTGGGACTTTTTCTAGTTCGGCTGAAACGTGATAGGTGGCGCGATCAACCGGATAACGCTTCAATGCCAAAGTCCAGATGCGCTCGAAGAGTGCTGGTCTGGCCACAGCCAGGGTGCGCAGGGCTTCTAAGTAGCTTGTGCCTGCCGTCTTGACATGCAGACGGGTTCCCCAATGTTTCACAATGAGCGGGTACACGCTGAATTTGTCTGATCCTGAGTGTAGGCTGAGCTTATACGTTCCAAAATGAGTGCTCACAGCCGCATGTTTTGCCATCTCAGCATCCAGTTTCGCCAGGTCGCCAATATAATCGACCCCTTTTTCGAAACGCCCGATAAAACGCGGCGCCAAGCTGGTGAACTTGACTCCCTGGCGCGTCAATTCGTTGGCAATGAAATAGTGTTCTAGCGGCGTGGTCGGCGCGTCAGTCTCGTCCACCGATACCTCGAAATCAAAGACTTCTTTCATCTCGCTCAGGCGGCGATACATGGACAAGGTGTGCGCAATGGCTTTGCCGTATTTGGCCACTGCTCTTAATAAACTCAGTTCGTCAAAAGGAAGCAGGCCGGGGATGTCCATCGGTTGCAGGTATCGCTGCGAAAGTTCGTCCCAGTTGGCCCACTCCTTGATTTTAGCGTGCAAAATAGGCGGCAGGTCTGAGTCGGCAGCATTATCTACGTGTTCGCCGGGATCGATGGTAAAGAATGTATAACCGGCAGCAATAAAAGGTGGCAGATCTTCGGTGGTTTTTAGATGATCGGCATCTGCACCCCAGGGGGCATCCCACCTTGCCGCATCAACCGCGCGCCGGGCATCGTCCATCACTTGTTGTGGAGTACGGCCGGTACGGGCGTTTTCGCGCACAGATTGCTGGGCAAAAATTGGGGCTAAAGGGGTGCCTTTGACGGCTGCTATATGACCAGGTGTTGCCAAGCCAAGCCGGTCGCCAAAGCCAAAAGAGGGGATCAATCCAAGGTGAGTGAGCATATTGAGTCCTACGAGCTTATAAATTGTAGGCCTGCTTTGCCAGGCCGACTGCCAAATCATACATCATTGTGCACGCATCGTCCATATCGATGATGTGGCGTACGACCATCCCCGCGGTCCAGTTGGCCGCAGCGCGCCGCCAAATGTCATGGCGAGCTGGGATGGAACAGAAGGCGCGCGTATCGTCATTGAAGCCGACCGTATTATATATCCCGGCAGTCTCCATTATCAGGTCGAAATAACGCGCCATACCATTCGGGCTGTCGTGAAACCACCAGGGCGGCCCTAGCTTTAGCGCGGGATAATGCCCTGCCAGGGTAGCCAGCTCGCGTGAGTAGGTGCTCTCGTCTAGGGTGAAGAGGATCACTGTCAGACGGCTGTCATTACCATATTTATTCAATAACGCGTGCAGGTTGCGAGTGTACTCGGTTTGGACTGGGATGTCGGCGCCTTTGTCCAGGCCAAAATGGCGAAAGATGATCTCGTTGTGGTTGCGGTTCGAGCCGGGATGGATCTGCATGACCAATCCGTCGTCGATGCTCATGCGTGCCATTTCTATGAGCATATGGGCTGTGAACCGGGCTGCATCGTCTGAATTGGTTTGCCCTTTCAGGGCCCGTTGGAAGAGTGTGTTGGCTTCAGTCGTGGATAGCTCTTGGGTCAGCGGGGTTAGGGCGGCGTGATCGGTTGCAGTGGCTCCCATTGATTTAAAAAATTCCCGGCGCAGTTCCAGGGCCTGGATGAAGGACGGGTAATCTACAATATCTATTCCACTGGTGAGACTCAGTTTCTCCATATTTTGACGCCAGCCAGGCGCATCCAGGTTGACGACGGCATCTGGACGGAAGGTGGGAATGATGCGTCCGCTCCAGCCCGTTTCTCGGATGGCACGGTGGCTTTCAAGCGTATCTGTAGCGGCATCGGTGGTACACAAAACCTGGATATTGAAGCGCTCAAACAGGCGGCGGGGGGTAAATTCGGGCTTGGTTAACTGGTGGCTGATGGCGTCGTATAACTGATCTGCATTTTCTGCAGATGGTTTGACCTGGATATTGAACACTTCGCTCAGTTCATGCAATAACCATGTGCCAGAAGGGGTGCCGCGAAAGAGATAGAAATTCTCGCAGAAAAGCCGCCAAATCTTGCGATGGTCCGTTTCGACGGCACTTCCATCCAGGCGAGGAACGCCTAACCTGTCTGGCGTAATTCCCTGGGAATACAGCATGCGCGTGATGTAGTGGTCTGGAATAATGAATAGATCAGCGGGGGAACCAAAGGTAGCCTTGGGATCCGAAAACAGGTGCGGGTCCACATGCCCATGCGGGCAGACCAGGGGAAAATTGGCTACAGTCTGGTACAACTGGCGTGCTACGCTACGGGTATTGGGATCGGGAGAAAATAAGCGGTCTGGGGAAAGGTGGTGCGCAGGAGAGTTGATTTCATCCATTTGTCTTTATCCTGTTGGATAGCGGGTTACAGGATTGACCGGTGCAATAAGCTTAACGTGCCAGCCATCCGCCATCCACTGGCAGGATTGTACCATGCAGGTAATCAGAAGCGGCAGATGCAAGGAAAACTACGGCTCCTTTTAAGTCATCCGGAGTTCCCCATCGCCCGGCGGGGATGCGATCTAAAATGGCTGATGAGCGGGTGGGGTCTGCACGGAGCGCGGCTGTGTTGTCGGTTGCCATATAACCGGGGGCAATAGCGTTGACGTTGATGCCATGTCTGGCCCATTCGTTGGCAAGGGCACGGGTAGTGCCGGCGATGGCGCTTTTGGCGGCGGTGTAAGATGGAACGATTACCCCACCCTGGAAGGAAAGCATGGATGCAATTTGAATGATTTTCCCGCTGTGGAGCGGCATCATAACCCGCCCGGCAGCCTGTGCCAGGAAGAAAGCAGCCTTTAGGTTTATTTGCAGCACGTCATCCCAGTCGGCCTCGGTGAACTCAAGCGCTGGCATGCGCCGGATGATCCCGGCATTATTCACCAGGATATCGAGGTGACCAAATTCGGTTACAACCCTAGCCACGATCTGGTTGAGCTCTGCTATACCGGCTGTACCCAGGTCGCAAATCACCTGGCGGTAGATGCCACCCAGGGACTGCACCGCACTGCCGGTGCCCTGGCTGCTGCCTCGGTCCATCCCAATGATAGTTGCCCCGGCTTCAGCCAGGGCCAGGGCCATGCCCTGGCCCAAACCCTGGCCTGCGCCCGTAACAAGAGCAGTTTTTCCATCCAATTTGAATTGATCAAGGATCATAGTCCGTACTCTTTCAGCATAGCGACCGTACGTCCGACCCAGCTTAGTTGTTGGTCGTCCACGGTTGCCTGGATGCGTTGGTTGCCAGCCAAGAACCACAGGTAATATGTGGTATAACCGGGGGCGCTGACCACAGTGTGATACCCGCGCGGCATCATGTGGATGCTATTATCGCGCACGGTGAAGTTTTCTTCTTCGCCTTCTTCATTGTAGTAGTGGCAAATCCCGAATCCATCCTTTGGGTTGACCTTGAAGAAGTACATCTCTTCATGGTAAGCCTCGCGCGGCAGGTCGTCTACCTGGTGTTTGTGTGGCGGAAAGGTGCTCCAATTGCCACTTGGGGTGAACGTCTCGCCAACGATCAGCCGTCGTGCGGGCAGCTCGGGCTGAGAGGCTGTGGTCAAGATTTGGTGATAATAGCGCTTGAAATTGGCTGCGCCCCACACGCCATTGGCAATCTTAGACGGCTCAATGAGATAGGACTTGGTTTCCAGATCGCTCGGGGCATTGGGTAGTGCGATTTCCACGGCCCCTTCAGCTCGAATGGTAAACTCACATCTGGCGGGAATATATACTGCATGTGGTTTTCCGCCGAAGACATTGGGGCGTCCGCCGACTTTTTCGAAACGCTGTGTCCCAATTTCAAAACTGGCTTTCCCGGCCAAGAGCACTGCCAGAAACTCGCGCTCACCGCTTTGGCCGCGGTAAATTTCGCCAGGCCCGAGCTTTAGAAACCCAAAGTCAAGTAGCTTACATGGGTTATAAGGTAATGAATTCAAGCCGTCATTGGTTGCAATCAGTGAATGATATTTCATCGTTTTGTCTCCTAGGATTATTTGATACGTGCTTTTTTGACCCAGCCGGCGCAGGCGTTAACTCGCCTGGCAATGCCATCATAGTCTTGATCTCGAACTGCCTGTGGGGTGAAGAGTTTACTCCCCATCCCAATGGCGGCTGCACCTGCCTTGATCCATTCGCCAACGCTGGCTTCGGTGGCATCAACGCCGCCTGTGGGCATGAGACGATGCCAGGGGCAGGGGGCCATCACAGATTTGACAAATGTAGGCCCGCCCACCGTCTCGCCGGGAAAAATTTTGCAGATCTCCGCTCCATATTCTTCTGCAGTAGAGATCTCAGTCTCGGTAGCACAGCCAGGCATATATAGGATCTTACGCCGGTTGCAAAGGCGTGCAATCTCTGGGTTAAAGCTCGGGCCTACCACAAAGTTTGCCCCGCTGGCGAGGTACAGCGCAGCAGTCGGCGCATCGATGATCGAGCCAACCCCAAGGATGGTGTCGGGTTCTGATTGTGTGAAATGTTGTACCAGGGCGGTAAAAACAGGATAAGCCAATTCACCGCGATTGGTAAATTCGATCACTCTGGCTCCGCCGCGCGAGCAAGCTGAAACCAGCCGGATGGCGATTTCGATATCCTGATGATAGAACAATGGGACCAATCCGGTGTTCAGTAAAGTATTGACTACATCTAGGCGCATGAAGCGTGCCATAAAACTTCCTCCAATTGTTTTAGCGCGTCACCCGCCCTGAGGCATCACCCGCCATCAGTGTTTCCACTTCGCTTACACTGACGGCATTGAAATCGCCGGGGATGCTGTGCTTGAGGCAGGCCGCTGCAGCGGCGAAATTGAGAGCTTTTTGTGCATCTTGGGGATATTTGCGTAAGCCGTAGATCAGCCCGCCCATGAAGGCATCGCCGCCCCCCACGCGGTCGACGATCGGCAGGATGTCATAGGTTGGCGCGGCGTAAAATTCTCCGCTTTGCCAGAGCACGCCTGACCAGGTATTGTGACTTGCCGAAAGCGAACCGCGCAGAGTGATGGCAATTATTTTGAGCGTGGGTAGCTTCTCCGCCAGTGCCTGACAGACGAAGCGGTATTGATCCGCGGACACTTTTCCACCTGTGACATCTGCTTCGGGGGCGCAAATGCCAAACACCTTGTCGGCGTCTTCTTCGTTGCCCAACGCCACGTCGCACATTCCTACCAGGTCTGACATTACTGTGCCAGCCGGACTGCCCCACTTCCATAGCTTGGCGCGAAAATTCAAGTCACACGAAACCGTGATGCCTAGTTCGCGAGCAGTGACGATGGCCTCGCGGCAAGCCTGTGCTGCACTTGATGAAACAGCTGGCGTGATACCCGTCCAGTGGAACCAGTCGGCACCTTCAAAAACTGTGTGCCAATCAATCATTCCTGTTTGAATGGTTGCCAGGCTGGAATTAGCACGGTCATAGATCACTTTGCTGCTGCGCTGCGCTGCACCGGTCTCTAGAAAGTAAATCCCAATCCGTTCGCCGCCGCGTATGCAGTGGTCTGTGCGGATGCCGTAGCTGCGCAGGTTCATCAGACACGCGTCGCCCAGCTCGTTCTTGGGAAGACGGGTGATAAATTCAACATCTTCGCCAAAATTTGCCAGTGAAGCAGCTACATTTGCTTCTCCTCCGCCGTAAACAGCTTCGAATGTGCGGGCCTGGGTAAATCGCTGCTGCCCGGGTGTTGCAAGGCGAAGCATGATCTCGCCGAAAGTGACAATCTTTTTCATGATGCGCTCCTATTCAACGATCTTCACTTCCGAGCAGTTGGCAATATCAAAAGCCGGACCGATCTGGTTGTCGACCTCTACATGCTCAAGGCGCAAGCGCTGGGCATTGCGAATGAAAAAGCCGGCTCGTGACATGCTGGGAATATCATCTGCCATATCCGGATAACCGGCGTCGGCTTCGCTGGAAACCGAAACGGAAACGTCGGTCAAAGAAATATCTTCGAGCGGCATTTCCGCCAGGCCATATAGGAATCCGGCCGCATGTTTCACATCGCGGGCGGTGATATGACTGAAGTGAATGCGCCGTAGGCGAGGCGTACCGTCATCCACGAGACGCGGGTTTTTATCGGAGACGTTCAGGTTGCCACGTTCGCCGATGTGATAATACAGATTCATGGTGAACGGGCAAAGCACGCCTTCCATGATCAAGTTGGACACGCGAATATCTTCAATAATGCCGCCACGTCCGCGGCGTGATTTGATGCGAATGCCGCGATCGGTGCCAACGAGAACGCAGTTTGAAATTACCACATTCTTCACCCCGCCGCTCATCTCGCTGCCGATCACGATTCCTCCATGCCCCCGCTCAAGCGTACAATTGGTGATGGCAATATCGCGGCAAGGCGCATAGCGATCGGGGCGTTCGTATTCTGTGCCCGATTTGATGGTGATGCAATCATCCCCAACGCTGACATAGCAGTCAGAGATGCGAACCAGGCGACATGAATCTGGATTGATGCCGTCGGTGTTTGGTGAATTAGCGGGATTGACGATGGTTACCCCACGAATGGTTACATTTTGGCAGTGTACGGGGTTGATCGTCCAACTGGGAGAATTGATGGCGGTGATGTCTTCAATTAATACATTGGTGCAATCTGAAAAGCTGATCAGGCGTGGGCGAGGGTGGGCGAGGGTGTTCTCTGCTTTCGCTTTCCACCAGGCCGCACCGCAGCCATTGATGGTGCCGCGCCCAATCACGGCGATGTTGTTGAGATTTTGACCCGCGATGAGAGGGGCGTATGTATCCTGATGCCTTCCTTCCCAGCGGCTTTGCACAACCGGGTAATTGGCTGGGTCTTCGCTACCCAAGATGACCGCACCCGTATCTAAGTGTAGGGTGATGCGATCGTGCAGAAAGACGCTGCCGCTCAGATATTGTCCGGTTGGCAGATAAACGGTGCCTCCACCGTTTTTTGCACATGTATCAATGGCAGATTGGATTGCTGGTGTATCCAGGGTTTTTCCATCCCCAACTGCACCATGCTCTCGTACGTTATAAGCCGAAGAGTACACTGCCGGTGTTGCCATGTGATTATCCCGCCAGGCTAATGCCTGCGTCCTCCATTTCGAGCGCAGCAAGAATAAAAGGCCCTACGCCCTTGGGATCATTGGGAATGATCTTTTCGTTGACGTAGTATTCGTATGAACCATCGCGGTATGGCTTTCCGCCCAGTCCTGCACCACCACAAACGTTCTCCAGGGTCAGCCATCCCTGGGCATCGATCTTGATCAAATTCTGCAATAAACCATGATATCCGCGCTGCGCAGCAGCAAGATAATCCAGGGGCAGATATCCCTGGCGAACTCCTTTGGCAAATGCATAGACGAACATGGCAGATGCCGATGCTTCAAGGTAATTTCCTTCTCGGTGGGGCAAGTCAAGGATTTGATACCACAACCCGCTTACTTGATCTTGAATTTTCACCAGTGCTGCGACGGTGCAATTCAAGATGGCAATCAATTCTGACCTGTTATTGTGTTGTTGCGGCAGGTCATCCAGCACATCTACAATCGCCATGATATACCAGCCAATTGCTCGCCCCCAGAAATGTTTCGAGCAGCCTGTTTCTGGGTTACACCAACGCTGTTGTTTGCTTTCGTCCCAGGCGTGATATAAGAGGTTTGTGTTTTTATCAAGCGTATGCTGTTGGATTAAGCGTATTTGGTATACCACATCATCAAATGTGGAAGGCTCGTTAAAGTGATGCGCATAAGCTGCTAGAAACGGTCCTGCCATATAGATCCCATCCAGCCACATTTGGAAAGGATATTTTTTCTTATGCCAAAACCCATTGCTATTGGTGCGTGGCTGGGTGCTTAATTGTTGTCGCAAGTGAGATAGAGCAAGGCGGTAGCGCTCCTCTCCAGTCCTTTTCAAGGCTCCAAAAAGCAATTTCCCTGCATTGATCTGGTCAAGGTTGTACTCATTTATCCGATAGGTACGGATGGTGCCATTGGCCTTGACAAACAAATCGATCCAATTTGAGACAAAGTGAGTGTAGCGCGTTTCGCGAACCGCCTCCCCGACCTTTTGGATCGCCATAACCAGCAGCCCATGCTCATAATGCCAGCGGGCATCTCCCAACGTATATCGCTGCAATGTCGATTCGACCATGCGTACCGACCATGTATTGGGTTTGTGCGGCGATGTTTGCATCATAGTGCACACCTATGCGTTAGGGGTTGATGAAAAAAGCAAAATAACGTTTGGTAGGCTTAGCGGCAGGCAAAAGTGGAGGCGGGCGGTTGTCTTTGCCCGCCTCCTTACCTTGTGTGCCAGGTTATTTCAGAAAGCCAGCGGCGATCAAGGCTTCTTTGGCAGTCGCCTCTAGCTCAGATGCGCCGAGACTATCCAACCCCTCGATAAACGTAGCCCAGTTTTCCTCATTCAGGTCTTGTTGACCAAGAACGAATTGGACGATGTTCTCGCTGTAGAAGCGGGTGAAGTCAGCGGCGTTGGCTGGCGGATTGATGATGGCGGAGCCAGTCGTCTCGAACCAGGGCTGTTCACTGAATCCGGCCAGGAAGGTTAGGGGCGAGATCGTACGGCCATTGATGCTAGTGTGAGACTGGTAGCGAGCATTCAACTCGACATCAGAGAAGATGTAAACCATGTTGGCCAGTTGGGTCAGGGGCTGCATTTCAGATGAATTCCAGGCCATAGCAGGATCAATACCTTCTGTCGAGATGTTCCCGTTGGCGTCAAAGGTAAAGTTGATGCCTTCCTGGCCAAAGCCGATCAGGTAATAGCCATCAGTGGCCATCCATTCCAGCAGGCGAGCGATGGCAGGGCCCTTGCCCTCGTCAATGGCGCGCTGCGAGACAGCGTAAATTCGGGCCGATTGGACGATCACGCCCTCGGCTGCATCACCGTAAGGGCCGCTGGGGGGAGGCAAAACTACCCATTCGCCTTCGGGGTTGTTTTCATCAAATGCGGTGTAGTTTGACTTATTGGCCAGGGCGGCGAAGTTTTCGATCATGATACCGCAGTGCCCTTGCTTCCAGCGGGCGCGGAAATCATCCTTGCTTAGAGTCGGCCAGTCGGGGTCGATGATGCCTTCTTCGTTCATGGTGCGGATGAACTGCGTTGCTTCGATGTAACGAGGGTCGCGGGCATTGAGTCCGAATTCATCAACGCTGGAGAGATTCCAGATTGCTGATAAGCCGTAGGCGCCATAGATAAAGTTGAAGCGTGGACCCAGGCCCATGTTGTTTAACCCTGAGCCGTCAATAAAGGCACAGAAGCCATACGTATCAGCCTGGCCATTGCCATCTGGGTCATTGAAGGTGAAGGCCTTGGCGACTTCGAGAAATTCATCGAGGGTGGTGGGGGCGGTCAGACCAAGCTTGTCAAGCCAATCCTGGCGGATCACCAAGCCATCTGTCATCGGGATCTGGCCAGGATCGGGCAATCCATACATTTTGCCGTCGATCGTCACCAATGCGTTGCGGCTGGCATCGCTGTAGTGTGTGGCTGTGCGCTCGGGCATCAATGGCAGTAGATCGTCGACTGTCGCAAGCAGGCCGACCTGTACCAGGTCATACCATGCATCGCGGTTGACATAGAACAAATCGGGAAGTGCATTGCCAGCCGCGGCGGTGTTGATCTTGGTGTCTTGGTCGCCAGCAGAGGATGGCAGCAGAACAAGGTTTAGATTGATTGATAGCTCATCCTTGATGATTTGGTAAGCTGTCCAGTCATCTGGGGGCGGCGCAGCTTCGCTAACACGGCCGCTAACCCATAGCTCCAAATCTTCGATCTCAACTGGCACCGGGGTGTCAGCAGCAGGCGCTTCAGTGGGGGCTGGCGCTTCTTCAACAGGGGTCTCTGCTTCAGCAGCGGGCTCTGCCTGCGTGGCAGCCGGAGCTTGGGTGTTGGCCGGAACCGGGGTGGCCTCAGGCGTTGCCTGGGGGGCGCAGGCGCTTAGGATCATTGATAGGGCAAGAATGACCATGAGCGATTTCCGAAACATCTTATTCATTGCGGTTTTCTCCTTCTTGGTTGAATATGGGTTATGCATTTACTTCGAAATGGCAGGCTTTTCTTGATCGTATTGTGCGGCCTATTTTCGTTCTTTATTCTTTCACGCCTCCTAGTAAAGTACCTTTGGTGAAATATTTCTGGATCCATGGATAGATCATTACCAT